>JBBQSZ010000014.1:0-52748 GCA_038234745.1 Flavobacteriales bacterium | reverse complement strand
GTCAATGAATTTTGCGCCTCTAGCGTGGTTTCCGTAGGGAACTAAATTGAGTTTTTCGCCCTTTGGAACAATTTCTTGAAGCTTATCTCCATATTCCTGTTTCAACACTTTCAACTGCAATTCGTAGCGTGGATTTCTCTTAATTAATTCTTCGGTAGTTGATATTCCGTCACCTGTAATTATCAGAAATTCTTTAGATACAATTCCAGTTATTTTGCCCTTTTTCTCATCAGGATAACGAACATAAAAAATGCCAACTTCATTTTCAAATGGAATTAAATTTTGAATTACATAATCAAAATCAGCTTTCTGGGCATACACTTGTAAATCTTGAAATGTATTGATTTTCTTGACACCAGAACCGCGCAATCCTATGTCTGGCTTGGCAATAAATGGATAATTTATTGAACAATCGTCCATTATTTTCAGAACTTCTTCAATTGGAGTTCTTTCTCTAATTAGTTCCGTTTTAGGATAATATTTCTGTGGAATCAAATCATAAATGGCTTTTTTTGATTCCATCATAAATCCTCCATTTTTTATAGTTGGATTGGACGCATTAAAGAAAAATAGTGATTTTGCCTTGATGGAATAAAAAACCCACAGAAAATAAATAGGAATATAGACGATTTGAAACGGCCAATATTCCCAATGTGTGATTTTATGAAAAAGTAGCTTCAAATTTATATAGTTATAAATGTTTTGGAAAATTCTTTCTGGGCAATTAAATCGTAATGCATAATTGAAACTTTATTTTTTTCTATAATTGACTGCGTTATACTCAATGTTTTCAGGCTGTCATTCCGATTAATAACCAACCCATTTTCTTGATTTTCATTTTCGGTATGACGATGAAAATGAAGCATTTCTTTTTCCGAAATTTCGGGTTTTGACGCAATAAAATCAAAAAACCAATTGGACCTTATTTCTCTAATATCTTTTGAATATAAAGTGGAAGAAGACCAAACGTAATTTTTATTGGGATCTAAAGAAACGGTTTCTTTCTCAATACCATTCCAACGCAATTGAAAAAGCTGCTTGTTTTGAAATAAAACCATGGTAAACGGTTCAATATTTTCCAAATCGATTTCTTTCCAAAAATCTTTTGGAGATAAGCTACTAATAACCTCTAAAACAATTAATCCACGGCTTTTTCGATACGGAAGTTTGACATTGTGTTTATCTTTTGCGCCATTGAGCAAGACCAGAACTGTTCCGTTTTTATCTGAAGCAAACCAAGTTCCACCAGCCTTTGGATCTTTTGGAAAGATGATGTTTTTATTATTTATTAAATAATTTTTTGGCGCAATGGCAGGTGGTCGAACGACTTTCTCATCACGATTTGAAGTAATAATGGTTTTCCCATTGGAG
This sequence comes from Flavobacteriales bacterium, assembly GCA_038234745.1. Lineage (GTDB taxonomy): Bacteria > Bacteroidota > Bacteroidia > Flavobacteriales > Flavobacteriaceae > Flavobacterium. The sequence continues at coordinate 51,377 of JBBQSZ010000014.1, read as the reverse complement.
GAAACAAAACTTACTGTGCACATTGCGTTCTGTATTCGATAGTGGAACGTGCTACGCCAAAATTTTTGCTAACGGCAATAGATTCAAATTGCAAAATTCCAACTTTTATTAAGGCCTGATGATGGATGCAATGTTCTAAATTATAGAGTAATTCTCTATAGTAATTACTTTCAGCTTGGATTTCGTTGCCGTCAATCATTTGCTTTAAAAGTATTTTTTTGTTTTCCCTATCTAAATTGTTTTGGATGATGATAATTTGCTCAACAGCGAAATCAGTATTAGTTTGAATTAAAACATTTCTTTTTCGCGCATCATAATTCAATACACCCGATTCATATTGCTCATCAAGGCATTGAAACATTTCAATAATATGTCGGCTATGCTCACCAATACTGGCATTGCTCAACTGAATGCATGGTTTGGAATACTCTTCATTGCCTAACTGATTTATTAAATCAATTAATTCATCAAGATTGTTTTTTATGGAAGACAACAACATATTTACAGTTTTAATTTTAACAAATTTGGAATCGTTTTTCTTTTTTGGAATACTAACTTGACACAACAAATAAAGGTAATTATTGCCAAAATAAATAGTTCTCCACCATCCTTTTTTACTTCTATTCCCAAAACTAACAAATGAGAAAAAATTGCACCCAGCATTACAACACATCCTATTAAAGCACCAAGTAACATTGTTCTTGGAATTAAAATTAGAATTGCTGCAATTAATTCTATGACTCCCGAGCCAAATCTGCCGTAAGGCTCCATTCCTAAAGTCTTAAAAATATAAACACTTTCCTCAGCTCCAGTAAATTTGAAATACAAGGTTTGCAATAAAATTACCGCTGGAGTTATTCGCAAAAGCCAGGATAGTATTTTCATAATTTCAAGGTTTATTTCAATGCTTTTGCAGCAGCCACTAATAAATCATTGGTGATTCTGTGTTTGTAATCTGGAGTGATGAATTCAAACTCTATTGTACTTTCTAAATTTACTATAAAAAGCGAAGGAACAGGCAATACATTTGTATTTATACCCTCAGAACCTTTAGATAAAATAGCCTCATATTTTTCTGGTGCTTGAAATGCAATTCCCATTATTTTAGCTAATTCCCCTTTACTATCTGATAATAAAAGATAATTTACCTTATCTTTTTCTTCTGTAATTTTCAGGTTTTTGGGAGCATCAGGACTCACGGCAATTATTTGATACCCTAATTCTAATAATTGCTTTTCGGCTTCTCCTAAAGCTGACAAATGAAGATTACAATAAGGACACCATCCGCCACGATAGAAAACCAGAATAGTCTTTTTTGCTCCAATCAAAGCAGCTAAATCGACATTTGTATCATCTACAGTTTTAAGAATAATACTTGGAATCTTTTCTCCTACCAAAAGAGGAGCGATATCCGTTGCCAGTTTTGGCAAAACATCTTGGGCATTTACTGACAATCCAATTGTTAGTAATATAAAATAGAGCATTGTTTTCATAGGTGTAGGAATTAAAATGAGTATTTATAAAGCAATCCAACTACAAACTTTCTTGTTAATCCGTCAGGACGAACGTCACGAACTACAAATGGTGTAGCTAACGAAAGTTCAACACTATTTTGTTTATTAATGTTATAGGCACTAATTAGATTTCCATTAATGGTTAATCCATCAGAACCAATAATATTTTCTCTTTTTCCAAAAATATTTTCAAAATTATCTTCTCCAAGATGATAAATAAACAATACATTGGGTTTGAAAGTGAATTTATTATTTGGTATTTTTATCGAATATGTAGCTCTAAGCAAAGCATCGGGCTGGCGTTCGAATAAATTAGTAGAAGGAAAATCATTTGTTCCTCCGAATTCCTTAAAATAGGAGTTTTTATTTAAACTAAATACAGGAATTTGAACAGCTGCATTAAAATCCCATTTCTTATACTGCAAATTGGTTCCCAAAAATAAATCTATCGTTCCTAAACTGGATTGATAATCCATTGGCAAAGAAATTCCATTAACCTTCAAATTAGAAGAATTGAATGGGATTTTAGTACCAACTAGAACACTCCACTGTTTACTATCTTTTACTTTTAAAGCATAATTTCCAATCAAAAACGCATCTCCCAATTGACTTCTTGTTCCAAAACTACCACTAGCAGAAGAGAAAGTTACTTTGCTAGTCAACGAATACCTATCGTTAAACCGTCTTGTATATGAAACATAAGGAGAAAAATATGTCACATCGGATTCGCCCGCTCCAAAGATGGTTCCCATTTCGATACTGTTTTTTGACGTTTTTTCGCTCGTTTGAAAACCGTGTCCAATAGAACATATTCCTGCGTCGCTGCAGCCTTGAGCATATGTAAAATGGGTTGCAAAAAGTATCGTAAATATTAAAAATATATTTTTCATAATGTTAGTTCCTATTATTTAATCAAAAGTAATTCTAAACAATAACTCAATATGTCAGATAGTTTACAAAGCACCTATATTTACCAAAATTAATGCTTCAAAACTGATTCCCCTAATAGAATAAATTTTTCTGAGCTCATATAACCACCACTTTCCAAAATTACTTTACCTGTTGCATCTATGAACAACAATGATGGATATCCTGTTAAATGATACTGATTTACGAGCTTTAATCCTTCCTCTTGCTCTCCGTCAAAAGAAATGTTTATAAAATTTGAATTATAAAATTGACCCACTTTTTCATCCGAAAAAGTATGCTTTTTTAATTTTTTACAAGGTCCGCACCAAGTGGCATAAATATCAAGGAAAATAAGTTTATTTTCTTTTTTTGCCAATGCCAATGCTTCGTTCCAAGTTCCTTTCCGGAATTGAATTCCATCTTTATTGTCGGCTTTAAAATCCACTTTTGGATTGTTAAACGCATAAGCAGCCACCACTATGATGACTGCTATTGCTGTTAAAATTTTGTTTTTCATATTCTTAATATTCAGCTTCTACAGTAGTTTCGATGGTTTTTGCAATATTTGTTGATGGTTTTCCTTTCTTGAAAGCTATTCCATAATCGGCTAACGTAATGTCTAATTTACTTTTTAAAGAAACAGAAGTTCCTTTTACAGTAATCGTAGCTTTCTCATTAATAGATTTTGCAACTCCCTTTATAGTTAATTCTCCCGAAACATCCGCGTTATAAGTTCCGTCTTTTTTGAAATTGATTTGAGAGAGATTTGTGATTTTAGCCACTAATTTTGCTTTTGGTTCTTTTTTAGTGTCCAAAAAATCGGAACTATTAAAATGCTTTTGCATCAAAGCTTTTTCAAATTCGAAACTTTGCATTGGCACAGAAAAGACTATTTCGCCGGTTGTTTGGTCAATCGTGCTAACACTTTTGTAATTATTAGATTTTATATCCTCAATGGGTGTATGAGAATAGAAACTAATACTGGTTTTTTGACTCACTGCTTTTTGAGCATAAGATTGTGTTGCAGAAAATACAAGAACTACAACTGAAACGATACTTACTATTGATTTTTTCATTTTTAAAAATTTTATTGATTATTGAATTGATTTAGATTTATTTAGAAACGATACTGCATTTTTCCATTATAACATTTTCATACATTCCCAAATCTTTGTCATAAGTTGCTCCGGAGCGGATAACTCCTTTTACAGCAATAGTTTCTCCGATATGAATTTGATTAATAGAAGCGTTGGTTTCTGGAGTAAAAGTGCAACTAACTCCAGCATCGTCCGTTTTTGATTTTAATAAAACAACTTTTTGGTTATTAAAATCTTCGGTTATTTCTGCAACAGTTCCTTTTATTTCAAGAATTTTAGAATTGCCTTCTTCGTCTAAATATTTTTCATTGGCCGCTTTTGCATTTGCCAAATATTCTTTGACGATTTGACTCGAACTAAAACTATAGTCTGTTTTAGATTCCTGAACGTTGCGATGCGGTTGGTTGAATTGATAATATACAATTGAACCCGCTGTGACTAATCCGATGAAGAGAATTAGCAGCAAAATTTTAATTATTTTTTTTCTTTTCATAGTAAATTATTTATTGGTTACAAAGGTTAATACCATTTGATCCAATAAATCACCCACCAAAATGAAAAATTTTTTAAAATTCTTTTTTTTCTTCTTGTTCTTTTACTTTTCTGATTTGTTCAACGCACTTGTGTTTTTGGTTTTGGGCGTTGTGTTTGGTCGAATAACCGTGCTCTTTTTGTATTTGTTCGATAGGTTTGTTTTTAAAAAACATATCGTGCATCAATCGGCTACAATGGTCCGTAATTTTGGTCATATAATACTGCAGTTTGTCCCAATACGTTTTTTCCTGTTCAATCGACAGTGTGATTTCTTCAAAGAATTTATTGTCGTGAAGGTCAGTAAATTCGATTTCATGGTAAGAATTTCGTAGTTTTTTTAGCCATAAATGCTTGGCAATTGCCATAATATAGGTTTTAACAGAAGCTGTTAATTGAAAATCATCTTGTCGAAGCTTTTGGATAAAAACCAACATTGTATCCTGAAAAATATCTTCTGCATCAGAAGAATTCCCTTTATTATTAAGAACAAAATGGTTAATCATCCTGAAATAATTTTTATACAATTCACCAAAAGCAAAATTACTTTCGCCCTTTAAATCAACGATAATATCTGTATTTGAATCCATTTTTTTAGTTCTTCATTAATTATTGATATTACAATTTTGTAATATCTGGAATGCAAATTTCTTTTCGGTTATAAATAAGGGTTCCGTTCGTTTCCATTTCGTTTAGCAATAAAGTAGCCGTTTGTCTTGAAGTACAAATAATCTGAGCAATATCGTTTTGGGTTAAATAATTCTCCAAAATCACTTTGTTTTCGGTTTTTTTTCCTTCTTTTTCGGCCCAGTCTCTTAGAAATTGGTACAATCTGCTTTTGGCGTCCTTTGAAATTAGGTTAGAATAACTGTTTCTAATTCGCTTCATTTTTAATCCTACAAATTTGGTGTAGGACAAGGCTAAACTTGGATTTCGCAACAATAAATCTTCAAAATCCGACATCAAGAAACTACAAATTGCTACATCGTCTGATATTACTTTTGCATATTCATTGGAGTCATTATCGGCATCCAAAGTTAATTCTCCAAACAAATCCCCTTTTTGGAGAATCTCTTTTATGGTTTCGTTTCCATCTTCATCAACGGCCATAATTTTTATATTTCCTTTTTTCAGCAGAAAAATTCGTGGCAAATCTGAAGAAGAAAAATAAATAATTTCTCCTTTATTTGCTTTTTTAAAACCTGTAATAATACATAATTGTTTGATTTGTGACATACTTAGTGTACGAAACAATTTATGATCACGCAAATACCAATATTTTAAATCTTCATACATAAAACAGAATCTAAAGCTGTAAATATATATAAAAATTAAATCAAAAAACCCTTCAAATTTTCAATTCTGAAGAGCTTACTTTAATTGATCTTTTTAATTTATCCCGCAATAATACTTCTTGAAATTACGATTTTCTGTATTTCGGAAGTACCTTCATATATTTGAGTAATCTTGGCATCGCGCATCAATCGCTCCACATGATATTCGCGAACATAACCATTCCCGCCGTGAATTTGGACTGCTTCAATAGTTGTGTCCATTGCAGTTTGTGAGGCAAAAAGTTTTGCCATTGCTCCACTAATGTCATAATTATGATGATTGTCTTTGTCCCAAGCTGCCTTTAAACAAAGGTGGCGAGCCGCTTCAATATTGACAAACATATCGGCTAATTTGAAGGCAATTGCCTGATGATTGCAAATTTCAGTTCCAAATGCTTTGCGTTCTTTTGAATATTTCAATGCTAATTCGTATGCACCAGAAGCAATTCCTAGAGCTTGAGCAGCAATTCCAATTCTTCCTCCAGCCAAGGTTTTCATAGCGAATTTGAATCCAAAACCATTTTCACCAATGCGATTTTCTTTGGGAACTTTTACATCATTGAATAGTAACGAATGCGTATCCGAACCACGAATTCCCATTTTTTGTTCTTTGGGACCTACTGAAAATCCAACCATATCTTTGGTCATAATCAAGGCATTAATTCCTTTGCTTTTTTTCTCGACATGGGTTTGTGCAATAACAATATAAAACGAAGCGGTATTTCCATTAGTAATCCAGTTTTTTGTCCCATTGACCAAATAATAATCTCCCATATCAATAGCAGTGGTTTTCTGTGAAGTGGCGTCGCTCCCCGCTTCTGGTTCGCTCAAACAAAAAGCGCCGTGAATTTGACCCGAAGCTAAAAGTGGCAGCCATTTTTCTTTTTGTTCATCGCTGCCAAATTCCTGCAAACCCCAACAAACAAGAGAATTATTGACAGACATCACCACCGAAGCCGAAGCATCGACTTTCGAAATTTCTTCCATTGCAAGAACATAGGAAATCGCATCAAGTCCGCTTCCGCCATATTTTGGATCTACCATCATTCCCATAAATCCAAGTTCTCCCATTTTTTTGACCTGTTCTGCAGGAAAAATTTGCTTATCATCTCTTTCAATTACGCCAGACAACAATTCGTTTTGGGCAAAATCTCTGGCGGCTTGCTGCACCATCAATTGTTCTTCGGTTAGATTAAAATTCATATGTAGATATTATTTGTTTTTTAAAGGAATATGTAATTGCTACGACGATTCACTAAAGCTCGGGTCGCATATATCTTTATCGGTTTTTGCATTGCATTTCCGTTATGCTCATTCCATAAATATTTAAAATAAATGACGTTATTTGTTATAAAAATACATTCAAAGATATATTTTTATCCCGAACTTTTCAATTTTGATTTGTAAATTTGACTAATGAAAAAAAACCACTACAATGTAATTGGTGTTATGTCAGGAACATCGCTGGATGGCGTTGATTTATCGCACATTAAATTCCAATTAATCGACACAAAATGGACTTTTGAAATTCTTGAAAGTGAAACCATTGGCTACAGCCAAAACTGGATTAATCAACTAAAATCAGCAGTAGATTTTTCTGAAATTCAACTTGAAAAATTAAATGAGGATTATACAAAACTTCTCGCTTCGATTATTTCGAATTTTATCGAAAAACATAAAATTGAGAATTTGGACGCAGTTTGTTCACACGGTCACACCATTTTACATCAACCGCAAAATGGCTTTACGCTGCAAATAGGCAACTTGCCAGAAATTGCTAATTTAATTCATCAAACCGTAGTTTGTGATTTTAGAGTTCAAGATGTAAAATTAGAGGGACAAGGCGCTCCATTAGTTCCTATTGGTGATCGACTTTTATTTTCGGAATACGATTATTGCATTAATTTAGGTGGTTTTTCGAATATTTCTTTCGAACAAAAAGAGGATCGAATTGCTTTTGATATTTCGCCCGTGAACACTGTTTTGAATTACTATGCCAATCAATTAGGTCTAAATTATGATGACAAAGGTAGAATCACTCGAACAGGAATTATAGACGAAAATTTGCTGAACCAATTAAATGACTTGGATTTTTACAAACAACCTTTTCCTAAATCATTGGGGTTTGAATTTGTAAAGGAAACAATCATTCCATTAATTGAAAATTTTGAAATTTCTATTGAACATAAGTTACGCACTTTTACAGAACACGTAGCTATTCAAACGGCTTTGGCAATGCATTTATTTGAACTACACAATGATCATAAAGCACAAATGTTGGTTACAGGTGGTGGTGCTTATAATGACTTTCTAATTGAAAGAATTCAATCTCATTTACCTGAAATTGAACTTGTTATTCCATCGCCAAAAATTCTTGAATTCAAAGAGGCTTTGATTTTTGCTTTGCTTGGTGTTTTAAAATTACGGAATGAAATCAATGTTTTGAGTAGTGTGACAGGAGCAAAAATGGATCATAGTTCAGGAATAATTTATAGCACTTGAATTTAAAATTTGACTGTTTATTAATCGAAAGTTCTGAATTTAGCAAAATAGTTTTCTGATAATTCGCAATAAACACGTGTTTTAAATATCAAAAAATTACATTTGCAATAGCATTAAAAATTTATTTATGGAAGTTATTTTAGTATTCTTATTCATCATTGGTTACTTACTAATTACACTTGAACATCCCTTAAAACTTGACAAATCTGTTCCTGCCTTATTGATGGCTTCCATAATGTGGGCTTTTTTATCGATTGGTTTTCATTTTGGTTGGTTTTCAATTATTGATGAAAAAGGAACCGTTTTCAATATAGGATTAGGTGATATTGAACTTCAAAAAGAAGGATTCTTAAACACCTTGAGACATCAGTTTAGTTCCACTTCTGAAATTTTAATTTTCCTAATTGGAGCCATGACAATTGTAGAACTTATCGACTTGCATAAAGGTTTTGACATCATAAAAAATGCCATACGAACAAAAAGTAAGGTAAAACTATTATGGATTTTAGGAATTATTGGGTTTTTTCTTTCTTCCATCATTGACAATCTTACAGCTACAATTGTATTAATTACTGTTTTGCGAAAATTAATTTCGAACAAAGAAGAACGGCTTTGGTTTGCATCCTTAATTATTATAGCAACAAATGCGGGTGGTGCTTGGTCACCAATTGGAGATGTTACAACAACTATGCTTTGGATTGCTAACAAAATTACAACCGCAGGATTAATGGAGCATGTAGTTGTTCCTTCCATACTTTGTTTCGCTGTTCCGTTTTTGATTGCCTCCCGCTTGGACGCTTTTAAGGGCAAAATTAAAATCACAAAATCACGTGAGAATGAGGAACAAGAAATAGTATTAAGTAGCAAAAAAATGCTTTATGTAGGTTTGGGAGCCATAATTTTTGTTCCTATATTTAAAACCATCACGCATTTGCCACCTTATTTAGGAATGGTTTTCAGCCTTGGTATTGTTTGGTTAGTCTCAGAATTCATTCATCCCGAAGAGAATTTCGATAAAAAGAATAACAGTAGATATTCCGTTCATACCGCATTGTCACGAATTGAGTTTTCCAGTATTTTATTCTTTTTAGGGATTTTACTGGCTGTAGGATGTCTTGAAACATTAGTTTTTGGAAGCATTCAAGACGAACAAGTTGGAACACTGCGTTATGCAGCTCAAAACCTGTCCAATGCTATTCCAAATATGGATGTTGTAGTGGTTTTATTAGGCGTTTTTTCATCTGTGATAGACAACGTTCCCTTGGTTGCAGCTACGATGGGAATGTACACTTTTGGAGTTGACAGTGCCATTTGGCATTTCATTGCTTATTGTGCTGGAACTGGCGGAAGTATGCTTATAATAGGTTCAGCAGCTGGAGTTGCCGCAATGGGAATGGAGAAAATAGATTTTATTTGGTATCTAAAAAAAATAACTTGGCTTGCTTTTACCGGATTTATAAGTGGTGCACTTTGCTTTATTGCCATCGAACATTTCTTTAAATAACAATTTTTCTTAGGTTTACACGTTCATTAAACGGAATCTACTATTTTATAAAAAATTTAAAAAATATTAAACCCATTCAAAAATGATAACTTTTCTTCAAATTGATTCAACTGCGATAGCAACACAAGTTCTTGATAAAGTGGCACCAAAAATAGAATTATCCGTAATAGACATTGTATTTAGCGGCGGTCCAGCTGGTAAGACTATTATGGCTGTTATTTTTATTATGCTGTTTTTTGCTATATACCTTTATTTTGAACGATTATTGGCAATTAATGCTGCTTCAAAAATTGACTCTAATTTTATGAATAATATTAAACTTCATATTACAAATGGCAAAATTGATTCGGCTAGAATGCTTTGTGCCCAAACCAATTCTCCTGTGGCGCGATTGATTGAAAAAGGAATTTCGAGAATCGGAAAACCATTAGCAGATATTCACACAGCTATTGAAAATGCTGGAAAATTGGAAATTTACAAATTGGAAAAAAACGTGAGTATGCTTGCGACAATTTCTGGAGCAGGTCCAATGACTGGTTTTCTAGGAACGGTTGTCGGGATGGTTATTGCGTTTCACAAAATGGCTGAAAGTGGCAGTAATAAAATTGAGATGAGCACTTTGTCCGAAGGAATTTATACCGCCATGATGACAACTGTTGTTGGTTTGATTGTAGGAATTATTGCTTATGTGGGTTACAATCACTTGGTTACAAAAACCGATAAAATTGTAAACCAAATGGAAGCCAACGTAGTTGAATTTTTAGACTTATTAAACGAACCAGCTTAATTATGAATTTAAGAGGAAGAAATAGAGTTTCGGCCGAATTCAACATGTCGTCCATGACGGATATTGTGTTTTTGCTACTTATCTTTTTTATGATAGCGTCAACAACTATTGTTTCAAACAATGCTTTGGATTTAGTATTGCCAAAATCATCTGGCAAAACAGATGAAGTGAAAAATGTTTCGGTAAGTATCAATAAAAATCTTGAATTTTTTATTGACAAAGACAAATATGCCGAAAATGCATTAGAAGATAAATTAAAAGCAATGCTTGCTAATCAAACAGATCCAACCCTACTTTTGCACGTAGAAGAAGGAGTTCCTATAGAAAAAGCGGTAAGTGTAATGGATATTGCTTATAGAAATAAATTCAAAATTGTTTTGGCAGTAAGTCCAAAATAGCAATCGAATGAAAATTTTAGAAACCGAATACGAAAAAAAATCATTTGGCTTGACAGCAGTATTATTTATACTGTTGTTTTTGCTATTGCTTTTTATGAAATTAACCATTGACCCAATTCCGGATGAACTTGAAGGTGGCGGTGGCGGCGGTGAAATTGCAATTAATTTTGGCAATAGCGAAGTAGGGTCTGGAAAAAATTATCGGTCCAAAGATTTATCTACTCCCATTGCAAAAGCGGTTCCAGTAAAAACGATTTCTCAAGTTGAAAAAATTTTGACACAAGAAACTACCGAAGCACCTGTGATTTCACAAACAAAGAATACTCAAAAAATTATCACTACAAAACCAGTCGTAAAAGAAGTCCCAAAACCTTCCAAATCAACAACCGATGCATTGTCCAGTTTGCTAAATGGCTCCAACAAATCGGGAGATGGTGACGACAAATCTGGCGGAAACAAAGGAAAACTAAATGGTGATCCAAATACAAAAGGATATAATGGCGGTGTTGGTTCTGGAAATGGATCAGGAGGAGGAAATGGGTCTGGCAACGGTTTAGGCAACGGTAGCGGTTATGGAAATGGATCAGGAAATGGAACAGGAAATGGAAATTACCAATTAGGGAATAGAAAAGCACTAAACAAACCTGAACCAAGGTATTTATGCAACAACGAACAAGGAATTGTGGTAGTACAAATTTCAGTTGATCAAAACGGTAGGGTTGTGTCTGCAAATCCAGGAGTAAAAGGAACTACTAATACTGCAAAATGTTTGTTAGACCAAGCCAAAATAGCTGCCATGAATACCAAATGGCAATCTGACAACTCTGCACCTAGCACACAAATTGGAAAAATAATCTATAATTTCAAATTAACACAATAGGTTATTTATCAGCATTAATCCCAGAAAATGAACTATCAAGAAACCATCAACTGGATGTTTAAGCAACTACCAATGTACCAGTTACAAGGCGCTTCGGCTTATAAAAAAGATTTGAACAATGCCTATTTGCTGGCGAATCATCTTGGTAATCCAGAGCAAAATCTAAAATGTATTCACGTTGCAGGAACCAATGGCAAGGGATCCACTTCTCATATGTTGGCATCGATTCTTCAAGAAGCGGGATACAAAGTAGGTTTATATACTTCGCCACATTTAAGAGATTACAGAGAACGCATCAAAATAATTAATCCTGAAAGTTCTGGAGAAATTTCGAAAGAATTTGTGTGTGAATTCATCAATAACAACAAGACTTTTTTTGAAGTTAATGATATGAGTTTCTTCGAAATGACCGTGGGTTTAGCTTTTGAGTATTTTGCAAAAGAAAAAGTAGATATCGCCATCATCGAAGTGGGAATGGGAGGAAGATTGGACGCTACGAACATTATCAATCCTTTAGTTTCGGTCATTACGAATATTGCAATGGATCACACCCATTTTTTAGGAAACACATTGGAGGCTATTGCTTTTGAAAAAGCAGGAATTATTAAACCCAATATTCCTGTTGTTATTGGAGAATATACCCCCGAAACAAAACCAGTTTTTTTGGCCAAAGCCAAAGAAAATAATTCAGAGATTTATTTTGCTTCCAATTTAATTTCAGAAAATTATCCATCAGATTTAATTGGAGATTACCAAAAACACAACAAAAAAACGGTTTTGCAAACCATTGCAATACTAAACTCCCAAAAGGAATTTCAAATTTATGAAACGGATATAAAATCTGGTCTATTGAATGTTGGTAAAAATACAGGACTCGAAGGAAGATGGCAACAACTTGGTGAAAATCCAAAAGTAATTTGTGATACAGCACACAACAAAAATGGATTAGAAAGTGTTATGCAACAAATCCAAAAAGAAAAATTTGACAGACTGCATATTGTTTTGGGCGTGGTAAACGACAAAGATTTGGATGAAATCTTGCCCTTATTTGCAATTAATGCCATTTATTATTTCTGTAAACCCAATATTCCCCGTGGTTTGAACGCTTTTTTATTAAAGGAAAAAGCAGCCGAATTTAGACTTAACGGAAAAGTATATGATTCTGTTTCAAAATCTTACGCCGCAGCATTGGAAAACGCATCAAAATCTGATTTCATTTACATTGGCGGAAGCACTTTTGTAGTGGCAGAAATTTTGTAATTTTTGTTTATTTTACTTGTGAATATAAAAAAGTGATGTATATTTGCACTCGCAATAACGAAAGACATTGCACCCACAATTGGGGCGATTAGCTCAGCTGGTTCAGAGCACCTCGTTTACACCGAGGGGGTCGGGGGTTCGAACCCCTCATCGCCCACCAAGAAACTTCAACAGAAATGTTGGAGTTTTTTTTATGCTTTAAACTCTCGGATTTGCAATTTGTAAAAGGCACAGTTAGAAATGTTAGAAATCATTCGATTTCTACTCTCAAATTTATCAAAGTGTAACCGTTGAACCTGCTAATTCTTTTTGAGGTAATTGAGCTTGAATTTTTTTGCTTTTTCCTGATTTTAAATCTTTAATACCAAGATTGATTTGGGTTTCTTTTTGAAGAGGATCAGCAACTGACCAAATCTGTTTTCCTATTACATTTTTGACCATTATAATTCAAGGTTTGTCCGTAGTTATTTCCATTCCTTCTAATTTTAAAGTGTCTGCTTGATAAAAAACGGCTTGAACCATATCCAATGATTTATGATAAACCGCTTGAATGTTTTCGGTATTGGTCACAATTTGAATGTCTGATTCTTTAAACTTTTCCAAATCAGAAACGTCGGTTAGTCCAGGTATTACAATATAGGCATATTTTGCATTAATTGGCTTGTGGCCGTGGTTAATCCAAAGTTTGAAAACATCTCCCGAAATTTCTTTTTTGGATTGCGCATTATTTATTTGATACCAATTTCCGTTTTGAACTTCTGTACTTAGACTTAGATCTGCTTCCTGTGGGATATAATAACCAATTCCGTCGTGTAATACCCAATTGTGGTTTTTGTTTTTGAATTCAAGTATTTTTCCTTTACCAACATTTTTATTTTCAATAGTTTGCACATTTCCATTTAACCAGCATTGATTGATTGTGGAGGTAATAGATTCTGTAGTATTGCTATTGATTCCCGCTCCCAGACAAACAATTTCTTTGTCAAAAAAGAACCAAGATTTTTTGGCTTGTACACTGTCACAATCCATTGTATATGCACTGGTACCATAAATACCATCAGAAACTCCACCCACAAAATCAGTAGTTCCGGGTTGTCTATAATATTGGTCAATTATACGATCAGTAGTATAATCTCTACTGGTAATACCTGGTATTTTATCCCATTCCCAAACAGGCATAATGTTGTAGTATTCTGATCCGTGTAGCTGAATATTGGTAGCTCCATCGCAAATGTATTTACCAAAAAGATACTCTTTATTAATAGACTCAATGCGGTAGGTGCGTTTGCTTACCATACGAACGTTAAATGCATAAGAATTTCGGCTGTGCTGCACATAATCTCCAACCCAAAATTGTTTGTGATAAGGAGTTATTTCATATCCTGCTTCTTTTTTATTTGATGTTCTAGCAATTGCCGCATCCCAATCATTAGAATGTTTAGGGTCTAAATTCTTTACTATTTCAAGTTTACTCTGCTCGTTAATGTTATTTAATGCATTCGCTCTACTTATTCCACAACCAGCTACAGTAAAATCCATAACACTTCCACGAATAGATTTTAAATATGTTTCACGATAGAATTTTGAAAATAGTGTTAATTTTTCATCCTTTAATGCGAATTCAGTTTCTCTCACTAAATCGGCAACTTTTAAAATTCCAGAAAAAAAAACAGATCCATAACTAGCAATCTGAAGTTGGGGACCATGTTGCAAATAAGAATAATCATACTGTATGCCTTCGTTGTTGTAAACAAGCTGAATTGGTTCGAAAAGTTGGTCAACTGAAAATTGAATTAATTTTTGGTCATCAGTTAATAAACCACGGTATAAATAATGCAACGCGACATCTATTTTATTGGCAGCTGTTTGTTTATCAATACCTTTCCCTTCTTTCATTCTTTCGATTAACTTGTTCTCCAATTCCGTATTTAATTGTTGTTTTCCATAGCGCATCATAATTAGGATCTTACCCATCTCCCGTGTATTGGCGATTTCGTTCCACCACCAATTATCACTTTTTGGGTTGTTATCGTACCAAAACTGAAATGATTTAGAAATTTGGTTAAATAGTTTTTCATCTGCATAATAACGACTCCCTTTTTCAACATAAGCGGCTATTAAATTTGCAAATTTTGAAGATGATCAATTGGTGGCCAAACGGACCTTTCTTTGCTTTGATAAGGAATGCTTTTCCAGCTGCCTTCAGGCTGCATTGTTTTTAAAGTCGCTTCGGCATTGGCGTCACCAGATTTAATTGGTTTTTTAAGATCATCCATTGCTCAATCCATTATCAACTTAGTAATTTTGGATTGCTGAGCATTAGCATGTTGTGGCAATGCTAAAGATAACAGGAGTACAATAGCTATTAGTATTTTTTTCATTCTCTTTATTTTGTTAAAAAAGTAAATCTAAATAATTTATAGTTTTGGTCTGCCAGGTTCGCGAACATTAGCCCCTTTTCTATTCGTGAAAGTATCTCCTAAATCTTTACGGGCTTCCTCTGCATAAAGCAATATTTTTTGGACCATTTCCGGATATACAGCCTGTACATCACAAGTTTCTCCCGGATCATGAGCCAAATCATACAATCCCATCTTCACTCGAACATTGAAAGATTCTCCCTCGTGTCCATCTCTGCCAGGTAGTCCAGAGGTTTGATCACTATCAATATGGGGTAATACCAGTTTCCAATTTTTATATCTAATTGCTTTTAAGTCACCACTAAAATAGTAATAGAAAACGTCACGAGGACTTTCTTTTGCTTTTCCTTCTAATACGGATAACATATTTATTCCATCAATCTTCTTTTTTGGAAGAGGTGCTCCTGTTATCGCACAAATAGTTGTTAAAATATCTATATTCACCATCAATTTACTATTTACTCCACCTGCTTCCAATTTTCCAGGCCAACGCACAAAGCAAGGAACTCTTGTTCCACCTTCCCAAGCCGAAGTTTTTCCTTCTCTAAAACCTCCAGTAGATCCAGCTTGGTTTCCAAAACGTCTCCAAGGGCCGTTATCGCTGGTTACAATTAAGATCGTGTTTTTTGAAATACCTTCTTTATCCAAGGTGTTCATTATTTCTCCAACAGACCAATCTAACTCCATAATAACATCACCAAATAATCCCATTTCACTTTTTCCCTTGAATCTTGGAGAGGCTGCCAATGGTATGTGTGGCATTGGATGTGCTAAATACAAAAAGAAAGGATTCTTTTTATTTTCCTTAATATAATTGACGGCTTTTTCGGTTAATGTTGCTGTTGTGAGTCCTTGATCTTCAATAGTCAATAAAGCTCCTATTTGTTTATCTCCTTCTATAATTGGCAGGGGAGGAAATCCATTGTCTACAGGTTCAAGTTCATAATTTCTAGGCCACATATCATTAGAATATGGAAATCCATAAAAGCTATCAAAACCAAAATGAAGCGGTAAAAACGGGGCTTTACACCCTAAGTGCCATTTGCCTAACATCGCTGTTTTATACCCTTTTTGTTTCACTAAAGAAGCAATAGTTTCCTCTTCTGGATTTAATGCCGTGGTCGACCAAGGTCTCAAAGCATCATACATCCCTAATCTATTTGGGTAGCAACCTGTTAACAAAGAGGCTCTTGAAGCAGTACAAACTGCTTGTGCGGCGTTATAATGGGTAAATCGTATGCCTTCTTTAGCTAGTTTATTAAAATTAGGAGTCGGAATACCAGTCATTCCATAAGGTTCAATGTCGCCGTAGCCCATATCATCAAAATACACGATGATTATATTGGGACGATCTTCTGCTTTGCGCTGCGAAAAACCAGTTAAACTTGTTACAATCAGAATTATTACTGTAATAAAATTTTTCATAAGAATAGTCAATTGTTGATTTATTTTCCTCCGTATAATTTATACACTTCTGAACCTGCAGATAAAAATGCCCCAATTCCATAAACTTCAGTTCTATCAGGGAAAGAATCGCCAGGTGCTGCTCCAATAGGCTGAACATAGCCTAACTTCCCCTCTTTTGTAACATAACTTACCATTGCTTTCCATCCTTTTTTAATTGCTGGTTCATAGGTTTTTTTATCCAAAATACCTTTATTCACTCCCCAAGCTAAACCAAAAATATTAAATAAAGACCCGCTTGTTTCTGGTGATGGGTAAGCTGCATCATTCAGCAAACTCATTGCCCAATGTCCTTTTGGCGTTTGAAGTTTAAGTAATTTAGCCGCCATTTTTTTGTAAATAGTCAAGAAATACTCGTATTCTTTGGGGTTTGGGTCTAATGAATCCATTATACTAGTAAGACCTGCAAATACCCATCCGTTCCCTCGTCCCCAGAAGAGTTTTGTGCCTTGGTCTATTTTACCAATAAAACGGGAATCACGGAAAAATAAATCTTCTTCTTTATCAAATAATAAATCGGTTGTTGCTTTGTATTCGGTCATTAAAAAATCAAGGTATTTTTTATCTCCTGTAGCCTTATATAATTTAGCCCAAACAGGTGGCGCCATAAATAAGGCATCGCACCAATTCCAACGATCTTGATCGTAAGGAGTGTCCCACATTAATGATACTTTTGCAGGATGATATAGAATAAAATCGAATTGTTCTTGAGTTGGCGCAATCATTTTTTTATCATGATATTTACTATACAAATCAAGATATAATTGCCCTACTGTATGATCATCGGCAAAGTATTTTCTATAATGTAGTTTCCAATCGTTTTTATCTCCAATGTCTTTAAGCCAGTTGTAATATTTATCACTATCTGCCATAGCTGCCCATTTTACCATGCCAACATACATGGCGCCATTTGTCCAATCTAATGCGTGGTGCGTAAAAGGGGTTGTGTCTTTTACGGAAGTATATAAATCGTCCATATGTCCCATTTGCCAATCGGCAACTCGCTCCATAACTTTTTTAACTTCAGTTGGTTTTATTTCTTGGGCGGTTAATATTGCTGTTATTAAAGCGATATTGATAAGGTAATTATTTTTAGTGGTTTCATATTTATAATAGTATTAGATTTTATTTTTTACCTCGAAATGGTTCTACTTAATTGAGTTTGGTTATTATTAAAAAAATGCTGGGCTTTGATTTTTTTTCTTTTTCTATCATATTGAAATCACCAAAACACTATTTCATATTCTTTCTTCATAATCAAAAAAATTATTGTTTTACAATATTAATTTTATTCGAATACCCATGTCTGCATTCTACAGTTATAATGGTATTGCCACCAGAAACTGAAATTGATTTTGCAGTCGAGTCGGGATTTAATTTCCAAGTTCCCTTTAAAGTAATAGTCAATTCAACAGGCATACTATAACCACTAATTGATTTGCCTTCAGACTTTTCAAAATTAAGATCGGGCTGCACTGCACTTATAGTCAAATTTTTTGTCTCATTTTTAATCATTAAAAGTGAAGGAACTGAAACACTTTTTAAGATATCATTATCCAAGGCTGCAGTAGCATCAAATATGACAAATCCTGTGGTCGAAGTTTCCTTGTCTTTTACGATATGAGCTACATTATCGGCTCTTAGAATTTCATACGAATTATCATTTTTTACTTTTTGATCAAAAGAATCGATGTCTTTTTGTTGAAGCCCTGGATAAATCACATATTGATATGAGGCGTCTTTAGGAGCTTTGCCATGTTCGATCCACGAAGTGGCAAAATCTCCTTTGGTATTTGTTAAACTCTTATCGGAATGTTTTTTACCAGTATTAATAGAATATTCATTGTAATAAGATTCTTGTGATTGTCTTCTGATTTGAATGGTATTGGGTGTTAAAATATAGTATCCATTGTGATAGGCATCAATAATCCATTTTTTAGATTGACCAACAATTTCCATTGATGCTTGGTAAGGAAAAGTAGAAATTGTTTTCATTTCAGACGAAAAAATAGGCATTGACGTAGTCGTTAAAGCATTTTGAAATAAGTTGGTTTCTGTTGAATTTACGGTATCCACACTTGAAATTCCTGTACCAATACAAATTAGTTTTTCACCAAAAGAAAATACTGATTTATTAGCTTTAAGCTTTCCGGGGAAACCTAAGTTTTTTTCGTTTCCATCGGCATTTTCTCCTTTAGACTCGTTCAATTTCATACCAAAAACACCATTATCGTTTAATGTTACGGAACCAGCAAAAGTTTCTGTTGACTTAAACATTAATAATGGAATTTGAGGTTCCAATTCATTTAAAGGAAGATGAATAATGGTCGTTCCGGGATAGCGATTCCAATCCCAACCTTCTTGTTTGAAGCCACTCGCTTCACTTCCTCCACTATAATTAATTTGAATACTACCGTTTGAAGGGTATCTTCCGTATCGATTTTCATCCACATATATTTCAGATGCCCATACATATTTACTATATCCTTTAATGAATGCCGCCCAATCATTTCTCCTATGAACCGCAAATGCAGCATAAGGAAGTACTTTATAACCGGGTAATTTTTCTTCTTCTATTTGATACTTGTCTTTGAACAATGCACTATTCAGTTTATCACTTTTGCCCCATAATCTTAAATAAGCGGCAGCCACATCTTTGTCAATTTCCGAAGTTCCTTCAGGATTTCCAGAACGAGCCATCAATAAAAAAGGCGTTTTTAAGGAATTTATAGTATTACTGTCATCTAGTGGGTGTCTGCCTGAAATTCCAAAACCAAAATCATACAATTGACTGTACAAACGAGTGGTCATAAATGCTTTTTTGAAGTTGGCGTGACCTGCCTCACTAATTCTAAATTGTGTGCCTGAAAGCGAAAAAAACACGGAGGGAAGACTGCGAAAAGCACCCATTCCATAAGCGGGATAATGCCCGTTATGATGCCAAGAAGTGCCATCGACTTTAAACACGCCAATCTCATTTTCTTGTGCTAAAGTTTTTGAGATATAATTTGAATATGTCGTTAATAAAGCCGCTTGTTTCTCCACATTATCCATCATAAAAATCAACATTAAATGATAGTAGGATTGGGTGTTGTAATAATCAATATTAGATTCAAATTCAGTATCAGGGCCAAGGACTTTGCCTAAATTAAAAATCCATTGCAAACTAGCTCCTGCGGGATCTAACAAACCTGCTTTTTTTAAGGGTTGTTTCATCATATAAAAAGCATCCGTAACTTCTTTTAGCGCATAACCTATATGATGTCTTGTTCCTCCAGAAGCTCCTTCTTGCCAACCTTGATCAAGAAAATATCGAGTTGCGTTCAGAAACATTTCTTCAATTTCAGCTTTATTTTTATCCGTACTTTGAAGATAAAAATTAGCTAATTTTTTTATAATTTTCCCATAATCTAATACATCGATACTTATTTTTTGATTCGCATCCTCTTTATCAAAGTAAATTTCTGGAAGTTTAAAAGTTAATGGAGGCCCCAAAACAGTTTCCTTCACCACTAAATTTAGTTTAGCATATTCTTTTTTGGCTTCTGCTAAATTGTCTTTTTTGGCTGTGTTTTTATCAAAAGTATCATCGATTCGTTTTTCAATAATAGCAATTTCTTTTTTCTGTGCTTCCGAAACGGGCTGCAATTTGATATTTTGTGTTCGTTTCAAATCTCTAATCAAAGGCATCCAATGATCGCTTCCTACTTCTAAATCACGTTTGATAATAGGAACCATTACATCTGGATAAGGAAAACGATCGTCCATATATTGAGAAAATACAATGTCATCAAAGTATAATTTCCCTTTGCTTTTTGTTGCATTACAACTTACTTTGAAGGTGTCGTAAACAAAATCCATATTTTTAGCTGGTGGATTTCCACTCATTTCAAAGAAAGGAACTCGAATAGTCCTCCAGCCCGTAAAGTCTAATTTAATTGGAAACCATACTATATCTTTACCCTCTTTTTCAAAAGCAATTTTGATTTCTTCACTTTGGGCTTTTTCATTATAAATTGACATTACCAAAGTGGGACTCGCTGGAAAAAAATCGCCGTACAATAAGGAACTTTCTTTTTTGTTTAATATTTTGATAGTAGAGGTTTTAAAAAAACTTTCCCCAGACCATTCCCATTGCAATGATGATTCTCCAAATTGGTGATGGGTTTTACTGATCGTCAAAGTACTCGAATTATTCTTCTTGAAATTGGCAATTGAAGTGGCGTTTTCAAACGATTCTTTGGCAGGATAATTTGCTTTTTGTTGTGAAAAGCAGTGAATTCCTGTTGCCAAAAGAGCCGTTATAAATAATCTTTTAGTCTCTATTTTCATAGTATGTTTAGTATTGAATTAAGGTAACTTATTTTTTTAATTTTCAATCAAAAATTCAAACTGTCTTTTGATTTGAATTGTGTTTTATTTTTTAATAATGGTATTCTTAAAGGTCTCCGTTCCGTTTTGAACCACTACAAAATAAGTGCCAACTGGTATATCTCCAACAGACACTTTTTGTGTAGCTTTGGTAAAACCAATTTCCTGAACTTTAG
Organism: Flavobacteriales bacterium; assembly: GCA_038234745.1. Classification (GTDB taxonomy): domain Bacteria; phylum Bacteroidota; class Bacteroidia; order Flavobacteriales; family Flavobacteriaceae; genus Flavobacterium. Next base: position 30,230 of record JBBQSZ010000014.1, on the reverse strand, counting down.
CGCCAAGGGTATTGTAGATGCGAATGTTAGCATTGGTTTTCAATTCCAACGTCTGGATATAAAGATAATCATTAACAGGATTTGGATAAGTAACAATTGTATGAGATTGATTTGGAAGTACAGAATTTGCAACAGACAAAACACTTGAATCTTCTAATTCCAAATTAATTTCAACTGGAAGTCCATCAGTAGTAGTGAATTGAATTATAGTTTCGGTTGCATCAGCAGAAACAATATTGACTTTTGGATTGGGTTGCAATAAATTCCATTGATACTTTAATTTTAAAGTAATTACTTTCGGTGTAGAAGGCGAATTTCCTAAATCAGGGTTGCTTACCGACAAAACAATTGTTAAACTGTTTTCGGTTAAACCTTTATACATCGCCAAACAAGGGGTATCATTGGATATTATAAAACCATCAGTAATTGTTGTATTGCTAGAAGGCAATGAATAGGCCCAAGTTTTAGAAGCTTTATGCTCAATTATTTGCTGATTGATATTGTTTTGATGAACGATATAAGGTCTTTCCTGAGGGGTTTGCATGGATTGACTAAATTCAGTCATTCTTGTAGGATTTGCCGAAGGAATACAAACAAATTCATACGAATTGTTAGTTGGCGCATTGCCGTGATCCAAAAAAGCAAGATGGTAATTATTTGAAGCATTGCCTGCAATTGTTGCATCCGATGGGGCTACTTGATTTTGATAAGGAGTCGTTTGAGCAGAGTTTCTAATTTTTAAAGTTCCTGAATTGGGCGAAATATAATAGCCCGTGTTGTAATTATCAATAATCCAGTTGGACATAGTTCCATCAAATGACTCTGCACTTTGATTGGTTTTTGTTGCTCCATTTACATAAATCTCATTCGAATTATTATTTAATCGTTGAAACAATGGAGTTACAGTTGGATTAACAGTATCATCATTTTTAATACCGCTACCCAAACAAATAATGTAATCCTCTATGGTAAAGTAAGTTTTGGTAAATTCAAAAGTGGCATTATGAGTGTTTGGACCATAGATAATTCCTGAACCAACATTAGCTAGTTCTTTGAATTTCATAGCAAACAATCCCGATTGTCCTATAGTACTAGAAAGCACGTTTTTATTGGCTTGAGTTAAGGTCAAAGAACCTGCAAAACCATAAGTATTTTCTTCGTCTATTCGTTCTTTTTCGGCGTGTAGTTTGTCCCAAGGCAATACAATAGTAGTGGTTCCTGGATTGTAATTCCAATCCCAACCGATAACGTCAAATCCGTTTCCAATAAGATTATTCCCTGGATACATAATTTCTAGTGTTCCATAACCTTGGTATCTTCCGAATCTGTTTTGAGTGGCATAAATTTCAGAACCCAATAATACATCCGATTGCCCTTTCATTGCAGCAATCCAATTGTTTTTTCTATAAACGCCTAAATTTCCAGTATTAAACTGAATATACCCTTCTTCAAATGGAGCAACAGTACTATAATTAAATCCATTATTAACACCATACTTTCTGTTATAAATCCCTGCTAAAAGGGGATCGGCAGTAGTCAATCCTAAAATTTTGCCGCCCGATATAGCCACTTTAGATAAAGTTGCTGCTGAAAGTGTAGTGGTTTTTTTCTGAGGACTTCTTCCGCCCATAGAGAAAGGCATTACAGCTGCATCATTAGAATACATTAATTGTGCATAAATAGCATCTCTAAATCTTAGATAAGAGGGTTGGTCAATTTGAAAATTGGTATTTTCTAATGATTTAAAAACTGTAGATATTGTACTAAAGGCATACATATAACCATCATAACTCACACTGTGATGATACGACAATCCATCTTTTTTTAATCCATCTTTTTGGCCATAAGTATGTATTAAGAAGCGATCCAAAAATCGTTTCGCTGTTTTTAGGAAACGTATTTTTTCATCATTACTATTAAACCAGTCGGCATAGGCAAATAAAACGTCTAGGTCAAGATACATTATATCGGTGGAGATTGCGCCATTAGTTTGAGTGGTATTGAAGTCATAATTGGCATCAAAAAGATATTTAAACGAATTGGTTTCGGTATAAAGTGTATTACCAAACAAAGCTTTAATATTATCTGAAAGATAACTATTTAGAAAAATGGTAGGGCGAGAAAATTCAGGATAGTTATAAAAAGTTAAAATATCATTTGACTTTGGAATACAAGTTAAACTGGACAAATACCAAACAGCATTTACCGCTTTGTCACTGATATTGGTATCATTTGGGGTGAATTTCAAATATTGAGCAAATGTCTTTAAGAAAGCAATTTGAGCAATATCCGTTATCGCATTTCCAGTAATGGTCGTTCCTGATTCGTTGATGTTTAAAGCGTTGTACTGCGTAACGGCATTGTTTATTGCCGTTGCAGAAGGAGCTGTTGTTCCTAAATACTGATCGGATAAACTAGAACGAATAGCATTCAAATTATTTATTTCTGAAGGTGTGGCAGTGGTCAGTGGAATATCAAAATTGAATACTGGCGCACATAAAACAGTCATATTGGTAAATTGTCCATTTACCTTCAAATAATCTATAGCCACTATACGAACTGTATTTAAGTCATCTACACGAACAAATCGCACCATAATTTGATCGTTTACACTTGCTGCCGTAAAAGTATAAGGCAAAGCTGTAATCCCTACAACATTTTGACCACTGCTACTGACTACTGCTGTTTCGGCTAAAACCAAATTGTCGGTTGCATTAAAAATTTGCATTTTGAATTTGACATTCGATGCCGCATTTTGATAATATTTTGCTTCCAAATTAATTTGTTCTCCAATGATAGGACTTCCTGAAAGCAAATATTGTGCGCCTTGTAAAGTGGTAGCGCTTGACGTTCCTTTGATATTTACAGCTCCGTCATTCAGTCCGTCACCATTATCCGCATCATTAAAAACCAAAGCTACCGCGGTAGTATTTTCAATTCTAGACCAATTGTAATTACTATCATCAATTGCAATTTGTGCCTGAATTGTAGTTGAAATTGAAAATAAGCAAATCAGAAATAGAGTAATTTTAGTTTTCATTTTTTGGTTGGTTTAAAGTTTTGTAATAGTTTTTAGGGTATAAACCCCAAAGGAATGCTGTCCTGCCTAAGTTCCAAAATTCAGATTAATGTGTTGAAAAAGCGGTAAAAAATTTCCTTTTTAAAGGTGAAATATTCCTTTTTATTAGAGTTTTGTGGGCTTTTACTATTCAGATAAACTTTTGTTATTTTTTATTTTTAGACGTCAAAATTTCTATTACATTTGATTGTTTTCATTCATCAAATAGTTGATTGGTTTCAATATTTATTTCCAGAAAAGTTGTTTTGTTGAATACTATAAAAATGAAAAAAAATGAAATCTTATACGGTTCACTATGTCGAAAAGGGTAATTTTAGTTTAACTGGCGAAGACCATAATCCGTTTTGGGACAATGCCGAAGTGTTGACTGATTTTGTTTCTGCTTGGGATAAAGAAAAATTAAGCGCAATAGAATTTAGGTCCATCTGGGATTTTGAGAATATCTATTTTCGCTTTACTGTTTTTGATAGTTCCGTTTATATTGATAAAAAAGATGATAGTATTAATAGTATCAATAATTCAGATCGAGTGGAGCTTTTTTTTAGGAAAGATGAAAAATTGAATCCTTATTATTGTTTAGAAATTGATCCTAGCAGTAGAGTTATGGATTTTATGGCGCGTCCCGATAAAAAATTTGACTTTGATTGGAATTGGCCAAAAGAACAGTTAAAGGTAAAATCTACAATCGATAGAGATAGATTAACAGTTGAAATTGCGATAAGCATTCAATCTTTACAAGAATTGAATTTGATAAAAGACCATAAAATTGAAACTGGAATTTTTCGTGCCAAATATAAAAAACAACCCGATTTGAGTTATGAACCGATTTGGATTTCATGGGTAAATCCAAAAACAGAGTCTCCAAATTTTCACACACCGTCTTCTTTTGGTGTGTTGCATCTTGATCAGCCTTAAAACTACCGTTTAATATACAACTGGATAAAATATAAAAGAGGAAAAATTCATCCTTAAAAAGGAGGTATTTTACCTTGTTATTATAGTTATAATCCGAAATTTGAAAATCGATTAGAACCAAATTATTTAGCTATTGCATCTCTTTGGATACTATCCAATTTGATTTTTTTTGGAGAAATGTGTTCTTTGTTACAATACAATCGGGTATGTAAGGAAAGAAAAAAATGTTAATTCAAAAAATTTATACTATTAATCTTTTATCAATATAAAATGGAAATAACTAAAAAACCCACACTTGTAATTCTGGCAGCTGGAATTGGCAGTCGTTATGGAGGATTGAAACAATTAGATACATTCACTCCAAGTGGTGATACTATTATGGATTTTTCAATTTTTGATGCAGTACAAGCTGGATTCGGAAAGATTGTGTTTATCATACGAAAAAACATTGAAAAGGAATTTAAAGAAGTGTTTGGTAAAAAGTTGTTGGGCATAGCCGAAGTGGATTATGTTTTTCAGGAAATTGATTATGTGCCAGCCCAATATCAAAATCCAGAAAGGAGCAAACCTTGGGGAACGGGACATGCGTTGTTGATGGCAAAAGATATAGTGAAAGAAAATTTTGCCATTATAAATGCAGATGATTTTTACGGCAAAGAAGCATTTGAAGTTATGGCAAAAACATTGAGCCATACTGACCCAAATTCGTATGACTTTAGCACCATGGCTTATTTGCTAAAAAATACAATTTCAGATTACGGCTTTGTTTCCAGAGGAGAATGTGAAGTTGATGATAAGGGATATTTAACAGATGTAACCGAGCGAACACATATCGAAAAAATTGATGGAAAATTAATGTGCAAAGACGAAAAAGGTGATTTTATACCTATTGATGAAGACACTATTGTATCTATGAATTTTTGGGGATTTACGCCAAAATGTTTTGAATTTGGAAGCCAGCTTTTTGATAAATTTTTGGAAGAAAACAAAGGTAATCTTAAAGCAGAATTCTATATACCATCGGTGGTTAATGAGATTTTAAAATCAGGAAAAGCTAAGGTGAAAGTGTTGAAATCAAATTCGAAATGGTTTGGTGTTACCTATAAAGAGGACAAAGAAATAGTTCAAGAAAAAATTGAAAAGCTACTGGAACAAAACAGTTATCCATCTAAATTATGGCAATCATGATAGCAGAAAATCTACAGTTTTTATTTAATCAGTTTAATCATAGTTCGGAATTTAGTGCTGTTGAAGAATTGGCTTCGGGACATATTAATGATACCTATTTGATAAAAACAACCGAAAAACCCTATTTTGTTTTACAGCGAATAAATCATAAAGTGTTTAAGGATGTTCCAAGTCTTATGAATAATAAAGTTGCCATAAGTCGTCATTTGAAGGAAAAATCGAAATATCTTCCTGAGTCTGTTCTCAGACGACGCGTACTTGATTTAGTAAGTACAAAATGGGGTGAATCCTACTATCACGACCAAGAGGGTAATTTTTGGAGTATGATGGTTTATATCGATGATAGTATTTCGTTTAAATCCGTTAAAGACGACGAAATTGCCTATGAGGGCGGAAAATTATTTGGTAATTTTTTATATCTAACTAGTGATTTTCCAGCTTCAAAATTGACGGAGGTTATTCCAAAATTTCATGATATGTCATTTCGATTTTCACAGTTTGAAGACGCATTAAAAGTGGCTTCAAACGAAAGGTTAAATCTAGCGAAAGCATCCATAGATCAGGTTTATGAATTGAAAGAAGAAATGCACATTCTTCAAAATCTAAAAGAATCGGGTCAAATTAAATTGCGAGTAACGCATAATGACACCAAAATATCCAATGCACTTTTTGATAAAAACAACAAAGGGCTTTGTGTAATTGATACTGATACCGTTATGCCTGGCATTGTTCATTATGATTTTGGAGATGCTATCAGAACCATTTGCAATACGGCCGCTGAAGACGAAAAAGATTTGACTTTGGTGACTTTTAATGGCATTTATTATAAAGCTTATGTAAAAGGTTTCTTGGAAGAAATAGAAGCTGAACTTTCTCCTATTGAAATCGAGTATCTTCCTTTGGGAGCTAAAACAATGATTTTTATAATGGCAATTCGCTTTTTGACCGATTACTTAAACGGAGATATTTATTATAAAACCGCCTATTCTGACCATAACTTAGTCCGTGCTAAAAATCAATTTAAATTGATTGAAAGCATGACAGAAAAATTCAAAGAGTTGGGAATAGTGATGTAATCAAAAATATTTATAAAGAAAATTAGTCTATGCGACTTTTTTTCTCATTTTTATAAAATGAAAAAAGGTAGTTCAATTTTGAACTACCTTTTTTATTAAACATATTGCTGAAATATTTATCTCTTCCAAAGCATATTTTCTTTTGAGAATAACACAAGGAAAGGTTCAGCTATAGATTGTTTATTTTCTTTGCTTGTATCGCCCTAAACCATATAAAAGCTAGGATCAAACCCGCTAAAGCCAGGATCCATAAGTGATCACCGATTGGAGCAGGTGGATCCGTTGTTTCTACACCTTCGGTTGATCCATCTGAAGGCTCAGCTGCAAATGTGGCAAAACTTATCAATAATAAGAAAAGAGTGATATATGATTTTGATAGTATATTTTTCATAATTCTATTTTTTTAATTGTTTATCCTATGTCAAAAAGCTAATTAGTTAATCGCTTTTTTGGTTACTACTTTATTATCATCAGAAGTGATTTGAATAAGTACGGCTTGTTTTCCTACTGCAAGATTCTTTAACGAAATTGAATTTGCATTTACGGCATTTTGCTCTAATAGTAATCGTCCTGTAACATCAAATACTTTTACATTTTTCATTGTAGTTGTCCCTGAATTGATGTTTAAAACTCCGTTTTGTTTGTAAACTGAAATGGAATTTGCATCAATAGCTTGGTCGATTACTTTCAATGAACCAGTTGTTTTGTAGGTCAATTTAAAACGACTATTGCTAACTCCGGCAGAAGCAGTAAAGGTATAAGCGTCTGTTTGTAAATTGGTTTCTGTCCCAGTAGTTGCATCTACAAGAAATACATCTTGACCCGATGCAAAAAGTCCGTCTGCGCTATCTTTAGCAATGGTAAAAGTTCCAGCGTTTTCTGCTTTGAAGTTCAAATCCACCACATCTGAAACATCAAAAGCAGGGCGACCTTGAATTACATATTCGCCACCGTCAATATTTGAGGTTAAAGCCGTTGCAGCATCATTGATGTATTTTCCATCAATTCCATTATCAACACCTTGGGTTGAACCATCCATATAGGCTACCATCATTTGGTTTACTACATCAGTTCCTTGTGAAAGGGTAATCCAAACTCTGTCTTTTTGAGCTGGCGCTTTAGTTTTTAGAAATAGAGCCGTATTTGTAGAACGCATTGTATTATCAAAATTTATTGATGTCGCTGTTCTGGAATTAATAATAAATCCTTGACCAACAGCAATAGTTCCATTTGGTGTAATACCACCACTTCCTGGTCCAGTTCCAACTCCTCCAGCTAAAGTGTAAGTTGCATAAGAAGTTGTAGGTACTGTTGCTTGGTTTAAATTATTTGTTTTCCTCCAGAAGTATAAAGTACCACCTGCTGTGGTATTGCCATTTATAAAAGCATCAGCACTAATATTTGATGGATAAGGATTTCCAACAGCGTTATAAGTTGCTGCTGTAACTGTTATAGCAACATTTCCATTATTAGGAACTCCTGTAAATACACCAGGATAAGTCAAAGAAGCTAAACCATCATCATAATTTGGTGTTGGATCGGTATTTGGCATACGAATTAAATAACCTGTTCCTGATGCAAATGGAGTTGAAGAAGCTGTTGTAATCGCCACATACTTATAAGATACAGGGTCGTAATTGTAGAAACGAATATTATTAGGAGCAACATTACTCGTAAGGGGTGAAAAATCTGTTAAATATTTTGCTGCATTTGTAACTGGCGATGACCACATAGTATAATCTAAACGATACAAAGGATTGCTGTCGCGGTTTAGGGTAATATTTACAGTGCCAGAATTGGTGTCAACTCCAGTTTTAGTTTGAATTAAATTAGCATTGTTAGGAATAGTTATAGCTCCTGAACCAGAAATTGAACCATTTATAGTAAAATTTAATGCATTAACTAAATTAATAGTTCCATTATTTACAAGATCGATAGTAGTTCTTCCTGCTGTAAGATTATAGGTCACTCCGCTATTAACCATCAGACTTCCGATTTTTCCTGGAGTTGGAGAAGGAGGAGTTTCATTACTAAGATTTAAAGCGCTTCCAGTGTAAGAAATCATAACATTAACAAGATCTGTGGATGCAGCACCATAGAAAACTGCCCCTGCGGTACTAGGAATAGGTGTACCTACCGAGCCACCACGTTCAACTATAGAGTTGTTTAACATTGTTAAAGTGTTGGTTGCATCTGGTTTGATATTTGCAGATTCAATTAATTGTAACATCGAACTTACAGTAATTGGAGCAAAAGGAGTTTTTGCACTTGAACCAGCCAATATTAAAGTACTGTAACTGTTCAAAGGAGCAACTGGAATAATACCAGTACCCAGTAAACTTGGCTGCAGCAATGTCTGAGCAGCCGCAGCACTGTAAATTACAGTACCATTATTATTAAATGTGGCACAAGCCATTGCTGGTGCAGCTCCAGTTAATTCAAGAATTCCACCTGCATTAATATTTACTGTTCCAGTAATAGCATTAGTTGCAGAACTAAACACTCCACCACCTGCTGTATTTCCAGTTCTTGAAGAAATAAATTTTGCACCATTCATTATAGTAATTACACCACTAGGGGAGGCAGCTGACGATATAGTAACTCCTGTTGTAATAGTACTTCCATTATTTATGGTAATTGTTGAACCTTTAATACCAGTAGTAAGTGTGCCAACTGCATCTGTGTCTAAGGTAAACACTATATTACCCATAGACCCTGCAGTTCCCCATTCATTAGTATTTGTAATATTCCTTGTTCCTCCCACAAAAGTTAAAGTACCAGTACCAGTTGCTATCATTCCAGATTGAGTATTTGCGTTAATTGCCTGAGCACTATAAAAGGTGGTATCACCAAAGCCTGTTGTCGTTACTGCAGTAGCAGAATATTCCCTAAGTTTTCCGCTCACATTCACATTATAGGCTCCAATAGAGAGGACGCCTTTTGTAGCAGGTGATACGATAGCAGCTATGTGCAAATCATTGCATAAAGCAATACCAGAAGGAACACTAGCATCAACGGTAACTGTATGACCATTTTGTATATAAACATTGTTGGAAGCTGTAGGTAAAGCAGTGGCAGTCGCCCAGTCACCACCAGTTCTGGTTTGCCAGGTAGCAAGAGTACCCCAGTTGCCAGTGGCGGCAGAACGGAAATCTCCATTAGTGGCTGTTTGGGCTTGCACCTTGGTGGTGTTTGCAAACAAGAGCATAAAGCAGAAGCTATAAAAAAGGGTCGACCATTTTTTTCGACTTTGTAATTGTTTTTTCATAATACTTATTGTTCAATATTTAGTAAAAATGATTTTAATTAATTAATTTAATGACACTGGTTTCATTAGCATCTGTAGTTACTTTTAATATGATTACTCCATTGGTTTGAGGCAATCCATTAAGTAAACTCGAATTGCTATTGATGTTATTTTGGGTGAAAATTTGACGTCCTTGAACATCATATCCAATGATTTCTTTTAGATTAGCTCCATTTGAACTCACTTCAAAAACACCTTGATTTTTTTCAGCTACTATTTTGTCAGTTGTTTTATTCCAACTGTTGGTAGCGAGAGTAACATCAGAAGTGCCAGCCATAATTTTTGTTAGAGGATTGGCACCAACAGTTAAAGTAGCATTAGCTGTTTTTCCAGTAATATCAGGCATACTTGTAGCGTTAAGAGCTATTGTGTTAAAATCAAAATTGGCTAATAAATTGGCGGTTGTAGGTGCTTCTGCAGCAGTTATTACTGTTGTTACATCAGCTACTACTTGAGCTTGTGTTAAAGGAATACCCCAAACACGAATATCGTCAAGAGCGATATTTACTCCGGAACCTCCAGAACTTGAAGCACCGAAAATAAGAGCATTAGCACTTGAAAAATCGTATGGTCCAACATTTGTTGCACTCGAAGTAATCAGTAGATTTCCGTCATAATAAAGCCTTGCTTTGCCATCGGTGTCATTTAAAACTAAAGCAAAATGATGCCAGTTGCCATCGTTTAAAGTTGTTGCTATTTTACCATTATCAGCATTTCCTTCGGCAATTACAGGGTTATCATTACTAGTTGCCAATAATCTCATATCAGTGTGGTAGCCACCTGCTAGGGAGCCAAAAGTCACTCCATAGACTCCCGAAGTTCCTGCTACTGCGGCATCACTTTTAGTCATTATTTTACCGAAATTTTGAGTGTTATTTACGGTTGTAGGAACCATAATCCTAAACGTAATTGTTTTTGATTGTGCTGCCGTTACATCAAGGGCAACATCATCTGGAACGACAAGTTTGCTTCCTGTTGTTGCATTAGAAATGTTTAGGTATTGATTCTGTGCTTGAGTAGTAACTGTCATAGCAGCAAATGCCAATGCTAGAATTGTAATTTTCGTTTTCATAATTTTAAATATTAAGGGTTATAAAATTTTTGTTATTATTTTGGTTGTACTATTATTTTTAGGATAAATTTTAATAATGATTATTTTTTCATTTTCACTGAAACATTGTTTACTTTTAAATAATCTATGCCTAATTCTCTAACTATATTTAAGTCATCCATCCTTACAAATCGTACCTCAACCTGATGATTAACATCCGCATCTACGAAAGTGTAAGACAAATTTAATGTTGGAAATACAGCACCAGTTCCTGCGGGAGGAGTAGAACTACTCGTTAGTGTCATCGCTTTAATTTCACTTAATAAAGCACTTGCAGTGGCATCCCATAATTGCACTTTGAATTTCACATTCGATGAGGCGTTTTGATAACAAACAGTCTCGATGTTAATTGTTTCTCCGAGAACAGCCTTTCCTGCCAATGCGTATTGAACTCCTTGTTCAGATGCAGTAGTATCAATTCCTTTTACACGAATAGCACCATCTTTTGCACCGTCGCCATTATCTCCATCGTTTGTGGTATAATTTACTTTATTTGAGAGTGCATCTCCGTCCTCGATTCGAGACCACTTGTAAGCAGAGTTATCAACTTTAATTTGCGCTGTTAGACTTATTCCAGTCAAAAGAAAAGCGATAGATAGTAAAGTAATTTTTGAATTCATTTTCATAATTTTGAATTTTAATGGTTATAAAGATTTTGGTTATTATTTTTAGATTGTTATTATCGTTTTAGATTGATTTATTACCTGATGCATCACTATTGTTTTTTATAAAACAGTTGCAGGAATTAATAATGACGAAGTTAGACGAACCCATAGATAGCAAGGGGTAGAATATTCTCTATTTAGGAGAAAATCTTCCTTAAAAAACAAAATGTGTTTTTTTGTTCTTAATTTTTTTGAATTTATTCTTATATTTAACCAATATCATTTACTGCTATATATTAACTCTAAATCCTCTTAATGATTTTTAAAAATTACAATCGAGTGTTGCTGTTTTTGGCGATTTGCTTCTGGAGTTTGTTTTTTTCAACTTCAAAAACTTTTGCTCAAACAAAGCCTATATTATTTAATCATCTTGATGTTACTAGCGGTCTTTCAAGCAACTCCGTTTTATCAATCAATCAAGATGTTACGGGCTACATTTGGATTGGCACAAAATATGGTTTGGATCGTTTTGATGGACGTTCCTTTAAAGTTTTCAAAAAAGATCCTCAAAATAAAAACAGTATCTCTTCCAATGGTTTTATTAGAGATTTAATGGTAGCTCACAATAACAATATGTGGGTAGCTTCAAGTGGATTGGATTTGTATCATTCGGAAGACAATTCCTTTGAATCTTTTATACCTCAAGGCGAAGATATTTTTAAGTTATTGCATGACAGAAATGGAAATTTATGGATTGGAACATTATCGCAGTTGAAATTTATAGCAGCGAATAGTAAAAAAATCATTCCGATTCAAATTGCAAAAGGTAGTGTGCAAGTTTCCGAACTTTTTGAAGACAACCAACATCATGTTTGGGTTGGATCAACTGCGGGATTATTTGAATTATATTTTGCTAATAAAAAACTAGTCATAAAAAAGCATTTTGCATCCCAATTTAAAAGTGGCTCCATTGCCGATCAAGTTACGAGTATGGTTCAAGATAAAAGTTTGAATTACTGGATTGGCACAAAAAGTAATGGCATTTTTCTCTTTGACAAAAAAACATCCCAATTAAGTCACTTTATAAAAAATAGTAATGATGCTACCTCATTGGTAAATAATAATGTCCGTAAAATTTTGATTCACAACGACGGAACTCTTTGGATAGGAACTCAAGATGGTTTGTCGATTTTGAATCCCAACACACATCGCTTTAGCAATTACCAACACGACTCTAAAAATCCACATAGTTTAAGTCAAAACTCTATTCATGAAATTTTTCAGGATAAAAATGGTTCTGTTTGGATTGGTACTTTTTTCGGAGGTGTTAATGTGGTTTATTCAGTGAACACTCCTTTTACTATTTATCAAAATAATACGGATCAAAACAGTATTAGTAGCAATGTAATTAGCGCCATTGTCGAAGACAACAAGCATAATTTATGGATTAGTACAGAAGCTGGTGGGTTAAATTATTTTAACAGAAACACGCAACAATTTAGCATCTATAAAAATAGCATTACTAATAAAAACAGTTTAAGCTCCAATTTGGTTAAAGATATTGCTATTGATAAAGACCAAAATTTATGGATTGGAACCTCGCTTGGAGGTTTAAATTTTTTTGACACTAAAACTTCCAATTTTACGGTTTATAAAATGAAATCAGGCAGTAATACTATTTCCTCGGATAATGTGAACTGCTTACTGCTTAGTAAACAAAATAAATTATTTATTGGGACAGAAATAGGTTTGAATATTTATGATATTGCTCAAAAAAAATTCAGCTCCTATGCCACAACTGCCAATAAAGTCTTTCTCGAAAAACAAGTCACAGCATTATTTGAAGATAAAAAAGGTACTATTTGGGTAGGTACACCTATTGGAATTCATGTTTTCGAAGACTCAAAACTTCAATTTAAAAGTTTTAAAGACAGCCTAAATAGACCATTCAAATACAACACCAACTGTTTTCAACAAGATAGCCAAGGCAATATATGGGTAGGAACTTACCATAGCGGATTGGCATTACTAAATTTAAAAAACAACAGTTATAAAATTTTTGATCTTTCGGATGGATTGCCCAGCGATAATATTCTAGCTATAACCGAAGATGAGGAAACCAATCTATGGATAAGTACCGATAATGGCTTGGTAAAATACAATCGTCGCTTGAAAATTTTTAGAAGTTTTAATATTCTAGATGGTCTTCCTGACAATCAATTTAATACCAATTCCTACTTAAACGACAGTCAAGGTAGTCTCTTTTTTGGGACCTATAATGGATTGGTTAGTTTTATGCCTCAAACTATAGAAAAAAATACAATGGCACCAGATGTTGTGCTTTCTAATTTGAAATTATTTAATATTCCTGTTCGTATTAATGATGAAACGGGGCTATTAAAACAAGATTTAAATGTTGCCAACACCTTAACTTTTGGCTATAAACAAAACATTTTCACAATCGAATTTTCGGCGTTAAATTTTATAAAATCGAACAAAAATAAATATGCTTATACTTTAGAAGGTTTTGAGGAAAACTGGAATTATGTAGATAATCCAACGGCAACTTATACCAATTTACCAGCGGGAAATTATCAGTTTTTAGTCAAGTCGTGCAATAACGATGGTATATGGAACAATACTATCAAAAAAATAAATATAGTTATCCTTCCGCCATTCTGGGAAACTTGGTGGGCGTATCTTCTTTATTTTATTATAGCATTTGTAATTATTTATAATATTATCATTTTCTTTAAGGCAAGAGCTAAACTAAAACAAGAACTATATTTTGAACATTTAGAAGCAGAGCTGCAACAAAAGAATTATCAAATGAAGCTCGATTTTTTTACCAATGTATCTCATGAAATCAGGACACCATTAACTTTGATTTTAGGCCCTATTGAAAAATTAGAGCAATTAACTACCGAAAATACGCAAGCCAACAAATACGCTCTCAGTATTAAAAATAATACGGAACGTTTGTATCGATTGGTAAATGAATTGTTAGATTTCAGAAAGGCTGATTCTGGTAATTTACGCTTGCATTTATTTGAAGAAGATATTGTAAGCTCTTTAAAAGAAATTTTTGAATATTTTCAAACACTTGCAGAATCAAAAAATATCAAATACACATTCAGTAGCAATTCTTCTCCTATTTTGGTTTATTTTGATAGAGACCAAATGGAAAAAGTGTTTTTTAATTTGCTGTCCAACGCTTTCAAATTCACACCAAATGAAGGAAGTATAAGCCTAACGATTAGCTTGACTAAACGTAAAGTAAAAATTACGGTAACAGATAATGGTAAAGGTATAGCTATAGATAATATTGATGATATATTCAATAATTTTTACCAAGCAGATCAAAGTATGGGTACAGGAATTGGCTTAGCACTTTCAAAAAGTTTGATTGAACTTCATAAAGGGAAAATAAAAGTGACAAGCATTCCTGCCACAGCAAACAAATCAGGGAATACAACTTTTACTGTACATTTAAAACTAGGCAAAGTACATTTAAATGAAATTGACATTTCTCCAAAATTAGAGCTCGAAAATTCAGTTTACGAAGACATTTATGATTTTAATTCAGAAAACTTGATTGACGCCCCTGTTGCAGAGGACAAGAATAAACAAGCGCATATTTTAATTGTAGAGGATAATGATGAGGTTAGAGATTTTATCAAACAATCGTTAGAAAATGAATATCACGTACATGAAAGCGAAAACGGTTTGGAAGGTTGGAAAAAAGCGATTCAGATACTTCCAGATTTAATCATCAGTGATGTTATGATGCCTATCATGGACGGATTGGAACTTTGTAAAAAACTAAAAACAGATGTGCGTACTTCGCATATTCCAGTGATTATGTTGACCGCAAAGTCGGCTCCAATACATCAAATACATGGTTTGCAACATGGTGCCGACGCCTACATTACTAAACCTTTCAGTGATCAAATATTGCAACTTAATATTCGCAATCTATTGTCATTAAAATCGGCATTGCAAAAGAAATATAGCGAACAGTTATTGACATTGCCTGCTATTGTTACCACTGAAGAATCTTCACAAGATGAAAAATTCCTATTTAAACTGCAACAAATTATTGAAAATAATATTTCTAACCTCAATTTAGATCTAGCTTTTATTACTTCGGAAATTGGGATGAGTAAATCGGTTTTGTACAAGAAATTTAGTGCACTAACTAACTTGTCTTTAAACGAATTTATTAAAACCCAACGTTTAAAACATGCTGTTGAGTTTTTCCAAAAAGGCGAAACATCTATTTCATCTGTTGCTCTGGAAGTTGGTTTTAATGATGCTAAGTATTTTAGCCGAGAATTTAAAAAAATATATGGCATTACGCCTAATGATTATATTAAAAACAAAGGTCAGGAATCAACAGAATCATAAAATAAAGAGGGACTAAAATTAGCCCCTCCTTAAAAATTGAATTAGTTATAGTGGATTAATATTCCCATTTTACAAAAGCCTCCATTGCCGCATAAGTTGCGAGACCTAATTGTTGATACATCATTGCGGTTTCGCTATTTCGGTCTTCAGCTCTTTGCCAAAATTCTCTGGCATCAAATCCTTGAAAAACAACTCCATCTTTTTGTGATTGGTGCTTGAAAATTCCGTGTCGTTTTTCCAAAACTTGGTCTGGACTCATAGGAACGGCCATTTCTATTTCGTCAATTCCCCATTCCTGCCAAGCTCCACGATACAACCACAACCAACAATCCTTCATAAATGGTTTTGGCTTCAAGATTTTCATAGCCTCAAAAATAGCATCCAGACACACTTTATGAGTTCCATGTGGGTCTGCTAAATCTCCAGCAGCATAGATTTGATGTGGTTTGATTTTTTCTATTAAATCTATCGTCAATTGAATGTCTTCTTTTCCGATTGGTTTTTTCTCGATGGTACCCGTTTCATAAAATGGAAGTTCCATAAAATGAATTTGTTTCTCTGGCAAACCTACAAAAAGACTCGTAGAACGTGCTTCCCCTTTTCTGATTAATCCTTTGATATGACGTACTTCGGGAGTGTCAATTTCGCTGTTTTGTTTATTGCTTAAAAACAAAATAGCTTTTTCATATATGGTATCGGCTTCAGGACTATTGATTCCAAATTTTTGGTTATAATCCACAACGAATCGTGCAAATCTCAAGGCTTCATCATCTGCTACTGCAATGTTTCCTGAGGTTTGATACGCCACATGCACTTCATGACCTTGTTGTTGCAATCTCATAAAAGTTCCACCCATACTTATAATGTCATCGTCTGGATGTGGGCTGAAAATTAAAACCCTTTTTCTTGCTGGCTCAGCTCTTTCAGGTCTATTGGAATCATCTGCATTTGGTTTTCCACCAGGCCATCCCGTAATTGTATTTTGTAATTTATTGAATATTTTAATATTAATATCATAAGCTGGTCCAGAATCGGCGAGTAAATCACTCATTCCATTTTCGATATAATCGGCATAAGTAAGTATCAAAATAGGTTTCTTTAATTTTAATGCCAATCCCAATACTGCTTTTCTAATCAGTTTTTCTGTCCAAACTATCTCTTGAACCAACCAAGGAGTATTGATTCTTGTCAATTTTGAAGAAGCTTCCTTATCCAAAACAAAAATTGCATTGCTGTGTTCTTGCAAATAAGAAGCTGGAATTTGATTGGTTACAATTCCTTCAACAGAATTTTTTACAACATTCGATTTTCCTTCTCCCCAAGCCATCAAAATAACTTGTTTGGCTTCCATTATTTTTTTTACTCCAAGTGTAATGGCTGTTCTAGGGGTATTGCTCAATCCCGAGAAATCCTTACTTGCGGCTACTCTGGTAATATGATCTAAGGCTACTAATCTTGTTTTGGAATTTTGCAAAGACCCCGATTCATTAAAACCAATATGCCCGTTTCCTCCAATTCCAAGAATTTGTATGTCAATACCACCCAAAGCTTCAATTTTTGCTTCGTATGCTGTACAATAATCTGCAATTTGTTCTTTAGTCAAGAGACCGTCTGGAACGTGATAGTTTTCAGGTAAAATGTCCACATGGTCAAACAATAATTCTTTCATGAATCGAACATAACTATTGATGGAATTGGGTTCCATTGGATAATATTCATCCAAATTGAATGAAATTACGTTTTTAAAACTCAATCCTTCTTCTTTGTGTAAACGAACTAATTCAGCATACAATCCTTTTGGAGTAGAACCTGTTGCTAAACCAAGAATGCAAGATTCATTTGTTTCTTGTTTTGCCTTTATAAGTGTTGCGATTTGCTTTGCAACGGCTTTAGAAGCTTCATTTGAATTTTCGAAAACTACGGTATTAATATTTTCGAATCTTTTTTCAAAACCAGTCGCTTTGTCTAAATTACTTTTTAACATGTGGTAGTTATTTAATATGTTATTTTACTATTTAATTTATTGTTCTAAATTATTTTTATTGTTTTTGTGACCACCGAGTATATTTGTGTCCTTTAAAGGCAAAAAACAAAATCATTAAATAAGCAGGAGCTAGCATTAAGTAAGCAATTTGATTCCCACTTTTTGCTGTTTTTGAAATTCCTGCTGCTGCAGCGGCGTTACTTAAGTTTATACTTTCTGCTATGTATCCATATAACAATGGAAAAATGGCTCCTCCAATTATTGCCATAATTAATATAGCACCTCCAATTTTGGTGTATCCTCCCAAATTTTGAAGTGCCAGTGGCCAAATGGCAGGCCAACAAAGTGCATTAGCAAGCCCCAAAAAAGCTACTAAAATTACTACCAATGGCATAGCAGGAATTAAAGGTAATTGGACCAAAATGGTAGGAGAAAGAGATACAACTAAGAACACTAAAACAAGCCCTAGAATACCCGAAATTATTAGTGCATTTACCTGAGAAAGATATTTTGGTATTAATGCAATTCCAATTATATATCCAATTAACATGGCTGTCATAGTGAATGAAGTCAGTTTTAAATAGAAATCGCCATTCTCACCATATACACCCAATTTTTTTCCGAATTTTCCGATAGTATCTCCTGCAATAACTTCGGCAGCCACATACAACATCAAAGTAATGGTACCCAAAACCAATTGAGGAAATTTGGTAGCTTGTATCATTTGTTTAAAAACACTTAAATGAGACACATGTCCCTCTTCGTCCAAATCAATTTCTGGTAATGGAGATAAATTAGTCAAAAAAGCTAAAATGAGAATTACAACTCCCATATATAAATAGGGGGTTTGCAATTGTAAAGTCAATAAATCTAAAGTCTGTGATTTAGTGATGGCATCAAGAGCGTCTATTTTTTCTTTGGTGTAGTCTTTCATATTAGACAATACCAAAGCAGTTAAAACTAAAGGTGCTATAAATCCAGCTAATTTGTTTGCAATTCCCAAGACACTGATTCTAGCTGCTGCACTTTCGCGAGGACCAATAACTACAACATAAGGGTTTGCAGCAGTTTGTAAAATAGCTAATCCAGTTCCCATTACAAATAAGGCTACTAAAAATAGTAAAAAGGTACGCATCTCAGCAGCAGGATAGAACATAAATGCACCCATTGCAATTAAGATTAAACCCAATGAAATTCCATTTTTATATCCTACTTTTTCAATGACCCAAGAGGATGGAATTGCCATAACAAAATAGGCAATATAAAAAGCAAAAGCCACAAAATAGGCTTGTGAACCTCTTAAATCACAGGCAATCTCGAAAAATGGAATTAGCGGTCCGTTTAACCAAGTGACGAATCCTAAAATAAAAAATAATAGAGTTAAAATTGCCATAGGAATGAAAACACTTTGATTCTGGTCTGATACATTTTTAATTCTAGCCATATTTTCTTTATTTTAATAATGGTTGATTTGTGAATATTTCTTTGATTTCCTAGAATTACTTTTAAATGAATAAGGAAAGAAAGATTTTTTATTAATTAATTTTATAATTTATTATGATAGAAAATTATTATCTTTTCTTAAGACTCTTATAAATAATTATTGGATTCTAATTGTTTATCAAAATTCAGATTAATGACTTAAAATGGAGGTTAAATTTGTCCTTAATAATGGTATTTTTTTCCTTTTATTAACGACAATACACTCATTATGTTAAATTCGTTTTTTGGGAAGTTTACTTTTGGAGTTTAGTGCTGGTGCGTTAACTTTGTTAATTTGTTTTTTAAGTATTGATTTCATTAGGCATATCAGCGTTCTTTGATTTTTTGATTTGAATTGAAAGTTTATGATTTTACGTTTAAAATGTAAAATTATGAATACGGGCAAATATGTTTTTTCACAATTATTAGAATTTGTTAATAGATATGAGTTTGAAAAAATAGTTAAACAGTACAACGGAAATTATCGAGTTCGAAAATTCGATTGTTGGAATCAATTTATTCAATTGTTTTTTGGACAACTTACTAATTTAAATTCTTTGCGAGATATTTGTTTGTGTCTCAAAGCTCATAATAATAAATTGTATCATTTAGGTATTAAGAACTTTGCAAATCATACTACTTTATCAAGAGCTAATGAAAAACGTGATTATCATATTTTTGAAGACTTTGGATATTATTTAATAGAATTAGTCCGCCCTCTTTACGCAAATAGTACGGTTCCTAATTTGTTTATTGAAAATGAGTTATTTGCATTAGACTCAACAACTATTTCGTGCAGTATAAATCTTCTGATGTGGGCTGAAGGAAAATACAGCCGTGGAGCTATAAAGATGCATACTTTATTAGATTTGAGAGGCAGTATTCCTGTTTATATCCTAATTACAGATGGTAAATACCACGATAGCAATTTACTTGATGAGATTATACCTGTGCAAGAAGCCATTTATATAATGGACAAAGCTTATGTTGATTTCAAAGCGTTATATCGCATAAATACGTTTGATTCCTACTTTATTACAAGAGCAAAATCGAGTTTAAAATATACAATTATCGAGCAAAATTTCAATATTGATGAAGCAACTGGTTTAAGAGCAGACAAAACAATTGAATTAACGATTGCAAAATCTAAAAAATTGTATCCTGAAAAACTTCGAATAATAGAGTACTACGATGCAGATAAAGACAATTACCTCGTATTTATGACAAATAACTTTGAAGTATCGGCTCTTGAAGTTTGCAATATTTACAAAAACAGATGGCAAATAGAAACTTTTTTTAAATGGATAAAACAAAATTTAGTGATTAAAAAACTTTGGGGACACTCTCAAAATGCAGTTAAAATAAATATTTGGATAGCCATTAGTACCTATCTAATTGTGGCATATGTAAAAAAATCAATAAAAAGTGATTTATCAATATACCAGATTTTACAAATTTTAAGCATATCTGCATTTGATAAAACACCAATAAATCAATTATTAAACGACTTTCAAAACAATCAAAATGTCAATGAACAACAATATAATATTTTTGACTTTTAAAAATTAAATTTTAACGCACCAGCACTATTTGGAGTTAAAAAAAGTGTGTTTCAAACAAATACAGTAGGTGCTTCATTTTTTTACAAAAAAATCGGCGTTAGATATAGATAACAGTACAAAAAGACCAGAAAAAAGGAACTAAAAAAAGACCTTAAAAACTTAAAAATCATACAAAAGGAAGATTTTATCCTAAAAAAGGATGATAGTTACTTCGTTAAATTTGTTATCCAAGTAAATTTGAATTCAGCAATCGGGACCATTTTTTAATAATACGTGGTAACCATAAAGTGAATTATTTACAAGTAATAATAAAGAGATTAAAAATTAACTATTATCAACCAAAATCAAAATTATGAAAAGAGATTTTAAACAAAAACCTTATAACACTGTTTTACGACAATTGTTTATGGGTATTTTTTTATTAGTATTTGCACTATCGGCACAAGCCCAAAGCAAATCAGTAACTGGACAAGTATTAGATGATAATGGCTTACCTCTTCCAGGGGTTTCCATTGCAATCAAAGGAACTAAAACTGGAACTCAATCCGATTTTAACGGTGGTTTTAAAATTACAGCATCAGCAAAAGATCAATTGGTTTTTTCGTACATAGGTTTTGAAACCAAGACTGTAACTATTGGAAACTCGTCAAATTTGAATGTTAGTTTACATGAGACAGCTAGTAATCTAGACGAGGTTCTTGTAATTGGATATGGAACGGTGAAAAGAAAAGATGTAACAGGTTCTGTTTCCAGAGTCGATATGGTAGACCTTAATAAAGCACCTGTTCGTTCTTTCGAAGAAGCATTGGCTGGTCGTGTGGCAGGGGTTCAAGTAACTTCATCAGACGGTAGACCTGGTTCAGATGTTGAAATTGTAATTAGAGGGAATAACTCGGTTACTCAAGCCAATAGTCCTTTGTATGTTATAGATGGATTTCCTATTGAGGATGCCAATAACAACACGGTTAATCCGGCTGATATCGAGTCTATAGATATTTTAAAAGATGCATCGGCTACAGCAATTTACGGAGCCAGAGGTGCTAATGGAGTTGTGGTAATTACTACCAAACAGGGTAAAGCTGGGAAGCCAGTATTTAGTTTTAACAGCTTTACAGGAGTTCAAAACATTCTTAACAAGATGCCTGTGATGGATCCGTACCAATATGTAAACTATCAAATAGAATTTGACCCTACAGTGACTGCTGCTCCTGGGCAAACTAAGACTCCAACCCAAATTTATCTTACGGAACCAGGAAGAACACTTGATTATTATAAAACAGTACAACCAATTGATTGGCAAGATTTGACTTCTCGTATAGGAATGATTAAAAACAATGACTTTTCGATAAGAGGAGGAACTAAAAAATTGAAATATTCATTTTCAGGATCTGCCAACAATCAAGATGGTGTTTTATTAAATTCAGAATATCAAAGATACCAAGGTCGTGTAAACCTAGATTATACGTTTAACAGCAAGTTTAAAGTAGGGATTAATACCAATTATAGTAACCTTGAGCAATCTGGACAAGATCCCACTAGAGGAGATAATGGCGCTACAACCAATGTTATGGTTTCTATCTGGGGATATCGACCTGTTCCTTCTGAAGATTATTCTTTAGTGGATGAATTTCAAGATCCAGATCTTAATACCGGTAATGATTACAGAATTAATCCTGTTTTGAGTCTTGAGAATACGTATATAGTAAATAAAACCAAGAATATTATTGCCAATGGGTATCTTGAATATTCAATAGTTAAAAATTTAAAATTGAGATCCTCTTTTGGTATAACCGAAAATAGAGTTGATGGGTATCAATTTTATAACTCAAACACATCTTATGGACGTCCAGGGAGTGTAAATGGTGTTAACGGAAGACTTAATAATACCAATTATAGCAATTGGTTGAATGAAAACACCGTGACCTGGAATAAGCAATTAACCAAGAAATCGAAATTAAATGCTGTGGGAGGATTTACACTTCAACAACGTAAGACCTGGTATAATGGTCGATTTGTAACTCAGTTGCCAAACGAGGATAAAATGTTTGACGGATTTGATGATCCGGGAGCTATAGAACAAGTAGTAGTTCCGACGAATTCAATTTGGACAATGGCTTCCTTTTTGGGAAGAGTAAATTATAATTATGCCTCTAAATATTTACTAACAGTTTCTTTTAGAGCAGATGGTTCTTCTAAATTTCCTTCTCAAAACCATTGGGGTTATTTTCCATCCGCAGCAGCATCTTGGAAATTTAACGAGGAAAAATTCCTTAAAAAAAGTAAAACACTATCTGATGGTAAACTACGTGTCAGTTACGGGGTAACAGGTAACAATAGAGTTGGGGATTTTGATTATGTGACCAACTTTTTCAATCCGATAATTAACACCTACGTTTTCAATAATGAATATGTTTCTGGTGTTGTACCTACAAAAATTGGAAATTCAGATTTAAAATGGGAATCAACTACACAAGTAGATGCTGGTCTTGATTTAGGTTTCTTCAAACAAAAAATCATATTTACGGCAGATGTGTATCAAAAAACTACCAAAGATTTGCTATTGAATGCCCAACTTCCGCTTTCATCAGGATTTACTACGGCAATAAAAAACATCGGTAGCGTTGAAAATAAAGGATTGGAACTTACTTTAACCACCAAGAATATCGAGACAAAAGATTTTAGTTGGACTTCTAGTGCGAATATTTCGTTCAATAAAAATAAATTAGTAGCCTTAGATGAGGGACAAAGTGATTTGCAGAGTGTTGTTAACTGGGATACTCAATGGCGAACTACAAGTGCTTATATCTCAAAAGTGGGAGAACCTCTAGGTTTAATGTATGGTTATGAGTCTTTAGGAACATACAAATATGATGACTTTAATCAAACCGTAAATGGTAGCGGAGCAACAGTATATACTTTAAAAGATGGTGTCGCTACTAATGGAAACACTAGAGGAAGTATCCAACCAGGTGATATTAAATACAAAGATCAAAATGGTGACTTAGTGGTTGATGCAAGTGATTATACCGTGATTGGTCATGGTGCGCCAAAGCATATAGGCGGATTCAGCAATAATTTCACCTACAAAGGATTTGATTTAGGCATCTTCTTTCAATGGTCGTATGGCAACGATATTATGAATGCCAATCGTTTGTTGTTTGATGGAAATACAAAATCACAAGGAAGTTTGAATCAATTTGCAAGCTATGAAAATCGTTGGACTCCTGAAAACCCAGATTCTAATGTGTTCCGTACCAGAGGTTATTTTGGAGGAGGATATTCATCCAATTTTGTTGAGGACGGTTCTTACCTACGATTAAAAACGGTTTCGTTAGGGTATGATTTAGATAATGACTTTGTTAAAAGAATACACCTAAAATCATTACGATTCTATGTGTCAGGACAAAACTTATTTACTTGGACGAAATATTCTGGACCAGATCCAGAAGTAAATACGTATAGTTCAGCATTAACCCCTGGATTTGATTTTTCTGCTTATCCTCGTGCACGTACAATAGCTTTTGGCACAAACATCCAATTTTAAGAACATTTAAAATATTTAACAAATGAAAAAGATACTTATATTATTAGTTCTGGTGGCAGCTGTCACTAGTTCTTGTGAAAATTTTTTAGATACGGAGCCAATTGATAAAATTGCTCTAGAACAATATATCACTAGCGAAGAAGGACTTACTCAATCTTTAGCAGGTGTATACGATCAGTTGGGTTCAGATGCTTTGTATGGTAATATGTTGTATTACCGATTAGAAGCTTGTACAGATGAGGGCTATTATGCTCGTTCTGCACAAAAAACAGGACCACAGGTTTATGATTTTAACCGGACTGATGTAGATGTTACCAATATGTGGACTGCATTATATTCTGGAATCGATAGAGCCAATGTTTTGATTGCTAATATCAATGTTCCTGAAATGGACGAGACAAAACGACAAGTAATTTTAGGTGAGGCTTTATTCCTGAGAGGATACTATCACTTTATGTTGGTAACCCGATTTGGTGATGTCCCTTTGAAAATTAAGCCTACTACATCTCCTAATGGCGCTTCGGCACCAAGAACTCCAACCGCTGAGGTTTATGCCCAAATAATAAAAGATATGACAGAGGCTGAAGCAAAGGTGAGTACTTCTGCTGCAATAGGATATTCTAGTCGTGTTTCAGAAACAGTAGTCGAAGGAATCTTGGCAAGAGTTTGTTTGCAAATGGCAGGTTACCCGTTGATGGATACTTCAAAATATGCTGATGCCTTAAGTTGGTCTAAAAAAGCTATAGACTCAGGAGAAAATGGGTTAAAAGTAACCTACAATTCAGATACAAAATATAATGTTTTTAATCCGTCAGCAACGCCTGTTAATACTTCTAATAATGCCTACCGTCAAATATTCATTGACGAATCAGAAGATGTATATGATGTCAGAGAAAACATGTGGGAAATTGATTTTAAAGGGAATCGTGCCGATGGATATTTGGAAACAGGACGTTTAGGAGTTCAAATTGGTATTACAATGACCCCATCATCAGCTAGTTCACCTTTACTAGGGAGCTTAGGATATTGTTATGGTTTTATAAAAGGAACAGGCGTATTATTTAAAAAATATGATGCTACAGGATTGGATTTACGTCGTGATTGGGCATTAACCACTTATACATTTGCGGTTAATAATACCACTAATATTGCCACCAAAACCAATATTACTAAAACAATGGCTTATGGACGAGACTGTGGGAAATGGAGAAGGGAATATGAAGCATTACTTCCTAAAAACAAGAATTACTCACCAACAAACTTTCCTATTTTGAGATATGCAGATGTCCTTTTGATGTATGCAGAAGCTTCAAATCAGGTAAACGGTCCAACCGCCAGTGCTGTTGAATATGTTAATCAAGTGCGTCGTAGAGGGTATGGATTTCCTATAAACACGCCCAATGTAGTTAGTGATATGCCAGCAACAGCTTCTACCTCCAAAACGAATATGCAACTATTTATTGAAGATGAGCGTATGCGTGAATTGTGTTTTGAGGGATTGCGCAAATCTGATTTAATTCGTTGGGGTAAATTTTATGAAACGATGCAAATGGTTAGTAATGACCAAAGAACTCAAACTACTAATGCAGGTCAACAATACGGTGCATTGGGTGGCGAAAATGTCGGTAATGATGCTACAAAAACAAAATACTTGTTGTTACCTATTCCTTCTTTAGAAATATTGGCTAATAAATCTATAAAAGATAATAATCCGGGCTGGTAAAATCAATTTACTAATTTGGAAAAACTCCCAAAGATTAACCGCAAATTCACTGATTTTATTTTCAATCGGTGAATTTGCAGGAGATCGCTGCGCAATAAACTTAAAGAAACAATAATTATGAAACTAATTAAATATCTTCTTATTATAATATTATCTTTTTATAATGTGTATGCTTTTGCACAGAATGAAACGAATAAAGACAGTGACATCATGAAAAAAATGATTTACGATAATTTTGAATTTGCTTCAAACCAGTATCAATATTTAGAGAAAGCGACGCCTCTCGATTCGATGCCCAGAACATTTAATAAAAATCATCATGTTAATTCCGATGTCTATTGGTGGTGCAGTGGTTTTTATCCCGGGACCCTTTTGTATATCTATGAATATACTAAAAAGCCATCGATTCTTAAAGATGCTCAAAAAAGACTGGCTATTTTAGACACGGTAAAATATTTTACTAAAAACCACGATTTGGGATTTATGATGTATTGCAGTTTTGGAAACGCTTATCGGTTGACTAAAGATAAAGAGTATAAAGAAGTTATTCTTGAATCGGCTAAATCATTGGCAACTCGATACCGCCCAAAAGCAAAGGTAATTCAGTCTTGGGAAATTACCGATGGTGGACTAAAAGGAAAATCGTTCGTAGGACCTGTTATCATTGACAATATGATGAATATTGAAATGCTAGAATGGGCCAGTCAAAATGGTGGTGACAAAAAACTGGCGAAGATTGCAGAAAATCATGCAAACACTACCATGAAAAATCATTTCCGACCTGATTTTAGCAGCTACCATGTTTTGGATTATGATTTAAATACTGGAAAAGTTTTAAAGAAAGTAACCGCTCAAGGATATTCAGATTCTAGCGCCTGGAGTAGAGGTCAAGGTTGGGCATTGTACGGCTATACGATGATGTATCGTTTTACTAAAAATCCAGCTTACTTAAAACAAGCACAAGGGGTTGCTAAATTTATTTTGAATAATCCTCATTTACCTGCTGATAAAGTGCCGTATTGGGATTTTGATGCTCCAGAAATCCCTAATGCTTTGCGTGATGTTTCGGCTGCTTCTGTCTATGCTTCGGCTTTATTAGAATTAGGTCAATATACGACAGGGAAAGAAAAAGAGAATTATGTAGCTGTTGCTAAAACTATTTTAAAATCGCTTTCTAGCCCTAAATATAGAGCGAAATTAGGTTCTAATGGGGGATATTTATTAATGCATAGCGTAGGTTCAATTCCGCATAAAAGCGAAATTGATGTGCCGTTAACCTATGCTGATTATTACTTTTTGGAAGCATTATTGCGATATAAAAATTGGTATTTATAAATAAGCAATAGTCTTTGAAGAAGTTGAAATAAAATTATAAAAAGAATTAAAATGTACCATTACAATAAAAAATACATTCAAAAATTAGCTATAATTAGTTTGAATTTTCTTGTTATAGCTATGGTTTCGGCTCAAAACCAATCCAAAGTATTCGAAAGCTATAAAAAGGATAGAAGTATCTTGCCTGACTTCTCTTATGTGGGGTATCACAATGGAGAACAAGAGATTCCGACAATTTCTAGTTATAAAGTTTTTGATGTAACTGCTTTTGGCGCTAAGCCAAATGATAACATTTCGGACAAAGAAGCCATTCAAAAAGCAATTGATGCTGCCAATAAAAACGGTTCTGGAATTGTCTTTTTCCCTACAGGAAGATTTTTGGTTAATGAGGATTCTGACGGAACAAAATCAATTCTTTCAAAGAAAGGGAATTTAATTTTTAGAGGAAGCGGTTCGGGTGCAAATGGAACTGAATTGTTTATGAAAAACACACTTCCGCCGGCAAATCCAGCACAAATGTGGACAGTTCCTCCTATGTTCAACATTACAAGTGGTGGGTCAGATAAGAATATTGGACAAGTTACTTCGTCGGTGGCAGTTGGTGATTTTTCTATTGAACTCAATACTACCGAAGGTTTGGAACAAGGAGATTGGATTATTTTAAAATTATTAAATAATGATCCAGCGTTAATTGCAGCTGAGTTAAAAACTCAAAAAGTAGAACCAACTTGGACATATCTTGTCAATAAGGGAATTGATATAAAGGTTTTTTATCAAATTAAAAGCATAAAAAAGAATACATTAACTCTTGAATCGCCTATTTCATATCCAATTGATCCAAAATCCAAATGGGAAGTTTCCAAATTAGCCAATAGTGAAGAAGTCGGTATTGAAGATATTGCTTTTGTGGGTAATTGGAAAGAAAAATTTGCTCATCACCGTTCTTGGCAAGATGATAGTGGATTTACGATGCTTCGAATGAGTAGATTAACAAATTCCTGGATGAAAAATTGTCGTTTTACAGATTGTAGTGTTGGAGCAATTGTTATGGTAAGTGCCAATGTTACGGTTTTGAACTGTAAGGTAGATGGAAATGGTGGTCACGAAGCCATAACATCAAATGCGGCTACGAATATATTAATTGCAAATTGTATTGATGAAGCATCGCAATTTCATTCATTTGGTTCCTCACATGGCTCTATGAATACCGTAATTTTGAACTGTAAATATCCTGCTACTACTTGTTTTGAGTCACATTCGAGCCAACCTAGAAATACCTTATTGGACGGTATCGAAGGAGGATTAATGAAAAATCGTGGGGGTGGAGCAATAGAAAACATGCCCAATCACATGCAAGGTTTAGTACTTTGGAATTACAAACAAACGAATGAGCCTTTGAAAGATTTTGAATTTTGGCCATCGTCTGAGGAGTATAAATATTGGAAAATTCCGATGCCTGTTGTAGTTGGTTTTACAAGTAAAGGAACCACTTTCAAGATGGAACAAATTGGACAGTCAGAATCAATTGGGAAAGCAGTAGATCCTACTTCGTTATATTTAGCTCAATTGAAATTAAGATTGAAAAAATTACCAAAATGGATTAACAAGCTTTACTAAAAAAGAAAAGTATGAAAAATTTTAAACACCACATTTATCCCCATTTTTTTCTTTTTCTATCAATACTATTAGGAACTTATTGTCATGCACAAATCAGAGATAAAAAGGCTCCTAATTTATTAATTATTATTGCCGATCAATGGCGAGGTCAAGCCCAAGGTTATGAAGGTAAAGAACCTGTTATGACGCCGCATATTGATAAATTGGCTAAGGAAAGTTTGGTTTTGGATCAAATGGTTAGTAATTATCCTGTTTGTTCGCCAGCAAGAGCTATGCTTATGACGGGGCAATATCCAATCAAAAATCATGTGTATAGCAATGTTAATTCATCTTCAGCACCCTTTGGAATTGAATTAAAAAAAGAGGCTGTTTGTTGGTCAGATGTATTAAAGGAAAATGGTTATTTTAACGGATACATTGGCAAATGGCATTTAGATTCTCCTTACAAGCCTTATATTCCAACATCCAATAATATTGGTCCAGTCGCTTGGAATGAATGGACATCTCCAGACAAAAGACACGGATTTGACTATTGGTATGCTTATGGAACGTATGATGAACATGACCGTCCGATGTATTGGGATACCAACGATAAAAGAGATGATTTTAAATATGTAAATCAATGGGGACCAATTCACGAAGCAGATAAAGCTTTGGCATTTATGAAAAATGAAGGAGGTAAAATTCGTAAAAAAGACACTCCATTTTCATTAGTAGTTTCAATGAATCCACCACATTCAGGATACCAAACCGTTCCAGATAAATATTACCAACTGTATAAAAATATTCCGCTTGCAGATTTGATAAAAGATCCTAATATTCCTCCCGCAGGAACCCCAATGGGAGATACTTACCGGAAAGATATTCGGTATTATTATGCTAATATTACGGGTGTTGATGAACAGATAGGTCGTATTTTGGATGGCCTAAAAGATTTAAAATTAGATGATAATACTATTGTGTTAATTATGGCAGACCATGGAAATTGTTTGGGAAAACATTCCGAAATTTCTAAAAACAATATTTTTGAGGAATCATTACGAATACCTTTTATCATCAATTGGAAAGGACATATAAACCCTAGAAGGGATAGTGATTTTTTGGGAAGTTTGCCCGATATTTACCCAACACTTCTAGACCTTATGGGGTTTAAAAATAAGATTCCTGAAAATTTAGATGGTAAAAGTTATGCTCAATATTACCTGAACGGAACAGGCGAAAAACCAACTGAGCAATACATTTTAGGAGCTATTGTTAGTAATAATGTGAATATGAATACCGGTTTTAGAGGCATA
>JBBQSZ010000013.1:0-53368 GCA_038234745.1 Flavobacteriales bacterium | reverse complement strand
CTTCAGAAACTTCGGGAGTACTTGGTGCGACAGTTTCGGTTTTTGGTGCTTCTGCCTGAGTATCGGATTTTGCTTCAGTTGTAGCTGGTGCAACTCCTGAAATCATTCCTGAAATATCTTCTCCTTCTTTTCCAATGATTGCTAGAAGGGAGTCAACCGCAGCTGTTTCACCTTCTGGAATTCCTATGTATAATAAAGTTCCTTCGTTGAAAGATTCAAATTCCATAGTAGCTTTATCAGTTTCAATTTCGGCAAGAATATCGCCTTCTTTGATAACGTCGCCAACTTTTTTAAGCCAAGTTGCTACAGTTCCTTCGGTCATCGTATCGCTCAAGCGAGGCATTGTAATTTTAGTTGCCATAATTAAAGTCTGTGAGGGATGAAAGGATAATTTTCTTGTTCGTAAACCACATCATACAATTGTTGTATTTCTGGGAATGCAGACTCTTCAGCGAATGTTACACATTCTTCTACTAAATTTTTTACTCTTTCATTAATAATTTCAATTTCTGCATCAGTAGCATAATTTTTCTCTTTAATGATGTCTAAAACTTGTGTGATTGGATCAATTTTTCTGTATTCTTCTACCTCGTCTTTTGAACGGTATAATTGAGCATCAGACATGGAATGACCTCTATATCTATATGTTTTCATTTCTAAGAAAGTTGGTCCGTCACCTCGACGTGCTCTTTCCATTGCTTCGTGCATTGCTTCTGCAACTTTAACTGGATTCATTCCGTCTACTGGTCCGCATGGCATTTCGTAGCCCAAACCAAGTTTCCAAATGTCCGTATGATTTGCAGTTCTTTCAACGGAAGTTCCCATCGCATAGCCATTATTTTCACAGATGAAAACTACGGGTAATTTCCATAACATTGCCATATTGAAGGTTTCGTGAAGTGATCCTTGACGTGCTGCACCATCACCAAAATAGGTTAAGGTTACACCACCAGTTTCAAAATATTTATCGGCGAAAGCCATTCCGGCACCCACAGGAATTTGCGCTCCAACGATACCGTGACCACCATAAAATCCGTGTTCTTTTGAGAAGATGTGCATAGAACCACCCATTCCTTTGGATGTTCCTGTAACTTTTCCCATCAATTCTGCCATTACTCTTCTTGGGTCAACACCCATTCCGATAGGTTGAACGTGATTTCTATAAGCAGTAATCATTTTGTCTTTTGTCAAGTCCATAGCGTGCAAAGCCCCTGCTAAAACGGCTTCTTGACCATTATATAAATGTAGAAATCCTCTAATTTTTTGTTGAATATATAAGGCTGCAAGTTTGTCTTCAAACTTTCTCCAAAGTAGCATGTCTTCGTACCACTTTAAATAAACTTCTTTTGTAACTTCTTTCATTTGAATTGTTTCTTTTGCTAGTTATTTTGTTGTGTTAAAAAATGTAATTGATAAGATTATAGGATTGCTTATCCAAAAGTGAAAGCTGCAAAAATAGAACATTCTAAGGAAGAAGTAAAATTAAAAAGCCACTTTTTAAATTTTTTACAAGAAGTTTTTATCAAACATAAAAGGCAGTAGATTTTTAATCGAATCCGATTTGTAAATAACGCCTATTTCTCCCATGAAATAAATTTCAATTGGAGTGTCTTGTTTAATTTCATATTCCGCTATTGATTGCCGGCACGAACCACAAGGCGGAATAGGAGCAGTTGTTTGATTGTTATCCGAAGCTGCTGTTATGGCCATTTTCAATATTTTTGCATCTGGATAAATAGCTCCTGCCTGAAAAATAGCAACACGTTCTGCACAAAGCCCTGAAGGATAGGCAGCATTTTCTTGATTGGAACCTAAAACTGTTTGCCCATTGTCTAATAAAATTGCTGCGCCAACTCTAAACTTTGAATAAGGAGCATAAGCTTTTTTTCTAATTTCAATAGCTTGTTCCATTAGGTTTTGTATATCACTTGGAAGATCCTGAACGGTTTCAAAAACTGAAAATCGGGTTGAAATAATAATATCTTTCATTCGTATTATTGGAAAAAAAATCCAAATTTCATTGAAATTTGGATTTAAGTTAATTTGTTATTTACTAATATTCGTCGTATTTGTCACCGAAATTGAATGTGAGCGAGAATCGTAAGGTGTTTTCTAATGGGTTTTTAACTTTGGATGCCGAAAACAAATAGGAAACATCAACTTTGACTACATTATATTTGAAACCTGCGCCAAGAGATAAATATTGTCTCGCTCCTTTATTTGGATTTTCATGAAAATAACCAGCTCGCAAGGCAAATGAATCTTGGTATAAATATTCGGCTCCAACAGAATATGTAAATTCTTTTAACTCTTCACTCATTCCACCTGGTGCATCCGAAAAGGATTGTGTAGCACCTTGAAACCAACCAATATTTTGATAGTCTTGTCTGTTTTGTAATCTTTCTGCGGGTGTTACTGTTCCGTCTCCATTTAAATCTGGATTTTGTGGGGTTGGAACTAATAATTTGTTAAATTCTACATTTAAAGCTACCTTGTTATAATCATCCAAAATAAAATCAAATCCACCTCCTAATTTTAAATTCGCAGGCAAAAAGTTGCTATTATTTTCAGAATTATCATAGCTCAACTTTGGGCCTAAATTTTGAATATTGAATCCACCTCTCCATCTTCCGTTAAAGCTGTCGAATGATATTTCTTCTGTTTGAAAAAACCCAGCAACATCAATAGCAAAGGCATGGGCAGCTGATGCGTCACCTGTTGCATCTGCTACTTTTAAATTTGAAGTGATATATCTTGCTGCAACTGCCATTGAGAATTTTTCACTTAATTTCAAGGAATAAGATCCATCAAATGCAAATTCGCTTGGAGATACAATCCTTGGTGGATCATCTGCGTTTTCTCTTAATTCGATGCTTCCAAGTCCAAAAAATCGAAAACTACCAGCAAAAGCACTTCTTTCATTGACTCTGTTGTAATAGTTTATTTGTCCTAAAGAAATATCGTTTACCAAATCAGTAAGATAAGGAGTATAACTTACAGCGAAACCGGTTTTGTCTATTGCAAAGGCATATTTTGCAGGATTCCATTGTTGCGAATACGCATCTGCAGAAGAAGCCACCCCATTATCTGCCATACCTGCGGATCTTGCATCTCCCGCAACTAATAAAAATGGGACTGCTGTGGTAATGACATTTTCTTGCGCTTTTGCAAATGAAGCAACAAATAAGCACATAAAAAGTAAAGCTATTTTTCTCATTGGTTTTTGAATAATTAGTGACAAATATACTATTTTATTAAAGTATTACAAGTTTTTCATATTTTTCGGTTTTCGAGTTGGTGACGCTCGATTTAACGGTTAGTTTATATACATAAACTCCTTTTCCTATTCTATTTCCAAAATCATCCTTTCCGTCCCAAGTGATTTCTTTTGACAGAAACCCTTCAGTAGTAACGATTTGGTTGCGTGTCCAAACTATTTTTCCAGTAATGGTCATCACCTGAACTTGAACTTCTAAAGGTTCAAAAGGTTTGTTGTGCGAAAACCAAAACTCAGTATAATTAACAAACGGGTTCGGATAATTTAACACGTGCGTTAATGTTATTGAATCTGTGCCAGCAACCACAAACTGAATCTCGGCAGTTATAGGATTGTTGTAAACATCCCAAGCCTTAAACGTGATGGTGTGCAAGCCAACGGCTAAATTTCGCAAAGGAAAACGCAGTGTTCCTTTTGTAAAATCATTCAAATTAGTTTGATAATAATCGTTTAAAATATACGGATTGTCAACATTTCCGTCTAAAATTGCAATTATATCATGACCAATTCCGCTAGCTGTATTGATGCCGCTTTCATCCTCAAGATTGGCCAGTAAGAACGGAGATTCATTTGTTGTGCCACCCGAAACAAAAGTTTCGTCGTTCATATATAACTTCACTCTTGGACTAATATTGTCTACGACCGCATTTTCATTTATTCCACCTATTTTTATAGTGGTGTCAAAACCAGTTTGATTCTCAAAAAGTTGATTTTTTTTGGCATAAAAACTAATTTTTCCATTGTTCAAAGGGATTCGAATATCTCTGGGTACAATAAAACTAAATTCAAATTGACCGTTTACTACCGAAGCATTTCCTCTAAAAATAGTTTCTCCCAATGTTTTTAGAGGAATTGTAGGGCTATTTCCGTCATTATTTAAAGTAGTTCTTAAGATATTCTTATCAAAAATTGCTGTAAATAGTTCGCCATTATAATTGTTTAGCGGAATATTATTTTCATCGGTTATTTCGCCCGAAAGTTTCATTTTTGCTAAGGATTTGAAATCATCAATGGGTTGCGAAACTGGAATATCATTTACTTTTGTAAGCCTGATTTTTGGCTTGGCAATTGCAAGCATTAACGCTGGATCGCCAATATAAAAGACTACGTTTGAAGATGAGTTGGGATTACTGTTCTTAGCATTTCGTAGAGATTCCGCTATCGAACTGTATTGATTCGAGCCAAAAGAAAATAAATTTTTAGCTAATACATCGTTAAAATTTTCAGCACTAAACTGACCAATTTCTCTAATAGTTGTAATCATCGAAATAGCTCCACCCTTTGGATTCCAATACGTATATTCTCCAGCGGTAGGTCTTGTAGGATTGTCAAATCTAGAAAAATCGCAAGTTATAGTTATAAACAACGGATATTTATATTGATTTTTTAAGTTTTGTCCATCCGATTTTTCCCAAAGTCGTTCGCTAGCCAAACCATCTTCGCCGCCGTGTCCTAAATAATTAAAAACCAAAGCACCTTTTTCGAATGCACTAAACAAATCGGCTCGTGCTTTTGGATATCTTGATCCACCAGCTGAGGCTTCCTGAACATAGGAATCTAATAAAATTTTATTAGCGTTAAGAAATGGTTTTTCTGAAGTAATATTGTCTGTCAAATTATTTTGCCTGCTTTGCAAATTAGCGTCGGATACTTTATCAGAATCATCGGCAACCATTACAAAGTTGTTTCTCCAACTTCCGTATGATTTTACGTCGTGGTATTCAATGACTTTGTTTACCATTTCATCTGCTTGAGCTGGATCATTATTGAGCATTCTGCCAACAGCGATGTCAATTCCGCCAAAAAAATTACCAATATTCCCTTCGCTCGTATCCATTAAACCATAAAAGTCATCCGAAGCATAAGAAGATTCTCCCGTAGTATTGCTGTTTAAGGAGTGATATATAGGTACAATATTAGAATTGTTTGGCGTCCGGTTTTTGTAATCATAGGAAGCGTCTCCAAAAAGATTAATATATTTTACTTTCTTTCCTGCTGTAGAAGCATTGTCATAAATGTATTTAATGCAATTTCTAATAGCTGCAATGTCTTGTTTCCCAGACGAAAACTCTTGATAAATATTTTCAAGCTGCACTACTTTTACATTCAAATTAGAATAGGTTCTATGAAAACTAGCCAATTTCTCGGCTTGAGTTGAGAGGAGTGCAGGAGTAATAATGACATAATCAATATCTTGAAACTGACCTTGAGCGTTTTTGAAGAGAGTTCCTTTCAAGTTTTGATT
The DNA here is from genome assembly GCA_038234745.1 of Flavobacteriales bacterium. Taxonomy (GTDB): domain Bacteria; phylum Bacteroidota; class Bacteroidia; order Flavobacteriales; family Flavobacteriaceae; genus Flavobacterium. The sequence goes on along the minus strand of JBBQSZ010000013.1, from coordinate 47,846 downwards.
GACTATTTTTGTTTTGCTAGTTTTTGAAGGAGTATAATAATCCAAGTTGTCAATGGCAACATATTTTCGGACTTCTCCCAGATTAGCCTTGAAGGAAAAGGAGGCTTGAGTGGCATTTTCGACCTTACTTACATTATAAATATCAGTGACATCCCATATTTGTGAAATTCCGGTTGCATTTGAAAGAGTATAATTTACAATTCCTAAACTTGAATTTGCTAAGTCATATTGAAATTGAAATTGTTTTCCATATCCTTGAAGGTTACGCTTGGCGGTAAGCATAATTTTGTCAAGATATCCTTTTGAACCCGGAACACCATTGTTGTTATACGATAATTTAATTTTCACACTTTCTGCACTTGGAAATGAACTATTGCTTGGTAATGAGTTTCCATTAAATTCAATGCCTGTATATTGAACAAGTGCCGGAAAAGACATGGTTCCTATATCTTGCCCATTTGCAGAAACCTTAAATGATGTTGTAGTGTAGGCTGCAGATGCCGCATTTAAGCTAATTTTTATAGGCGTAGCGGTGTCTATGTTAGGGAAATTAAATGAAAATTCTTGATCTTGATTGATGTCAAATGCTTCTCCAAACCATTGTCTTCCTAGTTTTCCAATATTTATTAAATCTACCTCGTGAAATTGATGGTCGTCGAATGTATTCAAATTCAGCGTGCTGCTTCCGCTAGGCTGGCTCATATTTGCAATTCTTTTTCCGTCGCTTCCTTGAACCGTTACATAATAATAGGATTTGGTGTCGTATAAATTAACGTTGGTTTGACTTTCCTCACTCCAAGTGTCAACACCTTCAGCATAAAATAAAATGTAGTCTTCATTATTAAAAACGCCATCGCTTTCGCCGTTAATTTGAACCGCATTTTCAGTTAAATCATTTGGATAAAAAGCAGCGTTAGACAAGGGTAACATTCTGCCTCCATTTCCATAGATTTTTATCTTTTTGGGATCGATTCCCGTTACATTAAGACCTAATTGTTGCAAAAAACTTTTTGAAAGTTTATAAACACCCGATTTTTCTACATAGAATTGATACCAATCTCCAGACGATAATATAGAATTTGAAACACTACTGGTTTTATAGGTTTGTGCCAACCTTGAAGCGCTGCTGCCACTTATCGAATAGGAAAAAGATTTAATTTGTTTGTATCCAAACTCGTCTTTGATAATGGGTGACAGAACAAGAAATCCCTGCTTAATATCTCTTGATTCGTTGATTTTTAAAGTAGCTTCGGGGGTTTTGGGAATATAAACAGGATCTAAATCACCCAGTTGAGCAGCAGTAATAGATTCATAAGCAATATTAGACAGTTGAACAGTACTTCCGTTTGAATAGTTTGATTCTGAAAGGTTTAGAATAAAAAATAATGTTTTTTTTGATGGGTCATAGCTATAACTATTGCCAACAAATTTTGGTACATTAATTTTAAAATCACCAACAGACATTTCACTATTTCCAAGCCATTCAATAGCGACATCGCCTTTTATTTGCGCAAATGAAACAAAAGGAAGCAGGAATAAATAAACTAAAAGTAATTTTCTCATTGTTTTGTTAAACGCAATAATTAGTAAAATATTACGAGGGGTAAAAATATATCATTTCGTGTAATTTTAATAATAAAAAGTATAAATTTGCGTTCGTATGGAGTGAATTATCATAGATAAGTAAAGTTCAATTTATAAAATAAAAAATGTTGTTGCAGTTTAAGTGTTAATTATTATATTGCACCACTGAAATTATCACCTACTAAAGAGTATGAAAGTAAACAAAATTAAGGCCTTACGTTTGATGTTACCAATGATTTTGATTGTTGGTTTTGCTAGTTGTAGTAAAAAGTCTAGCGTACAAAACACGTCGCAAGGAACAGGTTGGAAAGCAATTGGAGCCAAAGCTGTCACAAAAAAGAATCAAGAAGCTGGACCAGGACTAGTATTTGTAGAAGGAGGAACCTTTACAATGGGTAAAGTAGAAGACGATGTGATGCACGATTGGAATAATACTCCAGTTCAAATGCATGTGCAGTCTTTTTATATGGATGAAACCGAAGTTACCAATGCCATGTATTTAGAATATTTAGATTGGACAAAAAAAGTTACACCACCAACTGACGAAAGATATAAAGATATCTATCCAGGAGCTTCGCCTGATACTTTAGTTTGGAGAAATAGATTAGGTTATAACGAAACAATGACTAATAACTATTTAAGACATCCGTCATATTCGCAATATCCTGTTGTTGGTGTAAATTGGGTTCAAGCGGTTGAATTTAGTAAATGGAGAACGAATCGTGTGAATGAAGATTTGTTAGAAAAAAACGGCTATCTTAAAAAAGGTGCTAAAAATAATGATGTAACCGCGGACAGTAATTTTGATACTGAATTGTATTTAAATTCTCCAACATCAGTATACGGAGGTGATCCTAACATTGTTTTGCCGGGTAAGTACGCAGATAAAAAAGGCGGTATTAAAACGACGAAATCAACTAAAAAAGGCATGCCGCCAGTTGCTCCAACTAATATTTATGCACAACGTTCATCAGGAATAATGCTTCCAGAATACAGATTGCCAACCGAAGCAGAATGGGAATATGCTGCAGCGGCTGATGTGGGACAACGGGAATACAATATCTATAAAGGACAAAAAAAATATCCTTGGTCAGGAAGTTACACTCGTTCTGGAAAAAGACAAAGTAAAGGAGATCAATTAGCCAATTTCAAACAAGGAAATGGAGATTATGGAGGAATAGCGGGATGGTCTGATGATGGTGCTGATATTACAAATAAAGTAAAAAGTTATCCAGCAAATGATTTTGGTTTATATGATATGGCTGGAAATGTTGCGGAATGGGTAATGGATGTTTACCGTCCAATTGTAGATACCGAATCAAATGATTTTAATTATTTTAGAGGAAATCAATACACCAAGAACAAAATTGGTAAAGACGGAAAAGTAGTTATAATTAAATCAGATAGTATTCAATACACTACCCTAAGTAATGGTAAGAGGATAGCAACAAGCATGCCCGGTCAAATTGCTCAAGTTCCTGTGGATGAAAACGAAACGTATTTGAGACAAAATTTTGACAAAAGTGACAATACCAATTATAGAGATGGGGACAAACAATCTACCAGGTATTTTAATTTTGGAGATTCAGAAACGGATACCAAAAAAGAAAAAGAAGATAGAAAAATGTATAATTCACCAAATCATATGGTAAGTATTGACAGTCTTGGAAAAATGGTCAGAAAATATGACAAAAACAATAAGAGAACCACTTTAATAGATGACAACGTAAGAGTTTATAAAGGTGGATCTTGGAGAGACAGAGCGTATTGGTTGGATCCAGCGCAAAGAAGATATTTTCCACAAGATATGGCAACGGATTATATCGGATTTAGATGTGCAATGTCTAAAGTAGGTGCAAAATCAATAAAAAACAAATCAGCTAGAAATTAATTCTGATATATAATAGTAGTAAAAGCCCTTTGATTAGGGCTTTTATTTTTTAAAATCCTTTTAGTATGGAGATTGCATACATTCACAGCCTTTTCTTAAAATGCGATTCGGTTTCTATCGACACTCGAAAAATCGTTCCTAATTCTTTATTTGTTGCCATCAAAGGCGAAAATTTTGATGCCAATACTTTCGCAGCAGAAGCACTTGAAAAAGGCGCGTCCTATGTTATAATTGATAATGAAAATTATTTTATTGATCAAAGGACAATTTTAGTAAAGAATAGCTTGATCGCGCTGCAAGAATTGGCAAAATTTCATCGTCAGTATTTAAGATTGCCCATAATAGCACTAACTGGAAGCAATGGCAAAACCACAACAAAAGAATTAATCAATGTGGTTCTGTCTAAAAAATTCAACACAAAAGCAACCGTAGGTAATTTGAACAATCATATAGGAGTGCCGTTGACCTTGTTATCTTTTAATAATAAAACCGAGATTGGAATTGTAGAAATGGGTGCCAATCATCAAAAAGAAATTGAATTTCTCTGTGAATTAGCAACACCTGACTATGGTTATATTACGAATTTTGGAAAAGCACATTTAGAAGGCTTTGGTGGAGTAGAAGGTGTTATTAAAGGAAAAAGTGAGATGTATACTTATATTTCGAATCACGATAAATTAGCCTTCATTAATTTAGAAGATAAAATTCAAGTAGAAAAGTCAAAAGATTTGCGGTCATTTACTTTTGGTTTAAATCAGGAAAGTGCGAATGTTAATATTACTTCTATTGCCGCAAATCCCTTTGTGGAAATTCAATTTTCGAATCTGCACATTCAAACCCATTTGATTGGTTTGTATAATGCAAATAATGTAAATTCGGCCATAACCATTGGTAAATACTTTGGTGTTGAAGAATTGGCTATCAAAGAAGCGTTAGAAAGTTATATCCCCGAAAATAATCGTTCACAACTAATGACCAAAGGAACGAATCAAATTATTTTAGATGCTTATAATGCCAATCCAAGTAGCATGGCTGTTGCAATTGAGAATTTTTTGCAATTGAATAATTCTAATAAGATTATGATTTTGGGTGATATGTTTGAGTTAGGAACCGAAAGCAATCAAGAGCATCAAGCCATTGTAAATTCCCTTTTAGAGAGCAAAAATGTAGAATTATATTTCGTTGGAAAAGAGTTCTATGGAAATAAAATAGATAAAATTAATTTTCACTTTTTTGAAACCTTTGACGCTTTTTCGGAATATTTAAATAGTTCAAAAATTGAAAATAGTTCTATTCTAATAAAAGGTTCCAGGGGAATGGCATTAGAAAGAACATTGAATTTTTTGTGAAAGAAGATTTTTGATTTGGCGAAACGTTGCAGCATTCCTAGAACAGCTAAAATTTTATATTGAAAAGTTGAGTTTCCATTGTACCTTTGTAGCCGAAATAAAGAAGAAATGTTTCTTCGGTAGAATGGTACTTTATTAGTATTAAAATTAATGTTATGACACATAAAGCAGGTTTTGTAAATATTATTGGGAATCCAAACGTAGGAAAATCAACCTTGATGAATGCCTTTGTAGGCGAAAGATTATCCATCATCACATCAAAAGCGCAAACCACACGTCACCGAATTTTAGGAATTGTAAACGGCGAAGATTTTCAATTGATTTTGTCTGATACACCTGGAATCATCAAACCCGCTTATGAAATGCAGGAATCGATGATGAACTTCGTTAAATCAGCCTTTGAAGATGCCGACATCTTAATTTATATGGTCGAAATTGGCGAACAAGAACTGAAAGACGAAGCTTTTTTTAATAAAATCATCCATTCGGAAATTCCTGTTTTGCTGTTGTTGAACAAAATTGACAATTCCAATCAAGAACAACTAGAAACTCAAGTCGCGTTCTGGACAGAGAAAGTTCCGAATGCAGAGATTTATCCAATATCGGCTTTGCAGAATTTTAATGTTCCCGAAGTTTTTCAAAGAATTATTGCATTATTGCCAGAATCACCAGCTTATTATCCAAAAGATCAATTGACGGATAAACCAGAACGATTTTTTGTAAACGAAACCATTCGTGAAAAAATCCTCTTGAATTACAGTAAAGAAATTCCGTATGCAGTTGAAATTGTAACCGAAGAATTCTTTGAAGACGAGAAGATTATTCGAATTCGTTCGCTGATTATGGTGGAACGCGAAACTCAAAAAGGAATCATCATTGGTCACAAAGGAGCAGCTTTGAAAAAAGTAGGAATGGATGCGCGTGCTGATTTAGAGAAGTTTTTTGGAAAACAAATCCACATCGAGTTATATGTGAAAGTCAATAAAAACTGGAGAAGCAACGCAAATATGTTGAAACGATTTGGGTATAATAATTAGTTTCTTTAAAGATTAGTATTTCATTTCACTATTAAGATTCTCAGAGCAAAAAAGAAATTCTCAAAAAATAGAGTTATATTTGTTGTTTAATAATATAATTATTCTCGTATTATGATACAATTAGTTGAGTAATATAGTAAATACGTTTCGGACATCCCGAATTTAGTAAGTAATTCTTATTACAAAGCGGAGTATTTTATTCATAATCTGAATTTAAAAAATGCTACTTATTATTGCAAATTGAAAGAGAATAGTTTTACACCACAAGAAATAAAAAAATCACGGAATTACTTTACCCAGAAGAAATTTTGTTGCAAAAACTTCAAAAAAGCGAGGATGACATACAATCTGGACGGGTTATTGAACACGAAGATGTTATGATAAAATTACGATCTAAGTATCGTATTTAAGTGCAATGGGTTTTAGTATTGTTCCAAAAAAACGGATAAATATATAGTTTGCTTATCAATTTTATAAAATAAGTAGGTTTGTTTTGCAATTAAAAATTTACGATATTCGGTTTTATTATAGTGACTACCTACCTCAAAATTATTTGAAATATTTAAATAGCAGCTTCTGTTTTGTCAATGAAATCAACTACTTCTTTCATTGAGAATTTCTTGTGAATGTAATCAATAATTTCTTCATTACTTTCTAGCGCTGTTTCAGTCCATATTATTTTCATTTGTTTTGTTCTTTTAAATCCAAAATCTCCAAAAACTTTTCTTCCAATTCATTCATTTGGTTATTGCCCTTGAATCGGATTTGTTTTGCGATGAAATAGAGCAAAAACCAAACAATAATCATTAGCAACATCACGATTAAATCCATTGTGGTGGATTGTTTCAACACATAATTAGAGTAGGCAATCGCGCTGAAAACGACAAAAATCCCTGCTACTATAAAATGTAGAAACATAAAAAGCGTCCATAATGTGGGTTCTGGACCAAATAATCCACGGATGTGAGTTTCGTTATTCTCTTTAGGTTCTAATTCTAAATGTAAATGAGGTGACCAATATTCGCGTTTTGCTTCAGGGATATTCATCCAAATATGATTGTGCTTGATTTTTAGATGGCAATCTTCGGTGCAATTGTTTTTATAATTTTCAAATTTTTGACTAACAGCATCAATGTTTTCTTCAACATCTTTGTAAAACCGAAGGCGAAGTCTGATTTCATTATTGGCGTCCATACTTTCAAAATTTTGGTTAAAACGATATATAGCTTGCTAAAATAGCAAAAAAATTGATATTCTGTTATTTAACACTACCTTTGCAACCCGAAACTGAATTGCAGTTGAATAGACGGACTAATATTTGAAATTAGATTATGAATAACATTGTTGCGATAGTAGGAAGACCTAATGTAGGGAAATCAACCCTTTTTAATAGGCTGATACAAAGAAGAGAAGCTATTGTAGATTCAGTTTCGGGAGTTACCCGAGATAGAAACTATGGTAAAAGCGAGTGGAACGGAAAAGAATTTTCTGTTATAGATACCGGTGGTTATGTCCGGGGTTCGGATGATGTTTTTGAAGGCGAAATCCGCAAACAAGTGGAATTAGCGATTGACGAAGCAGATGTAATTATATTTGTTGTAGATGTTGAAGAAGGCATTACGCCAATGGATGATGCTGTTTCAAAAATGCTACGGAAGATTACAAAACCCGTTTTATTGGCTGTAAACAAAGTCGATAATGCGATGCGTGAAAAAGACGCTGTCGAATTTTATAATTTGGGATTAGGAGAATATTATACTTTTGCCAGTATTTCAGGAAGTGGAACTGGGGATTTATTAGATGCTTTAATTGATGCTTTTCCTGTAAAACCAGAGCCTGTTCAAGAAGAAGTAGTATTGCCACGTTTTGCAGTTGTAGGTCGCCCGAATGCTGGAAAATCAAGTTTCATAAACGCACTTATTGGTAAAGATAGATTTATGGTTACGGATATTGCGGGAACTACTCGTGATGCTATTGATACGAAATTCGACCGTTTTGGATTCGAATTTAACTTGGTTGATACGGCTGGAATTCGTCGAAAAGCAAAAGTAAAAGAAGATTTAGAGTTTTACTCGGTGATGCGTTCGGTTCGTGCTATTGAACATGCCGATATTTGTATCTTGATTATTGATGCCACTCGTGGATTTGAAGGGCAAGATCAAAGTATTTTTTGGTTAGCCGAGAAAAACAGAAAAGGAGTTGTGATTTTGGTTAATAAATGGGATTTGGTCGAAAAAGACACGATGTCAACCCGCGATTATGAAGAAAAAATAAGAGAAGAATTAATGCCGTTTACTGATGTGCCTATTCTTTTTGTTTCGGCATTGACAAAACAACGTTTGTTGAAAGCATTAGAAGCAACGGTTCAAGTTTATGAAAATAGACAACAACGCATTGCTACTTCAAAATTTAACGAATTTATGTTGAAAGTTATTGAAGCTTATCCGCCGCCAGCAACTAAAGGAAAATATGTAAAAATTAAATATTGTATGCAATTGCCAACCTTGACACCACAATTTGTATTTTTTGCCAATATGCCGCAGTACGTTAAGGAACCTTATAAACGTTATCTGGAAAACAAAATCAGAGAAAATTGGGATTTTTCAGGCGTGCCAATCGATATTTACATCAGAGAAAAATAAAATTGAAATCCCGAGCAATCGGGATTTTTTTTAGAAATAATATTTTTATAATTTGTTTCCATAATTGTTTTGTTTATTTGTTTAATTATAAAATGAACTTAGAAAAAGAGTTGTACTAAATTTTCTTTTAGAGCTAAACCTTTTTCGATTTTTGTTGTCAAACTACCTTTATTAAATAAGCCATGCTGAAAAGCCGTTTTTTACTACTGTTCCTTTTTGTTTCCTATTCTACATTTGCTCAAGAAAGCTATTTTATTCAAGGACAAGTATTGGATATTAATAGCCAACAACCTTTGGCGTCAGCTAATGTGTATTTTTCAGTGATTAAGGATTCTTTGAAATTAGGAGCAACAGTGACTGATAATGCAGGTCGGTTTAAAGTAAGATTGAAGAAATATGACAATCCTACTTTTTTGAATATTTCCTACGTAGGTCACGAAAATTACAGAGATGAACTGCCAGGGATTACAGAGAATAAGGATTTTGGCGCTATCTATTTATTCAGTACTGAAAATGTTTTGAATGAGGTTGTAATTAAAGCTGCGGCTCCACCTATGGTTGTCAAGCAGGATACTTTAGAATATAATGCTGCATCCTTCAAAGTGCGGCCAGACGATACCGTAGATGCAGTATTGAAAGAATTACCGGGTTTAGTAATTGATGATGATGGTAAAATTACAGTTAACGGAAAGGAAGTAAGTCAGATTTTGGTGAATGGGAAAGCTTTTTTTGGAAAAGATGGCGCTGTGGCTTTGCAAAATTTACCTGCGGATATTATTCATAAAATTCAAGTTTCAGATTTTAAAACTAAGAAAGAGGAACTGGCAGGAGATGCTGCCGCTTCTGATTTTTTGAGCATAAATTTAACGATTGACGAGAAGAAAAACAAAGGTTATTTTGGTAAATTCCTCGCGGGTTATGGTACAGATGATCGTTATGAAGGTAGTTTCTTGGTGAATCAATTTGACAAAAAACAACGTATTAGTGCGGTAGGTTCTGCCAATAATATCAATTTATCGGGTTTTTCAATTGACGAAGCTTTTGGAGAAAATAAAAATAAATCCAATGGCGATGTTGGAGCAACTATTTCGAGAAAAGGTATTACAACAACCAATTTGGCCGGTCTCAATTATTATAACGAATGGTCCGATCAATTAGAAACTACTGGGGATTATTCGTATAACAACAGCACAAATTTTAATGCAAAAAAATCAACTCAAACCCGATTTTTACCCACAGGGAATATTAAAACAGTATCTGATTCTGATGCTAAAACCGAGAATTCGAATCATAAATTAAATTTTGAAATTGAATACAAACCTACTAAGACCTTACAAATTGTTGTAGAACCAAGAATGCGTAAATCTGAATATAGTAGTAATGGTTCTTCTGCAAGTATTTCAAACAATGAAGCAGGGAATTTGTTGAATGAGAATAGCGGTACTTCCTCTCGCACCACAGATGTGCTCAACTTTGATAATAACATTACAGTCAATAAAAATTTCAAGAAGAAGTCGCGTAATTTGAGTTTTTCATTGATCAATAACAATTCAAAAAATGATTTATTAGGGTTTAATAATAACACAATTAAATATTTTTCTAGTGGGACCACTAGATTGCGTAACCAAATGAATGATAATACAATTCAGCGTGATTATTATTATACTACACTGGAGTTCACTGAGCCTATTTCGACCTTCATTCGTTTAAGGGCTGGATTAGAATACAAATATGACAATAAAATAGAGAACGAAAAAACTTTTGATTTTGATAGTGCTACTAGCGGCTACACTATTTTTAATGGTGCGCAATCTAGTTATATTGCTTCCAATCAAAGTTCTGTTGGACCCAAAATAGGTCTCTTTTATGATGACAAGGTGTTCTCTTTTAATGTTAGAAACAGTTCGGCGCTGGTGCAATACGACAACAACTCTTCCTATCTAAATGCCAGAACTAATTTAAAATCAAATTATTATATTCCCGAATGGCACACACAGTTCAAGTATAAAATAGACAAGTCTAATTATGCGCTATTAAAATACGATTACCGAGTGAATTTGCCTACCGCATACCAATTGCTACCTGTTTTAGATATTAGTAGTACCGTAAACACCGTAACGGGTAATCCAAACTTAGAGCCAATTAAAAAACATAGTTTTAATTTTAATTTTAGAAATTATAATATGAAAAAACGTTCTGGATATAGTGTTTTTTTGAAAACAGATATTATAGATAGCGATGTTATTATGACTCGAGTTTATGCAACTGACGGAACCAGCAATACGACTTTTATGAACATTAATGATCTCTACAAGGCTAGCATTGGTGCAGATTGGAATAGTTATAAAAAGAAAAATGGCAATAGCTATCGCTATGGAGTAGGTTTTAAGACTAATTACTCATTTGATAAAGGTTTTGTGAATAATGTTTTGTATGACGCTAAGATACTGTCTTTTACGCCAAGAGTTTATTTCTCCTATAATTATGGAGAATTATTTACAATTGCTCCATCGTATAGTTTTACTTATGATGAGTCTAAATACAAAAATTTTTCTATTGATGCGCGCTCAAACGTTGTTCACAAGTTAAACCTGAGAGCTACTAATTATTTTGGCGAAAAGTGGGTTTTGAGCAATGATTTTGGCTATAGTTATAATTCCAATTCCGGGAACGGATTTCGCAATGATTACCAATTATGGAATATGAGTTTGGGTTATACTTTTTTGCATAAAACACTTACTGCCAGAATGAAAGTTTTTGATATTTTGAATCAAAATCAAGGGTACACGCGTTCTATTACAGAAACCTCGATTCGTGATGAGGAAAACCAAGTTTTGAAGCGTTATGCCATGTTTTCATTGATTTATAAAATCAAAAATTTTGGAGGTATGAAACCGCCTAATTCATCATTAGAATCTCAAAAATCAAAAAGAAATAATAAAAGTATTGATTAGTTTTTTGTGATTTTATTTGGCTATTCACGTTTATTTATGTTGAACTTTCTAATTTAATATACAATTCTCCAAAACTCCTATTTTTAAGACATATCTTTTTTTAGGTTTTTAAAATCTAAGCAATGCTTATTAAACCTTTAGCATGTTTTTGAGTCTAAATCTTTTATACAAAAATAATCCATGACAAAATTATATACTTCCCTCGTTCTTTTACTGTTTTTTTATTCCGTTAATGCACAAAATGGAGTTGTGGTTAAAGGTTCGGTATATGATATTGAAACTCAAGCTCCATTAGAATTGGCGACAATTTATTTTTCAACCGTGAAAGATTCAGCGGTAATCGAATATGCCACTTCTAATAAAAAAGGTGAATTTAAACTCGAGATAAAAAAATACGACAAACCTGTTTATTTGAAAGTCAACTATGTGGGATATCAGCCTTATGAAGAAGAACAAAAAGGCCTTTTGGAAAGTAAAGATTTTGGAAAAATATATTTATTGCGAAGTACAAATGAATTGAAAGAAGTGGTAATAAATAGTGCTCCACCCATTCAGATAAAAAAAGATACTATAGAATACAATGCTTCTTCCTTCAAAGTAAGACCTGATGCCAATGTCGAGCTTTTATTAAAGCAATTACCAGGTTTTGAAGTAGATTCTGATGGGAATGTTACTGTAAACGGAAAAAATGTTTCTCAGTATTTAGTAAACGGTAAAGCTTTCTTTAGTAAAGATGGAGCTATATTATTAAAAAATATGCCTGCTGATATGATTAAAAAAATTCAGGTTTCTGATCTTAAAACCAAGAAAGAGGAACTGGCGAAACAAGAAGCTAGTTCAGATGACTCCAGTATCAATTTTACTATTGATGAAAAGAAAAACAAAGGGTATTTTGGGAAGTTTTTAGCAGGATATGGAACTGATGATCGCTATGAAACGAGTGCTATCTTGAACTATTTTAATAATAAGCGAAAAATAAGTTTGTTGGCTGCATCTAATAATATCAATTCGAGTGGTTTTAATCAGGATGAAATTTTTGATAGTATGGGAGGAGGAAGAAATAATAAAGGTAGTAGCCGGTCTACGGGAACGGGAAAAGGAATTACGCAAACTAATTTAGTTGGTTTAAATTATGTCGATTCTTGGTCGAAAGATTTTGACACAAGCGCAAGTTATAATTTTTCGAATTCTGTCAATACCAATAATAGTCATTCTAATCAATCTAATTTCTTGCCTACAAGTAGTTTTTTTACAGAATCAGATTCCAAGACCAGAAGTGAAAATACAGGAAACAAAGCCAATTTTGAATTCGAATATAAAATCAGTCCCACGATAAGACTTGTGGTTACACCAACCATTAATCAAACTCGCAACAATAATGATTCGCAATCTTCTAGCAGTTCTAAAGATGAAAACAATGCCGCTTTGAACGAAAGTACTTCAAAATCAAACAATGAAAGCAATTCTTCTACTTTTGGAAATACGATTAATTTTAATAAAAGTTTCGAAAAGAAAGCACGTAATTTAAGTTTTGTTTTAAGCAATAATAATTCCGATGGTAATTCGGCAGGAATAAATGTTTCTAAAACTATTTTTTATCAAGGTGGTAAACCCAATGATGAAAGAAATCAAAATATCAAGACCGATAACACTTATGGTTCTTATTCTGCTGATATTGAATATACAGAACCCATAACAGATTCACTTCGAGTTCGAGTTGGGACTGATTTTAATTGGATAAATGGAGTAAGCGACTTAAAAACATTTAATTTTGATTCGGTTTCAAATTCCTATTCTGCTGTAAATAATTTACAAACGAATTATACCAGTTATACTAAAAATTCTATTGCTCCAAAAGTGGGACTTACTTTCGAGAAGAGCAATTTTACTTTTAGTTTGAACGGAAGTACTTCTATTATTGACTTTGTGAATCGCTCATTATATCTTGCTAAAAATACCGATTTGAATCAAAAATATGTTTTGCCTTATGGTAGAGCACAAATTCGATACAAAGTAGATCGCTCCAAATATTTTACTTTGAGATATGAATATTCCAATAGTCTTCCTTCTTCAACTCAATTACTGCCTGTAGCGAATTTGTCAAATCCGTTGAATACTGTAGTTGGAAATCCTGATTTGAACCCCAACGTAGATAATAGCTTAAACATTAGTTTTAAGAATTATAATATTCGAACACGCTCGGGTTATACTTTGTTTATGAGAGGTGATTATTATAATAGTCAAGTGGTATCGAGTTCGGAGTATGATAGTAGTGGAAAAAGATATACTACTTACAAAAATGTTACCGGAACTTATACGACTTCTATCGGAGGGAATTGGAGTCAAACTTTAAAAAAAGAGGCTAATGTTTTTAGATATGGTTTAGGCATAAATGCTAATTACTCTTTAGATAAAGGATTTACCAATACTGTTTTGTATGATGCAAAATCACTGGGATTTTCACCAAAAGTTTATTTTTCTTATGATTATGGAGAGCTACTTACCATTGCACCCTCCTATAATATGTCTTATAACGAGTCTAAATACATGAATTCAGCCTTAAAAGCTAGTTCGAATGTTGTTCACCAATTCAATATACAAACTACGAACTATTGGCCTAAGAATTGGGTTTTTGGAAACGACTTTGGATACACCTACAATTCGAATATTTCAAATGATTTCAAAAAAGATTTTTATTTGTGGAACACGAGTTTGTCCTATCTTTTTTTAGATAAAAAAATGACTTTAAAAGTGAAAGTTTATGACGTTCTAAATCAAAATCAAAGTGCCACCAGAACTATATCTCCAACAACCATTCGTGATGAAGAAAACACCGTTTTAAAACGATACGCAATGTTTTCTTTAGCCTATAAACTGGGAAGTTTTGGAGGCAAAGAAAGCAATCGATCTCGAAATGGAAGAGGAGGAGGAACTGGTAGAGATAGAGGAATGGATAGCGTGGATTAATTTTTTTTCTCATTTATTAATTAAACCATTCTTGTATATAGTAGTCTTATAAATCTATAACTTTAAAAACATATAAAATGAAAAAATTAATTTTCGCAGTAGTATTGCTTATTGGGTTTTCCTCTTTTGCACAAGAAAATCAATCCGATAAAAAACCCAAAAAAGCAAAAAGAGAACAAATGTCTCCAGAGCAAAGAAGTCAAGTTGCTTTGGATAAAATGACAACCGAATTGAGTTTAAATTCGCAACAACAAGAGCAAATAAAACCTATTCTTGTTGAACAAAGAGTGCAACAACAAGAATTGAAAGAGCAGCGAATGGCATCTAATGCTAAAGAGTGGACTAGCCAAGAACGAGATGCTGCAAGACAAAAAAATCAGCAAGACCGCATGGCAATGGAAAATAAATTGAAAGCAATCTTAACGCCAGATCAATTCAAAAAAATGAAAGATAATCAAGCGGCCAACAGAGAAAAAATGAAAGAGGCTAGAGAATCTCGACAAAATAATCAAAAAATAGAAGAATAGTTTTAATTGATTCAACTGAAAAATCCCAAACACATTCCTATTTGTGTTTGGGATTTTTTTGGTAGTAAAAAAATTATTCCTGAAAACTCTTTTTTCTTTGTTTTGCGAGGATTGCTGTTTGTTTTTCTTAAAGCGAAAAAGACGAACAGTTTTTTGCCTTGGTTTCAGTTCTAAACGGTAACCTTTCTGAATTTTATTTATCAAAGTGCGTATCGAAGTGTAATTCCGTATGTTCTTTGATCTCCTAAAACCGCAGCATATTGTCCAGCATTTCCTCCCGCTGGCAATAATTGTTCGTAATAATTCTTATCCAAAAGATTTCGACCCCAAATTTGCACAGACAAACCTTCCGAAGAACGAAATCCTAAACGACCATTGAAAAAACCATAACCAGGCACAACTAAATATTTAGAAGCAGATGGACTTGAAGAGAATTCAGAACGAGCATAACCATCAAGAGCTATGAAAAATTTCCCTAAATTTCCGAAGAACTTAGCGTTTTTAGTATATTCAGCACCTAAACTTCCTGCCCATTTTGAAGCTCCCGGTAAATCAGTTCCCGAAACATCTTTTAACGAAGTTGCCGATCCGGTTTCTTCTAATGGAAGTGGTGCATTGGTAAATTTTACATATTTGCCATCTGTATAAGTTGCCGCTCCATTAATACTGAAATGTTTAGTAAGAACAAAACTAGCATCTAATTCAGCTCCTTTTACACGTACTTTATCAGCATTGGCAAGGTATCCGCGATTAACTCCTAATTCGGCAGATTGAACATTCGTTTGAAAGTTTTTAATGTCAGTATTAAAGAACGTCAAGTTCAATATTGAATTTTTAAAGGGGGAGGTTTTTACGCCAATTTCAAAATGAGTTACATCTTCGGGTTTAACTACTGCAAGATCGCTTAGTGTCTGACCAGCAGCAGGAGTAGGAAGTCCAGCAACATTGACACCAACTGGTTTATAACTTTTTGCATAAGTGGCATACCCGTTTATTTTATCAGTTGCTTTAAAAGATAGCGTTAGGTTCCCAGAAAAATCAGTGTCATCAATATTGGTCTGGAAAGCTTGAGCGGTATAAACTTTCTTTTTTAAAGCAAGCAATGCGGTATCAGTAGTTTGAAGTCCTCCATAAGTAGTACGTTCGTAATTGGAAGCTTTATTGTCATAATTGTATCGTAAGCCTGGTAAAACATGCAAACGATTGGTTACTGCCCAATCCAATTGACCAAAGACTGCAGCACTTGTGGAATGAATTTTAGCAATTGTATTGATTCCATATCCTTCAAAAAGACCTGGAGTAGCCCATAATGAGCTAGTAGAGTCTTGAGAAAAACGCCATTGTGCATCCCCTGATTCTTCTGTGCCTTTTGTTTTCACTTCTTGGTCAATAAAAAACACACCCGCAACACCATTTAATTTTGATGTAAGTTTACCTGCATAACGAACTTCTTGGGTAAATTGTGTTTGTCTGGAAGGATTTTGGGATTTTGACAGTACTTGTAATCCAGTAAAATCTCTATCATTCGATGGATCCCAAGTCCAAAAACGCCAAGCCGTTGTTGAGGTCAGAGTTCCTGCTCCGATTTTTGTGTCGATATTTAAAGAAGCTCCGCCTAAATCTTGATTAGAACGCCAAGGAGTATCGTGGTCAATTTTACGGTCAAACGCATTTAGACTTGGAAGTTTATAATCTAAATCAGCAATAATCGCATCAAACTGACGATAAGCTGCTCTTTTGGTGGGTGCAATTCCTGCGATTATTTGTGCATAACCGTCAGGATGTTGCGTTGTAATATCTGCCGACAAGGTAATATTGGTAGTTTCAGTTGGAGTATAAAGTAATTTTCCTCTAATTCCTTGATTATTAAGCGTATTTGTAGCTCTTCCTGTAGCGATATTTTGAATTAAGCCATCTCGTTGTGTGCCAGAAAAAGATATGCGACCAGCTATTTTTTTACTTATTGCTCCTGTAATTGAAGCTTTTGCCTGCAAATAAGCATAGTTTCCATAACTTATTTCGAAGTCAGCGCCGGGAGTAAAACTCGGTTTGCGAGTAGTGATATTGAAAGCTCCGGAAGTCGTGTTTTTACCAAACAAGGAGCCTTGAGGACCACGCAATACTTCAATCCTTTCCACATCAATAAAATCTAAAGTGGTTGCTGCTGGACGAGCATAATATACTCCGTCAACATAGAAACCGACTCCTGGATCGATTCCATCGTTAGTCAAACCGTATGGTGAGCCTAAACTGCGAATGTTAATTCCTGTATTTCTGGGATTTGAAGAATATAGTTGTACAGATGGAATAAGTTCTTTGATACGATTTACGTTAAAAGCTCCAGCTTGTTCCGCTTGTTTCCCTGTGATTACGGAAACTGCAATCGGAATATCTTGCACTTTTTCTATTCGACGTCGTGAGGTAACAACAACCTCGGACAGTACTTTTTCCTCACCATAGGAAATAATTATTTGTAGTGGTTTGGAATTTGTAGGGAGTTCAGTAATTTTAATTTCTTTAGTATTAAAACCACCGTATTGCACAATAATTGTAAATGGGAGTGCTTTGGCTTCAATAATAAATTTACCATTAAAATCTGTCGTTGTTGTATTGGTTGTCCCTTTTAGAACTATATTAACTCCTTCTAAAGGAGATTCTTGTTCATTTTTCACGACACCTTCTAAAATGCTTTGAGCATTAGAGGTTGAAAAAATTATAAGTAAAAGTAGGGTCGATATTGTTTTTGTATAAATTGTTTTCATTTGTATATTTAGTATATGTAATTAGTAGAGTTTAAATTAAATTTTTTTTAACTAACACATACACATCATTTGATTATTTTGTTTTTCGATTGTTATGAGAACATTTTTTAAGAAATGACTTCCTGAAGGAATTGATGGGCTTTGATATGTTTTCATCCGTTTTAAATTTTGATTGCTATTTTAATTTTTTTTAATCTGGGTGCAAATATATAATTAATTCTATATAATTAGTAGAGTTTAAAATATATTTTTTTATTTTATTAAAGAAGCAATCGTAATGCCTTCCATAGCGACCAAAGTTTTTTCTCGAACGGCTATTAAACCTAATCGCAATAGGCATTGAGATTCTGTTTTGCAATCGTGGCAAGGTTCATAAAAATTTAAAGAAGCACAAGGAAGTAATGCAATTGCGCCATCAAATAAGCGATGAATATCAGCTAAAGTGATTGTATTTTTTGATTTTAGGAGATAATAACCACCTAATTTTCCTTGTTTACTACTTACAAAATGACCTCTTTTTAGTTCCAATAAGATTTGCTCCAAGAACTTTTTGGGAATATTAGCACCGTCGGCAATTTCGATAGTCCTAGCAATATGACCTTCGTCTTGCTGGGCTAAATAAAGCAGTGCTTTGAGTGCATATTTTGTTTTTTGTGATAGCATTATGAATTATATGAGATTTTTTTTTCGAAAAAATAATAATTTAAAGTTTTACATCGGTACTTAATGATAAGTGCTACCAACTTCCTCCACTTCCTCCTCCAGAAAATCCGCCACCGCCAAATCCACCACCAAATCCACCTCCACCTGATGATCCTCCGCCAAATCCTCCAGAGCCACCACCAAATGCACCACGACCAAGATTGCTCAAAATTATTGCATCTAATAAACTGGGTCCGCCACCTGAATTGCCAGAATTTCCATTTCCGCCACCTTTATTTCTTGAAAACAAAACCAAGACAATAATTACGATGATGATAATCGGAAAAATAGGAAAATCATTTCCCTTGGTCTTTCTTTCGCCTTTGTATTTTCCTTTAAAAACATCAAAAAGTGCATCGGCTCCCTTGTCTAATCCTTTGTAATAACTACCGGCTTTAAATTCTGGAATGATAATATTTCTGGAAATTTCGCCACCAATTCCTGCTGTCAATTTATCTTCCAAACCATATCCAGGCGAAATCCAAATTTTTCTTTCGGCTTTAGCCAATAAAATAATGACACCATTGTCATTCTCTTTGCTTCCGCCAATTCCCCATTCTTGTCCCCATTTTGGAGTCAAAATCCCAATATCTTCGCCTTTCAAGCTTTCGATAGTAATTACCACAATTTGGGTTGAGGTAGAATCGGAATAACGAATGAGTTTTTCTTCTAATTGTGATTTTTCATCAGCACTTAAAACATTGGCATAATCATAAACCGAAGTCTGAAAACTCGGCTTTTTAGGAATTTCGAATTGGGCAAACAGATTACCAGTATTGAGTATAACTAAAATATATAGAAAAATTCTGAACCCTAGTTTTGTCTTCTGACTTCTGTCTTCTGCCTTTTGCATTATTCTCATCACTTATCCTTTAGATATTTCGTTTGATAATTCATTCACATCATCATCTTCATGCGGAAAGTATTTTTGCAATTGTTCGCCAGCACTTAAAACGCCATCAACAATTCCTTTTTTGAAATTGCCTGCTTTGAATTGAGCGACCATTTTATCTTTAGTGCTATCCCAAAAGTCAGTTTCAACCCTGTCATTTATTCCTTTATCTCCACAAATGGCAAAGGATTTATCGGCAACAGCA
Organism: Flavobacteriales bacterium; assembly: GCA_038234745.1. Classification (GTDB taxonomy): domain Bacteria; phylum Bacteroidota; class Bacteroidia; order Flavobacteriales; family Flavobacteriaceae; genus Flavobacterium. Next base: position 28,334 of record JBBQSZ010000013.1, on the reverse strand, counting down.
AAGTAAAATAAAACACCATTTTTGAGTTCAGTAGCGTGCATTCCTAATTGATGAAAAACTTCCAAAGCTCTGTCATAAGGAATTTTGGAAGTTGTTTTTTCGATGTGAACTCTAATCTCGCCAGAAGTTTCTTTTTCGGCCATACAAATAGCTTCAACAATTTCTTGTTCTTCTTCTTGGGTTAAAAAATCTTCAACTTTTGACATGGGAAAAATTTTTGAATGAAGATTTACGTCCTAATAATTATTGGGACGTAAATCGTTAATCTGAAATCGGTTTTTAGAATTTTACTTCAACTGGTTTGTCAGCTCCTTCAACCGCTTTGAAATATGGTTTTTCTTTGTATTTTCCTAAAAAGATACTTTGTGGCATTGCTAAAACATAACCGTTATAGTCTTGAACCGATTCGTTAAAACGAGTTCTTGCAGTTAGAATTTGATTTTCTGTACTCGCCAATTCGTCTTGTAATTTCAAGAAATTTTCATTGGCTTTCAAAGTAGGATATTGCTCCACACTAACTAATAATCGTGACAATGAAGAAGAAACTCCCGATTGCGCCGAATTGAATGCAGCTAATTGTTCTGGAGTAACATTAGCAGGGTCAATAGTTACCGATGTAGCTTTTGCTCTTGCTTCTATTACAGCTGTCAAAGTTCCTTTTTCGAAATCAGCAGCACCTTTTACCGTGTTTACTAAATTTCCAATAAGGTCATTTCGTCTTTGATAAGCTGTGTTTACATTTCCCCATTCTTTATTGACGGCTTGATCTTTTCGCAAGCCTGTATTCATAATACCCATTACCCAAAAAGCAACGATTACGATTAATCCAATTCCAACAATCCAAGGTAAAAATTTTTTAAAATCCATTTTTGTTTAATTTAAGGTTTAGTGTTTATTTATTGTTTTTAAAATCTTCAATCAGAAATCGTTAATCGACAATCATCAATCTATAACTCATTTTTAATATTCGTCAATTGTACTTTTATACTTTCGAGTTTGCTAATTATGTCAAATTTATCCAAAGTTTTCTTTTGTCCTTCTTTCAAATGTGTTCTAGCACCTTCTAGGGTAAACCCTCTTTCTTTGACCAAATGATAAATTAATTTCAAGTTTTTAACATCTTCGGGTGTAAACATTCTATTGCCTTTGGCGTTTTTCTTGGGTTTAAGAATGTCAAATTCACTGTCCCAAAATCGAATAAGCGAGGCATTCACGTCAAAAGCCTTGGCAACTTCGCCAATGCTATAATATCTTTTTTCTGCCGATAATTCTATGTGCATCTTTTATATTTTATATTTATGCTCCTCTTCGAAATCTAAAATCTATAGCCAGCAATTTGCAATCGTTAATCATACGACTGATTCTCCTGATTTGCTAATTTTGCAATAGCCACATATTCCACCGCCGAAATATTTCCGTAATAAAAATTTAGCGGATTGACAACTTTACCATTTTTATGGACCTCATAATGACAGTGCGGTCCTTCTGATCGTCCCGTGCTTCCCACATATCCTATTACGTCGCCGCGTTTTACGCGTTGTCCAGCTCGACAATTGTATTTGCTAAGATGCGCATATAAAGTTTCATATCCAAATCCGTGTTGAATAACAACATGATTTCCAAAACCCGATGCACTATTGTCGGCTCTTTCCACAACACCATCGCCGGTTGCATAAATGGGAGTTCCTGTTTTTGCAGTAAAATCCATTCCTTCATGCATTTTTCTGGCTTTTGTAAAAGGATCTGTTCGATAACCAAAACCAGATGCCATTTGCTTCAAATTCTCGTTTCTAACCGGCTGAATGGCTGGAATCGCTGCCAATAATTTATCTTTTGCCTTTGCCATTTTCAAAATAGCATCTAGTGATTTCGACTGAATGGCAAGTTCTTTTCTTAAAACATCAACTCTTGTTGTCGTATTAGTTACCAATTGCGAATTGTTGTACCCTTCTAAATCCTTATAGCGATCGACGTCCTTAAACCCTGATTTCCTTTCCTCTTCAGGAATTGGAGATGCGTTAAAGTAAACGCGATATAAATTATTATCTCGGTCTTCGATAAAATTAAGTACATCATCCACTTCGTCCATTTTTTTGTTCAGAATGGCATATCTCAATTTCAGATTCTCAATTTCTCGCGCCTGCAATCTGTTTTTTGGTGTTTCAAAATAAGGAGTATTCAATAAAATAACAAATCCTAAAAACCCAAACAACGCAGAGGCCACTAAAAACAGCAAAAAAAAGCCAAATTTCTTTCTCTTTTTTGTTATAATCTTTCTATAGGCTAGATTTTCGGAATCGTAATAATATTTTACTTTCGCCATATTTTAAAATACCCTATTTTTGCACATCGTAAAAAGGTTTGTCGAACAAATTTAATAAATGTTTCATTTCTCACACGCTTTTTTCGATAATAAATATTTTAATGTGCCTTTTCCAGCTATTCGTTGCAAGTTCTCGTCTTGAAATCTTTTTTTCTAATGAGCCAGCAGGAGCTTCCGTTGGTCGCTCTGCTATCTCAAGAAAAAATAAATTTCAAAACTTCGAAGCTTTCCACTGCTATTTGGGGCAAAAAAAATAAACTGTCAAATATAAAATTAGTGCGAATTCGTGTAATTCGTGGCAAAAACAATAAAAATGAAATCACAAGACGTACGCCAGCAATTTCTAGATTTTTTCGAAAGCAAAGGACACTTAATCGTTCCTTCGGCACCAATAGTTCTTAAGAACGACCCAACTCTGATGTTCAACAACTCAGGAATGGCCCAGTTCAAGGAATATTTTTTGGGGAACGCCACACCGAAAAGCAAAAGGATTGCTGACACTCAAAAATGCCTTCGCGTTTCAGGAAAACACAACGATTTAGAGGAAGTAGGGATCGATACCTACCACCACACGATGTTCGAAATGCTTGGTAATTGGTCTTTTGGTGATTATTTCAAGAAAGAAGCCATCAACTGGGCTTGGGAATTGTTGACCGAAGTTTATAAAATACCAAAAGACATTCTTTACGTTTCTGTTTTTGAAGGAAACGTCGAAGAAAATGTGCCTTTTGATCAAGAAGCCTATGATATTTGGAAAACTCTAATCGATGAAGACCGAATTATCCTTGGAAACAAAAAAGATAATTTTTGGGAAATGGGCGATCAAGGACCTTGTGGACCTTGTTCAGAAATTCACGTTGATATTCGCTCAGCCGAAGAAAAAGCTTTGGTTTCAGGAAAATCATTAGTAAACAATGATCATCCACACGTTGTCGAAATTTGGAACAACGTTTTTATGGAATTCAACCGTAAAGCTGATGGCTCATTAGAAAAATTACCAGCGCAACACGTTGATACCGGAATGGGATTCGAAAGATTGTGTATGGTTCTACAAGGAGTTCAATCGAATTATGACACCGATGTTTTTACACCATTAATCCGTGAAATCGAATTAATTACAGGTTCCAAATACACCATCAAAGCGTCCAACCAAGAAGAAGATAAAGTAAATATTGCCATTCGTGTCATTGCCGATCACGTTCGCGCCGTAGCTTTTGCCATCGCTGATGGTCAATTGCCATCGAATACGGGAGCAGGTTATGTCATTCGTAGAATTTTGCGTCGCGCGATTCGGTATGGATTTACTTTTTTGAATACCAAAGAACCCTTTATTTACAAATTAGTCGAAACTTTGAGCGCCCAAATGGGAACTTCTTTTCCAGAAATTACTTCTCAAAAAACACTTTGTACGAACGTAATTCGTGAGGAAGAAAATTCTTTTTTAAGAACGTTGGATCAAGGTTTGGTTTTACTTTCAACTATAATTAACAATTCGGAAGAAAGTGTTATCTCTGGCAAAAAAGCATTTGAATTGTTTGATACTTATGGTTTTCCAATTGATTTAACGGCTTTAATTCTCTCTGAGAAAGGATTAAGTTTAGACGAAGCCGCTTTCGAATCGGAATTGCAAAAACAAAAAGAGCGTTCTCGTGCTGCTTCCAAAGTAAAAGCGGGCGATTGGCAAATATTGGTTGATGATGAAGACGAGGAATTTATTGGTTATGATTTCACCGAGGCCAAAGTAAAAATTACGCGTTATAGAAAAGTAGAAAGCGTAAAAGATGGTGAAATATACCAATTAGTTTTCAATATGACGCCTTTTTATCCAGAAGGTGGCGGTCAAGTTGGAGATACAGGAGTTTTAGAAATTGCTAACGGAGACGTTATTTATATCATTGACACCAAAAAAGAAAACAATCAAATTATTCATTTTACAAAAGAATTACCTGCAAATCTTTCCGAGATTTTTAAAGTTGTTGTAGCTTCAGATCGCAGACGAAAATCGGCAGCCAATCATTCGGCGACACACTTGATGCATCAAGCTTTGCGGAGTATTTTGGGAACGCATGTCGAGCAAAAAGGATCTTTGGTGAATTCGAATAATTTGCGTTTCGATTTCTCGCATTTTTCAAAAATGACGGACGATGAATTGAAACAAGTAGAAGATTTCGTAAATGCTCGAATTCAAGAGCAATTGCCGTTGATTGAAAGAAGAAGTATTCCAATTCAACAAGCATTAGACGAAGGTGCAATGGCTTTGTTTGGAGAAAAATATGGCGATACGGTTCGAGCCATAAAATTTGGAGAAAGCATGGAATTGTGTGGCGGAATTCACGTCAATAACACAGCAGAAATCTGGCATTTTAAAATAATCAGCGAAGGAGCTGTTGCAGCAGGAATTCGTCGTATCGAAGCCATTACAAGCGATGCCGTACAAACTTATTTTGAAACCCAAGAAAAAACGTTGGATGAGGTTAAAATTCTTTTGAAAAATCCGCAAGATGTTATCAAATCGGTTCATTCTTTGCAAGACGAAAACGCCAAATTGAAAAAACAATTAGAGGTTTTATTGAAAGATAAAGCCAAGAATATGAAAGGGGAATTGGCGCAAGAACTTCAAGAAATTAATGGAATTCAATTCCTGGCCAAACAAGTCGATTTAAGTCCAGAAGGAGCAAAGGATTTGGCTTACGAATTGGGAACATTAGGCAAAAACATTTTCTTAGTTTTGGCTACAGCCGACGAAGGAAAACCAATGTTAAGCTGTTATATTTCTAAAGAATTAGTGGCTGACAAAAACTTAAATGCAGGTCAAGTCGTTCGTGATTTAGGTAAATTTATTCAAGGCGGCGGCGGCGGTCAGCCTTTCTTCGCCACTGCGGGAGGAAAAAAAGTGGAAGGAATTCGGGAAGCTTTGCTGAAAGCAGTGGATTTTGTGAAATAATCATTAGATATCATTCATAAAAAAAGGATTTAACAATTGCGTTAAATCCTTTTTCAATTACTCTTTTTTAAGTTTACATTTTCGTCGCTTCTTTTTGAGCTTTTTGTGTAGCTTTAAAAGTTTTGTATTTCATTTCTCCAACTAATGCTTTGATTTTGTCATCTCTGTCTTTAGAGATTTCCTTAGATTTTGCTTTCAAATCATCTTCACTAAGCGAAGTGTCCGATTTGAGTGCTTTTGTCAACAATGCACTTTCGGCAGTTAGATCTCTTGTTTTTTGTTGTTCATCTGCAGTAAATCCAGCTGTTTTAAAAGCATCTAGAAGATCTGTTTCTTTTTTGGCTTTTGCTGCCGCTTTGTCTTCTTTAGACATCATTTTTTCTTGCGGAACTTTGTCCGATGTTTTTTCTTGTGCAACAACTGCTGTGAAAGACAAGCAGGCCGCGAAAATTGGAATCAATAATTTTTTCATTTGTTTTCAGGGATTAAATTTGTTACACAAATATATATATTAATGTAAATCAATATCTAAAATTATTTTTTTTAACGCAATATTATAATTTACCAATAAAAAAACTCTGAATTTAGAATATGAAAAGTAGTTTAACCGAAATATTGGGTTTGTGGCGGTGAATATTGTAGTTTTTATATTTATAAAGTTGATTTGCATTCCAAATCGGTCTTAATTTTTGAAAGACAAACCAAGTTTATAAGCATTATGATTAAAATAAAAAATATAGTTGGAGTTCTAGTTGTTGTGTTGCTAACACTTTGTTCTTGTACAACCGACACAATTGAACAGAATCTAATGTTAAAGAAAATTGTTGAAGTGTCTGTTGACGGGACATCTGCTAATACTTTGCTTGCTTATGATGGAAACAAAATTTTGAACATTGACAATGGGACTGCCTCATTTGAGTTTTATTATACTGGCGATTTAATTTCAAAAAGGATTGAGGTAAACAAATCCACTTCACATAAAAACACGTTGGAGTATTCCTATTTAGACGGTCAATTGAATAAAATTACTTCATCTGATAACTATGTTGTTAATTATATTCATGCTACTGATGGTTCAGTAACGTATGAAAAACTAACGAAAGATGCTAATAATCTTCCCGTGAAAATCTATCACGGAAAATTAACTTTTCAAAACGGAAATCTTATTAAGGACGAGAAAACTTTTGATAATGTGGGTAGTGGAGTTTTGTCTCAAACAACAAATAATTTTGTGTACGATACGAAATACAATCCTTTGGCGACTATTGTTGGATTTAGTAAGTTGCTAGATTTTCAGGAATTAGTTTCGGTAAATAACACCACTATTTCTACAGTAAGTTCATCCTTAAAAAATAAAGATGACGATCAAATTATTTCTTCAATAAAGAGAACAGATAGTCAGCTTCAATACAATTCTAGTGGTTATCCAACCGAAATTATTTCAGAAAAAACATTGTTTGGCGATTCTAGTTCAAAACATGTAAAGTCGCAATTATTCTACAATTAATTCCAATATTAAATAGTTTTTATCCCCAAATTATCTCGAATAATGCCGATATAGAATGAAAATAGTCCAATTTTTATGGGAATATATTGAACACATAATCGGTATAATTTTTATCTTTGAAAAAAGATTCCATGCAATTTCGAACCAAAATTCCAATTCATCAAAGTGATTTTTCAATAGGTTATCAATCGAAAATTTTGTCTTTAGGTTCGTGCTTTGCAGTAAATATTGGAGATAAATTCGACTATTTTAAATTCCAAAACGCAACAAATCCGTTCGGGATCTTGTTTCATCCCTTGGCAATCGAAAAATTGATCCGTTTTGCGGTTTCCAATACTTTATTTACCGAAGAAGATATTTTTTTTCACAATGAACGTTGGCATTGTTTTGATGCTCATTCGGATTTGAGTTCTCCAAATAAGGACGAATTTCTGAATAGTTTAAATTCGATTATTCAATTCACCAAACAACAAATAGTAGAATCTTCACATATTATAATTACTTATGGTACTTCCTGGGTTTACAGAAATATAGCAACCAATGAAATTGTAGCCAATTGTCATAAAATACCGCAAAAGCAATTTAGGAAAGAATTACTTCCCGTTGAAACTATCGAAAAGTCAATTAAAAACACTTTGGATTTAATTCAAAAAGTAAATGCTAATGGCAAAATTATTTTTACGATTTCTCCTGTTCGCCATCTCAAAGACGGTTTTGTCGAAAATCAAGTGAGTAAAGCACATTTGGTTAGCGCAATACATCAAATCTTGAAATCTAAAATCTGCATTCTACAATCTGCAATCTACTTTCCTTCTTATGAAATTATGATGGACGAGCTTCGTGACTATCGTTTTTATGTCGAAGATATGATGCATCCCAATCAAGTGGCGATAGATTATATTTGGCAACGATTTTCTGAAACTAATATTTCACAAGAAAGCCATTCGATTATGAAAGATGTCGAAACCATTCAACGAGGTTTGGCACACCGTCCTTTCAATTTAAATTCACAGAGTCACCAGCATTTTTTATCAAAACTTCAAGATAAAATGGCAAAACTTCAAAAACAATTCCCTAAAATTCAGTTTTAAAAATACGTATTTTGTCGTATTGTTTTCATTTCATAAATAGCGCAGATTTGTAAAGTATTAACCAACAAATCAAAATTATTATGAAAATGAAATACTCCTTGTTCTTAATTATCCCTTTTCTATTATTGTTTTCAACCCCAATTTTGGCTCAGAAAAAAGTCTTAACTGACGAAGAAATGGTGCAAGAAGCTGTAACTGCCGAGATTGATGCCGTCTTTAAATCAGAAGATTTCACCAAAAAGAAAGCCAAAAAATTCAAAGATGTTGCGGGAACAATTGTCTTAGACATTGGTGTGGTTCAAAACGGGAAAGTATCAAGTTTTTTTAAAGTGGACAGCGATATCAACAATCCAATGTTTACTAACTTCCTGTCGGATTATATTCTTGATCATAAATTTTATTTCAAACTAGAAAAACAACAACGGTATAAAATAAGATACACCGTTACTTTTTAATAACAATTAACTAAAAACGCAAAAAAATGAAAAAAGCAACAATTTTAATGATGGCCTTCTGTATGATGGCGTCGCTACAAAGTACGGCACAATTTGGAAAACTTTTAGAGAAAGCCAAGGCAAAAATTAGTGGAGGCTCTGGAGCTGGAAAAAAGTCTGGAAATTTCGCCACGGTGTGGGAATCAGAATTTGATAATAAAGCGACAAGAATCGCTTTTAATGATGGAGAAGGTAAATATATAATCGGTACTGACGACAATTCGGCTACTGTTTTAGATGCAGATGGGAAAGTGATCTGGAGTGGAGATTATAAAAAAATAACTACAAACAAAACCAATAAATGCGAATACCAGCATGTAGTTTGGAAAGAAGATGGTGGCTATTTGTTTTTATTCGATGAAATTAAATTAGGATCAGATAGAGTAGCGGTAATAGATGTTGCGACTGGAAAAGAACTGTGGAATTCTATTTCGTATCAAAATTTAATGCCAAAAGGAGGAACGAAAACAGAAGAAGGCAGCGACCAAGGTGAATTAGAAACGGTAAAGTATATTAACGAGTTAGATGCTTTTCTAATTTCTCAAAAGAATTCGGTGATATTGGTTACTGCTAAAACAGGCGAAAAAATTTGGGAAACCAATCGTTTTAAAGGTGGTGTTGGTAAGTATGTATATGATGCCAAGAAAAACGAAATCATCATGTTGAATTTTAAGCCAACAGCTTTAGGCGCATTATTCGCAGGATTTAAAAATCAATTGGTAAAAATTAATGCTTCAAACGGAGAAGTACTTTGGGATGCTACTTTTACGGGAACTATAGAAAAGGAATTGGTTACACGACGAGCCATTGTAGATTTATGGATAAAAGGGGATAAATTATATATGTACTTGAATGGATTGCAAGTGTATAACATGAGCAATGGACAAAAAATATGGGAAGCAATTTACGAAAATGATATGGCTAAAAGTTCGGGAGGGTTGTTTTCTGCTAAAAAAAGAACTGAAATTTACAAAGCACTTGCCGATCCGTTATTTACTGATAATGCAGTTTATTTAGTTATGCTTGGAACAAGAGACAAAACTAAATATATTGAGAAACATGATTTAGAAACAGGTAAGTTATTATGGGCTTCAGAGAAAATAACAGGGGCTTTTTGTATGCCACATATTTATAAAACTGGAAACAAAATATTGGTTCAAGTAGGTGGTAAGGTAGAAGTACAAGAACTTAGATTGGAAGAAGTTGTAAGCGGCATGTCGGCAGGATTAGCTTTAGCAGGTTATGGCAGTGGCGGAGTTAAACAATGGGTTCCATATATTTTTTGGGATTATAAAAATCAAAAAAATAGTGTTTTATGTTTAGATGAAGCGAATGGATCTACCTCTTGGCGTTCAGAAAAGTTCGATAAACGAATTACCGACTTGATTATTGAAAATGATAAAACTGTTTTTGTAGGAGATGGAGATGAATTTTATGGTTATGATATTGCCTCTGGAAATCAACTTTTTGATGTAAAACACAACGATGCCAATGTAGGGAGAGCAACAGATGTAATAGATTTTGGAGACAAAGTTGTAATTCTTTCCGAGAAAGGATTGGCATCTTATAACAAGAAAGATGGTTCCAGAGTTTTTGCAACCGATAAAATAAAAGGGGTGGATAATTTCTATACTGTAGGAAAAAATTATTTCTTAAGAGATCAAAGAAACAGCAAAAACATCATTTACGGAATAGATATGACAAATGGAGAAACAAAAGGGTCTGTACAATCCAAAGGTACAGGAGGAAGCCCAGTCTATGGAAACGGAATTGATATAACAACTGATGGTGAATTTATTTTTGCTTTTAAAGGTAAAAAAGTTGAAAAAATTAAAGTAAACAATTAAGCGTTTTTAGTTGTCAATGAAAAGGGTTGTAGAAATTTTTCTGCAACCTTTTTCTAAATAAATAAATATGAAAAAATCAATTCTTCTTCCTGCCATATTCTTTGTGCTGTTTTCTGTAAAAGCGCAACAAGTGCAATGGGCCAATAAAATGATTAAATTTTCATCCGATTTAGGCGGAAAACAAAACGGGATTAAACGAATTTTAGGCAAACCAGATGCTTTTCCTCAAGGAGGAAGTAGCGCTAATGCTTGGACGCCCAAAAATGCGTTGGACGGACGAGAAGTGGTTGAAGTTGGTTTCGAAAAACCACAATCGGTCAAACAAATAGCCGTTTGCGAAAACCTAAATGCGGGTTGTGTTGTGAAAATTTCGGTGGACAATGGCTCTGGAAAATATGAAACGGTTTGGACTCGAAAAAGAGATTGGAAAACTCCCAGTTTCAAATCTACAGCAGCAGTAGATCATGCTTACTATTTTGGACGAAAAAGACGAAAATTACAAGAAGTACCAACTGTTTTCAATCCTGGAATTGAATATGCTATTTTAGAAAATGGAGTTGCCAATGTGGTTGCCGTAAAAGTTGAATTTAGTTTTGCACTTATTCCAGGACAAAAACAAATAGATGCTATAGGAATTTCTGATTCGGATGCGCCAATAGAAATGAAAGTTAACTCCATTCCTGCTTTCGAAAACCTACCTAAACCAGAATCGTTAGATTTTGACAATAGTGAAGTTTCCAATGTTACGGTTTCACAAGACGGCAAAAAAATTTTTTATTCTGCTTTTGCTGAAAATAAAGATGTCGTTTTTTCAAGTTTAAAGCAAGCTGGTGGAAAATGGTCAAAACCCGTATCCGAATCTAGTTTGAGTTTGAATGAAAATTTCAATTTTTTAGAATATTACAGCGATAATTTCATCCTAAAAGGAGGTGCAGAATATACTAAGAACAATACCGAAACGGGATTTGAATTCTTTGAAAATAAAAATGGAAGTTACCAAGTTTTAAAACCATTGAAAATTGCAGCCTATAATAATTATGAAAACTCTGCCGATTTAACTATTACAAACGACGGCAAAACTTTGATAATGGGAATCGAAACCGATTTTACCCAAGGCGGAACCGATTTGTATCTTGCCAACAGGAAAGAAGATGGAACGTATGGAATGCTTCAAAATATGGGGAAAACAATCAATTCGGCAGCCGATGAAGGAATGCCGCAACTGTTATCTGATACAAAAACATTACTTTTTAGTAGTAATGGTTTTAGTAGTTATGGCAATTATGATCTTTATGTTTCTTACAGATTGGACGATACTTGGAAAAAATGGTCGGAACCCATAAATCTTGGCAATAAGATAAATAGCGATAGTTTTGAAGGATCTCCATTTTATGATGAAACTACAGAAATGCTATATTTTACTAGAGTTGTCGAAGGGAAATCGTCTGTGAATAAGGTTGAAATTCCTAAAAATATAATGGTGAAAAATTGAAGTTAGAAATTTTAAAAAACACGCTGTTTAGTGTATTTTTTACTTTAACTAATAAAGTAACTTTGTAATATGACTTTTAAAGTTTTTATCATGAAAAATATTTTATTACTACTCGCCATTTATTGTTGTTCAGTAAATACAAATGCTCAAAAATGCACATCTGGCGATTGCAAAAATGGGATTGGGACTTATGTTCTTAGTAACGGAGATACCTATACTGGGAATTTCAAAGATGGTGACAGAGACGGAAAAGGAACATATACATGGTTAGCTGGTGATGTGTATGTTGGAGAGTTTAGTGCAAATGAGCAAACAGGATATGGAGTCTTAAATTTTTCTGATGGGAAAAAATGTGTTGGTCAATTCGATAACGGAGTATTTGAAGGCGAAGGACTTTTTACATTAGCCAAAGGATGTTATTCAAAAGGTATTTTTAAAAATAGTGTTGGCTTTAATGTAAAATATTATAATGCTAACAATGTCGAAATTTCAAAAAACGAATATATAGATGCTGTTATAAAGGAAGCTTTTAAATCAAAATAAAAAATATTAATATGAAAAAACTAGCAATAATACTCGTGCTATTTTGCATTTCAATAAATGCAAATGCGCAAAAATGTATTTCTGGCGACTGTCAAAATGGAACTGGGACTTATGTTTATGCTAGTGGAAATACCTATGTCGGAAGTTTTAAAAATAGCAAAAGGGATGGTAAAGGTACATATACGTGGACAGATGGAGATGTTTATATTGGTGATTGGATTGCAAATGAAAAAACGGGTACTTGCACAAATCATTACGCAAGCGGGGAAAAATATGTTGGTCAAATTCTTAATGGAAATCTCGAAGGCGAAGGAGTTTATACATTAGCCAACGGATACTATAAGAAAGGAATATTTAAAAATAATGTTGGAGTTGCTGTGAAATATTTTGATGATAAAAATATAGAAATATCAAAAGCCATTTATGATGAAGCTGAGAAAAATGAAGCTGCTAAAAGTGAATTAAAGCTACAAATTCTAAACATAACAATACCAGCGCCAAATGGTGTTTATACTATGACTGATAGAGCTAAGAATGTAAAAATGCAGTTTTGCACTAGCTCTCAAAATATTCTATGTATTTGGGGAAGCACACCTACTTTTTATTCCGTAAATGAAACGAAGGTGATTAATCGTTTAAGTGAAGAAGCATTATTGCAAGCGGAAATCGGTAGGGAGGTATTAGCTGATTTTAATAAAAATTCAAGTACAACTAACTGGCGTACTTCGCCGTATTTTAATAAAAAAGGAGAAGGATATGCTAATGAAAAATTTCAAATAAAAATAAATAAAGGCAAACCATTTGGCATAAATAACGATAGTACTTATACTGTTACACTCTATAATTATCAAAAATTTATTGATGAGGAAATTATATCAAACTTTAGTTTTTGGAAAAATGAAAATGAGAGAAAAACTTATACTAAAAATGAGAAAGAAGCCTATTTTGATGTGTATGATGACAAAAAATATGATAGTCGTGACAGAAAAAAAGCCAAAGATGATTACAAAGAAAAAAGCCGGATAAAGCTAACGGATATTCACTCTAGTTATGATGCTATAAAAAGTGTGGCTCATGTAGTATTTACTTTTACACATCTTCAATATAATCACAGTTATAATGTTATGTACGACATTGACTTCAAAAACAAGACGTATAAAAAAATTGGAGAATCCGATTATCAAGCCATGGTAAACAATGATTGTTATTCGTATATCGCATCGATGGTGCAAGATAAAACAACAAAATATTGGTTTAGTAATTTCAAAATAATCAATTTTGATGATAACTCAATCATTGATATTGACAAAGCTTATATTGAAAAGCTAAACGCACTGACCAATCCTTCGGATGATGTAGAATTTATGGAGGCAAATAAAGACTATATGATTTTTAAAGGGCATTACAAACCAAATAAGAGTGATTCAAATTCGACGACTATGAGTTATTATTTTGTGAATAAAAAAAATAATTTTTGTGAAAAAATTATTAATATAATTACTCAAAAAAACTCGTTAGATGATATTGTTTTTAATTCTGATTTTAGTAAGGCTGCTTTCTCTCAAAAATATCAGCTCAGTCCAAATGATAATATTTTAGATGGAGTAAATAGTGTTTATTTGCTGGATTTTAAAAATTTATCAGCCAAACTTTTAGACGATCATCAATATCAAATAGATGCTATAAATAATAAAATTATTCAAGATAAAGAAGCCAAAACGCAATCAGATATCAGAGATTTCGAGCGTTATCAAATAACGAAGCAAAATAAAGAAATTGAGAATCAAAATGCAGCGGCTCAAGCCGAAAGAACAGCAAAATGTCTTTGTTGTCATGGCACAGGACAGGTAGAAAATAAAGGAATGTATTTGGGGCAAGAAACAGTTAGGACAGTTTCTACCGATGGTTTACGAACTGTTAAAGACTATTCAGTGGATACTTATGGCAAATCAACCTATTCACCCTGTGGTTGTTGCAGAAGATAAAATATACTAACTATGAAAACTACTTTTTTTACTTTTATAATCCTGCTTGTTTCAGGATTAAGTTATAGTCAAGATGCAAATTGTCCTTGTCCAGAATTTCCAAAATGGCAACGATTAATGGATAAAGGTAAATACGAAGAAGCTTATGAATTAGCTGATGCTGTTTCATCATATGAAGCAGAAATGCAAACTGCTGAACACTATAAATTTGAAACCAAATATGGTAAAACAAATTGTTATAGGTGGTATAAAGTTGAAGCTGCCTATAAAAGAGGACAATTGAACAGAATTAGCCATTTTGATATGTATTATAAACAAAATGAACCCAAGGCATCATACAGATTTCGGTTTTATATTATGGAATATGCTAAACAACTTTTAGCCAAAAATAATATTGAGGATTCTTTATCCGAATTAGAATTTGCTTGGCAAATGAGCACAGAGGTGGATATGGAAAAATGTTCTGGAAAAGATTTGGAAAACAACCAAGTGATGTTTCAGTTAGCAGAGCTTCTTGGGGATGTTTATACCGCAAACAAGAATTATACAAATGCATTGAAGTTTTATAAATTTTATGATAGTAATAAATACAGCACTGAAATTAAAAACAAAATAGCATTTGCCAAACAAAACCAAGAAAAGAAATGATGAATTTATAAATTGCTTGTTTTTTTTGGATAGCATTTCAATTGACCAGTCTAACTCAAAAAATACGCTGTTTAGCGTATTTTTTTGCGTTAATAAAAACCTCAATTTTGTCTTGTAACTTATAAATAATATCAAGATGAAAACTTCTTTAATACTGTTGAGTATTATTTTATTGGTTTCTTGCCAAAAAAAAGAAATCAACAGAAACGAATTGATTGCCAAAGAAGTCCAACTTTGGAAGAAAGAATTACTGCTCAATGGCGAAGTCGGAAATCCTTGTGGAAATAACGTTGATAGTTGGTCAGCACAAAATCCAGATCGATTTTATGGTCTTCCAAAAGATTCTATAAAATCAAAATCTTTTGATGTAAATAATGATAAAATAAACGATGTGCTACTCTATTTTCCTGCGGGAGATTGTTGTAGTTGTTCTGTAGGGATGAATGAAGCATCCGATTACTTGAAATTGATTTATTCAAACGGAAATGAGTTTTTGTCCAATGATAATCTTCGTGCTAAAATAGCAACTAAAATTGAAACGGAATTTTATGCTCAAACCAATACCGATGCAGAACGAGCTGTTTTTTCGGTAACTGATTTCAATAAAAATATCTCAGGAACATATAAACTCTGGACACTAGAAGACCCTGATTGTTGTGCAAGTATTGAAGGAACTTTCAAATACAATCCGTTTAGTTTTAAAATAGAAATCACACGACAAAAAACAAAGTAGAATATGAAAATCAAACTCACTTTATTTATTCTAATTACAAGTTTGTTTTCTTGTAAAAACGATCAATTGACGGATAGTTATATTTATTTTGACGAACCACAACCCAAAGAGGTGGAGAGTATTGCCAGTTTTCCGAATAAATGCCTTGGAACTTTTAGACGGGATTATTCGCACCAATTGCGAGTTGAATCAAATTATGTAATTCAAATTGAAATTCAAAGTTGTGAAGCCACAAAAAAACAATTGGATTCCCTGCCTGAATTAGTTTTCAAAAACAATGTTGTGGCTGATAAAAACACAAAAAAAGCATACAAAACAGTTGTCAAAAATGACACTATTCAATGGGAAACGGAACGAATGGATATCCTATTTTCTTTTGCTCCAAATGAAAAGGCAAAAATCTATAAATCGAATTTTATTTTGAATAAAGAGGTAGATGGAATGTACTTGGTTTGAGTTTTTGAATTTACTTTACTTTGTTAAAACAATTTTTTTTCACAAATTTGAGTTGGGATGGAAAATACAACGGAAACGATTTAATCTCAGACGATTACTGGTTTACAGTTGAATATACTGAAAATGGAGAGAATAAAACATTCAAAAGTCACTTTGCTATGAAAAGATAGTTTAATTAAATCCAATCAAAATGAAACCAAAACACACCGCTTCTATTTTACTTTTTATAGCAATCCTACTTCTATTTCCAATTGTGTTAAAAATATGTGACCCTCCAAAAGAAGATAAAGCACTAATACAAAAATACAACACACAAAAAAATCCATTTTCGGTTCAAAATGATAGTGCCGAAATAGTTTGGAAACGAGCCTCACAATTTCTCGAATTGCGAAAATCAGAAATGACAGGTGGCAATTTGCAACAAAACGATTCTGTGATTTTTATGCCCTATTATTCTGGTTATCCTAAAGGTAGGTCATTAAAAATAGAACGAAAACAAGTTGGTGATTCCACAATTTTTACGGTAAATTTTTGGTATTCTGAAAAACCAGTTGAAAATCGTGCCAAAGAAATTGCCCTTTATATGGCAACTGAATTTGATAGAAAAAAACAAAAAAAATACGATAAATAGCGTATGGTTTGAGTTTTTGAATTTACTTTACTTTGTTAAAAAAATAATCAAATTTATGGAAAATTCAAATCGTATTATTTCAATTATAAAAAAATATATAGGTGGCTTATTCTTGATATCTGTTGGGTTGTTTTGTATGTATTATTTTATTTATTCAACGATTGAAGAAATAACAAGAGGAATCAGCATTGATTATTCCTTCAAAGGAATTTTAATTGGTCCAGCTCTATTTGCAATGGGAATTTATCTTTTAGTATTTACCAATGGCGGAAAATTTTCGATACAGGATTTATCTTCAAATGGGAAGAGGGCTTTTTATTTCGCTTTACTACTTGGATTAGCACTTGGTTTTTTGGCCTTGTATTGGGTCAATTATAATTTAGAACTTTATGGATATGACACTTCAAATTTATAAAAAGATGAAAAATACAATTGCTTTCCTTATTTTAATTGCAAGCCTGTTTTCTTGTAAAAACGATCAATTAACAAACAGTTATATTTATTTTGACGAACCGCAACCCAAAGAGGTAGAGAATATTGCTAGTTTTCCAAATAAATATATTGGAACTTTTAGTCGGGATTATTCGCACCAATTGCAAGTTGAATCAAATTATGTAATTCAAATTGAAATTCAAAGTTGTGAAGCCACAAAAAAACAATTGGATTCCCTGCCTGATTTAGTTTTTAATAATAATGTTGTGTCTGATAAAAACACAAAAAAAACCTTCAAAACAATTGTTAAAAATGATACCATTCAATGGGAAACCGAGCGAATGGACACCTTATTTTCTTTTGCTCCAAATGAAGTGGCAAAGATATACAAATCGAGTTTGATTTTGAATAAAGAAGAAAATGGAAACTATTTGGTTAGCATTATTAAATTTGATTTTGCAAATAATAAATACATACAATTTGGCACTAAAAATGATTTTTTAAAAATAAATAAGGAATTAAAAATCCCTTACGAAGCTAATAGAGATAGCACTTTTGTGTTGCTTAAACCCGAACGATCCGATTTTAGAAAACTCCTGCGAATGTATGGTTTTGAATACGAGAAAATATATTATTTCAAATAAAAACAACTTTTAAATTTATAAGCAATGAAAATTTTTTTAACTTTTATTTCTGTATTTGTTTTGAGCATTATGACTGCGCAAAATCAAACAAAAAATAATTCTATTTTAGATAGTTTAAAAGTAAAAACGAATCATTCAAAAACTATTTCGGCAGATACTTTGGATAGTTTTATGATTAAAAAAAAGCAAAAAACTGAAATTACTCTTGCCAAAAACTATCTGGGTCCAAAATCAGATTCTTATTTTGATATTGCGGTTTATATAATAAAAAAACAATTTCAAGACAGCCCAATTATCTCTTGGATTTTGACTGCAATGTTGGCTTTTTGGATAATAAGAATGATAAAAAAGATAATTGAAATAATTACAAATAGAAAATAAAGCAACAATTCCAAAATATGAAGAATTTTTGTTTTTTAATAGTAATAGCGCTAATTTCTTGCAAGCCAACTGTTGAAAGGGTTTTGAATAATCATATACAACCAATTGCAAATCAAAATAATAAACTAAAAATTGGCGAAACAATTATCTTTAGCTATTACGAACGAGAAGGAATTGATAGAAGCAAATATCCTGCGCCGACTTATTCAAGAATAGTGGATTCAAATTATTTCAAAAAACTAAAAAACCAAGAGTTAAATGATGGTTCTGATGGTGGAATAACAAACTATTTTGAAATTTATGAAGCCATAAAATCTGGTGAAACCAATATTGAAACGTTTGAAATTTTATCGACTAAAGTTAAAACTAATGACAGTATTTATTTTAAAAAAACCAAGAAAAAATTAGAAACGTATTCATTTACAATCAAATAAAAATGAAAAGAGAGCTCATAATTGTAGCAGTTTTTATTTCTAGTTTAATTACAAATGCACAAGACAACGTTTTACATAAAGTTGTGCTAATCAATGATTTTAACTCCACAACATTGTGTGAAATACTGACCAATTCAGGAATTGAAATTCTTGAAAAAGAGGTATCTAATGAAATTAAAATAAATCTCCGAAACGATAAAAAAATGGAATGTTACCTACGTTGGGATTCCAAAAAAGAGTTTCTAACTTTTTCTAATTATCGTAATTTGAAAGATGAAATATCAAAAGAAGAATTAGACAAATTTGTATCAGATATTAATTCATTTTCACATTATAAAGCACAATATCTTGTCGAAGATAATGTAATTTATGGAATTGTGTTCACTTCCGATTTTTGGATAAAAGACGGTTTTGTCAAAGATGCATTGTTAAGTGCATTAGCCAATTTTAAAAGAGAATTTTCTGAAAACACTATTTTGAATTTTGTAAAGGAATAATCTATTAATAAGACCAAGTATGAAAAATGTATTTTTAACAATTGCAATTACAATTTTTTGCTTTTCAGCTAAAGCACAAACCGAAACCAGAAAAACTTTTTACCCAAATAATAAACTGAAAAGCGAAATTCCATTTGTTGACGGTAAAACAAATGGTATTCTAAAAAAATATTATCAAAATGGCAAACTTGAAAGCGAAACCGTCTTTGTAAACGACAGTTTAA
This sequence comes from Flavobacteriales bacterium, assembly GCA_038234745.1. Classification (GTDB taxonomy): domain Bacteria; phylum Bacteroidota; class Bacteroidia; order Flavobacteriales; family Flavobacteriaceae; genus Flavobacterium. The sequence goes on along the minus strand of JBBQSZ010000013.1, from coordinate 9,028 downwards.
ATGGGTTGACAAAACGCTATTATGAAAACGGAAAAATCAAATCTGAAGCGATGTATGTTAATGATATGTTGAATGGAACAGAAAAAATATATTTCAAAAACGGTAAATTACAATATGAAACACAATATGATAATGGAGAACAAATAGGCGACGTAAAAGTATATTCTAAAAACGAAAAATTATTTGTAACTAAAATCCAATAACAATGAAGAGTCTTCTATTTATCATACTGTTTTTTGCTTTTCATACTGTTATGATTGGACAAAATATTTTTGTTGTAAACAAAAACGAAAACCATCACGATGGAAAAGAATTGTTATTGTTGTCTCCAACTGGAAAAATAATAAAAGTTTTAAAAGGAATAGAAATTTTTGAAAATACCAATACAAGTAACGATTATTGTAGCAGAAAATCTACCGATGGATTAATTTGTGCATTGAATAGTACAACTGATAAATTGGGTTATTTGAGTTTAGAAACTGGCGAATGGGCTATTCAACCACAATTTGATAACACGCCTTATTATCACGATTTTTTCGATGGCTTAGCAATTGTCGATAAACGGGATGATGTTGGGAATAATAAATCTTCGGTCATAAATAAAACTGGAAATGTAATTTTGCCTTTTTGCGATTGGACTATAGATGACTACAGCGATGGCTTGGCAATTGTGCATAAAGAAGGTAATCAATTTGGAGCAATTGATCGAACAGGAAAACTGGTAATTCCTTTTTCGGTTGGTAAATTGAGTGATTTTAAAGATGGATTGGCGGTCAAAAATAATTATACTGCTTTTGTCGACAAAAATTCTGAACAAACAGGTTTGTTTGGATTTATGGATAAAACAGGCAAAATGATTATTCCGCAAGAATGGTCTTGGGCAGAACCGTTTTCTGATGGTTTGGCTGCTGTAAAAAACAAGGAAGGAAAATATGGTTTTATCGACAAATCGGGTAAAATCGCGATAGATTGTAGTTTTCTTGCCGTAAATGATTTTTCCGAAGGTATTGCAACGGTTTATCTTGAACCCAAAAAAGATGGATTTTCTGAAATGACTTTTATAGACAAAACAGGATATCAAGCCACTCGAAAAAAATACGCCATTGCACAAAATTTCAAAAATGGTTTGGCGGCAGTTGCCAAAATTGATAATTCCGAAAACGAAGATAAGGCTACAGAATTTGGCTTTGTAGATAAAAATTTCAATTTAGTTATTCCCTTTCAAATGGATATAACTGCAAGTGCTGCATTCAAAAAATATTTTTGGTTTTCAGATGGACTTTGCCCAACTTCCAAAGGGTTTATTAATAAAAAAGGGAAACTTGTTATTCCGTTTACACCTTTTACGATCGTTAAAATTGCACCTTTTGAAAACAATAGGGCAAAAGTTTTTCTTTATAATCCGAAAACATATAAATATTACTACAGATTAATAGACAAAATGGGTAAGAAAATTTGGCAATCGGTGCCAAATACAATTCAATAAAATACGCTATTTGTCGTATTGTAGTAAGTTTCTGTTTGTTATAATTTTACTTAAACAAAAAGTTATGAAAAATACATTAATTATAATAACAATATTGTTCAGCACCTTGATATTGGCACAAAATAAATCAAATCAAGATGCCGAAAAAAATAAAATTACTGCCAATATCTACGCCATAGTAATAGACGGTCAAAATGATTTTGAAAATTTCAAAGGAGATTTGGTTAGTACAAATAATAAAGTATCGATTTATAAGGTGAAAAATCAAAACGATGCACTAAAAAATTTCTTTACAGCCACCATCAAATTAGACAAAGCAACATACAATATGCTTAAATTTGAATCGGATGACGAAAGAGGAGAGTTCTTTTTTCGTACTGTCGAGCAGGCTTTTGAAAAATTAGTTGCCGATGATAGGCTTACAAAAAAAGAAATAAAATTCCCTGCTGGATCAGAAACAAAAGCAACGACATATTATAGTATAGATGGTAAAAGTCCAGTTGCCTACATTTGGTATAAATCTACCAACCCTGTTCTTCGATATTCTATTTCTATTTGTGCAAATGAAAGTGCTAGTGTTTGGGTACAAACTTATGTAACGGCAAATAAAATTAGCATCCCAAAACCAATAAATTCAATTACGAAAACAACTTCAAAACCAATACAAAAAGAAGCTAGTATTACAGATGAAAAATCGAAAAATTCGTTTTTAGAATCATTGAGTATCGAAAATATTAAAGCCACTGAAGGGAAACCAAAAATTAAAGCCTATTATTTTGAACCCAATTATGTTGCAGATCAATCTGATTCGTCAACTTTAGATGAATATGATATTGTTCGAAGACAAAATGGGTACCACGAATATTTATTATTAGGATTACAAGCACAAAATGTAGCTGATGGTTATGGAAATCCAAATGATGTAAATTATGAAAAGGCATTCGCTTTTACTGATGAAGCAATTAGGATGTTTCCAAATTTATCTGATGCCTACATAGTAAGAGGAAAAATATATTCAAAAATGGGAAATTTAGTAGCTGCATTTGATGATTTTGAAAAAGCAAGACAATTAGCACCTTTTATGACCAAAGCTATAGACAAATTCAAAGCAAACGCTGAAGGGAAAGAATATGTTGATCCAGACAAGGTAAGCAATTCTTATCAATATAGTGCTCCAGTTAGCTTATACAATAATGCCAATTCACAAGAACACCAAGAAGAATTAAAAAAACAAAAAGCGCAAGCAGAAAGAACAGCAAAATGTATATGTTGTTTGGGTACTGGCGTACAGGAAATAAAAGGAAGGTATCTGGGGAATAGTACCTATTCAGTGACTCCAGTAAATGGCTTAGGAATTAGTCATGAGGAATCGGTAGCCAATTATTCAGATTCTTCTTATGTTCCTTGTAGTTGTTGTAAATTAAAATATTAATTGCCAAACAAAACCAAGATACTAAGAAATAACGAATTTACGATTCACGTTATGCAACATTTAAAATTTCCCCATCTTTTAAAAAAACATCAAATAATTGGTTTTCTCTTGTTGTTTGTTGGCAATTTTTGCTTTGCCAATATGGCGTCGCCAATTCTAGAAGGGTCGAAAAACGCAAGTGCTTTTTCGAGTAAAGATGTTACTATATTACAAGAAAATATAGTAGTTCACATTAGTCAAGATTTCAAAACAGCAAAATATAGTGTCGAATACAGTATAAAAAGTGATGTTGTTGGCGGACAAATTCCGTTGTTGTTTCTTGCCAAAGCGTTCAAAGATAATTTTATTGTTTTTTTAGACGGAAATAAGATAGAAACTAAAGATATTCCAAATTATATTTTCAAGCCTGAAAATAATCAATTTGCAGGTTTTGAGAATTCATTTAATGAAAAAATTGATGGTAATCATTTCATTTCAATTACCTGGCAACGCAATAATTCCGTACTGTATAATCTTGACGATTTAAAATATTTTGAAGCTAATTTATCAAAAGGAGAACACAAAATTAGAGTCGAATATATTGCAAATGTTTGGGTTGACAAATCTAACGAATGGGTCAATGAATATAGTTTTCGTTATTCATTAGCACCAGCTAAATTTTGGAAATCATTCGGAGAATTAAATATAACAGTTTTTCAAGATCGAAATATAAAGCCTTTGACAAGCAATTTGGGCAACCCAATTGAAGGGAATTTCGACAAAATTTCAACTTGGAAATTCAATAAATTGCCCGATGACAATTTTAATATTGTTTACAATCCTAAAATTAGTCAGCTTGCAAAAACATTGATTTGGTTGGATCCATTTGGAATTATGATTGTTTTTGGAATGTTGCTTTTGTTCATTCATAGTACAATTATTTACAGATGTAGAAAGAAAAATGCAGTTAAACGAATCAAGCTTATAGTCATTTTAGGGAGTTTAATAGTGTCGTATTTAATGTTTCATAGTTTTTTTATTTCGTATAACATTATCGACAATGTGATTGGAGTTGATGCTAGCAAAAGACACGGTTATTATTTTTTAATTTTATTTTGGTATCCAGTTGTAGCAGCATTTTATATGGCAATCATTTGGGCAATAGATTTTATAATCAAAAGAAAATTAGCAAAAAATACACAATGAAAAAGAGCCTAATTATTTTCGGATTTGCAATGTTAGTGTTTTCGTGTAAAAAAACAGAACCAAAAACAGTAGATACCTTGAAAACCATAAAAGATACAATTGTAAGTATAGTTACAATTCATCAAATTGAAAATCAAAATCTTATTACGAATGAAATTGCCGTTTCAACCTTAAACAACTATTTTAAGTCTAAAGGATTTTTAATTCAATCAGAAATTGATCAAGATTTGAATATACAGCGATTACCTAAAAACAAAGGAAAACAAGTGATAGATTTTGTCGAAGTCAAATGGTTTACCAATCAGTTAGGTTTAATTTCTTATTTTAATTTAAAACCTGGTGAAGTCGGACATTGTGTGCAACCTCATTATGCACTACTTTCTAATGCTGAAAATGGTTTTGCTATTTCAAACGAAGAATTTCTTCCCACTAATTTTATCATCGATAGTCTAAAAACGATTGAGGGCAAACGGATAATTTATGCAAATAATTACGATTGTCATACCCACAAAGTTTTAAAAAAATACAAAATCGAAATAAAATAATTGAACATAACCTTTGGGATCTAAAATACGACAAATAGCGTATTTTTTTGCTTTAAGAAAAGTCTCAACTTTGACCATTACTAAAAACGCAAATATTATGAAAAAATCACTACTATTACTCGCAATGTTCTTTGTGTCTTATTTTACCGGCTATTCCCAAACTCTCTATGGTACAACATCAACAAGTGGGTTGTATGGCGGAGGAACGATTTATAAATACGATGTCGCAACAGCCACAAAAGCTGATGTATTTGATTTCCCTATTGTCAACGATAGAGAAACTCCCTACCAAGCCGCTTTGTGTGAATTGAACGGTAAGTTTTACGGAACTTCATCCACTCCTTCAGGAAGATATAGAACCGAAAATTATATCCGAGGACAAGGTTTGATTTTTGAATATGATCCAACAACAAATGTGCATACCGTTTTATATCAATTTGGCGATGCAACTACTGGAGATGCAGGTATAAATGGTGGACAACCCATAGGAAGTATGATACCTTTAAACGGAAAATTATATGGAGTTACGGCTTCTGGGGGTACAACAGATCCAGGGATTCCAACTGGCATTGGGGTTTTGTTTGAATTTGACCCTTCAACAAATACCTATACAAAACTTAAAAATATTGATCTGAGTTTTGGAGTTGCTAATTCGCCATTGATTTTAGCTTCCGATGGAAATTTTTATGGAATTACTAAAGGGAATGGCTATATAAGTAACCCATACGGTGGGGTTTTTAGATATAATTTGGCAACCAATACCTCGTCAATGGTTGCTTTTTTTCCAACTGGAACTACAAATTTCTTGCAAAATTGTTACAGCATTCGCCAAGCTGCCAACGGCAAAATTTATGGTATCGCCGAAGGGAAAGTTGGTGCCGCAACCAATAATGTGATTTTCGAATGCGATATTGTGGCTAATACCATTACCCAAAAAGCCAGTTTTGGTTCAACAACTCTACTTCAACAAATAAATTCTGTTTTATATGATGGAAAAAATGGAAGTTTTTATGGGTCTAGATATGGTTCTGGAGGTTCTATTTTTGAATATAATATTGCGGCAGATGCTGTTACTACAAAATATACATTTAATGCTACTTCGGGTACTCCTTATTTGGGTGTTGGAATAAATCCAACTACAGGAAAGTTTTATGGTCATACGGTAAGTAGTACTGCAAATCCTTATGGAGAAATTTTCGAATACAATTACATTACCAATACGTATGGAGTGCCAATAACCTATAATTCAAGTGGATATGCTTATGGTTTTGGTGATATTTTTTTTGCGACCAATGGAAAAGCCTATAGTTACTGTATCTACAAACCAGGTTTTGTTGCAGGTACAACATTGCAAGAATTGGACTTTACTGCCAATACATCCACCTATAAAATGGAATATAATTTAACTGCTTTTGGCATAGCTCCAAAAGGGAATTTGCTAAAAGGCAGTGATGGTAAATTGTATGGAACAACAACACAAGGTGGTGCAAAAGATTTGGGCTGTTTTTTTAGTTTTGATCCTGCTACAAACACAATGGTTAATCTTCAGAATTTCACTGATACTAATGGTAGAGATCCCAATGCAGATTTAGTTGAGGTGGGCGGTAAAATATACGGAACTACAAATACAGGTGGCGGATCTAATGTGTCTGGTACATTGTTTGAATATACGATTGCAACAAACGCTTTTATTGTAAAAAAGACATTTAACAGTATTGGAGCTGTTGGTTTTCATCCTGTCAATGGCTTAATTGTAGGTCAAAATGGGAAATTATATGGTCAAGCAGCTGGTATTTTTGAATATGACATTGCTACTAATACTTTAAATTCAGTCTTTACTTTTGCTATTACTACCAATCCCTTTAGAGGTGGATTTGTCGAGGGTGCTTCAGGTATTTTTTATGGATATTATGGCAGATATTTGTATAAAGTAGACATCAATACCAATACCCAAACTACCTTAGCAGATTTTTATACTATGGCAGGAGGGGACGGAAGCGGAAGACCTTTGGTGTATAATAATGCCGTATATTGTTTGCTTGATGGTGTGTCTTGCGTTGGAGTTGTAAAACACGATATTGCCACAACAACCAATACCTTCAATGCTTGTAATGCCACCACAACTGGACCAGGATTGTATGGAGGAATTATAAAAGCCAGCAACAATAAACTCTATTTTAATTCCAATACAAAAGCAGTGAATTCTGTTTTCCAACACCGAGTAGCACGTGTTTATGAGTTAAACGCAACCACTCTTGCTATGACTCCTTTATGTACAATAGAAGCAAGTATGGGGCAATATCCAGAAGGATTGTTGACTGAGGCTAGTGCTATTCCGCTTACTATAAAAGGGAATGATTTTACAAACAACTTCAAAATCTATCCCAATCCATCAAACGGTGTTTTCAACATTCAAATCGATGAAAATGGAATAGGTTCAAAAGCGACTATCTATAATCTTTTGGGTCAAAAAATAAAAGATATTACTTTAAAATCGACAACAACATCTGAGTTTTTAAATAAAGGAATCTATCTTTTAGAAATAGAAAACGGCGGAAATAAATCCACTAAAAAACTGATTGTAAATTAAATTTGAAAGAGTATGATTTATATTTTGATTCTAATAATTGGGTTGCTTTGTTTTGTGATTATCACGTTGATTGTGAATTTCAAAAGTAGTAGTTTAAATTTCCAAAGACGGGCAATGCTTCTGGAAGATATAATTTTGGAAATGAAATCTAATCTTGAAGTTCAAAATCAAAAAGTAAGACTTTCGGAAGATTTACGGATAAAACTAAAGGCGTCCAACGAAATCTTGAACAATTCAATTTTCAATTTGAATTGCGAAATTTTTGGAGAATTGTACTCCGAAAGATAAGTCTAAAATAGTGTGTTATTTTTATTAGCTAAATTAGTCCTTTATTTGGAAAGGGTTGATTTTGGTTTATTGATTTTTAATGTTTTGTTGCACTTGGAATTTTTCACTACATTTATTTTTCAAATTGAGGTTATATGAGGAAAAGTATATTTTTTTTAGTTTTGATGGCACTCCCTTTTTTGGGCTTGGCACAAGATGCTAATAACATCATCGAAAACTTAAAAAAAGAGCTAAAAACTAAACCTGACGCCAAGAAAACTGCAACAATTTATTCGGATTTAACATGGTATTATTCTACTGTTTCCATAGATTCTGCCTTGCAATATGGTAATAAAGCCATTGTGGCATCTACAAAATTGGGCGATTCTACTTTGATAGCTCAAGTTTATAGTGATGTTGGTGCTGTGTATTTTAGAAAAGGTGATTTTCAAAATTCAAAGGAAAATTATCTCAAAGCCTATAAAATTAGAAAAGTCAAAAAAGATTATAGAGGCATTGCCAAAATCAACAATAATTTGGCTAATATTTACGAAAAAAATGGAAATTATAAACAGGCGATGACTTCATTTTTAGATGCTTTACAGTATTTTGAAAGTATAAAAGACGAAAAAAATAGTCATGTTACCAAAGGGAACATTGGACTCATACTATTAAAATTAAAAAATTACCCAAAAGCTTTTACCTACATTAATGATGTTGTAGCCTATCAAGAGCAAAACAATGCAACGGCCGATTTATGTGTTTCTTGTTTGAATTTAGGCAATGTTTATCTTCAAATGAATGATACTGTAAATGCGCTCAAACAATATACTAAAAGTTTAAAATTTTGCAAAAGTGTTGCCGATAAAAAAGGGGTTTCTAGTGCTTATAATAATATTGCATCTATCAAAACAGAGCAAAAAAAATCGATAGAAGCTTTGACACTTTATAAAGAATCTCAGAAAGCTCGAGAAGAATTAAATTCAGATATTGATAAAGCCAACTTTGACTATAATATGGCCCAAGAATATTTGCAACACAACAAATTAAACGAAGCCAAACAATTATTTTTAAAGACAAAACTGTTTTTTGAAAAAGAAAAATTATACGATAAATTACAATTAAACTATAGATCATTAATACGAATTTACGCAAAAATTAATCAACTCGACAGTGTTAGTTTGTATGTTAATAAATTAGTTGTGGTTAATAATCAGTTGCTTGAAAGATTAGTGATAAAACAAACTGCCGAACTCGAAACGAAATACCAAACCGAAAAAAAAGAAAAACTCCTGCTTGAAAAAGAAGCCGAAGCCAAACAAAAAAACACAATTCTAATTGGAATTTCCCTCTTAGCATTTTTTATTGCACTCACAGGTTTTTTAATTTACCGTCAACAAAAACAAAAAAACACCCAGCAAAAACAGGAATACAAACTCAAAAAAGAAATTGCTAAAATCGCAACCCAAAACAAATTGCAGGAGCAGCGCTTGAGTATTTCTCGAGATTTGCACGATAATATT
>JBBQSZ010000012.1:0-54526 GCA_038234745.1 Flavobacteriales bacterium | reverse complement strand
GCATAGCTCCCGATATATGAAGAAAATGCTCAAAGAATTTGGAAGCCATATCCTGATAAACTGGATTCTTTAGCGATATTTCACAAGCAATACGCAACATATTCAAGCAATACATTGCCATCCAACCTGTTCCATCTGCTTGTTCTAAACGCCCTCCAGAAGGCAAGTCAGAGGAGCGATCAAATACTCCAATATTATCCATTCCGAGGAAGCCACCACCAAAAATGTTATTACCATTTTCATCTTTTAAATTCACCCACCAAGTAAAATTTAACAACAATTTATGAAAAATACGTTCTAAGAAAACGGTATCTCCCACTCCACCATTTGCCTCTTTATCAATTTCATAAACCTTCCAAGTTGCCCAAGCATGAACAGGCGGATTTACATCCGAGAACGACCATTCATAAGCCGGAATTTGTCCGTTTGGATGCATATAATACTCGCGAAGAATTACCGCTAATTGTCGTTTAGCAAAATCAGGGTCTAATCTAGCCAAAGGCAAAGTGTGAAAAGCCAAGTCCCAAGCGGCAAACCAAGGGTATTCCCATTTGTCGGGCATCGAAAGAATATTGGAAGTATAAAGATGTTTCCAAGTAGTATTTCTACCGCCGCTGCGTCCCTTTTCGGGTTTTGGTGTCGATGGATCTCCTTTTAGCCATTCAAAAACATTATAATAATACCATTGTTTGGTCCAAAGCATACCTGCATAGGCTTGGCGCTGGATGGATTTTAATTTTTCGTCTTTAACGCCTTTTTGAATGGGAGCATAAAATTCATCGGCTTCGGTAATTCGTTGTTGAAAAATGGCATCAAAATCTTCAAAGACATCAATTGGATTAATATTTGTGAAACGAAGTCGGTATTCTTTTTTTCCATTACCTGGAATAATATCATCGTAAAGCACCGAAGCTTTTGTGCCAATTGCTTCCGGATTAATGCTAGAGAGTTTTTTATTAATTATATAATTATTTATACCATCTTTGGCATAAGGAGATTGGGCAGGAGAACCGTATACTTTTTCGAAATTGGTTGTATTATCACAAAACAAAATGTCTTTAGCGTTTTCCGCAAATAAATTGAAACTCCCAACGGTGTGATGATATACTTCGATACATGATTTTCCAATTCCTTTTAAAAGCGGTTTGTGTTTGTAATTTTCATACCCCCAACTCCAAGTATTTCTAAACCAAATAGTAGGCAAAACAGTTATTGGGGCCGCATCTTTAGAACGATTTTCTACCGTAACTTTTATTAAAATATCCTGTTCATCGGCTTTGGCATATTCGATAGTAATATCAAAGTACTCATCATTGTCAAAAACACCTGTGTCAATTAGTTCATATTCGGGTTCTAAACGTGATCTTTTTTTACTTTCTTCAATTATTTTTTCATAAGGAAAAGGTTTTTGCGGATACTTATAAAGCATCTTTTGATAGGAATGGGTTGGTGTGGAATCTTGATAATAATAAATTTCCTTAACGTCCTCACCATGATTTGATTCGGCTGGAGTTAATCCAAAATAGCGCTCTTTTAATATCCTGTCTTTATGATTCCAAAAAGAAAAAGCAAAACAAATATGTTGTTTATTGTCTGAAATTCCACCAATTCCTTCTTCTCCCCAACGATAGGCTTTAGAACGAGCCATGTCGTGAGTCGTACTTCCCCAGGCATAACCACTTTGGGAATAGTCTTCTCTAACGGTTCCCCATTGACGATCAGTCAAATAAGGACCCCATTTTTTCCAACCTTTATTATCTGTTCTTAATTTTAATCGTGCTTTTTCTGCATTATTTTCAACCTCACTTTCTGACATTCCCTTTCAATTTTATTTTGAGCCGCAATTTATATAAAACGAGCTTAAAAACACCTATGGAATTACTAAAAATAAAAGGAGTTCCTTATTGAAAACTTACTTTTTAATTTAATTTATTATTGTTTTAGTAGAATTAAGATAACCCAGAATAAATAAATAATAATTTTTTAATTTTTTTTTATTAAAAACATTTCGAAATGATATAAACTATAGGTTACTATCTTATTCGAATTTGCATTTTTATTTTTAAAATGTGCGTTTTCGCTCAACCAACTTTCCATATCTTTGCACTTTCAAAAAAATATTTATGGAAACTGTTTTAGAAAATGTATTACCGGTAGGAAAGCCAAAATGGTTGAGAGTAAAACTTCCTATTGGTCAAAAATACACTGAACTTCGTGGTTTAGTTGATAAATACAAACTCAACACCATTTGCACCTCGGGAAGCTGTCCGAATATGGGCGAATGCTGGGGCGAAGGAACTGCCACGTTTATGATATTAGGAAATATTTGTACACGTTCTTGTGGGTTTTGCGGCGTAAAAACTGGAAGACCAGAAACCGTGGATTGGGATGAACCTGAGAAAGTAGCGCGTTCCATAAAAATAATGAACATCAAACACGCAGTAATTACAAGCGTAGACAGAGATGACTTGAAAGATGGTGGTTCGATTATTTGGATAGAAACAGTAAAAGCCATTCGAAGAATGAACCCAAACACCACACTTGAAACTTTAATTCCAGATTTTCAAGGAATCGAAAGAAATATTGACCGAATCGTAGAAGCTAATCCTGAAGTGGTTTCACATAATATGGAAACGGTTCGAAGATTGACTCGTGAAGTGCGTATTCAAGCCAAATACGACCGAAGCTTGGAAGTGTTGAAATACTTGAAAGAAAAAGGAATAAATAGAACCAAATCTGGAATAATGTTAGGTCTAGGCGAAACTGAAGAAGAAGTTTTCGAAACCATGCGAGAATTATATGATGCCAAAGTAGATATCATTACCATTGGTCAATACTTGCAACCCAGCAAAAAACATTTACCCGTAAAAGAATTTATAACTCCGGAACAATTTGCTAAATACGAAGCTTTTGGGTTAGAATTAGGATTCCGTCATGTAGAAAGTGGTCCATTAGTGCGATCTTCTTATAAAGCACAAAAACATATTTTATAAAATGTTTAATCGATTACTCGATTAACCGATTAAACCAATAATATTGAAAACGAAAATTGCTATAAATGGTTTTGGACGAATTGGGCGGAATTTATTTCGTTTGCTTCTGAATCATCCATCCCTTGAAGTTGTTGCCATTAACGACATTGCCGACACCAAAACAATGGCACATTTGTTAAAATACGACAGCATTCACGGTGTTTTACCTTTTCAAGTTTCATGTGATGAAAAAGGAATTATTATAGACGGAAAACATTTTCTATTTTTTCACGAGAAAAATATTGCTAACCTCGATTGGAAATTTGCAAACATTGACGTTGTTGTAGAATCGACAGGAAAATATAAAACTTTCGATGAAATTAACGCTCATATTTTGGCTGGAGCCAAAAAAGTAATTCTCTCTGCTCCTTCTGAAGTAGATTCTATAAAAACCGTAGTTCTGGGCGTCAATGAAAACATTCTGGACGGAACCGAAACTATTATTTCCAACGCTAGTTGTACGACTAACAATGCCGCTCCGATGATAAAAATAATCAACGAACTTTGCGGCATCGAGCAAGCCTATATTACCACCATTCACTCTTATACAACTGACCAAAGTTTACACGATCAACCACACAAAGATTTGCGTCGTGCTCGTGGTGCGAGTCAATCCATCGTTCCAACAACTACAGGATCTGCCAAAGCATTGACTAAAATTTTCCCTGAATTTGAAGGCAAAATTGGCGGTTGTGGCATTCGAGTTCCCGTTCCTGATGGCTCTTTGACCGATATTACTTTTAACGTAAAACGTGCTGTAAGTATAGAAGAAATCAACGCCTCTTTTAAATTGGCTTCGCAAACAAATTTGCAAGGTATTTTGGATTACACTGAAGATCCAATTGTTTCCGTAGATATAATTGGCAACAAAAATTCTTGCTTGTTTGATGCTCAACTTACATCAGTAATTGACAAAATGGTCAAAGTTGTAGGTTGGTATGATAACGAAATAGGTTATTCTTCTCGAATTATTGATTTAATTATTTTAACTACTTAAAAATAATTCAATATCTTTATACCTTCTTCTTAAGAAAATCCCAAATATCGGATGAAATCAATTCTATACATTTTCTTATTAATTAGTACCTTTTCATTTTCTCAGCAGAAAATAACGGTTATAAAAAATGATAGCATAGTCTATTATGACGTTTTGCGTGATTCTTTTGTAAAAGCAAATAAATACAATGATGCTCTTATTTGCACACAAAAAGCAATTCGCTTTTCAATAGCTAACAATAAAACCCAAGCTCTAATCAGTGCGAATTTTAACTTGGGAAAATTATATTATAATGTCAAAAAATATGATGATGCCATAAAATATTTTAACAATAGCCTTACAACATCTAAACCATTTTCTCCCAATGCTTTACAAGCAAAAACCTATTATTATTTAGGAATGTGCTATATGCATAAAAGAAGTTACAATATTGCTCAGATTAATTTTGACAAAGCCAAATCTTTACAAAACACCTTAAAAATTGTTGATACTGAAGACTTGCTTAGCCTTCAGCAAGGTATTATTTACAAGGCAATAGGAAAGTATGATTTGGCTTCCAATATTTTTATCCAAATCATTGCCAAACCCGATAATGAAACAATTTTAAATAGCAAATCAGAAGCTCTTTATCAAATTGGAACTTTAGAAATGGACAATAATCGGAATAATTTGGCTTTAAATTATTTCAAAAAAGCGTTGGATTTAAATTCGAAGAGCAAAGATCTGGAACAAAAATCAGCCATCTTACTAGCATTAAGCAGGGTTTATGAAAAAATGTTAGATGAAAATAATGCGTATACGTATTTGAAGCAGCACAACAATTTAGAAGAAAGTATCTCCATAATTGACAATGCAAAACTTGGTGTTGATGACTATGAAAAATTCAAGGAATCGGAACGCTTAAAAGAAATTAAACAAATAGATGAAGTAACTAAACAGCAAGAAAAATCATCAAAATTTTCGAAATTAATTAGTATTCTTGCTATCGCATTAATTTCAATACTGTCCTTACTGAGCTTGTCCTTGTACAAAAACAATATTATCAGAACGCAAACCAATATATTATTAGAAGAGAAAAATAAAGAGCTAATTATTGCAAAAGAAAAAGTTGAAAAAGCCTCAAATGCAAGAGCCGATTTTTTGTCTACAGTTAGTCACGAACTTAGAACTCCTTTGAATGCAATCAATGGAATTGCCCATTTATTATTGGAAGAAAAACCAAAAAAATCTCAAATGCACTATTTAGAATCTTTGCGGTTTTCTGGCAATTATCTAACAAAATTCATCAATGATATTCTGGAGATTAACAAAATAGATTCTAAAAAAGCCGAAATTGAACATCTGAATTTCAATCTCAAAAAATTATTAGCCAACATACAAAGCTCATTGAAAGAACTGGCTGTTGAAAATGACAATAATTTTAATTTTAAAATTGATTCTAGCATTCCTGATTATTTGATTGGCGACCCAACAAAATTGTCTCAAATATTGATGAATTTGATCAATAATGCCTTAAAATTTACGCTTAAAGGCGATGTAACGGTAATTGCAGAACTTATTTCATTAGAAGACCAAAAAGCCAACATTTACTTTGAAGTAAGCGACAATGGCATTGGAATTCCAGAGGAAAAATTAGAAAGCGTTTTCGATAGTTTTTCTCAAGGTTCAGTTGGAATAAATAGAAAATATGGAGGAACTGGTTTGGGATTAACGATCGTTAAAAAACTAGTTAAAATTTTAGGCGGAAACATACAACTTGAAAGTGTGGTTAAGCAAGGCTCGTGCTTTTCATTCCAGTTGCCTTTTCAGCAAGGAGAAAAACCTTTGAAAATTGCAAAAAAATCGAAACCAAAAATGGATTTTCTATTTGTTAACAAAAAAATATTGATCGTGGAGGACAATAAAATCAATCAAATGATTACCAAAAAAATGTTGGAAAACAAAGGTATTCTCTGCGATATTATTGATAATGGTGAGGAATCAATCGGGATTTGTAAAACAAATAAGTATGATTTAATTTTAATGGATGTTCATCTTCCTGGAATAAATGGTACAATTGCCACTCAAGAACTAAGAAAATTTGATACTACAACTCCAATTATTGCACTTACAGCTATTTCTTTGAATGAAAATCGACAAATGCTAATGTCATACGGTATGAATGACGTTATTACAAAACCCTTTGTTCCTGAAGATTTTTACAGTATAATTGCCAAATATCTCTAGCTTAATTAATAATTTAAAATCAATTCCTTAATTAATTTTCTAACGTTTGGCTCGGCTTTTCTAGCAGCTTCAAGCACTTCAGTGTGCGAAACAGTTTCTATATTATCTTCATTGCCCATATCAGTAATTACAGAAAGTCCAAAACATTCCATATCCATATGGCGAGCCACAATTACTTCGGGCACAGTGGACATTCCTACACAATCAGCGCCAAGAATTTTAACCATTTTATATTCAGCCAGCGTTTCGAATGTAGGTCCTTGAAGTCCTAAATAAATTCCGTCCTGAACTTTGATGTTCAAGTTTTTAGCTAATTCTTTTGCCCTTACAATCATTTTTGTAGAATAAGGTTCGCTCATATTTAAAAATCTTGGACCAAAACGTTCGTCATTTTTTCCACGCAAAGGGTGTTCCGGCATCATATTGATTTGATCTTTCAAAATCACAATCGAACCTACTTCATAATTTGGATTTACACCTCCCGAAGCATTAGAAACAACTAGTTTTTCGATTCCTAAATATTTCATTACTCGAACCGGAAAAGTAACTTCTTTCATCGAATAGCCTTCATAGAAATGAAAACGACCTTGCATAGCAACGACTTTTTTGTTACCAATTGTTCCAAAAACTAAAGCTCCTTTATGTCCTTGAACCGTCGAAATTGGAAAATTTGGAATTTCGCCATAAGGCAAAGTATATTCTATTTTAATATCATCTGTAAAACTACCCAATCCTGAACCTAAGATTACACCATATTCTGGATTGAAATTGGTTTTTTCTTTGATATAACTAACAGTTTCTTGTACTTGATCCCACATAATTTTGACTATTTTGAATTTTAATTCTACTTGCAAATATGCGAAAAAGGGTTCATATTTTGCGATTATATCAAAAAGTAATTTATCAACAGTCGTTTTTCTGTCAAATCACAAAAAAAAAAAAATTAAATCGTAACTGATGCTAGAATGACTACAATAAATGCAATTGTAAATTAATTTGTTGCAATGTGTATAGAAAAATACAGTTATTAGTTTACCAACTCAAATTTGTCTTTCAAACGAATATCATCTGAGGAGGATCCAATCATCAAATCAAAATCTCCCGCTTCGGATTTAAACTCCAATTTTTCATTATAGAAAGATAGTTTTTCATTGTCAATCACAAATTTTACGACCTTAGTTTCTCCAACTTTCAAATTTATTTTTTCAAACCCTTTCAATTCTTTTATTGGCCTAATGACTGAACCTACTTTGTCACGCAAATACAATTGCACCACTTCTTCACCAGCATATTTTCCTTTATTGGTAACATTTAAACTAACCTCGATCGTTTGGGTATTGTTCATTTTTTTAGCAGACAATTTCAAATCCGAATATCCAAAGGTGGTATAACTTAATCCATATCCGAAAGCAAATTTTGGACTATTAGGCAAGTCAATATAGGCAGAAGTATAATGTGAATCTGCGTCGTTTTTAGCAGGTCTTCCTGTATTGAAATGATTGTAATAAATCGGGATTTGCCCTACTTCTCTTGGGAAAGTCATTGGTAATTTTGCCCCAGGATTTACGTCACCAAACAATACATCGGCAATTGAATTTCCAGCTTCTGTTCCCAACCACCAAGTGTAAAGTATTGCAGGAACAGTATCGGCAACATAATTAAAAACCAATGGACGCCCTGCATTAATCAATACTACAACTGGTTTTCCAGTGGCTTGAATGGCTTTCACTAATTCTTCTTGAACTCCAGGAATGTGAATATCGCTTCTGCTTTTAGCTTCACCACTGATATCTCTTCTCTCTCCAATACTCATTATAACAACATCGGCTTGCTTAGCAATAGCAATAGCTTCTGCAAAACCATCTTTGTTATCTCCTTCAATTTCGCAACCTTTGGCATATAACAATTTAGTGTTTTTTCCCACTTTGTTTTGAACCCCTTCCCATTGTGAAACTACTAATTTATCATAATCGACTGCTGGCAAAGCTACATCCCAAAAACCCAAATTCTGTTTGTGTTCTTTAACTAATGGTCCTATAAAAGCAATAGTTTTAGTATCCTTAGAAATAGGCAATAAACTGTTATTATTTTTTAATAAAACAATACTTTTTGCTCCAATTTCTCTTGCAGCTTTCGTGTGTTCTGGATTATTTAGCGCTGATTCTTCTCTTTCAGCATTACAAAAACGATACGGATCGTCAAACAATCCCAACTCAAATTTCTTAGTCAAAATTCTTCTTACGGCATCATCTATTAATTTGAGGTCTACTTTTTTCTCATTCACTAGGGCTTCTAAATTGTTTTTGTAGCAACGGCTTTCCATATCCATATCGCTTCCGGCGGTAATGGCAAGCAAGGCAGCTTCTTTTCCGTCTTTGACATTGCCGTGATTCTCCATTTCTCCAATGGAACCCCAATCAGAAACTACAAAACCTTTAAAATTCCATTTTCCTTTTAAAATATCTCTTTGCAAATATTTATTTCCAGTGGCTGGCATTCCATTCAAGTCATTAAATGAATTCATAAACGTTGCTGCACCTGCATCAAGAGCAGCCTTGAAAGGTGGTAAATAGACTTCCCAAAGCGTTCTTTCGCTCATATCTACCGAATTGTAATCTCTTCCTCCTATTGCCGCTCCATAAGCAGCAAAATGTTTGGCGCAAGCCATTACAGCATCAATTTCACCCAATTTTTCTCCTTGAAAACCTTTTACTCTCGCATAAGCAATTTTAGAACCTAAGTAAGCATCTTCCCCTGCTCCCTCCATTACTCTACCCCAGCGAGGATCTCGAGCAATATCAACCATTGGTGCAAATGTCCAATGAATTCCAGATGCTGATGCTTCAATTGCGGCAATTCTGGCTCCTTTTTTTATCGCTTCTAAATCCCAACTTGCAGCTTCTCCAAGCGGAATTGGAAAAGTTGTTTTATAGCCATGAATAACATCTTGTCCAAACAACAACGGAATTTTTAGACGCGATTGCATGGCTAATTCCTGGTATTGACGTGTGTATTTTGTCCCCAGAATATTCAGCATAGAACCTACTTTTCCACTTTTTATATCACTCACTTTGTTTGGATCAATTGTAATTGGACCTGTTGCCGTATTATCTCCAGTGTATTGATTCAGTTGTCCTATTTTCTCTTGAATTGTCATTTGCTTAAGTAAAGCTTCCACTTTCTGATGTATAGCATTTTGCTGCGAAAACGCGAAAATGTATACCAATAAAAAGGTGATTGTTGCAATTTTTTTCATTGTATAAATGCTAAATTTTTATTCTATTAATGTTATATCACTTAGCGAGGTTGTAGACTTTTAAAAACGAGTACTTTTGGCTAAACTTAAACGTCATTAAAAAAGGAAATTCTACTAAACCCACAATCTCGCTAAATGGCGATTACCAGAAGTCTTTTTGAGTTGTTCTTTGTAGTAAGTAATATTTTAATTTCTGTGGTAATTTTTTAAAATATTTCAAATAATTAGAACTTTATCTTTATCGTTTTTTGATTACTTTATTCTCTCTCTAAATGTATTTGAAATCCAACTCCTAAATTAATACCACTATATTGACTATTTTGATTCGTATTTAGGGTAGAATAATTCAATGCCATTTCGATACCTACGCTACTATTCAAAAAGAAAACAGCACCTGTTTTAAAATTTATTCTATTTGAGATATAATTGTCGGGATAGTTTTTTCTAAATTCGTAATTAAATTCCGAAAAAATATTAATCTTTTTTTCTTTTTCTAAAAAATAATATCTAATGAATGGTGCAATACCAAAAATTGTACTCCTATTTGAAAAAATTCCTATTTCAGTATCCGCGCCTAATGCTAATTTATCTATTACGAAATAGCCAACGTTTGGTTTTATATCTATTCCAGTTGTATGAGTAACATATCCATTACTTGTATTTTTATCACTTGATAAATTTAAACTTCCTCCCATCATCCAATTCCCTTTTGTGATTTGAGCATTTGATGTAAATATGATAAATAATATTACTATAAAAAAAATATTTTTGATTTTCATATTGTGTTAAGTTATTTGTTTAAAAAAATCTTCGGCTTACGGTTAATAACAATGCCGAAGATAAGTTTTTGTTTATATTTTAATTACTGTAAGTGTTTCGGAATAAGTACCATAAATTAAATACCATTATTTAGATTTTGCGTCTTTGAATTCAAAAGAATTCAGATTGAAATTCCCTTTTTCGAAATGGACTTTGATTTTGTTGTTTCCTTTTTGCAAAAACACATTGCTTAAAGAAATAGTTTTCCAATTGGAATTTCCTCCCGAAGATGGAATGGTAATGGTTTGGGATTTTTTTCCGTTTTCGTACTCAAGATATAATTTTCCACCTGCAGCTGCACTTGCGAAGCGAATGTCAATATCATATCTAGTTTCTGATGGAGATTGAACTGTATATTGCAACCATTCTCCATCTTCGATAAAAGTTACATTAAAACCGTTCGTGATTTTGTCATTACAGGCTTGAATATCGACACCATCGTTTCGCATCGCTTCACCTTTATTCCATTTTGTGAATTTAGTTCCGTCATAATTGATGATGTCTTTGTCATAATAAGCATAGCCGTTTTGTCCTAAATCATAGTCCGTTGCAAATACTTTTCCCGGAAGATTGTGTTTTTTATAACTCTTAGTTTCTGTGGTTTGAACTTGTCTAAACATGGCATCAATAACATCGTGTTTTACGGTTAGATTCTCCATTTTATAATTTTCAGCAATTTGCATCAACGCTGATTTTGCAAAATCTACGGATGGTTTGGTTCCACCATTTTTCCAATAATCGCGTATTTTATCATATTCTGGTGTTGAAGAAACCGAGGTTACTCCAGCGATATTATCAATTTTTTTCATTGGCCAAAAAGCCCAACCTATATTATTTGATTCGACTAAAGAAATGGCTTCCGTAAACCAAACATTTGAGTTTTCGCCGCTTTCTCCCATCCAAATGGGAACATTATATTGCGTTCTATAATCCAACATTTGTTGAATGGAACCTTTGTTATTCAAGTTCCAATATTTGTGAAAACTCAATGCCAAATTTTCATCCCAAAGCGGGAAAATTCCATTGTAATTATTTCCCCAGCAATTTCCCTCAATGAAAATTAAATGATTTTTATCTACTTCCCTAATTGCTTTTGTAACTCTCATTTGAAGAGCTCTTAATGGCGCATTCAACGTTTCGTCACAGCCGTTTTGATTGGTTCCTGAGAAATTCCAATTG
This sequence comes from Flavobacteriales bacterium, assembly GCA_038234745.1. Taxonomy (GTDB): domain Bacteria; phylum Bacteroidota; class Bacteroidia; order Flavobacteriales; family Flavobacteriaceae; genus Flavobacterium. The sequence goes on along the minus strand of JBBQSZ010000012.1, from coordinate 43,017 downwards.
GGCTCATTTATAATATCATATGCACCAATCCAAGGATCATCTTTATAGCGCGAAGCTAATTTTACCCAAAGAGCGACCATTTTATCTTGATTGGCAGTACTTTCCCAAAGCGAAGGTTTTGTAGCATCATAATCGGAAATGGCAGCGTCTTTTCCTTGTCCTCCAGGAGCTGCGTGCAAGTCTAAAATTAGATATATTTTATTTTCAGCACACCATTTCAATAAATCATCGGTCATTTTGAAACCTTCTTCTAGCCAAGTATTTTGTCCAGAACTTGTTTCTTGTTCAATGGGTAAAGTGTATAAATTATAATGCATTGGCAATCTAATAGAATTAAATCCCCAAGCCGCCAGCGAGTCTATATCTCTTTTTGTGACACTGTTTTCCTTATACTTTTTATAAAATTTTTCCGTGTTTTCAACACCAATTAAATCTATTATTTTTTCTCTAATAACACGCTGAGATCCGGCATAAGCACCAGTCTTGATCATATATCCTTCTTGAATCATCCATCCGCCTAAACCCAAACCTCGCAATACCATATTTTGACCGTTTCCATCATCAATGTTTTGCCCATTTCTATGCAAATAACCTTGTGAGAATGATGAAACCGATAAAAAAATAAAAAATACAATTAGATGAGTTTTCATATAAAGAATTGTTATTTAATAAACTAAAGTCTGAATTGCATTTGGCAAAATAGAAACTTCGGTAGCTTGTGATCCAACACATAAATTATAAATCACTTTTTCAGCACTTTTATTCATTACAACGGTTACCATTTTCCCATTGGCATTGATAAAAGAAGTACTTATCAAACTACTTCTGCTCACAGCCGTACTCACTCTTTTTGCATTTGGACGTATAAATTTGGAGAAATGACCTATGTAATAATAAGATGGCGTATAAATCAAGTCGTTTAATGCTGTAATGGCATGAATGGGTGCAAAACAGAAATTCCCTACATGATTTGGACCTCCTTTTTCATCCAACAAAATATTCCAGTCCGTCCAAGCTACGGTTCCATTATTGAAATCATTTATCATAGAAGTTCCATATCGCTCGCCATTTCCCCAAAATTGATATTTTGCAGAGTCGAATTTTTCGATACATCCCTCGGTAAATATTAGGTTTTTTGTGGGATAAGCTTCGTGCACTTTAGCAACATTTTCGAACATTGGTTGTCCTTTAGCCCAGGTTTCATACCAATGAAAACCCATTCCCCAAGCGTATTTAGCTGCTTTTGGATCAGAAAATATAACGTCCGCTCTTTGATTCATTAGATCTCGATTGTGATCCCAAACAATAATTTTTTTGTCGCCAAAACCTTGTTTTTTCATTGTAGGTCCTAGAAAGTTTTTTAGAAAATCTCTTTCTGCTTCAGCTGTAAATACGCAAGATTCCCAAGTTTGAGCTGCCATTGGCTCATTTTGGACAGTGATTCCCCAGATTGGAATTCCTTCTTCTTCATATGCTTTGATGAATTTTATATAATAAGTTGCCCAAGATTGAAAATATTCAGGTAATAATGTCCCTCCTTTTAGCATATTTTTATTGCTTTTCATAAAGGCTGGCGGACTCCAAGGACTTGCATAAAAAGTCATTTTTCCTCCAGCAGTTTCGATGGCTTTTTTTATTAAAGGAATTTTAAATTTCCTATCGTGATCAATATTGAAAGTTTTTAATTCTTTGTCACCTTCATCAATATAGGTATAACTTCCGGAACTAAAATCGCTACTGTGAATCGTCGTTCTCATCAATGAATACCCAATTCCTTTGTCTTGACTATAATAAGCATCCAGTAATTCTTGTTGTTTATCAGTTGATAATTTTGCAAACACTTCGCCGCTAGCATCTGTAATTGCACCACCAATTCCTAAAAAAGTTTGAAAGGTTTTAAGAGGATTTACAAAAACACAAATCTGAGTTTCCAATGGTTGTTTAAAATCTGAGAATTGGAGCGTATTTGTTTTTGATAATCTTAAATCTGTATTCTCAGCAGTTGTGTAGACTACGACACTTTTATCTTTTGTAGAAAAGGTTTTGTTTTTGTTATTATTTTTTTGTTGCGAAAAAGCAAAAAAGGTCACTACTAAAAGCGCTGATGTGAGGATTGTATTCATTGTATTATTTATTTTAATTATGTTTTACTACCAGATATAAGTTCCGACAGAACCTGCATCTATTGCAGTTTTTACCCATTTATCATTGTATTTAATATTAAAATATTCGGTTGCATTTCCGTCATTTTCGACAATTAGAACTTTTTTACCGGCGGGCGTTTTAAAAGCCACTGTGTTTAAATTTCCAGACAAATTACTGGCAATCCTGACGGATCCCATTGGAACAAATTTTGAAGCATGAGCTATGATATAAAAACCAACATTTCTAGTGTAAAAACTATTGCTTTCAATTGTAATTGCACCTTTGCACATCGTGCATCCGCCTGGAGTATGAGGACTAAATGAGGGATCGTTTGCCAAGTTCCATTCCAATGCATTTTTGCTCCAATTTCGCATAGAACCAATAACAACATTTTTTAAATGCCATTTTAAATCTCCGCCAAAATTTCCTGTAGAAGAGGTCCATTGTTCCGTGAAATAGACATTTTTATTTGGGTACGCATTATGCATCGTTGTTAACGCACTAATATCCCCACCATACAAGTGAAATGCAGAACCATCAACAAATGGATTTGCAGCTGTATCATTTAAAATAGACAAAGGATAATCGGTTCTGTCACAGTTGTGATCATAACTAATAATCTTAGTTGTGATATTTGCAGCTTGAAAAGCCGGTCCTAAATTTGTTTTGATGAACTCCACCTGATGTGCCGCAGTCATCAATAAACTGGGATTATTGGCAGGATTTAGAGGTTCATTTTGAGGAGTTATTGCATCGATTTTGATTCCTTCCAATTTCATTTTTTGAATATATTTTACAAAATATTGTGCATAAACTCCGTAATATATGGGTTTCAAACTACCGCCAACGGTGCTGTTGTTGTCTTTCATCCAAACTGGTGGTGACCAAGGCGTGGCAATAATTTTTATGTTTGGATTGATTGCTAAAATTTCTTTGAGAAGAGGAATTAAATTAGCCATATCGGGAGCTAGACTAAAATTGGTCAAGGAAACATCCGTTTGTCCACTTGGCATATCATCATAAGAAAATGTAGTTGCATCCAAATCCGATGCTCCCATGCTTAAACGCAAATAGCTGACAGCAATTGAACTTTCTCCTGATCCAAATAATTCCTGTAATAATTCCTGTTTTTTTATTGCATTTAGTTGGTTGATTACTACAGCACTTCCGCCAGTTAACGTATAACCGAAACCATCAACCGTTTGAAAAGTTTGGGAATCATCAACAACAATATTGGCAAAGGTATTCGCAACATTTCCAAATCCTAAAATTGCAGTTTGTTTAGCAAGTTTTACCGATTCGTCTCCTTTTGTCAACCAAAAATCGACATCGTTAGTAGTAACTGGGGGATTTACGGGCGGATTTGCGGGTTGATTTGGTGTTGTGTTACCACCATCTCCACCTCCAGAGCAATTTAAAGCAAAAGAAGTTGCTATAAAAAGGAGAAAATATTTCATAACCATTGTGATGTTTTTCATTTTATTTATAAATTAATTCTATATAAACTGGTAAATGATCAGAAGGATATTTCAAATCCTTGGAATCACTTAAAACAGCATATTTTTTTACTCTCAATTTATTATTTTTTGAAAGTAAAAGATAATCAATCAAATCTGTTACGGGAACATTGTGTTTAAAGCCATTGAAAGTTCCAGTAGGACCAAAAGGTTTCGATTCCGAAATCTCTCGACTGTCGTTCATTTCTTTTTTCAAAGCAATTATTCTTTCTTCCGAAGGGTTTGAATTAAAATCACCCATAAAAATAACAGGATAATTTTTTATGTTCAATTCCTTTATTTTCGACAATATGAGCTGTATTCCATTGGTCCTCGCCAAATCTCCCATATGATCTAAATGAGTGTTAAAAACCCAAAAATTATTTTTCATTTTTAAATCATTAAACAATGCATACGTGCAAACCCTATTACAAGCAGCATCCCAACCTTTCGAAATTTTGTCAGGCGTTTCAGAAAGCCAAAATGTTTTTTCTTCCACTACTTTAAAGCGATCTTTTTTATAAAAAATATTTGAAGATTCTCCTTTGCCAACTCCTTCTCTTCCAATTCCTATATTGTTGTACTTTATTAACGCATCTGATATATCAGTAACTTGAATTGGAGTTGCTTCTTGAACTCCAAAAATATCTGGCTCGTAAAATTGAATTTGTGAACACCAAAATTCTTTTCTGTTTGACCAAGAATTTTCTCCATCTGAATCTAAATTAAGACGAATGTTATACGTAATAACCTTTAACGACTGCGCATTAAATGTTCCTGAGAAGAAGAGAAAAACAAACAATATTTTAAATTTCGACATTTGTTTCATTATTTTAAAGTTAGAGTATCATCAAATATTTTAAAATCAAAACGCAATAAACATTTGTTTTAGCAACCAATATAAAAGGCTAAAACATACAATTTATTTTAAGAATTTAGAATTCAAAAAAACTCCGATTTTAATTAATGCCTCCATTTAATTAAAAATGGAGGCAAAAAAAAACCTAACTAACAAAAACATTTAATTATAAACTCTAACATAATCAACTTCGAAGGTAGAAGAACTGAAATTTGGATCTATTGCACCTCCAAAGTCACCACCAATAGCACAATTAATAATCAAGAAGAAATTCTGATTAAAAGGGGTCGCACTTGTATTGGCAAATGAAAAGAACGCCACATCATCAACATAAACTTTGATGGTATCTGCTCGCCAATCAATTGAATACTTATGAAAAGTTGTAGTTACATCCGCAATATTCTTTGTTGCACCAGTTCCATTTCCGCCTGAGTGTCCTGGATAATGAAGGGTAGCAAAAATCTTGTTTAATTGATTATAAACGTGTTCCATAACATCTATTTCTCCACACGCAGGCCAACCTACCGTTCCAATGTTGCTTCCTAACATCCAAAGTGCTGGCCAAGTTCCTCCTCCAGAAGCTAGTTTTGCTCTGAATTCGACTTTTCCATATTTAAAAGAGAATTTATCTTTAGTAAGAATCCTAGCGGAAGTATATGTACTGCCTAGGTAATTTTCTTTTATTGTTTTAATTTTTAAAGTTCCACCAGATACAATTACATTTTCAGGTCTACTGGTATAATATTGAGGTTCGTTATTTCCCCAACCCCCTGCGCCAAGATCATAACCCCATTTTGTGGGATCTGGAGCACCATCGACATTAAATTCATCAGACCACACTGTAGTTGGTGCAACATAAATCGTAAATATAGTAGAAGTACTTATAAAATTGGATGAGTTGTAAGCCGATACATATATTGTGTATGTATTTGTTCCAGATGCAAGGTAGGTATAAGAAACATTTCCGTCCGTTACATCTTTTGAATCTCCATTGCCAAATGTTATTTTATAGGAAGTTGCATTAGTTGCACTTAAGCTAAAATTCACGATTCCACTACCATCTCCATTTGGATTTTGAGTGTTAGCCCCAACCACAACTGCCGAAATAACAAGATTAGAAGGTTTTGTATTTGCAGGATTAGCTCCTCCATTTCCACCGCTATCTCCACTACAGGAAATCAATGCGAACGAACACATTAGAATACTAAAATAAACACTTAATCCAGTAAGTAGATCACTTTTAGAAAAATTTAAAAATACTTTTTTTTGTTTCATTTTTAGTAAATCAATTAGAGTTATAAAAAAACCCAGAACCGCATTTAGTTCTGGGTCATTTTCTTTAAAATTTATGGTGCCGGTTTTAATTTTAAATACCAAGCATTTCCAGTTTCATATCCTTGTGCTCGTAAGTACATATAGGAGGGAGTTAAAGCTAAAATTTCATATTCCTTTTGTGTAGTTCCAGAACCTATAAAAGTGGTAGCACCTGAGAGCTTAATTGTAACCTTAGTAGATGCTGAGGCAGGAACCGCAGTAGTTGAACCAGCGAAAGTAAAATCAGCGGTTGCGCCAGCATATGGATAACATCCCTCATCTCCAGCTGCCGGAATACCTGGAAGAGTTGTTAAACTACCCGTTTTGGTAAAGGCTCCATCGGGTGTTGAAACCTGTAATGAATAAGTTCCACTACCTGCAACTTTTGAAAATTTGAATGTTGAAGTATAAAAACAATTACAACAAGCTACTTTTTCGTTTATGGCAGCTGACCACCATTCTGGAGTTGAACTTCCACTCCACGGACCTACACCAAAATGACCTGTGGCACTTTTATCTACAACCCAAGTTTTTGAAGAGTTGTTTGTTAAATTAGTTATAATTTCAGCAGGTGCTGTAAAATCATATCTCACAATAACGACTTGTGTAACATTTGTAGAAGTTCCTCCTTTCCCTGAAGCTACAACAGTAGCTCTGTAAGTAGATAAACCAACAACATCGCCATAAATATGCGTTACAGATGCTGATTTAAGTATCTCAAATTCCACTGCATTTTTATCATCAAAATCAATTTTATAACCAAGTACATTGTCACCAGTTACCGCAAATATTACTTTACCTGAACCATCTCCGTTAGGATGCAAGGCATCTTTACCAAAAACTGTTGCTGTTATAACCACGTTTGAAGGAGCTGTTAAATCTCCTAAAGAGTAGTTTTCTTCTGTACAACTGGTTATCGTTAGTAGTAACACAAAGAAAATTCCAAAAATGTTTTTTATATTTTTCATCTATTTTATATTAATTCGTTAGTCTAAAATTATCAACATATAGAATTTGACCAGCACCTGTAGCATAATTATCATCATCATAACGCAAAACCAGTTGCGTGAATTTAGCATTACCTACAGCAGGAATAGTACTAAAATCAAATACTAATTCTTCCCAAGCACCCGAGGTTGTAACTGGTACTTTTAATACACCAACTCCATTTGCTGGACCATCAATAGATGCTTCTAATTCGATATTTAATTTTTTTCCAATATTAGCAGCGGAAGGATTGTAAACCAATACTTTTATTTTCTTTCCATAAGCCAAATTCATTGGAATATTTAAAGGACTATAAGTACCACTCCACCCTTCGGCACCTCTAACGAATTTTCCAACATTAGCACTTGTATTAAGTCCAGATGCATTTGGATTCGCTACGGTTGAGAATGCCTGACCGCCACCAAATGTTCCAAAAAAGTAAGTAGTGCTTACATTTTCAAAATCGATAGGAAAACCGAATAAAGTTTTTAGAGATTGAGCTGTTGCAACACCGCCGCTTAAAGCGACCACTTTAAGAACAAAAGGACCTCCAGTAGCAGGATAAGTATGCGCTGGTAACTCTTGACCAATAGCCATCGGTTTACCAACTTCATTTGCTACATCACCATAATAAACTAAAAATGATTTTGCATAAGTTGCTGTGGCTGAAACTTTCATTTCGCCAGAAGTAGAAACCATAATATTTGTTGGAGCTACGTAAGTAACTGTCAACGGATACGTGGTAGTTGTTTGCTTTCCTGCGACATCAGTAGCAACTACACTCACTGTGTACGTTCCTTCTGGATAAGAATGTGAAGTATTTCCTCCCGGTACAACAACGGCTGAAGCAGAAGCGCCTGTTCCGTGACCAAAATTAACTGTAAAAGAAGTTACGCCATCCCCTTTAGGAGTGATGATTACTTTTCCAGAATTATCATTACTAATATCAAAAATCTTACTGACATTCGAAGAAGCTACAGAATTTAAAAATGATGTATCTCCATCTATACCGTCTGGAATACTGCAGCTAGTTGTAACAGCAAGTAATACTACGAAGCTGAATATTAATTTTATGTTTTTCATATTGTTTTTATTAATTAATATATTTAGGATTTTGAACAATAAGCGTGTTTTGCAATTCTTTATAAGGAATTGGAAAAACTTCGTTTTTACCTGCAACAAAACCTCTGCTTGCTAATGCAGCAGTGGCATCACCCCATCTCACTAAATCAAAAAAGCGATTTCCTTCTCCTGCTAGTTCTAGTCTGCGTTCTGCTTTAATAGCAGCAAGTGAAACTGGAACGCTTGCTAAATTCACTCTGGCTCTTACGGCATCAAGTAACGCTTGAGCTCTTGTTCCTGTTCCTCCCAATGCTTCCGCTTCCATTAAATAAGTATCAGCTAAACGGATTACATATGAGTTTTGTTTATAATTCAAAACAGGCTCTCCAGTTCCTGTCGTTACATCTGACTGTCTTGGAATAAATTTATTTAGGAAATATCCTGTATCTTGATAACCACCAATATAAGTTGCTTTCCCAGTTGCTGACAAAGTTTTCAAATCTAATACAGTCGCTCCAAATCTTGGATCAGTTTTAATTAGATCATAAAGTCCTTGTGTAATCACGTTGAAACTCCATCCTGAAGGTAGATCTGGTGCTGGTGCTGCAATTTTGGTATAGGTTCTTGGACCGCACATAATATTGGTGCTATTTCCTTCGTCAGTTCCTTGTCCCCAATTTCCCCAACCTGTACTTGATGCGTTAGTATGTGCCACTTCAAGAATAGATTCCGTATTGTATTTATTACTTACAATCCAAAGATCATTATAATTGGCTAGTAATTTGTACCCATATTGGCTTGTTCCTCCAGGAGTTCCATTTACTGCCGCAAGCTCAGTCGCTGCTTGCACTTTCTTTCCTGCTGGATCATAAAGATATGCTTTACCTAATAAAGCTTGAGCGGCTCCTTTAGAAAAACGACCAGTTTCTGTCGCAGAGACTGTATTTGGCAAATCAACCAAAGCTTCTGTCAAATCTTTTTCGATTTGAGTGTAAACCGCTGCAGGAGTTGCTTGAAGGACCGTATAGTATTCTGATGTGCCAAGTGGAACTAAAATTAATGGAACGTTTTTAAACATTTTAACCAAATTAAAATAGTAATGAGCTCTTAATGCTTTAGTTTCGGCAATATATCTAGCTTTTAACGCTGCATCCATAGGAACACCAGGTAATTTTGTTAGCAAATAATTTGCTCTAAAAATACCTTGATAATGATCGCTCCAAAAACTTTGTGGCATAGTAGTAGGATTCAACGTAAAGTTTGAAAAACCTTGAATTCCAGCTCCATCAGTAGCGCTACCACCTCCTGCAAAGTGGTCGTCAGAACCAGCATTCATCATCGTTATCATATTCTCGAAACCTCCAGAATTTTTTCGCATTAGGTCATATACCGAAGTTAGACCAGCAAAAGCTTCTGTTTGATTTGTATAATAATTTGATTCTAGAACTGTCCCTTTGGGTGTTACCTCTAGAAAGTCTTTGGTACAAGATACCATTGTCATTATCATTGCTATCGCAATAAGTAAAAACTTGAGATTTTTTGTTTTCATAATTTATATTTTTATTAAAACTGAATATTAGCTCCAAAAATGAATGTTTTAGCTTGTGGATAAAATCCTTTATCTATGCCTGAAACATCTCCTCCAATTTCTGGATCATATCCTGTATATTTAGTAAGGGTTAGCAAATTTTCGCCAGTAACGTAAAATCTAATTTTATTTGCTCCAATTTTACTAATTACTGTGCTTGGCAAAGAATAACCTAATTGTACAACTTTGAAACGCAAGTAATCTCCTTTTTCTAAATAAAAATCAGAAGCATAATCAAAGTTGTGATTCGTATCATCATTTGTTAATCTAGGATATGTATTTGATGTTCCAGCTCCCGACCAACGACCTAAAGCGTCTGTTTGATAATTTGCATTTAGAATGTCTAGACGACGAAGCCCTTGAAAAATTTTATTTCCTGCGGAACCCTGCATAAATACCAATACATCAAATCCTTTGTAATCAGCATTTAAAGTCAATCCAAAAGTATATTTCGGAAGAGGACTACCTAAGAATTGTCTATCATTAGGATCTATTAATCCATCACCATTGGTATCTACCCAACGGAAATCTCCAGGTCTAGCATTTGGTTGAATTACACTTCCTGCAGTATTTTTATAATCATTCACCTCTTGAAATGATTGAAAAATTCCTGCCGTTTTATACCCAAAGAAAGAGTTGTACGATTGACCCACTTGAGTTCTAGTCACTTCTCCCATAGATTGAAAGGATGCATTTCCAGAGATTAAATCTTTCCCTACTCCTAAATAAGTAACTTCATTTTTAAGAGTTGAGAAGTTTCCATTTGCAGAAAAATTAAATTCTCCAATTTTCTTATGATAACCAAGTTCTAATTCAAAACCTGAATTATTCATATCAGCTACATTTGCAACAGGACTTAATGTTGATCCAATGTAACCAGGTAAATCAAAAGTTTGTAAAATTCCTGTTGTTTTTTTCTTGTAATACTCAACAGTTAAATTAAAATCGTTAAAAATTCTCGCATCAGCCCCTATGTTTGCTTGAGATGTTGATTCCCATTTTAAGTCTGGGTTTGAAGGTGCATCAGGACTATTTCCAGTAGTAATTGTAGTTCCAGTATTTCCAAAAGTATAATTTCTTCCTCCACCAATAAGTGCTAAATAGCCAAAAGATCTTATAAGTTCATTACCTATTTTACCATAACCAGCTCTTATTTTCAAAGTATTAACAATAGTGTTATCTTTCCAAAAACCTTCTTTAGATACTACCCATCCAGCGGAGAAAGAAGGAAAATCACCAAATTTATGATTGGGACCAAAATTAGAAGAACCATCGCGACGAATAATACCTGTAAACAAATATTTCTCTTTGTAATCATAATATAAACGAGCAAATAAAGAAGATACTTTATGGTCTGCTGATGTATAAGCTGATCCTAATTTTGAAGTAATAGGGATATCAAAATTAAAAGAAGCTTCTTGATATGTATTAACAGGCAAATTAGAATAATTTACATAAGTACCACTCGTATGGTTATCAACATAAGCTCCTTGACCCAACAATATTGTAAAATTATGATCTCTAAAACTGTTCTTGTACGTTACTGTATTTTCAATATTCCAAGCATACGTTTTATTAGTACTTCTACTTAAATTATTTTGAGTTGAATTTACAGTTTGGCTCAAAAAGAATCTAGGAGTAAAAGATTCATCACCCCAAAATGCTTGTTTAGCTCCAAAAGAGGATCTGAATTTTAGGTTTTTAGTAGGTGAAAATTCAAGATAAACATTACCTATGTAATCATCTGACCAATTGTAGTTTCCTAATCTAGTATTTACATAAGCTAGTGGATTTGTCATTTCTTGTCCTACAGAAGTAGGTACATTATTAGGATTTGAAATTCCATAAGGATTACCCTTAGCATCTCTAAAAATGTAAGGTGTTTGATAGATTGAACCAGAACCATTAATCACAGCAAGATCTGTAACGACAACTGGAGTAATAGGATCTAAATTAATAGCAGAACTTAATGGCCCGCCAAATTCACTATTTGTATTTCCTAAACCAACCCCTTTTTGATGTGTAAATCCAAATGTTTGACCCAAGGTAAACATTTTTGACAAAATGTGTGTAGAGTTCAAACGGAAAGATTGCTTAGTAAAATTAGAAATTTCTTTCGAAACGATTCCTTCTGTATCTTGTATCCCGAAAGAAGCAAAGAAGGTAGAAACATCATTTCCGCCACTTAAACTAAACTCGTGAGAAGATTTCATAGCATCATTACTAAAAATTTGTTTTTGCCAATCAGTTCCTAAACCTAAAGCAGCTAGGTTTGTGTAAGGAATAGCTTGGCCAGCAGCGCCCGCTTTTTCATTCATAATGGCACCATACTGTGTAGCATTAAGTAAACTTAATGTTTTAGCAGGTGCAGAAACTCCAGTATAACCAGAATAAGATACAGAAATTTTTCCTGATTTTCCTTTCTTGGTAGTAACCAAAATAACCCCTGAAGCAGAACGCGAACCATATATTGCAGCAGAAGCAGCATCTTTAATCACCTCAATGGATTCAATATCTGATTGATTTATATAACCAATTCCACCATTATCAACAATAACACCATCAACAACCCAAAGTGGATTATTACCTCCATTGGCATCAAATGTAGTGATCCCCCTTACCCTTACAGTAGAAGCAGCACCTGGTTGTCCCGATTGTGCAGAAACCAGTACACCAGAAACCCTACCTTGTAAGGCTTGTTCAACTCTTCCAATAGGAAGTTTTTCAAGATCTTTAGCTTTAACACTTGAGATAGCTCCTGTGTTAACACTTTTCTTTTGAGTACCATATCCTACAACAACAACCTCTTGCAAAGATTGTGATTCAGGACTAAGTTTTACATCTACACGAGATCTTCCTTTTACCCCTTCTTGAACTGTAGAATAACCTACATAACTAAACACTAAAGTACTGCTTGAAGCAGTCTTTATTTGATAATTCCCATCAATGTCTGAAGCCGTGGCTTTAGTAGTTCCCTTAATTAAAATGGTCACTCCAGGAATGGGCATTCCGTTCTCGTCTATCACTTTTCCGCTTACAGAGACATCTTGTGCTTGCCCGTAAACTGAGAATAGAACGGATAAAAAACAAAAAATAAGTAATTTTGTTAATTTCATTTTTCTAAAATTTTGGTTAATTAATTAGTAATTTGATACAATAGTAGGGATTAATTTTCATTATCAATTTTAATTTTTCATTACAAAAACACATCAAATCATATTTTAATACCTTACAAAAACACATCAAATATTAACTTAAAATATTAATATACAGATTATAAAGTAAATTTTAACATACAATAAAAATAAAAAATAAAAAAACAAACACTACATTTAACAAAAAAAAGCAAAAAACTATAATTTCTACTGACATCAAGATAATTAACAGTGTTTTTTTTAGATCTCCTGTTGAAAAACTTACAGTTAAAAAAATAATTTATTCATTACAAATCACACTTATGCAGTTTATAAAAATTTCCTTTATTTTATTTTTTATATCAACAACAGCCGTTTATGGTCAAGTTAAAAATATTGGTATTCCAGAAATAAGAAATTACAAAAGATTAGATTATAAAGGAGGAACTCAAAACTGGAATATAGATCAAGACAAGTACGGAAATATCTATTTTGCCAATAACAATGGCCTTTTACAATTTGATGGCGTGACTTGGACTAAATATTTAGTTCCCGATAATACTGGAATTAAAAGCCTGAAAATTGGTGCAAATGGAAATATTTATGTAGGAAGTTGGAATGAATTTGGATACTTCAAACCTGACAAAAAAGGCAAATTAGAATACCATTCCCTTTCAGAGCGCTTAAAGAAATTAAAAATTGATGTAGGCGATAATATTTGGAAAATTCATATTTTCAAAAACGAAGTAATCTTTCAATCCTTCTATTCTATTTTTGTCTTTTCTGATAATAAAATTAAAGTATTAAAGCCACCGCATAAATTACAATTTTCATATAAGCTAAAAAACAGTCTTTATTTCCAAGATATTAAGTATGGATTGCTTGAATATATAGATGGAAAACTCAAAGTAGTGCGAGGAACTGACGTTTTAAAGGACAAAGAAATATGGAGCATTTTTCAATTTCCAGATAACAAAATTCTAATTGCAACTATTTACAATGGATTGTATATTTATAAAGATGGAAAAATTGAGGCTTGGGAAAGTGAAGCTAATTCATTTATAAAAAAAAATAGCTGTCTTGGAGGTGTAATGATCAAAGAGAATTATTTTGCTTTAAATTCAATTCTAGATGGAGTCATTATTTGCGACAGCAATGGAAGAATAATTCAGCACATCAATCGAAAAAAAGGACTTCAAAATAACACTGTGCTAACTTCCTTTGTAGACGATAAGAGTAATCTCTGGTTAGGATTAGACAACGGTATTACTTTTTTAAACGAAAATTCTCCATTTACTTATTTAGGGTTTAGTTTCAATATTAGCTCTGTTTATGCTTCAGTTATTTTTAAAGACAACCTATACGTCGCCACAAATCAAGGTGTATTTTATCATTCTTGGGGCAATCGTTTTGAAGAAGATACTTTTTCGCTTGTGGAAGGAACTACAGGACAGGCCTGGAACATTCAAGTGATAAATGATGAATTAATCTGTTCTCATAACAAAGGTTTATTGTTAATTAATAACAATAGGGTCGTTAAGACTTTGGACGGAATTGGATATTGGGGATTAAAGCAAATTCCAAATAAACCCAATTTAATGATTGGCTCCAATTATAATGGCTTTTCCCTTTTTGAGAAAAAAAAAGCAGGTTTCCAGCTACTTAGCAAAATTGAAGGATACAACAATTCTATAATTGAATTTGAAATGGACAACAATTCAATTTGGACAAAAAAAGAAAATTATGTACTGCAAATGGTTTTAAGTGATGATTTTAAATCATTTAAAACGTTAAAAAAACATCTAAAACTATCTACTATCACATACGGAGTTGAAAGCATTCAAAAAATAAACAACATTATCTATTTTCAAAAAAACAACCATTTCTATAATTATTCTTATGGGCAAGAAGCTTTTTATGAAAATAAAAAATTGACAAATCTCTTTAAAAACATACCTCCGATTAATCATTTAACCGAAGATACGAACGGAAATCTCTGGTATATATTTGGGGAATCATTGGGAGAAATGGTGAAGGATAGAAATTCCAATTATAAAAATGTGGTTGCACAATTTTCAAACTTTACAGGAAATACTGTTCGTGATCATCTTTCTATAAATTATGTTAACCAAAATGATATTTTAATAGGATTGACCGATGGAATTGCACATTATGATGCAGATGTACCTTACAATTTTGTTACAAAACCGAAAGCTTTTATAAGAAGTTTTGCTTTCCTGGGAGACTCATTAGTATTTGGAAACAATCAAAACAGGAACAAAAACTACAAGATACCTTATGCATCAAATCAAGTAAAATTTACCTTCTCTTCTCCAGTTTTCGAAAACCTAGAAAACGTTCAATTTTCTTATAAATTAGATGGTTTTGATAAAAACTGGAGCTTTTGGTCAACAAACGCTATGAAAGAGTATACAAATTTGAAAGAAGGCACCTATTTAATGCAGTTAAAAGTAAGAAACAGTTATGGAATTCAGTCTGATCGAAATACTGTAGCATTCAAAATTTCCCCACCTTGGTACCGACATTTTTTAGCCTTTTTTTTCTATATTATTTGCATCGCAACGGCTTTATATTATATCAGAAAAACAATACAAGCAAAAATAAGAAAAAATAGATATTTCGAAAAAATAGAACAAAGAAGAATTTATCTGGAAAAAGAATCAAAAATAAGACAAGAGCAATTTGATTTAGAAAAAGAAATTGAAAGACTTAAAAATGACAAACTTAAAATTAAAATCTTAGTAAAAGACAAGGAATTAGTAAACAACACTTTACAAATAGTAAAGAAAAATAAAATTTTAAACGGGATTATTCATAAGCTAAAAGATATTGACATAAATTCAGTTGATGAGTCTGCAAAAATTCAGTTTAACAAACTAAATAAAATCATAACTAAAGAAGCCAATACCGATCAAAGTTGGAAAGATTTAGAAAAACACATCAAGAATGTACATTTTGAATTTTTAAAGAGACTTAAAGAAAAATATCCTGCAGTTTCTCCTCGCGAATTAGATTTGTCAACGTATCTATTAATGAATATGTCTACAAAAGAAATAGCCGAAATCATGAATATTTCAAGTGGTGGAGTTGAACTAGCCAGATATAGGCTGAGGAAAAAATTAGCACTAAACAAAAAAGAAAACTTAGTAGGATTTTTAATGAACATTTAATAAAGTCAGCAAAAATAAAATCATTTAATGAGTTACAAAATCAGTCGTAAGAGCTTTAATTATGAGAGTTAAAACGACTGGTTTTTGATTGAACGTACTCATTTATGGTTTTATCGAAATTTTCTCCTTTAGAAAGAAAAGAACTTCGAATAGGCAAATAGAAAAGTTGATCGCTTAAAATACTGTTATTCAAACGCACAAAATCTTTTTCGGTAGTAATAATTATTTGATTTTGTGCTTTCTTTTTAATTTCTAGTAATTCATTTTTTGAAAAATGATGATGGTCTGGGAAAATTAGTTTCACATCGTTTTTACTCTGCAAATGGTCAAAAAATGGCTCTGGTTTTGCAATTCCAGCCAATAGTATTTTTGTAACATTCTTAATTTCACTCACTTTCATTGATTTATCTTTCGAATCAATGGAATCGTCATAATCAATGAACGAAAAAAACAATTCTTGATTTGAAGACAAGTTTAAATTATATTTAATTTTCGCTTGTTCTTCAACGGAAAGATTGAGTGGACATTTGGTAACAATAATCATGTTCGCTCTTTTGGCTCCACTCCTACTTTCACGTAAATTTCCAGTAGGTAACATAAAATCATCGGAATACAAATCGCCATAAGAAGTCAACAAAATATAAAATCCCGCCTTTACTTTTCGGTGTTGAAAAGCATCGTCTAACAAAATTAAATCCGATTTGTCTTTTTGAGAAAGCAATTGTTCGATTCCGTTTTTCCTATTGGCATCAACAGCAACTTGAATGTTTTTGAATTTTGTATAAAATTGGAAAGGTTCGTCTCCCAAAATTTCAGCATTCGAACTTGCATTAGCTAAAACAAAACCTTCTGATTTTCTTTTGTAACCTCGACTTAATGTGGCCACTTTAAAATTAGGAGAAAGCAACCGAATTAAATATTCAATTTGAGGTGTTTTTCCGGTGCCGCCAACGCTTAGATTTCCAACAGCAATAACGGGAACATCAAAAGAATAGGATTTCAGAATACCTTTGTCAAAAAGAAAATTCCGAATACTAGTAATGATTCCATACAAAATGGCGAATGGAAAGAGTGTTTTTCGAAATAAATTTATCATTATTTATCAGAATAATGGCCCATTGCAGAAACTACGTAAACTGTTACTATATCGGCTTCTACCCGATAAACTATTCTGTCTTTTTTGGTAATTTCTCTAGACCAAAAACCTGAAAGTTGGTGTTTTAAGGCTTCCGGATTACCAATTCCTTTAAAAGGAGTTTCTGATAATTCTACCAAAATTTTTTCAATTCTCTTGATAATGGATTGATTTCCTGATTTTTTATGTTTTGCAATATCTATACTTGCTTTAGGTTCTATTTTAAGCCTAAACTTCCCCATATATTGTCAGGATCAATAGTTATACATTTTGATTTACCACTTTTTATGTCAGCATCTCTCTCTAAAACCATTTTTACAAACTCTGGATTATAAAGACTTTCACTATCGTTAACAAAATCCCTTTTTAACTTGTTTTCAACAATTTCAATGCCTTCAACGTTTTTAAAAAAAGTTTCTACCATAGCCATAAAAGCTTTTCCTGTTTTGGTACGTTCGTTAATTTTTATTGTAGTCATAACTTTTAGGTTTTGAATTACAAATATACAAAATTCGTACTATTCTAATTTACATAAAATGAAACACTTTTATTAAACGCATTTTCCGAACTAAAGTCATTTTATAAAAAGATAATATTTTACCTTTGATTAAAATTACAAACAAAAAATAGTCACATATTAATTTGAGCCAATTCGTGAAATTCATGGCTAAAAATGAAATGAAAATCAAAGAAATACTTTCCGTACTCGAAGAAATGGCACCACTAGCTTATGCCGAAGATTTTGACAATGTAGGTTTATTGGTTGGAAATCAAAATTCTGAAGCTACAGGAGTTTTGGTCTGTCACGATGCTCTAGAAAGCGTCATTGAAGAAGCTGTTGCCAAAAAATGCAATTTAGTGGTTTGTTTTCATCCAATACTATTTTCTGGATTAAAGAAAATCACGGGCAAAAATTATGTAGAACGTTCCATTATTAAAGCCATAAAAAATGATATTGCTATTTATGCTGTTCACACCGCTTTGGACAATCACCAAGAAGGTGTGAATAAAATATTTTGTGATTCTTTGGGTTTAACCAATACTAAAATCCTGATTCCGAAGCTCAATTTTATTCGGAAATTAGTAACCTATACTATTCCCGAAAATGCCGAAAAACTTCGAAATTCTTTGTTTGATGCTGGTGCGGGAAACATTGGCAACTACGAAAATTGCAGTTTTAATTCAAAAGGAATTGGGACTTATATGGGAAATGAACACAGCAATCCTGAAATTGGTGAACGATTTGAATTTGTCGAAAATGAAGAAATCAAAATCGAAGTTACATTCGAAAAACAGTTAGAAAATAAAATTCTGAAAGCCTTATTTAAAAATCATGTTTACGAAGAAGTAGCTTATGAAATTTATGATTTGCAAAACAAAAATCAAAATGTGGGATTGGGAATGATTGGTGAATTACCTGTTCCAATGGATGAAAAAGAATTTCTAAATTTTGTAAAAGACAAAATGCAAGCTGATGGAATTAGACATAGCGCATTTTTAGGAAAGTCGATAAAAAAGGTTGCCGTTTTGGGCGGATCGGGAAGTTTTGCCATAAAAAATGCAATTCTGGCTGGTGCAGACGTTTTTTTGACGGCAGATTTAAAGTATCACCAATTTTATGAAGCTGAAAGTAAGCTAATTATAGCCGATATTGGTCATTTTGAAAGTGAACGTTATACAAAAAATTATATTGTTGATTTTCTTAGGAAAAAAATCCTTAATTTTGCAATCGTTTTATCAGAAGAAAATACAAATCCAGTTAAGTACTTATAGACAATAGAATATGGCAACTACAAAAGAATTGAGTGTTGAAGACAAATTAAGAGCAATTTACGACTTACAATTAATTGACTCTAGAATTGACGAAATTAGAAACGTGAGAGGTGAACTTCCTCTTGAAGTAGAAGATTTAGAAGATGAAGTTGCAGGTTTAAGCACCCGTTCAGAGAAATTGAAGAAAGACCTTGAAACAATTGAAGACCTTATCAAGGTAAAGAAAAATGCAATTGACGAGCATAAAGAGTCTATCAAGAAATACACAAAACAACAGGAAACTGTTCGTAACAATAGAGAATTCAACTCATTGACTAAAGAAGTAGAATTTCAAGAATTGGAAATTCAACTAGCCGAGAAGCAAATCAAAGAAATGAAAGCTTCTATTGAGCACAAAAAAGAAATTATTGCACAATCAAAAGAGAGATTAGAACTTAAATCGAATCACTTAAAACATAAAAAATCAGAATTAGACGCAATTATGTCTGAAACTGCCAAAGAAGAAACATTTTTATCTGATAAATCATCAGAATATAGAGGTTCTATCGAAGACCGTTTATTAGCTGCTTATGATCGTATTCGTTCCAGCGTTCGCAACGGATTGGCTGTTGTTTCTATCGAAAGAGGCGCTTCTGCAGGGTCGTTTTTTACGATTCCACCGCAAACTCAAGTAGAAATTGCTGCCAGAAAAAAAATCATTACTGACGAACATTCAGGTAGAATATTGGTTGACAGTGTTTTAGCCGAGGAAGAGAAAGTAAAAATGGAACAACTTTTTGCTAAATTCTAAAAATAGTTTAGTCCTGACACACATCAGGACATTTTTTATATTATATTTAAGTCCCGATACATTTCGGGACTTTTTTTTTAAAGCTAGCAGTGAAAATTTATTTTTATGAAAAAATCATTTTATTTCTTGTTAACCAAATCGATTGGATTTTATATCAATTTAATGGGATTTGCATTTCCAGAAAAAGCGACTCAAATGGCTCACGGTTATTTTAGCGAACCTCGAAAAGGTAAAATTAGCAACAATAATATTCCTAAAACCTTACAAGGAGCACAATCAGAAATTATAGTTCATAATGAAGATGTCATTCAAACCTATATTTGGAAAGGAAACGATACTGTTATTTTACTCATTCACGGCTGGGAAAGTAATTCATCAAGATGGAAAAAAATGCTCCCATATTTACTAAAATCAGGTAGTACGATTATTGCCATTGATGGACCCGCTCAAGGATTGTCGAGTGGCAAGGAATTTACAGTTCCAAAATATGCTGAATTTATTGATATTGTAGCTAAAAAACACCAACCGAGTTATATGATTGGACATTCGATGGGAGGACAAACCAGTTTGTATTATCAATATAAATACCAAAATCTAAATCTTCAAAAAATGGTCATTCTAGGAGCTCCAAGCGACTTTACCATAATTTTAAAGAATTTTACTACTTTATTAAGTTTAAATAGAAAGGTCAAAAAAGCATTAGAAAAAAAATACACCCTTTTTCTAAATCAAAATTTAGATAAATTTACATCTAAAGAATTCGCTTCTAAAATAGATGCAAAAGGCTTCTTGGCACACGATATTGATGATAAAATTGTCTTATTCAAAGAAGGAAAAAAAATAGCTGAATCTTGGAAAGATGTTCAGTTTGTCCAAACGAAAGGCTTAGGACATAAACTTCATGATGATGATTTGTATCAAAAAATGTCTGTGTTTTTGTTTGAATAGCTGTTACACAGAGATTTACTAAGATAACGAAAAGCTTCGCTAAGTTTTTAATCTTTTTACTACTTTTCACCTTTGTCAAAGTTTAAACTTTGAAAAAGGTTTTCATTCCCAAAATGTTTACTTTTGCACTATGGAAGAAAATCTAAAACGCCTTAATAAATTCATTGGAGAAACGGGCTTTTGCTCTCGCCGTGAAGCCGATAAAATTATCGAAGAAGGTCGTGTTACCATCAACGGAGTTGTTCCGGAATTAGGAACCAAAGTTTCTCCCGACGACGAAGTGAGAATTGACGGCAAACTAATCCGTGAAAAAAGAGAAAAACCAGTTTATTTGGCTTTCAACAAACCGGTTGGAATTGAATGCACTACCAATTTAGAAGTTCGCAATAACATTGTAGATTATATCAATTATCCAACGCGCATTTTCCCAATTGGACGATTAGATAAAGCCAGTGAAGGATTGATTTTTATGACCAATGACGGTGATATTGTTAATAAAATTCTTCGTGCTCGAAACAATCACGAGAAAGAATATACGGTAACAGTTAACAAATTAATTACCGATCGATTTATTCAAAAAATGGGGAATGGAATTCCAATTTTGGACACAGTAACCAAAAACTGTAAGGTCGAAAAAATCAGTTCTACTACTTTCAAAATCATCTTAACCCAAGGTTTGAATCGTCAAATTCGTAGAATGTGCGAATATCTAGGTTATGAAGTTACGGCCTTGAAACGCATTCGAATCATCAATATTTCGTTGGATATTCCTGTAGGAAGATATCGCGATTTGACCGATTCGGAAATTAAGGAACTTAACCAACTTATAGAACCTTCGAGTAAAACCGAAGAAGCAAGTTTGCCAAAAAAAGAACCGCTGATAAGAAAAACGGAATTCATCAAAAGAGATGATCCTAGATTCAAGAAAAGAGGAGATTATTAGAATTTTACAATCTAAGAAAGTTAAAGATGTTTTTTAGCTCTATCACTATTTCGGACTGACAGTAGATCAAATTGGTATTATTTTGCAAAAAAAGCTCCAAATCAAAACGATTTGGAGCTTTCTTTTTTGCAAAGTTTTTATTTATTCAACACCACTTTGTAGCTTGAAACTCCCTCATTGTTTGAAACACTCATAAGATAAACACCGTTGTTAAAACTAGAAAGGTTTATACTTTTCACAGTACCTGCAGTAGCTACAGTAATATTTTCGTTATACACGGTTTGACCTAAAATATTACTAACTTTAATATTTTTGATATCACTTTTGAAATCTATATTTACAATTCCTTTAGAAGGATTTGGATAGAGCACCACTCTATTTTGTAAATTATTTGCTGACACGTTTAATGGCGTTGCAGTCCAAACAAGTGAAATGGCAGTATTTACAGCATCAGCAGTAGGATTAACAGTTATACTAGTACCAATTTTATTAAATGTCCAACCAGTGTTGATGTAATCATTCTGACCATCATCTGAACCAGCATTATTAAGCCATTTCATTTCAACAAATACTTTATAATTCCCATCAGGAACGACAGTTCCAGCAGCATTTGTTGCATTCCAAGTAAAACTATACGTTGACCAAGGCGCTGGTGATGTGGTAGATTTCCGAGTTGCACCGGTAGAAGCATCTACAATATTACAAGCTGGATCAAGTGCACCAACTCCAGATCCTCCCTCAGAAAAAATAGGCGTTCCACCAGATTTGGCCGTCCAAGTAGGTAAGTGGTCTGATGTTCCACCGCCAACATAGCGCATTTTAGTTTTAATAAAGGTGCCAGTTGCATTTTCAATCCATACCGCAGACACGGTTTTTGATTGACCAGCTTGAATATTTTGAGTCCAAGTTGCAACTAAATTTCCTGTAGCTTGAGCAGACATTTCAACTGTAAAGCTGATAAAAATAGTGATGATTGAGAAATAAAATAATTTTGTTGTCATAATTTGATTTGTTTGGGGTTTAATTAAAAAAAGCAACTCTATATATTATTAATATTTAGTAAATTACTAAAAAAAATAGCATATTAAAAATGATAATTATCATATAATCAGTAAATTATATTTTATTTTACCGAATTAATTTACACAAAAAATATTTTCTTTAATTGTAGCTTATAAATGAATTCTTCCGATTAATTCAGAAATCATTTCAAATAAAATTTATGTTTTAGTCTCTTTAGGATTTAAAATTTTATCTTTAACCCTATTAAAATAGATAGAACTTATGAGAAGAATTAGCCGAGTACTTATTACTTTTTTATTCTTTACATCCTCAACCTATTCGCAGCAAGAACCTATAAGAATTGAAGGAAACGCTCAGGGCACAACGTATCATATTACATATTATGATGTACAAAACAGAAATTTTCAACCTGAAATCGTGCAACTCTTAAAGGACTTTGATCTCTCGGTTTCGACTTATATTCCCAATTCTATTATTTCAAGAATCAATTCAAATGAAAAAAATGTAATTGTAGACAAGTATTTTATTGACTGTTTCAATAAAGCCAAAGAAGTATGGAAAAATACGGATGGTGCCTTTGACCCTACTGTTTATCCTCTGGTTAATGCTTATGGATTTGGACCTGGAAAAAAACAAAAAATTGAAAAAACTAAAATTGATAGTATGCTCCAATTTGTAGGCTTCCAATTAATTAAACTAAAAAGAAATAAAGTTGTCAAAAAAGATCCACGCGTTGCATTAGATTTTAATGCCTTTGCCCAAGGATATTCTGTAGATGTTGTTTCAGATTTTTTTAATTCGAAAGGAATCAAATCTTATATTGTTGAAATTGGAGGAGAAGTTTATGCCAAAGGTCTAAAACCAAATGGCTCCAATTGGACTATTGGAATCGAAAAACCAATTGACAATAAAGAATCCGAGAATCCTTTGAAAGCAATTGCTAAACTTGAAAGTTTGGGTATTGCCACTTCAGGAAATTATCGAAGATTTGTGATTGAAGATGGCGTAAAATATGTTCATCACATTGATCCTAAAACGGGTTATCCTACCAAAAACAACTTGCTTAGCGCTTCAATATTTGCCAAAGAATGTATTTCATCTGACGCAAATGCAACGGGAGTTTTGGTTTTAGGACTTGAAAAAGCGAAAGTTTTCTTAGCCAAACATCCTGAATTACAGGCCTATTTGATTTATTCTGACGACAAGGGAAAGTATCAGGTGTATGAAACTCCAGGATTGAAATCTATTATATCAGAAGTTAAAGAATAAAAAAACAGGAGTATCCGTTTAGCAGACTAAACTAAAAAATGACACACAGATAACACGGATTGAAGAGATTAAAACGGATTTTATAAATTTTATCTTTGATTATCAGCTAGAATCCGTTCAATCTATGTACAAACTTTATTCTTCGTACAAGAAGCGGATAGTCTATAAAAAAGCACCTACAAAATGCAGATGCTTTTTCAAAATAAAACAAAACTATTTTTTTTATTTTTTCAAGATAACTTCATAATTTGAAACTCCATTTTCATTAGATAAACTAATAACATAATTGCCATTCAACAAATTAGAAAGATTTATTTGTTTAGTTGTTTCAGCATTATTTTTCAAAGCTTCTGAATAAACGGTTTGTCCTAATAAATTATATACTTTAATATTTTTTATTTCATTTTTGAAATCAAGATTAAAGATACCTGTTGAAGGAACTGGATAAATAACAACGGCAGGCTCTTTGTATTGTAAATCTTCAAATCCTAGACCTGTTGGCGTCCAAGTTAAATCTATTGTAGTAAAATAACCACTTGTTGAAGTTGGCGTTAAATGAACTGCAGTTGCTCCCTTTGTAAATGCATAACTTTCCAATACTTGGTGATTATTAGATCCTGCGTCTACCCAAGTACTTTCTATCCAAACATTATAATTTCCATCTGCAACGGTCGTTCCATTGGTAGCGCCAACAACATTTTTACCATCCCAAGTGGTAGTTCTAGCACCAAAAGCGACTGGAGTTGTTGTAGTTTTTAGTGTTGCACCTGTTGTTGCATCTGTTATATTCACACCGGTCGCCAATGCATTCGATGCAGCACCTCCCGCTTTTACAGCATAAGTAGGTAAATGATCTGAGGTACTCGAACCAACATATCGCATTTTAGATTTGATAAATGTTCCTGTACTGTTCTCAATCCAAACAGCCAAAACGCTACGTGCTTGAGTTCCTGTATAAGTTGGTGCTGGAGCAGTTGGAGTGGGTTGATTGAACGAAAACGTTAAAGTTCCTGCTGTTTGGGCTGCAAGCGTTTGGGAAAATATTAAAATAATCCCTCCTAAATAAAGTAATATTTTTTTCATTTTTTTTGATTTTAATAATTAATAAACAGTTGTAGGTAACCATAAATACTTTTAAACTAAAGCTCCAAAAAAACGATTAATTGGAGCTTTAATTATTAGCAATTTAATTTGCTCCAAGTACAAAATTTATTGAAACTTTTGCATTCTCTGCTATTTTTCCTTTTACAAGACTTGGAATTTCGATTTTATAATCTTGTGGTTTAACCATAATAATGCTCGTTGCAGTTATTTTTCCACCATTCAACAAGAGATTAATTTTAGTTTTAATCTTTTTAGTCACACCGTGAATGGTTAAATCGCCTTCTAAATCATAAGTGGTTTTAGTTGATGCTAATTTCTTCGCATCAAAATTTAAAATTTTCCCTTTGAAACTTGATTTTGGAAATTGAGAAGATTCCATATAATTTTCATTAAAATGTTCTTCCATTAAAGGCGATTTGAACTTGAACGCTTTTACTAAAGCTAAAGCAACAAAATCACCTGTTGCTTCATCCAGAATACTAGAAACTGTGCTGTTTGTTCCAGCTATTTCTTCAAAAGCAGGCATTGAAGCTTCGAACTTAATTTCGCCGGCACGAGTGATCATTTTTTGTGAAAAAATTACATTTCCAACTAACAAAAACACTACTAAAATTATTCCTTTTTTCATTTTATTTATTTTTTAAATTTTATTAATTTACACATCCTTGTTGTTGCCAAAGGATAATCATGTCGATCGTATTTCTTGACATTGGTCCGCTTTGAGGCATTACTCTACCACATGATTGTGTTTGATCAATTCGACAAATTAAATCTCCATTAATTGTGGCGTCTTTAACATTATCATATGTTGACAAGTTAGGAGATTGACTTCCGTTGTGACAACCTACACAATTTGCTTTTATAACTGGTCCAACATTTGCGGTAAAAGTTGGATTTGTTGGCGGGGCAGAAAGTGCCTCATATGTAGTTGTTTCGCAAGAAACAACGAATGCAGAACTGATAAGCATTATAAATATTTGTATTTTTTTCATGATTTTTTTTTTTTGATTTTTAAAAAACTCTATACATATTAAATCCAAAATAAAGACTTCCGCCATTACCAATTTGCGAAGAAGAGGATCCGCTAAACACCGAAACATCATCCATTGGTTGACCATTAGAAACAACAAATTGAAATACGTGACCACCTGTTTCTATGTCCCATCCTACAGAAAGCGGATTTTTATAAGGAGTCGTAAAACCTTCGATTGTGATTATTCGTGCTGCATATTCAAGATTCAGACTCATTCTTTTTGTAACCTTAAATCTTGCGCCAGATGCTATTAGATATTGATTTTTCTGTTCCAAATTTTCATCATATAAATTTTTATGTACGTAAATTGGAGCTACTTCTAACGAAAATCTTTCGGTAAATTTTCTTGAAATTAATAACTGAGTTGTAAATGCTAGTTTATTTGCGGTTTTTAAATTTGGATACAAATTTGTATTCAATGCATCTACATAATTCATTGTATTATAACCCACTATTGTCACTGGGAAACCACTTTCAACTTGATTTGCCAATTTGTATTTTCCGGTTAACTCATAGGTTTTGTTGTGAGTCTGTCTAGATAATCCAAGAGACAACCAATTCGTTGGAGCATATATTCCACCGATTTTAGTTAGCGCATTATCCAATCCAAAAAAATTGTCAAACCCTTGTGTTAAATCACCAAAACGGTGCGAAATCAAAATATACCACTCGCCTTTGGCTGGTAATTTTGTAGATTGCATATTACAAATTTGCAACGCTTTGAAAGCATTAGATTCAACCTGTTTTTCTACTGGTTTTTCTGCATCCAATTGATTTAATAAATCATCTTGGGCTGATGCATAGCTTATCGTAAAAAACACAAGCATTAAGGTCAAAAAGTTTTTCATTCTCATTTAATTTGATTTAGTTATTAATTATTTAGTAGTATTTAAGATGCTTTAAAACATTGATCTAATTTTACTTCTCCCATTAAATCATCATATCCTACAACCCTTCCTTTCAAAGTTATAGTTTGATCTTTTTTAATTGAAACATCAAGGCTGTTTAAAGTACAAACGATCGAATTGTCAATGATAATCTCAGTCCCTTTTATGCTAGTAATTTTCCCAGTAATAGAAACAGCTTTTTCTAGATATTTTTTATTGGACACATCCGTATTTGTTGCAAATTCATTAGCAATACTTTTAGATGAAACTGTAAAAGCCGTTTCCTCGGATGATAAATTTCTGGCACCTCCGTGCATCACATAGTTGAAAGCAGTAAAGGCAGTTATTCCAACTAGTACAATTGCTATTGCGAATATTTTAATTTTCTTGTTCATTTTGTTTTTTTTAAGGGTATATTTTTAATTTATTTGATTCAAAAAGATAGGCTCAAATTCCTAAAATTAAGTAAACTGAATTCGAAATTTAAGAGTAAACTCTAAGCGAATTACCAGTTAAAGTGGTGTTGTATTTTTTTAAATTGCTATTTGCAGGTCCTTGAGTTACAACTCCCGCACTCGAAAATTTTGCTCCATGATTTGGGCAAGAAAAATTATTACCATTGGCATTATAATTAACCGATGTTCCTTCGTGGGTGCAAGAAGCGGAAACTGCCAAAAAATCTCCAGTAGTTGTTCTGGCAATTACAATTCCATTTGTAACCATAAAACCTCCATTTGAAGCCAATGAACCTGTACTTACATCAACAGTGAAATCAACATTGGAGGGTGCTGGAGAAGGAGTTCCATCGCTAGAACAACTTGTTGCTAAACCCGCTATGCAACCGGGAACTAATACAGCTGCAGCTCCAAATCCTACCCTTGCAAAAAATTCTTTTCTAGTCATTATCTATTTTTTTTTGTTATTACTCGATTGTTTTTTGAAAACTAAAAAAACACTAACTGTTATTTCTTATTAAAACATTTATCATTTAAAACACCCTACCAACAATTATTAATTTTTAAAAAAATAAAAAAAATAAAAATTAATACTTTAAAAATCAATTGATTAAGATTAAAAAAAAATACGATAAATAGCAAAATTTATCGACAAAAAGCAAATTAAAAAATATTATAAGGAAAATACTTAATTTAATTTATAGGAGAATAACGAATTAGGTTTAACGCACAATACAATTGGAAGAATGAATTAAAAAATAGCGTAGAATTCGAAATTGTGCTATTTATTTCAAAAAAAGTAGGGTAAATCAATTTGTAGATGTTTTTAACTAAACAATAAAAAATTGAACCCTTTATTTATTTAACCAATTAAAACTATTTTCATATGTAAAAATTAGACTTAACAATTAACAAAAACAATTATGAAAATCAGACTTACAACAACAATCACAGCCATTACTCTTTTTGCCATTATGCAATCTTGTACCGCTCCAGCTTATGAAACAGTAGACCAATCTACTAACAGTAGTATAAAACAGGACAAAGATGATGATGACGATGATGATTCTAGCGGAACAACTCCGACTCCAACTCCTACAGCATCGAAAGTTACCGTACCTGCAAATATTTCGGTAGTTAAAGGAATTGCTGTGCCAGCGACCAATTTTGTAAGTACCCCTACCGGAGCTACTTTTACTTGGACAAATTCAAATACTGCAATAGGTTTAGTTGCCAGTGGTTCAGGAAATATTCCCGCATTTACTGCTACAAATACAGGAACAACATCCATTGTTGCTACTGTTACTGTTACTCCAACTTTAAATAGTACTGTAGGAACAACTTCTTCCTACACTATCACAGTAACTCCATCAACTCCTAACCCTGCAACACCTACTGTTACTGTGCCTGCTAATATTACAGTGACTAACAACGGTACAGTTGTCGCTACAACATTTACCAGTTCTCCTACCGGCGGAACTTTTGCTTGGACAAATTCAAATACTGCTGTTGGTTTAGCCGCTAGTGGTACCGGAAATATCGCTTCATTTACCGCTATAAATACTGGAACTTCTGCTATAAATGCAACTATTACCGTTACCCCGACAGTAAACAGTGTTAAAGGAACCTCATCTTCATACACTATTACTGTAAATCCAACTCCAACACCAACTGCAATAACGCTTACAGGAAGTGCTTCAGGTCTTTCAAAAAGTCATAATGCTGGGCAAAATTGTATTAGTTGCCACACTCCTAGTGGACAGGCATCTAAATTTCCATGGAAAATTGGAGGTACGCTTTACACAAGTTCAGCAGGAACAAGCATAGCTGCAAATTTGATAGTTAGATTTTATACAGGCCCAAACGGAACAGGTACTCTAAAATATATACTTAACGGGGATAAATTAGGAAACATTTACAGCTTAAGTACAGTTGATTTCACAGGAGGTCTATATCCAGCTGTTGTAGGTCCAACCACAACTAAATATATGGGAAGTTCCGTAACGTCTCCTACATCTTGTAACAGTTGTCATACTGGTGGAACTGGTACTGCAAGAGTTTGGGCTAACTAAATTAACCCGAAGAATGAAAAAAATTATTTAAATAATCCAATTTAAGCCAAGTCTACTAATGTTTACCTTTATTATGAACATATAGTAGACTTGGTCATTTAAAATAAAAAAATTAAAATAAAATGAAAAAAAAATCAGTTCAATTATTTGCAGTTTTACTATTCATTACCTCAATGGTATCATGCACAACAGAGAATGAATATGGATCTATAAAAGATAGTACGACAGGAAGCAACAATAGTCATAATGTGGGACAAAATTGTATGAATTGCCATAACGGTAGTGGAGAAGCTCCTTTATGGAAAGTAGCAGGAACGGTTTATAATGAGGCGCTAACGGCTACCAATCCAAACACGAAAATAAATCTATACACTGGACCAGACGGTACTGGAACGCTTAAATATACCATCAGCGTAGATGCCAAAGGAAACTTTTATACTTCAAGCAATATCGATTTTAGTGGAGGATTGTATCCTTCGGTAGTTGGAAGTACTACCACAAATTTTATGTCATCACCAATCACAACTGGTGCTTGCAATAGCTGCCATAATGGAGTTATTAGGTCTAGAATTTGGAATTAGATTATTTGTAAAACACTGTTTTTTTTTACGAAATAAACCAAAACCCCAAGACTTTCATCTTGGGGTTTGCTTTTTTACTCCCTTTTACTTAATAATTCATAATACAAAGTCTTTGAAAGAAAAGAGTTATTTTGCTGACTTCTTATTTCTTCTTCTCTTGAACTTTCAGAATATTGACCATCTAAATTCTTCAATAAAAAATATTCTCTTCTCGCTTCGTCATTAAAATCTAATCTGCTTAAAAACATAGGATCTACGCCTTTGTTGACCGAAATGTTATAATTCGTAATCAAATTACCCCAATTGACAAAACTGCACAAAAGAGTTGTTCCATAAAAATACCAAACCATTTGATTGATTAAATAAGCATTAGTTTTTTCCTTTACAATTTTCAAAAAAGTAAAAACCAAACCAATAATCGCTAAAATCAGAAACGCATAAACACCTAATCTTTTGTAGGTTAATCCAAAAAAGGAAACATATTCTAAATTTTTAATAATGGTGCTCACAATCAAAATACTGTTTAATACAATCCAAATCTTAGACAATCGTTTCAATTTTTTCACTTTTTCATCAAAATTAAAACCGCCTTTAAAATAAAATAGAATTACACCTACAGCCATTACAATAGAGAAAATTATAGCATTTACTCCTTCATGAGTGGCTGAACTCAATTTTGATTTTTCTACTACTTCAAAGAATTGCTCATAATTATAAGTGGCGATAAAAACCAAGAGCAAACCATTTAAAAGTAATAAAGTAATCTCACCACTTCTTCTTTCGAAATCAAGATCAAGAAAAGAAAAAGTCCGTTGATTTCTGATTGTATTTTCATCATTAAAGTCATCATCTAACATCGAATTATTTTCATAAAAAGGCTCTGGTATCCAATAATTCCAAAAAGAAAATGATATATAAAAACCCAATAAAGAGATTAAAATGACTTGCCAAATATTTAAATCTAGAGTATAATTAGTAAAAAGAGAAGAAAAGTGATCACTACCAAATGCATAAACGGTAAAAAATAGCGCAACAAATACTGTTGGAATAATAAAATAAGCAATCAACTTTTTGGCAAAATTATTTTTAAGTTCTCTTTTGGGAAGCCATTGACTAAATATCAACATTCGTCCTAAAGAAGTCACTCCGTTAATGGCAGCAAGTGGAAAAATAAGTATAATTTTAAGTTTTTCTTCTTGAACTTTGACTTGCAAAAAACAAACTGAAATCGCTACAGCACAAAATGAAACAAAATCTCCATACCAAGCGAAAGCAAAACAAGACAGAATTGAAGTTGCTACTAAAACCAAATGCATCCGACTTGTGAATCGATCTTGAAAGAAATAACAGATGAATCCCGTTAGTACTAATCCGAAAATGGCTAGATTGAGCCCTACTGTTTCGTTGTAAAATAGCAGTGTAAAAATCAAACTGCTCACTAAAATTAAATGATGTTTTTTCATAATTAAAAATTTAAAAGTACTTTGCATTTCAAAGTACAAGGTTAAAAAAAGGGTTTATTTATTTTGGATTAATTTTTCAAGAGCGTTAATATGGTTTTGAAAGGCATTTTTACCTTCGGTAGTTACTCGATAGCTGGTATTGGGTTTTTTACCAATGAATTGTTTTTCAACTGTGATGTATTTTTCCGATTCTAAAGCTTTAGTGTGAGAAGCAAGATTTCCATCGGTCACACCCAACAACTCTTTGAGGGTACTAAAATCGGCACTTGGATTGACAACCAAAACCGACATGATTCCCAATCGGATTCGATGATCAAAGACTTTATTTATATTTTGGATGATGTTTTTCATTGTTGCAAAGGAAGCGAATTGTTTTTTTTAAAAGATTTCAAAATAAAAAAATGTAAATAATCTAACTCTTTTCATATTTAAAATACATAATCCCACCATATAAAATATGGCAAACTCCAAAACCTAATGCCCAAAACAATAAACCATAGCCAATAAACCAAGTCGAAAGTAAACCCAAAACAATAAAAGTTATCCCTAAATAACGAACGCCTCCCAAAGTATATTTGCTGGCATTGACACAGGCTAAACCATAAAAAATAAGAGTAAGTGGAGCTACTAATCCTAAAATTTCTTTCTCAATTAAAAAGAGAATAAAAAAAGCGCCAGTTGCTAAGGGTATTAAAAAATTGATAACCAACCTTCTCGCAGTACTATTCCAAATACTTTCGTCACTCTTCTTTGCTTTACGAATACTTAACAGAATGCCAGTTGCCAGTGAAAGAATAACTACTGAAATCGCAATCACTAGAAGTCGGATAATCATTTCTTCAGAAATGATCAAATTACTATGCGTTTCGATATTTGAGGACTCCACATATATTGTTTTGTAAGCCATCCAAGCACCAATTAAAGCATAGATTCCCGCCAGTATTCCCGATAAACCACTCAAAGAAATAAACTGACTTGATTTTGACATCATTTGCTTAATGTCTTGAATGTCTTTTAAATAATTGTTATTTTCCATTTTTAAAGTACTTTGAACTGCAAAGCTAATTTATATTTTCAATTAGCAAACAAAAAATTCTAAATTTTTTAGAAAATGTTTATAAACAACAAAGCCTATTCGGTTGAATAGGCTTGTTTATTGGCTTGAGAGTAAAAAAAATTATTTTCTACTTCTGATTTTTCGAGCTAAAAGTGTATTTTTCAGCAACATTGCTATCGTCATTGGTCCTACTCCACCCGGAACTGGCGTGATGAATGACGATTTTGGACTTACACTTGCAAAATCAACATCTCCTTTAATCACATACCCTTTTGGATTGGATGCATCATCTACACGAGTAATTCCAACATCAACAATAACCACTCCTTCTTTTACCATATCGCCTTTTAAAAATTCAGGAACACCCAATGCTGTAACAATAATATCAGCATTTTTGGTAAATTCTGCTAAGTTTTTAGTTCTACTATGAGTCAAAGTTACTGTTGAATCTCCGGGATATCCTTTGCGACTCAACAAAATACTCATTGGTCTTCCCACAATATGACTACGTCCAATAACTACGGTATGTTTTCCAGAAGTTTCCACTTTATATCTTTCTAACAATTCCATTATTCCATAAGGAGTGGCTGGCAAAAATGTTTCCATATCCAAAGCCATTTTTCCAAAATTAGCAGGATGAAAACCATCTACATCTTTGTCAGGATCTATAGCCATTAGGATTTTTTGCTCATCAATATGTTTTGGCAAAGGCAATTGAACGATATAACCATCTAAATCATCATCTTCATTTAATTCTTTGATTTTATCTAATAACTCTTCTTCAGAAATATTTTCTGGCAAAGCAACTAAAGTAGATTCAAAACCAATTTGCTGACACGATTTTACTTTGCTACCTACATAAGTCAAACTAGCTCCGTTTGAACCTACAATAACTGCAGCCAAATGCGGCACTTTTTGCCCATCCGCTTTCATTCTTAAAACTTCGGCAGCGATTTCATTTTTAATATCTTCCGATGTTTTTTTTCCGTCTAATAGTTGCATAAAAACTGTTTGTTGTTTTTGGTTTATTGTTTATAGTTTTGGGTTGCAAATAATCTGCAAGCTTACTGAATACTTTTTAAATTATCGAATTCCAGGCATTCCGCCAGGCATTCCGCCTTTCATATTCCCCATCATTTTCATCATGTTTTTTCCGCCTGGTCCTTGCATCATTTTCATCATTTTGCTCATTTGTTCAAACTGTTTCATCAATTGATTTACTTGTTCGATTTTCGTACCTGAACCTTTGGCAATTCTAGCTTTTCTTTTGACATCGATTACAGCGGGTTTGCTTCTTTCTATTGGTGTCATCGAATGGATAATCGCCTCAATATGTTTGAAAGCATCGTCTTCTATTTCTACATCTTTCATGGCTTTTGAAGCCCCGGGAATCATTCCAACCAAGTCTTTCATATTACCCATTTTCTTCACTTGTTGAATTTGAGATAGGAAATCATCAAAACCAAATTCATTTTTGGCAATTTTCTTTTGGATTTTTCTGGCTTCTTCCTCGTCATAATGCTCTTGCGCTTTTTCAACCAAGGACACAACATCACCCATTCCGAGAATACGTTCTGCCATACGTTCTGGATAGAACACATCAATAGCATCCATTTTCTCACCTGTTCCTACGAATTTAATGGGTTTATTAACAACCGATTTTATTGAAATGGCAGCTCCACCACGAGTATCACCGTCTAATTTGGTTAAAACAACACCATCAAAATTTAAAATATCATTGAATGCTTTTGCCGTATTTACAGCATCTTGTCCTGTCATCGCATCAACAACAAACAAGGTTTCTTGCGGTTGAATGGCTTTATGAACATTGGATATTTCGGTCATCATCGCTTCATCTACAGCCAAACGACCCGCAGTATCGACAATCACAACATTAAAACCGTTAGCTTTAGCGTGTTTGATTGCATTTTGAGCAATTTCAACAGGATTTTTATTTTCTGGTTCTGAATAAACTTCAACAGCCATCGAATCTCCTACTACATACAATTGTTGAATCGCCGCAGGACGATAGATATCACAAGCTACCAAAAGTGGTTTTTTTCCTTTTTTTGTTTGAAGATAATTAGCCAATTTACCAGAGAAAGTCGTTTTTCCAGAACCTTGTAAACCTGACATCAATATAACGGTAGGATTCCCAGAAAGATTGATTCCAGCAACATCACCACCCATCAACTCGGTTAGTTCGTCTTTGACTAATTTTACCAATAATTGTCCCGGTTGTAAAGTCGTTAGCACGTTTTGACCAATCGCTTTTTCTTTTACTTTGGTAGTAAAATCTTTGGCAATTTTAAAGTTGACATCGGCATCTAATAAAGCGCGACGAACTTCTTTTAAAGTTTCAGCAACATTTATTTCTGTTATCTTACCGTGACCTTTTAGTATATGAAAGGCTTTGTCTAATTTATCGCTTAAATTATCGAACATAATTTTATTTTTCTTTTATTGAGGTGCAAATTTAAGCATTTGATTTTGAAGTTGAAATAGTATTATAAATAAAAAACCAATCATTTTCAGATTGACTTTTAGAATGCAAAAAACAACTACATTATTTTTTTTCAAAATAAAGATAATTGGTTTCGTTACTGTCATCACTATGTCTAAATCGCAATTGTGAGTCATTAAATTCAAGCACTTTCCAGTCTTCGCTTAATTTATCTAATTTATCAGTTTCAAATTTGATTTTAAATTCTCGAATGCCATTATCTATTTTTGAAGACCAAGTTCCGTTATAAGTAACTCCTAATTTTGTTGCTGTTGCAGTATAATTGGAATTAAACAAAAAGGTATAACCATCATAAACAACTGTTTTTTCATTCTTATCATAATAAGAATAAGCGATTTTCCAGGTATTTGTGGTCAATGTTTTAATGAAATCAAGAGATGGATTTGTATTTTGCGTACAATTATCAATGGCTGCTTTAATAGTATCTTCAAATTGGTTATTGTCCGCTATAGCAACTGTAACACCATTTGTATTCGTACTATTTATGGGATAATTAATGGCAAGAAATTGATTTGAATTTAAATTATTGAGAAAATTAAATAAGTTTTTATCATTAGTGATCGTGTTTGTACTTGCTAATTGGTTGTTACTGTCATAAATAGTAATCACAATTGGGTAAGCAATCGTAATGCAATTTATTTTTCCAAAAGTTGAAGAATTGGCTTGGCAAGCCGCAATCAGATTACTGAAATCAGTTTGATTGGCAAGGCTTTTTTCGGAATAATCATTAAGTACTACAACAACGGGAAATTGAATAGTAACTATGTCATTATCATAGGAATGTGCATTAATATTATTCTGAACCAAAACATAATCGCTTTCTGATTTTATCGCTATTTGAACGCCATTTACTGTAACTACATAAGGAAATTTTACCATAAAACAACTAGAATTGTCTATGATATTGTCTTGGGAAGTTTTCAGCATCGTAACCCTCAAAATATAGGTAGACAAAGGAGTAGTTTTTGTAATAGTTTCTTTAGTACTATGAATTTCCGTCGTAGATTCAGTTTGGCAAGCTGTAAAAAATACAACTAACAACAAAACGAAAATGTTTAAGTAATTTTTAAAATTCATAATAACCAACTTTTAATCAATTTTTCAAATATAAGAAAATCTAAAATATTCACGCCACAATTAGAAAAATAACATTTGAAAATCAGTTTTAATCTGAATCAAATTCTGATTCGATAAATACTTAAAAAACAGCATCCTATTAAGAAACAATTTAGAATCAGTTTACCCTACTTAAATATTAAAAAATATATATTTGTAAACCCGAAAACAATTGAATGAATGACAAATAAATCATTATCCGGCATTTGCAATGAAATAGTTTTTTCAAACTTTTTTAAAAACCATGTGAAACCACTTCGCAATTTTCTTTTCTATAAATACGGAAATAAAGATCAAGCCGAGGATTTAACACAAGAAGCTTTTATAAAACTTTGGCAAAATTGTGCTTCTGTCCCAATCGAAAAAGCCAAATCTTATATTTATACCATCGCAAACAATAGCTCTCTGAACGAAATTAAACATAAAAAAGTAGTTTTGGAATATGAGAAGAATTTCTCTGGTTCGGATAAAACAATGGAGAATCCTGAATTTGCTTTGGAAGAAAAGGAATTTAAAAACAAACTATTAAAAGCTATAGATGATTTGAATGAAACGCAACGAGTAGCTTTTTTGATGCATCGAATAGACGGAAAAAAATATAGCGAAATTGCCGAGGAACTAAATATTAGCGTCAAAGCAGTTGAAAAAAGAATTCATTTAGCTTTAGTCGAGTTAAGAAAAACAATAGAAAATATAAAGTAGGGTAAACTGCTTGTTATTTGTTCTATACTTATAAATCAATACGATGGAAAAAAATTACATCTTAGCCAAATGGCTCAATAACGAAATGACAAAAGAAGAGTTAGCCGAATTTGAGGCTAATCCTGACTTCGAGATGTTTGAAAAAATCAAAAACTATTCCGCTCAACTAAAAGTAGCAGATTTTGATGAAACCCAACTTTTGGAAACCGTTATTAGTCATGAAAAAGTAGCTCCTAAAGTTGTTCCGTTATACAAAAACTGGATATTTAGAGTGGCTGCTATCTTAGTTCTTGGAGTGGGAATTACCTTTTTGATGCAAAATTTTGTAACAGAAACCCAATATGCCCTTAACGGAAAAAAAACTACTTTTTCGCTTCCAGATCATTCAGAAGTTGTTTTGAATGCAGGATCCGAAATAAAGTATAAAAAATGGAATTGGGATAACCATAGAAACCTTAAATTAAATGGAGAAGCTTACTTTAAAGTTGCCAAAGGAAAGAAATTTGAAGTGGAAACTAATCTAGGAAAAGTGGCGGTACTTGGAACACAATTCGATGTAAAAGCAAGAAAAAATCGTTTTGATGTTACCTGTTTTGAAGGAAGAGTAAAAGTGAATTACAATGAAAAGGAAATCATTTTGACCCACGGACAAAGTGTTACTTTCGAAAACGGAAAACAAATAAACAACACAATTGATTCCGAAAAACCAGAATGGTTAGCTAATAGAATCAGTTTTAACAAGGAGAACT
The DNA here is from genome assembly GCA_038234745.1 of Flavobacteriales bacterium. Classification (GTDB taxonomy): domain Bacteria; phylum Bacteroidota; class Bacteroidia; order Flavobacteriales; family Flavobacteriaceae; genus Flavobacterium. Next base: position 5,617 of record JBBQSZ010000012.1, on the reverse strand, counting down.
TACGCAACATTTTAGACGAAATTCAAAGGCAATATAATATTACAATTGAAGTTAAAACAAAAGGTTCTGATGAATTATTTACGGGAAAAATTCCTACTGATAACCTTGATATTGCGTTAGAAATAATTGCAACAACCTATCACTTAGAACCCAAAAAAATTACTGCAAATAAAATAATTTTTGAAGGAAAATAAATGATTTTTTTGAAACGGATTTATTTTATACTTTTTTGCTTTGCCTTTACCTTGAGTATAACCGCTCAAGATAAGAGCAAATCAATTCCTTTAAAAACAATTCTGCAAGCAATTGAGAAGCAACATCAGGTGTCTTTTAATTATATTGATAGTGAAATAGTTGGCTTCTTTATTCTACCTCCAATAAGAAAATTATCTCTAAATGAAAAGATTGATTATCTCCGCAAAAAAACCAATTTACTTTTTCAAAATATAGACAATAATTTCATCAATATTTCTAACAAAAAGGAAATAAAATTAACTTGTGGTTATGTCTATTCAAAAATTGGTAATGCTCCATTAGAAAATGTTAACATTCAATTAACCAATGGCAACAGTACTTCAACCAATAAAAAAGGCTATTTTGAACTTCCTAACGAAAAGAATACAGAACTTATAATTAGTCATATTGGGTTTACTAAAGAAAAAATTGACATAACCGAAATCCAAAATAAAAACTGTCTCAAAATTTATCTCGATCTTGATGTTTTGGAATTACATGACGTAATTTCAAATCATTTTTTAGCATCAGGAATTTCAAAAACGACAGAAGGCACATTTGTTATAACACCCAAAAAAATGGGAATTTTACCAGGTTTGATTGAAGCCGATGTCTTGCAAACAATGCTACAAATTATTGGTATTTATAGCGCTGACGAAAGTCTTTCAAGCATAAATGTAAGAGGCGGAACACACGATCAAAACCTATTTTTATGGAATGGAATTCGAATGTACCAAACGGGACATTTTTTTGGTTTAATTTCGGCATTCAACCCCAATTTAGCACAGACTATTTCAATATCAAAAAATGGAAGTTCTCCTTTTTATGGAGAAAGCGTTTCAAGCGTCGTAGACATATCGTCGAATCCAAATAACGTCGAAAAAAATAGTTTTAGTGCAGGAATTAATATGATTAATGCGGATGTCTATTCTAAAATTAATACTACAAAAAAAGGCTTCTTAGAAATAGCTGCGCGACGATCTATCACTGATTTTATTGAATCTCCCACTTATACAAGATATTACAATAAAGCTTTTCAAAATACTACAATCACCAATTTTACAAACAGTCAAAACGCAAACTACACCAATGATGAAAAGTTTAATTTTTATGATATTACGCTCAAATATTCACAAAAAATTGGAGAAAAAGATCATCTAATTTTGGACTTAATTACCATAAATGACCAACTTAATATTTCTCAAAAGACCGTTAGCAATTCCATCGAAAAATCCGAAAATAATATATTGGTTCAAAAAAATCTTGGTGGAAATTTATACTGGAAACGACATTGGAATGCTAAAAATGTTAGTAAAATAAACATTTTTACTTCATCCTACGAATTGGACGCCACAAAGAATAAAGTAGAAGAAAGTCAAACTGTAAAACAAGAAAATGAGGTTCTTGACAATGGATTTAAAATTGAAAACAACCACACAATCAACTCAAAATTTACAATTAATGATGGGTATCAGTTTGACGAAATTGGAACGACAAATCTTGACGAAGTGAATAATCCCATGTTTTACCGAAAAATAAAAGAAGTTTTAAGGACTCACGCACTTATTGTTGAGGGAAAATATAAAGACAGTTTGAATCATTTGTATCTAAATATTGGAATGCGACTGAACTATATCGAACAATTTAAGAAATATCTCGTTGAACCCAGACTGCAATTCAACTATGAACTCAATCCTTACTTAAATTTAGAAGTATTGGGCGAATTCAAATCCCAAAATTGTTTTCAGATTATTGACCTCCAAAAAGATTATTTTGGAATAGAAAAAAGGCGTTGGATACTCTCAAACAACACAACAATTCCTATTCAGAGAAGTAAACAAGCATCTATCAACTTTTCGTATAATCGAAATAATTGGCTGTTTTCTATTGACAATTATTACAAAATAGTGAATGGAATTAATAGTTCCAGTCAGGGTTTTCAAAACCAATTAGAATTTGCAAAAATAAACGGTGATTATGAAGTTTATGGTGTGGAAGTATTGGCGCAAAAGAAAATAAATCATTTTATTTCTTGGATTAGCTATGCTTACAACAATAATAATTACTACTTCCCAAATATAAGTCAAACTAAATTTTCGAATAATTTCGAGCTCAACCACGTTATTTCTTGGGCAGGAACTTACGAACTAAAAAACCTAAAAATTGCACTTGGAGCTAAATGGTATTCAGGAAAACCGGAAACAACTCCCTTATCAGAGCAAATTAATAATAGTAATCCATCAAACCCAACAATTGATTATAACAGTCCCAATAATAAAAATTTGGAGGACTTTTGTCAGGTGAATTTTTCAACTACCTATAAATGGGAAAGCGACAAAGGAATTCAATATAAATTGGGTTTGTCTGTCCTAAATGTATTTAATCGAAAAAATGAAATTAACGAATATTACACCATAAATAAGACGACAAATACAATCGATGAAGTAAAATCATACTCACTAGAACGGACACCAAATATGAGTTTTAGAGTAAGTTTTTAAAAACAGTCATTATCCCAAAAAATTAACTTCTAATAATATTATGCTTTTATTCAAGTTCCATTTTTAAAGAATCTATTTTTTAATATTTATATTAAAATCAGGCGCTTCAACCAGCTGAAAAGTAGCCGAAGCGAATTTTATTGCTCCATTGGTTGCTTCAAATGATTTTAAAATCTGGGTAAACAATTCTGTTTTTGTTACGCGTCTTTTTTTATAACTTACTACATATCTAAGAGTGAATTCAACCCAATTATCATTGGCGATTAGTGACACCATCGGGTCTGTTATGGCATCTTCTAAACGGTATTTATTTTGCATAACAGCCCACTTTTCTTTAGATTGTTGTGTTAAATCTCCAACTACTTTTTTACCAATTTCTGATAAAAGTACTGTTGCTTGATCATAATCACTGCCATACTGCACCGGAATTTTAATTTCATCCCACAGAAAAGGAAAATCACCAGAATAATTGAAGACGGGTTCTTTGAATACAAAACTGTTGGCAATCAACACAATTCTACCATTGTACAAATCGCCATCAACCCATTGACCAGTTTCCATTATTGTGGTGCGCAAAACACCAATGTCCATAATATCTCCTCGAATTCCTCCAAGTTGCACTCGATCTCCAGTTTTATAAAAATCACCAAACATAATCGCTAACCAACCTGCAAAAGACGCAATAACTTCTTGCAACGAAAAAGCAATTCCGGCACCGGCCACACCTAAAGCTACAGTAAAACCGCCTAGTTTGTCACTAAATACGATTGTAATTAGAATAATACTTAATAAATAACCCGCATAATTACTAAACTTTTTTGCGCGATAATGATTGTCATTTCCTTTAATTCTTGCCAAAACATTGCGCTGAATTACTCTAATAAGGATCCATATAACTGCAACTCCTATCACAATTGTCGAAAGTTTTCCGATTGTTGGATCAAACAAATATTTTTCTAAAGTATCATTCATTTCCATATATTTATTGTTGTAATTCAGTAAAAATTTAGGAATAGTAAGGTACGTAAAATGGTATAAACTACGAATATAAAAAGAGAAAACTATTTGTAAAATTTTAAATAAATATTTAAGGTAAAGTTTCTTTTTTGCGGAAGGGATAATAGCGGAAAGCCAGGAAACAAGTGCAGCGTAAGCGGAACTTGATGAGAACTTATAGCGGATAGCCCGACCCTAAAAAAAGCCCTAAACGTTACGTTGCTTAGAGCTTTTATTAGGGTCACGCCCAAATCAAAATTATTTTACATTCGCTCTGGAACTGCAATTCCCAATAACTGAAAAGCTAACGCAATCGTTTCGGCAACTTTTTTTGAAAGCTGAACTCTAAATATTTTTTTTTCTAAATTTTCTTCTCCCAAAATGGAAACAGCTTGGTAGAAAGAATTGTATTCTCGAACCAAATCATAAGTATAATTTGCGACTAAAGCGGGACTGTGATTTTGCGCCGCATTTTGAATCACTTCGGGAAATAATTCCAGCTGTTTGAGTAATTCTTTTTCTTTTTCGTGAAGCGAAACTATAGCTGCTTTTTCTGAAAAGTCAAAATTAGCTTTGCGAATAATCGATTGGATTCTGGCATAAGTATATTGAATAAATGAACCAGTATTTCCAGCAAAATCAACGGATTCGGCTGGGTCGAAAAGGATTCTTTTTTTAGGATCTACTTTCAAAATATAATATTTCAATGCTCCCAATCCGATAGTTTTGTACAATTTAGATTTTTCTTCTTCCGAATAGGTTTCTAATTTTCCTAAATCTTCGGCAATTTTTTGAGCCGTATCGGTCATTTCTTGCATCAAATCATCAGCATCGACAACCGTTCCTTCTCTGGATTTCATTTTTCCAGAAGGTAAATCGACCATTCCGTAAGACAAATGATAGAGATTTTTGGACCAATCGAAACCTAATTTTTTCAATATTAAAAACAGCACTTTAAAATGGTAATCTTGCTCGTTTCCAACGGTATAAACCATTCCACCAACATCTGGAAAATCTTTTACACGTTGAATGGCAGTTCCAATATCTTGCGTCATATAAACCGCGGTTCCATCTGAACGTAGCACAATTTTACGATCTAAACCCTCGTCGGTCAAATCAATCCAAACCGAACCGTCTGGATCTTTTTCGAAAATTCCTTTTTCTAAACCGATTTGAACCACATCTTTTCCTAGTAAATAAGTATTACTTTCGTAAAAATAGCTATCAAAATCAACTCCTAAATTTTTATATGTTGTAGCAAAACCATCATAAACCCATTGGTTCATGGTTTTCCAAAGTCCAATTACTTCTGGTTTACCTGCTTCCCAATCCAATAGCATTTGTTGTGCTTCTAAGATAATTGGAGCCTGTTTTTTTGCTTCATCTTCGGATTTTCCTTCTGCTATTAACTGGTTAATTTCTAATTTATACGCTTTGTCAAAAGCAACATAATAATTCCCAACTAATTTATCTCCTTTTAAATCACAAGATTCTGGCGTTTCACCGTTTCCAAATTTTAGCCAAGCCAACATCGATTTGCAAATATGAATTCCTCGATCGTTGATGATTTGCGTTTTATAGACTTTTTTGCCCGAAGCCTTCAAAATTTCAGCAACCGAATAACCCAAAAGATTATTACGAACGTGACCTAAATGCAATGGTTTATTAGTGTTTGGCGAAGAATATTCCACCATAATTGCTTTGTCTTCTATATTTGGAGTAACAAAACCATATTTGGAATCCTGTCTGATTTCGTTGAAAAAATTCAAATAGTATTCATCAGAAATAACAATATTCAAAAATCCAGAAACCACATTAAAACCGCTTACTTCTGCAACATTTTCGACCAAATAGCTCCCTATTTTATTACCTAATTCTACTGGATT
>JBBQSZ010000011.1:0-58044 GCA_038234745.1 Flavobacteriales bacterium | reverse complement strand
GTCTGATAAGGTTCAAGCCCAAAGTCAATTCATCAATGTTTTGCCCGATAAAACTATTCTAAAAGACATTTATATTAAGTTATGCAATTATTTCCGAATTGCATACGGCGAAGGAATTAATGAGCAATTTTCGTTTAACTTGAATCACTTTTGTCAAAAATATGGCTTTCCAACCCTGAAGACTTTCAATGCCATTCAGTTTTTAGACCGACAAGGCATTCTGAGCTTATCACAGGAATACACGCAGAAAATCACAATCCAATTTATCATCGAATCCAAAGAAGTAATTCGCTATATGAGTTTGAATGTAAATGAGGAACCCGTTATTTTATCCTTGCTTCGAACGTATTCTGGAATTTATGAAACACAAAACACAATTAATATCTCCTTAATTGCAAAAAAATCAAATTGCGATGAGACAAATGTACTTTTCATTTTAGAAAAATTGAAAGGTCTTGAAATCATTGATTATCAAAAGAAAAACAATGATGCAACAATTATTTTTAATGAAATTCGAGAAGACGAAAAAACCATTAATCGTGTTTCTAAATATCTGGAATCCCAAAACCGACAAAAAGTAGCGCAATTCGATTCGGTTTTACATTATGTTAATGAAAAGAAGGTTTGCAAAAGCAAATTGATTTTGGATTATTTTGGAGAAAAAACCAAAACCGATTGTGGAATTTGTTCGTATTGCATTACCAAAAAAAAGAATTCTGGCGACAGCTCCTTAGTTTCAGAAAAAATAACACAGTTATTAAAAATTCAAGAATTGAGTTCAAGAGAAATCCAGAAACTAATCAAAAATACCGAGGACGATGTTATCTTTGCCCTGCAAACTTTGTTAGAAAACAATACAATTGCCATACAACCCAATAATAAATATATTTTAAAATAAGTAGTATAAAAAAAACTACACTAATTCCACGAATTAACACGAACTTGTATTTGCCGAATTTCACAAATATTCACCAGTATAAAAACTTGGTGTAATTAAATTTTAAAGCTGCTGTAATTTGTGCAAATTCGTGTAATCTGTGTAAAATAAAAATATAATGAAAAAATTAAGAATCGTATTTATGGGAACTCCAGAATTTGCCGTTGGCATTCTAGACACTATAGTAAAAGCCAACTATACAGTTGTGGGAGTGGTTACTGTTGCAGACAAACCAGCAGGTCGTGGTCAGAAATTAAAATATTCGGATGTAAAAGAGTATGCTTTGGCAAATAATCTTCCTTTACTACAACCCACAAATTTAAAAGACGAAAGCTTTTTAGCAGAATTAAAAGCTTTACACGCCAATTTGCAGGTAATTGTAGCCTTTAGAATGTTGCCCGAAGTAGTTTGGAAAATGCCTGAATATGGCACCTTCAATCTTCACGCTTCTTTGCTTCCCAATTATCGTGGTGCAGCACCAATCAATTGGGCAATAATCAATGGCGATACAAAAACGGGAGTAACTACTTTTTTTATTGATGACAAAATTGATACCGGCGCGATGATTCTGAGTGCGGAAACCGAAATTGATGCAAATGAAAACGCAGGACATTTGCACAATAGATTAATGAGTGTAGGCAGTGACACTGTTTTAGCAACTTTGGACTTAATCGAAAAAGGAAATGTTAGCACAACTATTCAGAAAGAAAACGTAGAAATTAAAACAGCATACAAATTAAACAAGGAAAATTGCAAAATCGATTGGACAAAATCGGCAGTAGAAATATTCAATTTAATTCGGGGTTTAAGTCCTTATCCATCGGCTTGGTGTTTTTTTCAAGACAAAAATGAAGAATGGAATGTTAAGATTCACGAGGCAAAAATGACTTTGGAAACGCATAATCTAGAAGCAGGAATTCTTGTTTGCAGCAAAAAAGAAATAAAAATTGCGGTGAAAGATGGCTTTATTCAGGTGATTAGCCTCCAATTTCCGGGTAAAAAGAAGATGAATGTGGCCGAATTATTGAATGGAATGACTTTTTCTGAGAACGCAAAGGTAGTTTAGACCAACGGAAACGGGTGTTTTATGGCTTTTTGATGCCTTTTTACAGTGTCTTATGAACAAAAAAAAGAAGTTATTAACAAAACAAGCTAAAATTACACAAAACACTTGTAAGAGAAGTTATTCCTATTAATTTTGTTATTAGTAAGAAAGATTTTTTAACCAACATTTAATAACTAAACATTATGAACAAATCAGAATTAATCGACGCTATCGCTGCTGATGCAGGAATTACAAAAGCTGCTGCAAAACTAGCTTTAGAATCATTTTTAGGAAACGTAGGTGGTACTTTGAAAAAAGGTGGAAGAGTATCTTTAGTAGGTTTCGGATCTTGGTCAGTTTCTGCTAGAGCTGCAAGAGATGGTAGAAACCCTCAAACAGGAAAAACCATAAAAATTGCTGCAAAAAATGTAGTGAAATTTAAAGCTGGAGCTGAATTAGAAGGAGCTGTAAACTAATTTAAGCCTTCTCAAATATACAAAACCTTCCATTGGAAGGTTTTTTTTGTGCTTTTTATCGATTTAATTTGTTTTATTTTAATCTTTTTGCTTAAATTTAATTAAAATATAACCTATGATTTCAGAAAAATTAAAAAAGGGACAACTACTTATTGCAGAACCTTCTATAATTGGAGATTTATCTTTTAATAGATCAGTAATTTTATTGGCTGATCACGACAAGAAAGGATCTGTGGGTTTTATTATAAACAAACCCTTGAAATACACTATCAATGATTTAGTTCCTGACATTGACGCAACCTTCAAAATCTATAATGGTGGACCGGTGGAGCAGGACAATCTTTATTTCATACACAACGTTCCCGAATTGATTCCAAACAGCATAGAAATATCAAATGGTATTTATTGGGGAGGCGAATATGAAACTACTAAGAAACTCATCAATAGTGGCGAAATAACCAAAAATAATATTCGATTCTTTTTAGGTTATACAGGATGGGGAGAAGACCAGTTAGAAACTGAGATGGCAGAATCTTCATGGATTATCGCAAAAAACAATTATGAAAATAAAATAATTGGAAAATCGGCCTCTCACTTCTGGAAAAAACAAATTATGGAGTTGGGTGGAGAATATCTAATTTGGGTCAACGCACCCGAAAATCCTACTTTAAATTAATTTCTATCAATAATTTCGTTTAATTTCCGCAAAAGAAGAGTAGCAAAATCTGTCTTGAAGTCTTTTTTGCGGTATTTTGTAATGGGTTGAATGCCTTTAATCACATTGGTAACAAACAATTCATCGGCTTTTTGAAGTTCAAACGGAGAAATGCTTTCTTCAAGAACTTCTATAGTTTCAATAGTTTTTGCCAAATTCAAAATTTGTTTTCGCATTACACCATTCAAACAACCATCGGAAACTGGTGGTGTGACAAGGGTCTTTCCTTTGAGCATAAATAGATTTCCTTGCAATGCTTCGATGACATTTTTGCTTTCGTTTAATAGTAAACAATTATCCAAATCGTTTTCGTTAGCATAAATACTTGCCGTAATATTTATCAATTTATTGGTGGTTTTTATAGAAGAAAGCAACTGTTTGGTAACATAAAAATCAGTATATAAATCAACGACATACTCTTTTTGATTGATTGAATAGGATACATCCTCTAACCCTTCTACTGCAATTAAAAAAGAAACCAAATTGTTTTTTGGCAAATAATAGCCGCCATCATTTCGATAAACGGTAATTCTGGCGCGGGATGAAGTAGCTATATTATTGAAATTCGCTAAAGTTATAATCTGTTCTTCGAGGAATTCCATGGTGAAATTCATTGGTATTTCCATTCGAACAATTCGCATGGAAGACATCAATCTAAAATAATGATCTTCTAAAAATAGAATTTTAGAATTTACTATTTTTACTGTTTCAAAAACGGCATCTCCGTATAAAAAAGCGCGATTGTTAGTCAGTAAATTATCATTATTAGACACTATAGAACCGTTAAAATTTATCATAGTTTTAAAAAAAATCACGCCAAAAAAGCGTGACAAATATAGTTAGAAAAAAGCATAGGACTACACAGATCCGATTACGTGTTTAAGGTCGGAAATTTGATTTTCCCATAAAAGTCGTGACTCCTCAACTTCTTCTGCATGAGCAAAATCAATTACCATCAAGGAAACATCTTTTGTGATTTCGTCCACTATTATATTAAGTTCAAAAAAGTATTCGGTGTCTTTATTCGCATCATCAACCCATTTGAATCTAACTTTTTCGCCTGATTTTTTGGAACAAAGTCTCGCTTTTTCTTCGGAATCATTCCAAATAAAAGTAAAAAACTCGCCACGAGAATTAACATTATCCGCAAACCATTCTGACAAACCTGATGGTGTTGAAATGTATTGGTATAACAATTGGGGAGATGAATTTATGGGAAACTCTATTTCGTAACGTATTTTTGCGTCCATGTACAGTTTTTATTTTTTTTTGGAAATTTATAGAATATAAAGCCAATAAAAAAGGTTTTTTAAAAATATTTTTTTTTATTACACATATGTTTGCAACCTCTAATTTAATTTTTATATTTGCACCCGCATTCAGAGATGGTTTTCATCTCAAAATGGCGAGATAGCTCAGTCGGTTAGAGCGCAGGATTCATAACCCTGAGGTCCCGAGTTCAAATCTCGGTCTCGCTACAATACAAGCCCTTAGACGTCAATTGTTTAAGGGTTTTTTGTTGAATTAAAATTGAAGTTATTTTTACTGCTAATGGATAATTTATTTGTTTCAATTTAGGAATCTTGCTAGATGATACTAACAGGGCAAACGCACCAGTTTTTTTCAGACACGAATTACACGAATTATCACTAATTCAAGTTATTTAAAAATCTAATTACACAAATTTTCATTAGTTTGTTGCGTTTGTGTAATTTTTCAGCATCCAAATTCGTGTTAATTCGTGTAATTTGTGTCAACTTTTTTATTTTTTAAAACTCATGCGTTTGCCCTAGATGATACTAATTGCCTTTTGTTAATCATTTATGATATTTTGCTATCTTTAAAACCGTTTTCAATTGCTTTCACCTTCTAAACACTATCATAAAATCTTTATCCATTTTTTTAAGGTTACTCTTTTAACTTTGATTTTTTGCTAAATTAGTAATCGCAATTCGCGTTTCAAAAAATACAAAAAGATAGAAATAATATAATCTAAAGTTTAGATTGTGTAATGATTAAAAAATATATCGACCTATTTTTGATAGCTTTAAAACTTAACTGTATTAAAAATTATAATCTAATTTTATTAGCCCTAAATTACTAGTTTTTTGACTTTGAATTAAAAATGCAGCTCGATAGTTGGTAATATAACATCCGTACTTGCCAAGCTGAGCTACATAAAAATCGGAATTGACGACTTATGTAATTTCACTAAACGCTTAAACTGAAATTCAGGATTAGAATATTATGCTAGATTTTTTCAGCTTTTACTGCATAAGATTGGGTAAATTTGAAATAATTAAAAATAGTCTCGAAAATTTTAATAGAAAAGAATACTGTCATGAAACAAGAAATTCAAAATAAAAATGCCTTCGGAATGATTGGTCTTGGCACTATGGGTTCCAATCTTTTGCAAAATATTGCAGATCATGGCTACCATTGCGCTGGATACGATAATAATGTGGATAAAGTAGAAAGTCTCAACAATATAAACAATGATAACGTACACGGTTTTTCAGATTTAGAGGCTTTTGCAAAAAGTCTAACAAGTCCGAGAATAGTAATGATGTTGGTTCCAGCAGGTCAAATTGTAGATTCAGTTATTGAAGATTTATTGAAAGTTCTAGACCAAGGCGATATTATTATTGATGGAGGAAATTCACATTTTATCGATACGGAAAGGAGAAATGTAGAATTGGAAAAGAAAGGATACCATTTTATCGGAATGGGAGTTTCTGGAGGGGAAGAAGGTGCCAGAAGAGGACCTAGTATGATGCCAGGTGGAGATAAAAAAGCGTACGAAATTGTTGAACCGATCCTAAAGAAAATTGCTGCTAATGTAGGTGGCGAACCTACAGTTGCTTTTATGGGATTGCGCTCAGCGGGACATTTTGTTAAAATGGTACACAATGGAATTGAGTATGCCATAATGCAGATCATTTCCGAAACCTATACGATATTAAATAACAGACTCAACTATAACAATTTACAAATACACGACGTCTTCACAAAGTGGAACGAAGGTCGATTACAATCCTATCTTTTAGATATTACTCGTGATATTTTTGCCTTTAGAAATGAAGGAGAAAAGGAAATCTTACTAGATAATATTAGTGATCAGGCAAAAGCTAAAGGAACTGGAAAATGGACTTCACAAGCGGCAATGGATTTACACCTCCCAGCACCAATAATCGATATTGCAGTTGCCATGCGAGATCTTTCACAATACAAAGAACTGCGAATCGCAACTTCCAAATTGTATCCAAATTCCAACGAAATGAAGTTTCCTGAAAAAGATGCTGAGTACATTACCAATTTAGAACAAGCTTTTTATTTCTCGATGGTTTCTGCTTACGCCCAAGGAATGCACTTGTTGGATCAGGCTAATGAAGAATTCAAATATGAATTGAATTTAGATTTAATTGCGAAAGTTTGGCGTGGTGGATGTATTATTCGATCTAGATTTTTAGACGATATTTTTGAAGCCTATAATAAGAATTCTGAATTAAAACATTTGTTTTTAGACGATTCTATTCGAAAAAACCTTACCAAAAGTATTTCTGGCATACGAACTATTGTTTCAGACGGAACGCTTAATGGTATTGCACTACCCGCATTTTCTTCCGCTTTGGCGTACTTTGATACTATTCGATGTGAAAATATGCCTTCTAATCTGATTCAGGCACAACGCGATTATTTTGGTTCGCATACTTATGAACTCAAAGCGACCAAAGGCGTCTTTCATACGAAGTGGACAATGGAGAATATAAAAGAATAAAAAGCAATTAAACTATCCAACACAGTACAATTATGGCGAAAACATCAAATAAAAATCCAAATCCAAATATTTTTTTGATTTTCGGTGGAACAGGCGATTTAACCAAACGAAAAATAATGCCCGCTCTCTACAATCTCTTTCTGGATGGTTGGTTGCCCGAAAAATTTGCAATCATCGGCACTTCATCAACTAAAATGACTGATGGAGAATATATCGATGAATTACATACTTCATTGGATGAATTTTCCCGAAAGGGCAAATCAAAGCAAGAAGATTGGGCAAAATTCTCCTCACATATCTTTCATCAAGCAGCGGATATTACTGATGCAGCAACGTTTAAACCGTTTGGACAACTTATAGAAAAATTTAAAAAGGAATGGAATAAAACCCCTTCGATAGTGTATTACTGCGCTGTAGCTCCCCATTTTTTTTACACCATTGCGCATAATATTTCTCTAGCTAAATTGGATAATAATCCAGAAACTACACGCATTATTATAGAGAAACCCTTTGGAATTGATCTCGAATCGGCAAAAGAGCTCAATGAAAAATTGCTAACCATCTTCAAAGAAAAACAGATTTATAGAATAGATCATTATTTGGGTAAAGAAGTGGTTCAGAATATTATGGCTTTCCGTTTTGCCAATTCGATTATGGAACCGCTATGGAATAGAGATCACATCGAACATGTTCAGATATCGGTAACCGAGCAAATTGGCATTGGCACTCGAGGCAAGTATTTTGAACAAGCAGGAATTTTGCGCGATATGATTCAAAATCATTTATTACAGTTGCTGTGTATTGTCGCGATGGAACCGCCCATCAACTTTGAGGCTGACGAAGTGCGAACTCGAAAAGTAGATATTTTGAAGGCGATGCGAAAAATTGTTCCTGGCGAAATTGATACGATGTCAGCAAGAGGTCAATATGGTTCTGGATGGATTGAAGGAAAAAAGGTTATTGGCTATAGAGAAGAAGAAAACGTTGATCGCAACTCGAACACGGAAACTTATGCTGCTCTAAAACTTTATGTTGATAATTGGCGTTGGCAAGGTGTACCGTTCTATTTGCGAACTGGGAAAAGAGTGTTTAAATCGGCTTCGCATATTACCATTCAGTTTAAAGAAGTTCCGCACAATATTTTTCACTGCGATGAAGGAAATACACCCAAAAAAAATCGTCTTATTATCAGTATCCAGCCAGATATGGGCATTCGGTTTCAATTACAAAGTAAAACACCTGGTCTTGAAATGAATTTAAATACAATGAATATGGTTTTTGATTATTCTGGTATTGCAAAATCCGAATCACCAGAAGCTTATGAAACACTTTTGTTAGATATTATTTCAGGAGATCAAACACTTTTTATGCGGGCAGATCAGGTGGAAGCTGCTTGGGAAATTTTAATGCCTGTGCTCGATTTTTGGAAAAATAGTAAAACAGCAGATTTCCCAAATTATCCTGCCGATTCTTGGGGTCCAGAAAATGCTGAAGCGCTAATTGCTCAAGATGGCTATCATTGGTTTAATCTTCCAGAGAAAAATAAATAGCATTATGAATGAGCTAAAAATATACAAAGACAAAAAAGTTTTATTACATGATTTGACTGAAACCATTGTTGTTTCGTCGAAAGAAGCAATAAAAGTTCGCGGACAATTCAATTTTGTTTTATCAGGCGGAAGTTCACCAAAAAATCTTTATGAATTGTTGGCATCAGAAAAGTTTAAAAATAAAATAGACTGGAGCAAAACCTATTTTTTCTTTGGCGATGAACGGTTTGTTCCAGAAAATGATGCTCAACGGAATTCTAAAATGGCTGCAAAAGCATTGTTCGAACCTTTGAAAATTAGAGATTCGCACATTTTTAAAGTAGATACTAGAAATTCTCCAGAGGAGGCAGCTCAAAAATATTTACAATCTATAACCACCCATTTTGGAGAAAAAGCAGTCCTATTTGACTTTGTTCTTTTGGGTTTAGGCGATAATGGACATACAGCGTCACTTTTTCCAAATACTATTGTTCTTGAAGAAACCGAACCTACAATTAAAGCTGTATTTTTGAAAGAAGTAAATAGGTACCGAATTACGATGACAGCTCCTCTAATTAATCAGGCAAAACAAATTGCTTTTTTAGTTTTTGGAAAGGAAAAAGGAGAGGCCGTTTGTCACGTTTTGAAGGATAAAAAAGACAAAATTTCATTATATCCAGCTCGATTAATTCAGCAGAACGACAGGAAAGTTCTTTGGTTTTTGGATAGTGATTCGGCGTCTCTTTTATTGTAAAAAAGAGAAAAAGGACGGGCTGCACTTTTTGAAGAACGCAACGATTATTCTGCCAGAAAAACGGGTGTAGATTGCATTCAAGCAAGAGATCCCGGCAAAACTAAAAGAATTATAGAACCCGAAATTGCTTGTTCGGTTACAACCATTTAAAATCAAAATAATGATTCCATTCCAATTAAACCGTATTTGTACGATAATGAAACCCGAAGAAGGAAACGAATATGAAATCGAAGGCGTTCTGAATCCTGCAGTAACCCGCGGTCCAGATGGGAAGCTATATATTTTTCCGAGAATGGTAGGAAAAAATAATTATTCTCGAATAGGAATCGCAAGAATAAAATTTAATTCTGAGGGAGATCCAATAGCTGTCGAGCGTTTGGGTATCGCATTAGAACCAGAAGCAGACTATGAAAAACGTCCTAATGGCGGAGGTGGCTGCGAAGATCCAAGAATCAGTTTTGTAAAATCCATCGGGGATTATATTATGACTTATACCGCTTATGGTCCGAAAGGTCCTCGAATTGCAATGGCAAAATCCAAGGATCTTTTTATGTGGGAACGTTTAGGTTTAGTTAGTTTTACTCTTTATAAACCCTTAGATTTTAATAATGTAGATGATAAAGATGCTAGTTTTTTCCCCACAGATTTGCCTAGCCTTCATAATCATAGATCGATTGCCATGCTGCATCGTCCCCTTTTTCCAGAAAGTATTCCTGAAGAAACCGTTAAACTGGATGAAAATCGAGCGGTAGATACCCACCGCGAAAGTATCTGGATTTCCTATTTAAACTTAAAAGAAGGGAAAGAAACCTGTTTGGAATGTGCAGAATTCACATCGCATTACCGCTTAGCTTTTCCTAAATATCCGTGGGAAAATTTAAAAATTGGTGCAGGTGCACCTCCTATTTTGACTAAACATGGTTGGCTGATGGTGTACCATGGTGTTCAAAAACATACGCAATCTACAGATGAACACCCAAAATATACATATTCAGCTGGAGTAATGGTGTTGTCAGAACAGGAACCTGAAAAAATAATTTATCGTTCTAAAGAGCCCGTTTTGACTCCTGAACTCGCCGATGAAACTATAGGAATAGTTGGAAATGTTGTGTTTCCAACAGGAATAGATCGACGTGATGATATTGGACAACCTAATAGAATTGATGTATATTATGGAATGGCGGATAATCGCATTGGGGTTGCTAAAATGGAAATACCTGAGACTTTACCAGCTTATGTGCCATGATGTGACTTCTTACTTGGAATTAGTTTGTGATTATTACGCCCCCAGATTTATAAATAGCACTGCATAAATAAAAAATAATAGCAATAAATTCTCCTGCATTTGCTGTTGCTGGAAAGTCCTTCCCATCTTTGCAGCTAGTTTTATCGAGTATATAAAAGAATAATTAGACCATCTAAAATATTAATTCCCTATTTTTGTTCTATCATTAACATAAAAATATTATTTATGCTCATCATAGGAATTGCAGGTGGAACGGGCTCAGGAAAAACGACAGTTGTCCATCAGATAATGAACGAATTACCTCATACCGAGGTGGGAATTATTGCCCAAGACTCCTATTACAAAGAATCCACTGTCGAAAGCTATGAAGAACGCTCCAAAACTAACTTTGACCATCCGAGAGCGATCGATTTTGACTTATTAGTCAGTCATCTCAAAGATCTTAAAGCTGGAAAAACAATCAATCAGCCTGTGTATTCATTTGCAATTCACAATAGAACAGATGACACTATCGTCACCCATCCAAGAAAAGTAATGATTGTAGAGGGAATTCTGATCCTTTCCAATCCTGAACTTCGTGATTTATTTGACATCAAAATATATGTTCACGCCGATTCGGACGAACGATTAATTCGAAGATTAAAACGCGATATTGCAGAACGTGGTCGTGATATGGAAGAAGTTTTAAACCGATACCAAACTACCCTAAAACCAATGCATCAGCAGTTTATAGAAAATACAAAAGCTTTTGCAGACATCATAATTCCAAATGACAAATACAACACTGTGGCAATTGATGTCGTTCGTGCGGTAATAAATCAGCGAATCTTATAATTTTTTTGTAATTTTATTCACTAATTACATCCTGAGCCTGTCGAAGGAAGAAGCTATTTCCCGCTGTACGTTTCACACGAAATTTACTGAACTCCAATTAAAGTGGAAATAAAGAGTTATTCGGGGCTAAAAAAACATCGCATATCCAATGGCAAACGCATACACAGACAAATCTTGGTTCAAATTTTTAAGCAACAAATATATTTGGGTATTGTTGCTGTTTATCATTTGGATGCTGTTTTTAGATAACTACTCTTATTTTGGTCATCGTGTTTTAGACAAACAAATTGATGAACTCGAACAAAACAAAGAGTATTACCAGCAAGAAATCAAAAAAGATCAAGAGAACATTAAGAAGCTCAAAAACCCAGACCAAACCGAGAAATATGCTCGCGAAAAATACTATATGAAAAAAGATAGTGAAGATGTTTACATCATCGAATTTGAAGGTGATACCATTGAAAAAGACGTTAAAAAGTAGATTTTATTTAAATAATTTAGTGTCCTTCATTTAAAGATTTAACTACAAGCCTAATGAAAAATTTATTCCTTGATTTCGCCCCAGTTTCTTCCAAACAATGGAAACAAAAAATCCAGTTCGAACTCAATGGTGCCGATTATAACCAAACTTTAATCTGGAATTCTCCCGAAGACATCCAAGTAAAACCTTTTTATCATCGTGACGAATATGTCCAAGCTTCGGGAATAAAAACAAAAACTATTCCTTTTCTGATTTGCCAAAATATCTTCGTTCACGATCTTGCAAAATCAAATGCTAGAGCTATCGACAGCATCAATCGTGGTGCCGAAAGTATTCGATTTACCATCGAAGACGAAAAAATAGATGTGGCAAAACTATTACAAAACCTTCCTTTAGACAACATTACAATTTATTTCAACCTCAGTTTTCTTTCGATAGATTTTATAAAAAAAATAGAGGCTGTAGCTAAAGAAAAAAATGCAAAAATATTCTGTAACCTTGACCCTATTGGACATTTAGCCAAAGAAGGCAATTGGTTTGAAACCAAAGAAAATAATAATAATTTTGAGACTTTAAATAACCTTTCAGAAACTATTTCCAATATCTCATTAATTAGTATTGATGCAGGTTTATACCAAAATGCGGGAGCCAATATGGTGCAACAAATTGCATATAGCTTGGCTCAAGCCAATGAGTATTTCAACAAAATAGAAACCGCAAATCAACCTATCGTTTTTCAGGTTTCGGTAGGAACCAATTACTTTTTCGAAATTGCTAAACTCAGAGCCTTGCGATTGCTTTTCAATTTGATTGCCAAAGAATACAACCACAACTGGGATTGTCATATTTTGGTTTCGCCTACAAAGCGTAACAAAACGATTTATGATTACAATGTCAATATGTTGCGTACCACAACCGAATGTATGAGTGCCATTCTTGGCGGAGCAGATGCGATTTCTAATTTGCCTTATGATTCTTTGTTCCATAAAGACAATGAATTTGGTGATAGACTTGCGCGGAATCAATTGCTTGTTCTGAAACACGAAAGTTATTTTGACAAAGTCAATAATCCAGCCGACGGAAGTTATTACATAGAAAGTCTAACTAATCAATTAGCCGAAAAATCCTTGACTTTATTCAAAGACATCGAAGCCAACGGAGGTTTTCTCAAACAACTCAACGACGGAATTATCAAAAGAAAAATTCAAGAAAGTGCCGATAAAGAACAGGAATTGTTTGATTCTGGTAAAGAAATCTTACTCGGAACCAACAAATTTCCCGACAAAAGAGACCGTATGAAAGACAATTTAGAATTGTTCCCATTCGTGAAAATAAAGCCCCGAAAAACCTTAATTTCGCCCCTAATCGAAAAAAGATTAGCCGAAAAATTAGAACAAGATCGCCTCAAAGAAGAAAATTAACTTCAATCGACTATTATGAAAAATTCAACCTATTTAGTTGCTATTCTATTGTTCTCGCTAACTGTTTTCTGCCAGAATAAAACGGTCCAAATAACCAATATACAATCCGGAAAAGAAAAAGTTTTTGTAGAAAACGAACGCATTAAAATAAGAACTTTAGATCATAAAAAATGGGTAGGTAATCTTAAAATTTTAGACAGCATTCATTTTATGGTAAATAATCATACTATACAAATTGATAGTCTTCAAAGCATTAAAAAACAACCTAAAGTATTAGGAACAGTCAAAACCATAGTGTTGGTTTCAGGATTAGCGGTAGTTGGAGCTTCAGTCATCGCAGCATCTGGAGGCAGTGATTCGGCGTTTATGCTTTTTGCGATTGGCTCTGGAACGACCATCGGTGCTGGAATTATAGAAGGACTAGATACCAATTATACAAGAAGAAAATGGACGTATAAAATTGTTGAAAAATGATACGTAAAAGCTTTAACTATAACGAATTAAAAAACTATTTATAGCTTTTAAAAATTAGACTATCAAAAATAATAATTACATTTACCTATCATAAAAAAGAACTATGGAAGCGATAAGACAAACTGTAAAGTGAAAAATCATAAAATAAACATTACGCTTCCAGATGATTTTAATGCTGGCGAGGTAGACGTAATCACTATGCCAAAAGCCGCTGAATATAGCATCCCGCAATGGCAAATAGATGAAGTTAGAGAACGGACCGAAAAATATTTAAAAAATCCAGAAAGTGCCACAGACATTGACGATTTTTTAAAAGAAATTGAAAATGAATTATAAAATTGTCATTGTTACAGAAGCTAAAATTGATTTTAGAAAAGCTTTCTCCTGGCACAAAAATGTAAACTTAAAATTAGCTAAAAGATTTCATCTTTCATTTAAAGAAAGTCTAGCAATTATAAGAAAGAATCCATTTCATTTTCAATTAAGATATAGCGATGTTCGAATACTAATGTTAACTACATTTCCGTATTTAATTCATCATACTATCAATGAAAACACTATTGTAATCAAAGCCATTTATCATTCATCAAGAGATAGTAAACTAAACATCAAATAGTTACGTATTGAGAAAAAATATCCAACATATAAAATTAGGAAGCAGTGCTAATTCTGTAACAATCAATCTGGAATCTGCAAATTTCCTCACCGCCGAAGGCATCGAAATCAAACCAAGCTATTCTGAAAAAGATATAGAAACCCTCGAACATCTTGGTTTTGGAGCTGGTTTTGCACCCAATTTAAGGGGTCCTTATGCCACAATGTATGTGCGACGACCTTGGACTATTCGCCAATATGCAGGATTTTCAACCGCCGAAGAAAGCAATGCTTTCTATCGCAGAAACCTTGCTGCAGGACAAAAAGGACTTTCGATAGCCTTTGATTTACCAACGCACCGAGGCTACGATTCCGACCACGAACGCGTGGTTGGAGATGTTGGAAAAGCAGGTGTTGCCATCGATTCAGTGGAAGATATGAAGGTGTTGTTTGACCAAATTCCACTAGGTGAAATGTCGGTTTCTATGACTATGAACGGAGCCGTTTTACCTATTATGGCCTTTTATATTGTCGCTGCCGAAGAACAAGGCGTGTCGCCTGAGCAACTTTCAGGAACGATACAAAACGATATTCTGAAAGAGTTTATGGTTCGAAATACGTACATCTATCCACCGACGCCTTCGATGAAAATCATTGCCGATATCTTTGAATTTTCGAGTAAGAAAATGCCAAAATTCAACTCCATTTCTATTTCAGGTTATCATATGCAAGAAGCAGGAGCCACCGCCGATATTGAGTTAGCTTACACGCTTGCCGATGGTTTGGAATACATTCGAACCGGACTAGCAGCAGGCATGAAAATCGATGACTTTGCTCCTCGCCTTTCCTTTTTCTGGGCCATCGGAATGAATCATTTTATGGAAATTGCCAAAATGCGAGCTGCTCGAATGATTTGGGCAAAATTGGTCAAACAATTCAACCCTATAGACGATAAATCATTAGCCTTACGAACGCATTGTCAAACATCGGGCTGGAGTTTGACTTTGCAAGATCCTTTTAATAATGTGGCTCGAACTACTATCGAAGCTGCTGCTGCCGCCTTTGGCGGAACACAATCTTTGCACACCAATGCTTTGGACGAAGCCATTGCTTTGCCAACCGATTTTTCGGCTAGAATTGCCCGTAACACTCAAATTTATTTACAAGAAGAAACTAAAATCACGAAAACAGTCGATCCTTGGGCAGGCAGTTTTTATGTCGAAAGTTTAACCAATGAAATTGCTCAAAAGGCTTGGAAGCTTATCGAAGAAGTCGAAGAACTGGGCGGAATGACCAAAGCCATCGAGTCTGGAATTCCAAAACTCCGCATCGAAGAAGCTGCTGCGCGAAAACAAGCTCGAATTGATAGCAGTCAAGATATTATTGTGGGAGTCAACAAATACCGATTGGAAAAAGAAGACCCGTTGCAAATTCTTGATGTCGATAATCAAATGGTTCGCAAGCAACAAATCGAACAGTTAGAAAAAATTAAAGCAACCCGAGATTCGGAAAAAGTGCAACAATTCCTCAAAAAACTAACCCTTTGTGCCCAAAATGGAGAAGGAAATCTATTAGAAATTGCCATTGAAGCAGCGCGAAACCGAGCTACTTTGGGCGAAATCAGTGATGCCTTGGAAGTAGTCTTCGGAAGATACAAAGCACAAATTAAATCCTTTAGCGGCGTGTATAGTAAAGAAATAAAAGACGACAAAAGCTTTGAAAAAGCCAAACAACTTGCCGACGAATTTGCCCAAAAAGAAGGTCGTCGCCCTAGAATTATGATAGCCAAAATGGGGCAAGACGGACACGATCGTGGTGCAAAAGTGGTAGCTACTGGCTATGCCGATTTGGGTTTTGATGTAGATATTGGCCCCCTTTTTCAAACGCCAGCCGAAGCTGCCAAACAAGCCATAGAAAACGATGTGCATATTCTTGGCGTTTCTTCTCTCGCTGCTGGACATAAAACCCTAGTTCCGCAAGTCATTGAAGAACTCAAAAAATACGGTCGCCAAGATATTATGGTCGTTGTTGGCGGTGTGATTCCAGTTCAAGATTACCAATTTTTGTTTGATGCTGGAGTGGTTGCCGTTTTAGGGCCTGGAACCAAAATTAGTGAGGGAGCGATTAAAATGCTGGAGGTATTGTTGGGGTAATTTAATCTGACATTTAAACCTGACAGGTTTCCAAAACCTGTCAGGTTTAGGACAACTTTTAAAAGAAAATAAATATGCAAAACATTGAGCCTCTTGAAATCGGCAAATACTATCACATTTATAATCGTGGAATAAATGGAGAAAAGCTCTTTAAAGAACAACTCAATTACGAACATTTTCTTAATTTATACGATTATCACATTGCGCCTATAGCGGAAACATTTGCTTGGTGTTTGATGAACAACCATTTTCATTTTGTAGTAAGAATTAAGGAAGTCGAAGAAATTACTTCCGAAAAGAAAATCCCTGCTTCTCAATCTTTTTCTAATTTATTTAATGCCTACACAAAAGCTATTAACAAAAGATACAACCGTCACGGCTCTCTTTTTGAAAGACCTTTTAGAAGAAAATCCATTGATAACAACAGTTATTTTCAAAACGTAATTGTCTATATTCATAACAATCCTGTCCATCATACTATTTGTGAACATCCCATAGAATATCCTTGGAGCTCCTATATAACTTGTATTTCGGACAAAACAACAAAACTTAAACGGAAAGAAGTACTATACCTATTTGATGATTTGGAAAACTTTAAATATGTTCATCAACATATAAGCAAGGGCTATTCTATGCAAACCTTTTTAGGAGAGTAATTAAACCTGACAGGTTTTTGAAACCTCTCAGGTTTAACAAGTTTTGAAAACGGGTCAGGTTTAAATTTCTTATATTTACATTTCAAAATAAAGAGACAACTATGGATTTTTCAGCAAAAATGCTTCGTGATGACGCCTTGAAAGGCAAAGTGATTGTGGTAACCGGTGGCGGAAGTGGATTGGGTAAAGCGATGACCCGCTATTTTATGGAACTGGGAGCGCAAGTTGCCATATCGTCCCGTGATTTAGAAAAACTGCAACATACCGCTAAGGAATTAGAAACCGAAACAGGTGGCAGTTGCTTAGCCGTGCAATGTGATGTTCGTCATTATGAAGAAGTGGAAAATATGTTGCAAGCAGTTTTGAAAACCTATGGAAAAGTCGATGTATTGTTGAATAATGCAGCAGGAAATTTTATTTCCCCAACCGAAAGATTATCCGCCAATGCGTTTGATACTGTATTGGATATTGTTTTGAAAGGCTCCAAAAACTGCACCCTTGCTTTTGGGAAACATTGGATAGCAACCCAACAAACGACTTCCACCGTATTGAACATTGTTACAACTTACGCTTTTACCGGTTCGGCATACGTGGTGCCGAGTGCTGCTGCCAAAGCAGGGGTTTTGGCAATGACACGAAGTCTTGCTGTGGAATGGGCAAAATATGGTATTCGCACCAATGCTATTGCTCCGGGACCTTTTCCTACCCAAGGCGCTTGGGATCGATTATTGCCAGGCGACCTTGCCGAGAAGTTTGATATGGCAAAAAAAGTACCTTTGAAAAGAGTGGGGAATCACCAAGAATTAGCCAATCTAGCGGCTTATTTGGTTTCTGATTTCTCTGCTTACATTAATGGTGAAGTGATTGTAATAGATGGTGGTGAATGGCTGAAAGGCGCGGGAGAATTCAATATTCTTGAAGCCATTCCCGAAGAACTTTGGGATCAATTGGAAATGATGATTAAAGCGAAGAAGCGGAGTTGAGGAAAAAATGATTGCCGATTCTTGAATACCGATTCTTGATTTCAGATGGATGAACTTACTCCATTCGATGCTGATCCTTGGAATGATTAGGCTATTCTTTTGCATTCAAATTTAGATAACACTTTTAGGACTTCGTCTATATCAAAACCGTAGTATTGGCAGTATTCCTTAATGGTTGCCTTTTGATGTGGTTTTTTATTGAAGGCTTTTTTCAGGTTTTGAATCTCCTTACGGGCATAACTTTCACTCTTACCGGTGAGGATAATTATGTCGCTTGGATACATTACTATTCTTGTCATAATTGAGATTGGGTACTACTTGTTTTCTTTTGTGATTATAAAATTAACAAACCCATCCGAAAGGAAAAAACTTTACTTATTAACAATCCTTTTACCTACGATTTTGACTACTTCCAAAACCATCTAAAATCAACTAAAATTAATGAAAGAAAAAAATCTCCGGTAACATCGAATGCTAAATGATGCTAAACAGCACTAAAATTAAGGACTCCATTTGTTAATAAGTTTTTGGCATTTCCTTAGTGTAAGATCTGGACAAGATGCTTCTTAACCACGCAAAAGACACCAACTGTTATTTATATCGATTTTCTTGTTTTGGTTGCTTTAGTTTAATACCCCTTTTTCTAGCAGTTTGTTCGGGAAAGGTACGGGAAAGGTACGGGAAAGGTTGGGAGAAAATTAGGGAGTGATTGAATGCCGATTTGGTAAAAAGTGATTCTAACGCCAGAAACGGTAATTTTGGTTTTAAAGATTTTATTTTGCTACCGCCGGTATTAATGGGTACAAATGCCAAAAAAACGTTGATTCCCTTTGTGGCGGTATCTATGTCTTGCCAAGGCGAATAGGGCGACTTACTTTTGGGGTATTATTTATTTAAAACACCAAAATTATGGGAAAATTAACAGGTATTATTAAGTTTGAAGGCAGCTTTGACGGGCTAACCTTTTACAAAAGTGTAGATGGTTATTTGGTTAAAGGCAAAAGCGGGGTTAGCAAAAAAAGGATTATGAGTGATTCCGCTTTTGTTCGTACCCGGGAAAACATTCGCGAGTTTTCGATGAACGCGAAATCAGGAAAAGCAATTCGGCAGTCGATCGGTCCTTTTTTGCACCGGGCTAAGGACTCTAAACTTTCGAGTCGCATGGTCAAGTTACTGCATACTATCAAGAATTTGGACAACAGCTCTGTACGTGGCGAGCGTTTGGTTCGATTGGGATTGGACAGTTCGGAAGGGAAACGATTATTGAAAGGGTTTGATTTTAATGTGCAATCGCCCCTAACTTCTGTTTTACATACCCCCTATTCTGTGGATGTGGTCACGGGTATTTTGAGCATTCCCGATTTAAATCCGCTGGAGCAATTGGGTATTCCAGAAGGTGCAACGCATGTCAGTTTTAGTTGTGCTTTTGTGGCAGTAGATTTTGAAACGGGCCTTTATGATAGTTGTTATAGTCCAGCCGTCATTTTGGAGTTGGACAATACTATTTCGACCATCATTTTGACTCCAGAAGGTGTTCTGACAGGAACGGGAACACGGATGTATTTGTTGTTGATTGAGTTCTTCCAAGAGGTTAATGGAGTGCAGTACTCTTTGCGCAATGGGGCTTTTAATGTTTTGAACGTGGTGGAAGTGGGTTGAGAAGAGGTAGCCCCCCAATCCCCAAAGGGGGAGTAAGGGAGGAGAAGGCAGAAATGGGAAGGCAGATGTTAGACGATTGTACTTCCATGATATAGGTTGACCACAAAATCCAATTTTTTAAATCTAAATAATTCCAATTCAGAGGCCTCCAAATATTCAGGTTTTTTGAATTAAGTAAGGAGAAATAAATAATGTCATATTTTTTGAACCATATAAGGCATTTAAGGTCATTTAAGTTTTGCTGTTTTGCTTATACGGCCTTATCTTATATGATGAATATTTTTTCCATTGTTTAAAATACGACATTAAATTTTACATCTACTTACTATTCAATCTATTGCCTTCTTACACAAAAAATATTTATATAATCGCCATAAATTTATGTAGAAGCCCATATATTCCAAATATCGAAAAAAAGTTAATATCAAATAATTTATTAGAATAAAATTATTTGGTATTTTTTTCGTTTTATGGCATTCATTATAAAAAACTATAGCAACAATAAAGACCAACATATACCATCTGGCTTTCATGTACGAAATTATAAAAAGCGAGAAAATACAAAATATGAGGATTAATACATACGGAAAATAAAACTGAGGACTTTACAGGTTTGATTTTTTCAGGTTCACTTAATCATTACTATAAAATAATTGCAAGAAGGAAAAAAATAGTATAGTTGATTGCTTTTTAAATTTAGTAAAATGCAATTTCATTATTCTAATCATAGTCTTGAACAAATGGAGCTGCGCAACATTTCGAAACAAGTTGTAGCTTTAGTAATGAATAATCCCGATAGCATTATCAATGAAGAAGAAAATCAGCAAATATTTCAAAAAGTAATAGCTAAATATTTGTACAGAGTTTTTGTAGCAGCAGATAAAAATCCAGTAGTGATAAAAACAGAGCATAGAACCTCAAAAATTTATAAATACGATATGTTATGAAAGTAAAATACGACAAAGAAACCGATATTTTATATATCAAATTGAGTGACGAAAGCATCGAAGAGTCAGATCAAGACAAAAAAGGAATCATTTTAGATTACTCAAAAGCTGGGAATTTAATGGGGATAGAAATACTAAATGCCTCAAAATCTTCTTTGAACCCGACAAAAGTAGAATACGAAGTTGCTTAATTACGACCTTATTCTTACCCTTTTTGACCGCATCTTCGATATAGCCTAATTCTTTTCCAGTATGCTAGGGTTTGTTAAAAGGGGTTTTTATTTGAATCTATTTCTAAGTTTTTTTAAGGGAAAAATACTTTCATTTGAATTCTCAAAAACAGCCTCATCAATTTTCAACAAACCTTGTCCGCAGACTACAACCAGTCTATCTTGTTGAATAAAAATAACTTTACCAACATCACTATTTTCAATTTTTACATCTTCAATTGGTATTGCATTATGTATCACTAGAATTTCTCTATTCATCCAACATTTTGCGCCTTTAAAGGGATATCCAACAGCATCCATAAATCTGTCTATTTTAGTCGAAGAATTATTCCAATTTATAAAAGTCAGGAAAAAGGAAGTTAGCAGTTTGTACTTTGAAGTAGGTTTGGAAAAGCCCCCCAGCACATAGCCTCCTTAATCCCTTCAAGGGAGGCGCTTTACAAGGGTTGAGTTGTAAGAAGAAGGAAGTTAGAGCTGAGAGGTGGGAAGTACGAGATGGCAAAAGGCAGGAGGCGTGAGGGACGAAGGACGAGGTTAGAGGGTTAGGTGTTGTGCGTTTTGGGTATGGGGTGAGGGTTTTAAAAAAATTATGTGAAATTCGTTTTTTGTTTGTCACAGATTTAAAGGATTCTCACAGATTCGATTCTTATTTATTAGCACTTAAAAATTAGTAATGCGAATCAAGGGTTGAAACTTTAACTTTTTGATTTTCAATACAAATCTGACAGGTTTTGAAAACCTGTCAGATTTAAAAGCTTGAATATGAATCTTTCATTTTAACCCTTGATTCACATTAGTAAAAACACTTTAAATCTAGAGCAAAAATAATTATTCAAGTACTCTCCATTTACAGAACACTATTTTCGACCTCAAATTTCATCCAGTACAACAAATTAGAACATCCGTTTAGCCGTAATTGGTATTGGGTTCTGGGTCTTGGGTTCTGGGATTTGAGGGAAAAGATAAAAAACTGATTTTTATAAGGGGTAGCCCTTTTTATAGTCGTCCTATTTTATTCTTCATCTTTTAGGTTGGAGAAGCCTCAATGTCAAAGAGCGTATTATGTTGACTCTTCTAGTATGACAATAGTATGGATCTAAAGTAGTCTTCTATAATTTTTCTCAGAAAACATCTAAAATTGATTGGTCATTTAGCTCTTCGTCGTGCTTTAATTTATAATAGATTACAGTACGTTTTGGGATTATTAGTTTGTGATTATGGAACTAGGAGTTCATACCTAGCTATCCTAACAAAATTCAATTTTTTAAATCTAAATAATTCCATTTTAACTGGGACTAGAAAGTGACTTTTTATTCCAATAATAATTCAAATAATACCCAAATAAAAACACCAACACTGGGCGCACCGGAAACAGATACCGCTGTTCGGAATGAAAGATAAAAACATACACTAAAGACCACCCCCAAAGCAACAGAAAAGGCATTACTATTTGGTGTTTTCTTTGTTTAAGCATCCGTACGATCCCTGCTATTGAAAAGAAAATCAAGATATAATTGATGCTATTAATAAAAATATGGATACCCCACTTGATCCAATTACTTTTGTTGGATTTCATTAATGGCGAAATAATAAAACTCTGGGATTGGAAGAATTTCAAACCATATTGTCTTAGGGTAAGTCCAGGATTATGGATAATATCATTCGTCACCCACTTGATGTAATAGTCCGTTTTGTCAAGTTTATTAGCATTGCAAATCAAATCTAATTCGTTTCTTTTCTCCAAGTTATGACTATAATCGGTAGACTCAAATCCATCACGACCGTGTTGGGGCAACCAGTTGAAAGGTTCGTCTCGCAATTCGAAACGGGACCACAGTATTTGCTTTCTAAACACTTCTTTTTTGAATTCACCATCAGTTGTACTCAACTTTTTTTCGGCAAAAGTTAGTAGGACTAAAAAGACAGTAAGAGAAGCTGCAAAAGTAATTTTGTATTGGAATTTGGCTTTTACGATTAGAATATAAATTAGAAAAAGCAGTACAAAAGGCAGTAAATTGGGTCTAAAACCAAAAAGCATCGCTAAAGAAAATGCCAATAATCCATAATCTGTTTTAGAACTTAAATTCTCCGTATTTATTTTTACCCATAGATAAACCATCAAACAAACTGCAAAAAAAGAGCCCGCTTCTGCCAATATTCCCATAGCATAATAGGCTTGGATAGGAAACAAATTTAAAATCACTACTACCCAAAATTTCGATTTATTAGAGAACTGCAAGAAGTCAAACGTTTTAAACAAATAGTGGATCCCCCAACCAAGCATGAGACTATTAAAAACAACACCACTTAAATAAAATAGCATTTGTTTTTTGAAATAATACACCGTTGCATAAGGAATAAAATAATAAAACAAGGTAAACAATCCTTTGTCCACTCGAACGGCACCCTGAAATCCATTCAATACAAAATCAATTAATTGAAGCGTTCCTTCGTGGTATTCGCCATCACCAAAAGGTTTGGGTTTAAAAGGTAGAAAATAAAACACAAAACAAACCAAAGCTGTAATGCTTACAGGATGTTTCGCAACAATATCAATTATTTTCTTCATCGTCTTTTATAAATTTATCCTTTATTACATACAGCGGTCTTTTTCGAGTTTCGTCATACGTACGCCAAACATATTCTCCAATAATGCCAAGCATCAACATAATCAGCCCCCCAATAATTAGGATAAGAATCATTATGGGAGCCCAGCCTGTAAAAGGAGTATTGTGAATAAATCTATTGTAGGCAATAACAATAGCGTATAGAAAGCCAAAGAAAGAAAAACAAATTCCCAATAGCGACATTAATCGAATAGGAATATAAGAAGTATTCAACAATCCATCTATAAAATATTTAATTTTTTTAGCCAATGTCCACTGCGATTTTCCGATCGTTCTTTTTAAACGTGTGTAAGGAATAAAAGCTGTATTAAAACCCAACCAAAGAATATCTCCTTGAAAAAAACGATTTCTTTCATCAATTTGATTCAATACAACTAATGCTTTTTTATCGATGAGCATAAAATCAAAACCTCCCTTTGGCATTTTCGGATTCACATATCGCATCATTTTATAAAAGACTTTGGACGCTTTGTTAGCTATAAAACCATCTTCTCTATCCATTCTATGACCGATTACAATTTCATTTCCTGACTTCCATTTGGCAATCATATCACCGATAAGATCAATAGGTTCTTGCAAATCGGCTGACATTAATACAACGGCATCTCCTGATACTTCTTTAAGTCCAGCAATCATAGCAGGGACTTGTCCAAAATTTCTTGAGAATGAAATTACTTTTACACTAGCATCTTTTTTATGCAATTCCAATAATTCTTCCATAGAATTATCATCGGAACCATCATTAACAAAAACAAACTCTTTTTCTAACTGTAAAGAAACCAACAGAGCCAGTACCTTTTCATAAGTTGGAATAATTGAACCCGCATTTCTAAATACAGGAATTACAAAAGATAACTTCATATTTATATATCCGTTAAAGGTTCTAGTACTTTTATCATTTTGGCTGGAACTCCAACCACTATCCTATTATCAGGAACATCCTTGGTAACGACAGAACCTGCACCAACAATTACATTTTCACCAATTTTAACATCTGGAAGAATTGTTACATTAGCTCCTATTTGAGAAAAAGAACCTATTTTAGATCTTCCTAAAAGTATAACATTGGGAGCCAATTCCACAAAATCGTCCACTACACAATCGTGTGTGATTACAACATTATAATATACAATACAGCCAATTCCTATTTGAGTGGAATTTGAACAAATAGCTTGAGAAAGCACATTGGAACCAACTCCAATTTTCACCTCATAACTACCTATTTGAGCGAATGGACTTATTGAAGAGACAAAAACGCCTCCTAAATTAAGAATCTTTTTATACAGTTTATATCTTAAAACTGGTGAGCCAATACCAATAGTAAATTCATTTCCATTCTCTTTAAAAAAGGCAAAAACCTCATCCTCATTTTTTAAAATTGGAAATTGATCGAATAGAAATCCTAAAACATCAATATTGACATCATCGTAAAAAGCTATTTTTCCCGTAAAACCTTGATCTATAAAAACCTGTAAAACTTCTTTAGCAAAACCTTTGGCTCCAATAATTAACATCGTGTTTGATTTATGATTTCACAAATTTGCTCTAATTCATTATCTTCTAACCCAACATACAAAGGTAAACACAAAATGCGAGATGCAATGCTTTCGGAAATTGGCATCGACTGCCCTTTTGCATATTCAATGGTATTCAAAGAAGGGTAGAAATATCTTCTTGGAAAAATGGAATGCTCATTTAACTTTTTCTGAACTTCTAGTAGCTGCATTTCGCTTTCAAAGATAACAGGATAATAACTGTAATTCCATTCCGTTGTTGCTCTCAGTTCCATTTTTCTTAACTTTTTGAAACTTAAAATACGATTATAAGTATCCACCACTTTTTTTCTCTCTACTGCAATATACTTCATATAAGGCAAAACAGCCAATCCCATTGCTGCTTGCAATTCGGATATTTTCCCGTTAATACCCAAACCATGAAATTCCAAAGGCCCATTGTGTCCAAAATTATGACTATAAAATAATTGGTGCATTAATTCCTTATCCTTGCAAAAAAGAGCGCCGCCCTCTCCGGTATGAAAAATTTTAGTAGCGTGAAAACTACATGTACTCACATTTCCATATTCAAAAATGGATTTTCCTAGGTAATTCACACCAAAACAATGTGCTGCATCATAAATAACTTTCAAGTTGTGTTTCTGAGCAATTTGTTCAATAATCTCGATATTACAGGGATTCCCAAAAACGTGCGTCGCTAAAATAGCTGTTGTTTTGGAAGTAATTGCCGCTTCAATCTTTGATTCGTCAATGGTCAAATAATCGGGATGAATATCTACAAAAACTGGGGTGCAATTTTCCCAAACTATTGCAGCCGTTGTGGCTACATAACTGAACGGAGTCGTAATTATTTCGCCACCATTACCCAATAATTTTAGTGCTATTTGAATGGGTACCGTTCCATTATTGGTGACAAGAATAGAATTGGTTTGCAAAAAAGTTTTCAGTTTTTCTTCCAATTCCAAAACTAATTCTCCTCGATTGGTCATCCATTCATTTTTCCAAATCCTTTCAACAAAGATCTGATATTCTTCTATGGAAGGAAAAAAAGTTTTGGTTACGTTAATCATTTAATTTTTTACTTTAGGTTTATTCATCCACAAACTCCACCAACCAATAGTTCTTCCCATTCCTTCGCTAAAAGCTTCTTCCTTTTTGGTTGAGGTAAATGTATTGGAAAATCGTATTAAAGTCAACAATATTGTGATTGTATGCCATTTTATTTTTGCGTTTAATGATGGTTTTGGATTCTTGACTCTCCATACATACCAACCGTTTCTGACCACCATTTTGCCGTATTTGTATTGATTCGGTCTTCCGGAAGCAGCATGATAATGATTTAACTGGGCAGCAGTATTTACATATAATTTACCCATTTTGGCTACTCTCAAAGTAAAATCAGCATCTTCATACAATCCATAGCCTTCAAAATAATGAGAAAATTTCAAGACCTTGAACACCGATTTCCTAAAGGAAGAAACGCCTCCCATTAATTGTTCCACCTCATATATTTTTCTAGAGGGAGGTAGAAATCCTACACTTCGACCATGAGAAAACAAAGGCGAAAACCCAGGAGGACAATCACTATCTAGTCCAAGTTTTTTTCTGAGAATAAAGCGACTCCCGTCTTTGCGTTTCCATCCATCAAAATAAAAATCTTCCGTATTGGGTTGATATTCATTCCCTACAAACTTACATTCTGATTCATTTATGATATACCCCCCAACTCCTAATGCATCTGGATGAACTTGATACGTCTGTAACAAACGTTCAAAATAATCCCTTTCTAGAACAATATCATCATCCAAAAAACAAACTACTTCCATAGTATCCCCTACTCGCTCAATTCCAAAATTGCGTTGTTTGGTCAAACCACGATGCTCTGCTGTAACAGCAAAATAATGCAAATTCTGAAATTGATTTTCCTTTAAAATAGTTTCTGTTTCTTGATTCGTTGATCCATCAATAATCAAAATTTCGTCAGGATATACCGTTTGCTCCTGAACCGATTGCAACAATTGCAACAATGATTCAGGACGCATATAGGTGCAAATGATGAGACTAAATTTCATAAACTAATTGGTTCTTTTTCCTAAATGCATAAGCTTTTGAGCATAAAACAAAGATTTTTTAAATTTAATATTTTTATAAGGAATACAAATTAATCGGTATAAAAAACTTATTTTTTTTCCTTTAAAAAGATAAAGAAAAAAATATTTGTGCTTGTATTCGGTAACTTGCTGGCAGGAATAATGTTTTAGAATTCCATACATTACTGTTGGACTTGGAACAGGTTTCACTCGTTTTACTGGAGTATCTAATTCCCACGGCTGAGATTTTCTTTTCTTACCTGTAATTTTACTTTGAAGCCCCCAAAATCGATATCCACCTGTTGGTGGTTTTAGATGTAAATTTACTGAGAATGGATTGTATAAAACCGCAACCCCTATTTTTGATAATGACATTCCAAAATCAGCATCTTCGCCGTAACCCCCATCAAAATTGACATCATTTCCTATCAACTGTCTTACCAATTCTCTTTTTACACAAGAATTAGCATTGCTAAACATCTCTGTACACCCAGCAATCCATCTTTTATTTTCAATCGTTTTTAGTTTCTTTACTAAATCGTCTAGATCCTGTTTCTGATGACTGGCTCTAATGTCTAATCCATTGCAAGCGCCAGAATTATTAGTTTGCAAAAACCGAATGTGATTTTCAATAAAATCAGATGGAATTCGAATATCATCGTCTCCAAAAACAATAAAATCACCAGTGCATAATGCAATAGCTTCATTCCGTGCCCGGCAACTTCCTTTAGATTCTTGCCATTTAATAATCAATTCAAATGGATAATTTTTGTCTTGATACAGCGACTCATCTCTGTCGCCTTGGGGAGTGGCATCAACCACAACCACTTGAGATGGTAAATAGTTTTGGTTTGCTAAATCATCTAACAATTGAAGGGTATAGTCTTGGCGAAACATCGTCGGAATAATGTAACTCACCGTAGGATTTTCAACTATTTCTTTTAAAATTTTTGGCAAAAGCGTTGGCTTTGGAGCGGACTTTTTATATTTATTTTTAGCGTAAAAAAAAGCATCCCACTCTTTCCATTTCCAAAAACCCATTCGATAAATCATAAATAATGCATGGTCTATTTTGAAGTTTTTAATGAAAAAAGTATAGCGATCTCTTGGCGAAATCTTTATTGTCTCTACTGTAATATTTGAAAACAAACCTTTTACATATAGGGTAACTGCACCAGAATTGCGCAGGGCATTAAACCCGAAATCGAATGCTTGCATCTGGATTGTATCATATTCCTTATCAAAACCGTTTAGAATTTCCCAAACTGATTTTCGAACGGCGAACGAATTGGGGTTAATTCTCCAACTTACACATTCGCTAAGATTATCGAAATCATTCAGATACCAAAAGAAAACTGCCGTTTGATAAACTAATTCTGGAAAGGCATTTTTATACCCTTGTTCGAAAGAACTATGCCAAATATCGCCAGTTCCTAAAGAAAGTACTTCTAATTTCTTAAAATCAGGGTTTCCACAATACAAAATAACTTCTCCTACCTTTGTTTTATATTCTTTTAATTTCATTTCAATAAGAATTGTTTATAAAATGCTAAACTCTGTTGTGCCACTTTTGAAATACTGAATTTTTCTATTACTTTTTTTCTAGCTGCCAGTCCAAAATCAGCCTGCAATTTTGGATTTTCTAACAATTCCAAAATTCTGTCGGCATACTGTTTATGGGCTGCCGGGTGAACCAAAAAACCCTCAACTCCATCAGTAATCACTTCCTTTGCCCAACCGATATTGGAAGCTACGATTGGTTTTTGCAACGCCATCGCTTCGATCCAAGACACAGGTAAGGCTTCGGCAAATGTAGGAAAAACACAAAGGCTAGCGGCTTTTATATGTTCTTTTATCTCATGATATGGAACACTGCCTAAATAACTCACATTTTGCAAGGCTGCTGCTGTAAACATCGAGTGAATCATTGCCCAAGTGGAACTCGAACCCGAAATTATATCAGAAACATCTTTACCAATCAAAATAAGTTTGGCGTTTGGATTTTTCCGAACCACTTCATTGAAAATGAGAGGCAATTCTAGCAATCCTTTTTTGCGGATTAGGCTACCGAAATACAAAAGCCCCGTAGCCCCCGGAGGGGGAACTCCTCTGGTCGTGTTCTTGTCATTGTCATTGCTATTAAACAAGTCCACATCTATGGCATTGGGAATAATAGTAAAATCCTTTTGCAATCCAAAAACTTCATTAGTCAAAACGGCAGTAAATTGACTTACGGATAGTAAGCCATCGGCTTTTTGGAGTGCTCTTTTTTCGTGGAATTTATTATTCCATTTTACTCGACGAGGATCCAAATGACAAAAATAGGTATCCGAACCGTGAAGTTTTATAACAATCGGGCATTTTTTAGGCTGAATAAAAGAAGTAATCCCAGTCCAATCAGGCGCTTCGACCAAATCAATTTCATTGTTAGCATACAATTGATTGATGATTTTTTCTAGCTTTTTTCGGGTCAAAAACCAGGATATCCCTTTGAGTTTTACGTTCTGGATTTGTTGTATTGTAATACCCTCATCATCAAAAACAGCCTCTTCTTTTTGTCCATAGACCAATACTCGAACTTGACAACCTTCTACTAAAAGTCCTTTGGCTAAATTTTTAATACTCGTGCCAATTCCGCCAGAACTTCCTGTTCTGGGATGTGGATATTCTGGAGTAAGGAAAGCTATTTTAATCCTCTCCCCCAACCCCTCTCCAAAGGAGAGGGGAGCCGAAACTGGGGCTGTGTTTGTTTTCAATGTAACAATTTTATGTGATTATCAACCATTTGTTCTAAAGAAAACCGTTTTTCTATATCAATTCTAGTCTCTTTGGTTATTTCTAAATTTCCGATCCAAATTTGAGTAAATAAAGAAGATAATTGCTTTATATTCTTTGCTTCAAACAAAAAACCATTATCCAAATGGCTAATAATTCCCAATACATTTCCTCCTTCATTTGTAGTTATAACTCCTGTATTTGCTGCCAAAGCTTCAACTACAGCATAACAAAAAGTTTCTTCATAAGAAGGATGAATTAAATAATCATACGCACAATAAATGGACTTAAGATTTGAGGTACTACCCATAAATTGAAAACAACTTTCTAAGGCCAATCTAGCTACCAGATCTTCTAATTGTTTTCTATAAGGCCCATCTCCATAAAGATCAATTACTATTTCTTTTTTTATTTCCTCTGGCAATAAATAAACTGCCTGAATTAAATCTTGAATTCCTTTGGATTCCCGCAAATGGGATGCGGTAAGAAAACTTGGTTTAGTATAATTCCGCTTTTGTCTTACCTGAATATCGTTTAAGTCAATTCCGTTGTGAATAACCTGCGTTTTATTTTTTATTCGAGAACCAAAATCTTTAATCAGCTCCTTTACCGTGTAATCTGAAACGCCTATAAAAGTATCAATGTACTTTGAATAAAGTAGCCCTTTACCTTTTTTCTTTAGCTTCTTTCCAAAAGGATATCCGTTCAAGGGTCTTGGATTGTGATCTACGGCAATAATTTTAGCTTTGGTCAATCGCTTTACTTTTTTAAAAAAAGGAGTACATAATTCTATAAAATGGGTGATAATATAATCGTATTCTGGACTGTTTTGAAAACAAAATTTTAAAAAATTATTTTCTACATTTTCTGTTGTACTACAATGAATATTTAAATGGGAATAACTAACATGTTTGGAACTATTAGGAAAAAACCATTCTACTTGAATATTATTTTCTTTGCACTTTGCATCAAATTGCCAGAAAAAATAATCCATACCTCCTACTCGTTCAGGCAAAAGTTCGTAATTACAGAGAACAGCTATTTTTATAGATTTAGTCATTAAAATTAGATAAGGTTTCTGCAATTCGCTTACTTGTTCCCAGTAATGGTTTGCTTATTTGCAAATCTATCATTCCTTTCCTATGTATGGTTCGCTCTTTGGGATTATTTAGTGTCTGGTTTATGGCTTGAATTAACTCGGTTTCGTTTTTTGCAATTGCCACTGCGCCACTTTCGACCACTCTTCTAAAATGAACATAGTTGAGGTATTTTTGATCGTCAAAAAGTCCATTTTCAAGATTGCCAAAAACCGTATTAATAACCGGTTTGTCAAACAACATAAAATCCAGACTCATTGTTGAACACATATTAATACTCAAATCTGAAAATTCTAAAACACCCCTCAAATCTTTTATGTCTTCTTCGCTTGGCACTCTTTGAGACCAAGCTTCTGCATGATTTTCACGTGTTGAAACCCATTTTGGAGTGTTCCACTTAATTTCAGGAAAGGCTTCTTTTATATCGTTGAACCGAGTAGCCTCTTCGGCTGGTGAGGTACGTACTAATAACTGAGAAGGTTGGTTTATTTTATTGGTTCGGATTGCTTCGGCTATAGTTGCAATTATTAAAGGGTCATTTTTTCCTAAACTGGCATCCGCACAACTAAAGCAAATCGTTTTTTTATTGGCATCCAAGTTAAACTTTTTATAAAAATCTTTCGATGTACACTCGTAACTAGGCATTACATAAGGTTCGAATTGAGGGGTTCCCACTACTTTTACTTTGGCTTCTTTTACATTCGGGTAAAAAGTAAGTAGTTCTTCTTTCATCAAATTACTCCAGACCAAAAAATACTCAAAAGTCCCCAACATCCTCCCCTTGGAAGCCAAATTATCCCAACTAAAAATAAATGAGCTTACTGGTATTTTTAATTTTAAAGCAGCATATAAAAAAGGTGCTAAAAAGGATGGCCTTTGGTGGGTAAAGAAAACATGCGTCGGTTGGTCTTTCTTTAGCAGTTCTATATAAGATCGTGTGATTTTATTTCTTGAAAAAGATAAAAACTGAAGGCGTTCTGCAAAAAGAATCAAGCGATTGGAACTGTAGAAATAGGTCACAAAGTAAATTAATTTAATCAGTAAAGCCGTTGGAGAATTGTTGCCGGGATAATTCATTTTTTTATTATCCTTCATTCCATAATATTCGCGTCCTCGTTGCAAATGGGCTACTTCTTTCCATTTTCTGAAAAACCAAGTCGCATAGCCTTCTTTAAATACATTCAACTCTTGAATTTGTATTTTTGAATTCAAGTTCGTTGGATAAGCGCTTGCTGGCAAACCGGAATAAATGGTTATCACATCAAACTTTGCTGCTGCTTCCTCCATAAAATTACTCATCATAAAATTACGAAAACCTACACCATCGGTAATTACTATTCCTAGTTTTTTCATTTATTTTACTTTATTTCTAGTTTTCAGCTCTGTCAGTCCCGAGCTATCGGAACTGACAGAGCTGAAGTTATTTCGTCAACAACTCTTTAGTTATGATTTCAGTAAATCGTCTTGCACCATCATCATTTAAATGATTACAATCCAGAAACATTTTATCATCATTTAATGTCTTTGAAAAATCATGTAATTCTGGAATTTTAACTTTCAGTTTTGATGTGAAATTTTGATTTTTATTATATTTACAAAACGGAGCACAGTAGAATAGTACCTTCATCTTATTTTGTTTTGCAAAAGACTGAATCTTATCTACCATTTCATTTTTATTTAAAATTACATTTGGCAATGCTCCTTGTAATTCATCTGATGTTGCATTTCTTCCAATATAGCCTTTGTTCAGGATTACATTTGTTTTCTTATTAATTAAATTAGCGAAAATCTCCCTAAAGCCAATTTTTAAATCATTATTACAATATCTGTAAAAAGGGACATAATAATTCGCAAAAGGATGCTCTGCATAAATATCTGAATACTGTTTTGTCACCTTATTTTCTCTTATAAAAGGAGTCATTTCGTATTGAAAGATATTAGAATGTCCTTCAGGAATGTTGTAAATATAATCTACTTGTATTAAAATCTTATCATAATGAATATTATATGCACCAATCAATTGTAAAAGGGTGTAAATATCTCCTAATTTAGCCGCTTGAAATCCAAAATTCACAGCTGTTTTGCCCGTTTTATCTTGAATTATCGAAGGAACAATTCCGTTTTCTACTCTTGAAGACCCGATAAAAATATAATCAATTTTCTTGTTTTTGAAACTTCTCAAATATTGAAATTTAGTTCGAGGATCAGAAGTTTCATAAACTTTGGTATACGCAACATCTAATACTGTCATTACCATCAGTATTGCTATCAAACCACCAAATATATATTGAATAAATTTTTTCATCTAAAACTGGAAATAAATAAAATCAGTAGGACTTGAAAAAATGCCCAAAACCAAAATTCCTATTAGTATTGCCAATGCTTTCACTACTAACCACTTCCCTTTGATGGGATGCTCTTGTTCTCTAGAATGCCATTCCATAACGACGAACAAAGATAGCGGCAAAATAAATTCTATTGAATAGCGTTCAAAATCCAAAAACTGAATTCCGCCATCAAAATTAAAACGGAACATATTTTTTAAATACTCAAATGCTTCAACAACTGTTTTGGCTCTGAAAAATACCCAAGCCAAAGCAGTGAAACAAAACGTCAAAATCATACTTGCCAATTCCTTGACCGTCGGTAGCGATTTTCCTTTGGCAACAGTTTCTAAATGGTGTCTATTCTTTTGGGTTATTAAAAGGGGTAAAAAATAGACAGCGTGCAAAGCTCCCCAAACTATAAATGTCCAGTTTGCTCCATGCCAAAAACCACTAACCAAGAAGATAATAAAAGTGTTTCGAATTTTCATCATCATTCCACCTCTACTTCCTCCCAATGGAATATACAGATAATCTCGAAACCAAGACGACAAGGAAATATGCCAACGGCGCCAAAACTCGGCAATATCCCGAGAAAAATAAGGATAGTTAAAATTACGAAGCAAATCAATTCCGAATAATTTTGAAGTTCCAATAGCAATATCGGAATACCCGCTAAAATCTCCATAAATCTGAAAAGAAAAATAGACAACTCCTAAAAACAACGACAAGGAATTCATAGACTCATAGTGGTCAAAAATATCATTGGCATACAAAGCACAATTATCGGCAATCACTACTTTTTTAAATAATCCCCAAATAATTTGATGTACCCCATCAATGGCTTTACTATAATCAAAAACTCTTTTTTTCTTTATTTGTGGCAATAAATGTGTAGCTCTTTCAATTGGTCCAGCCACCAATAAAGGAAAATAAGACACAAAAAGAGAATAGGTAACTACGTTTCTTTCGGGTTGTATTCTTCCTTTGTAAATATCAATCACATAAGATAAGCCATGAAAAGTATAAAAGGAAATTCCGACAGGTAATATCACTTTCAGCGTCCAGAAATTAGTTTGAATTCCTACTCCAGACAATGCTTCTGCAAAAGAATCGGCAAAAAAATTGTAATATTTAAAAACACCTAAAAACCCAAGATTTATGATAATACTGAGCCAAAACCAAAATTTTTTACTTTCTTGATTTTTGGCTTCTGCCATTTTTATTCCCGTAAAATAGTCTAAAGCAGTAGAAAACAATAATAGAAAAAGAAACCGCCAATCCCAACAAGCATAAAAGAAATAACTAGCCAAAAGCAATAAAAGATTTTGCAACTGCAAATTCTTTTTATTGACCCACCAATAGATTGCAAAAACAATAGGAAGAAATAATAAAAAAGAAAAAGAATTAAATAGCATTAGTTATCTCTAAATTGTTTTTTTTTAATCCGAAAGACTTACAAAATTCACCCACTGCCAAATATAAAAACTATTATCCTGATTTCCGTTACAATAGTCCTTCCAAATCGTATGAACTTGTTTACTATCTACAAAATCCATTTTAGAAAATAGCTCAATTTTTTCAAAAAAATAAGGTTTCAATTCTTGGGCAATCCATTCTCTTTGTGGTGTTTGCACCGCTCTTTTAGGGCCAAATGCAACAGTATCACCCAAATAATCTTTGACCAAATCCCGCAACAGCCATTTCGTTTGTCTATTTTTAAATTTCATTTCTGAACTTTGGGCGAAAGCCAATTCTACCAAGCGATAATCCAAAAATGGTTCTCGCAATTCGGTGCTGTGCATCATACTAATTCGATCATTAAAACGCAAGGCCCTTGGAATTTTGGTGTAAAATAAATCCCGGTATTGCATATTCTGTAAATCGTTATCAAAAGGTCGTTCATAGACTTCTCTTTCAGCTAAATTCCCAAACTCAGTCACCAAAACTTCTGGTCGTACTGGACTTGATGTAACGCCTTGAATCACACTATCGCTCTTGTTGTGGTAATAATCATAACCTGCCCAAGCTTCGTCCATTCCTTGACCATCCAGAATGACTTTAATTCCTTTTTCTCTAGCCGATTGAAACAATAAACTGTAGGCCAAAGTAGGAAATCCACCAAAAGGTTCGTCCTGATAATCACTTACTTTTTTAATTAATTCTGGAATCTGGGTGTAATCAAAAAGTACTTTGTGGAGCGGATAAGGAGTGGATTTCATCAATTCATTTACCCAAGGCAATTCGTCATATTTTTCATTATTCGAATAAAAAGTAAAGGCTTCCATGTTTTTTTGCGCAGGCAAATTGCGATGTACTAAATTGATTAATGCTGAGGAGTCTAAACCTCCGCTTATATTCATTCCCAAAGGGACATCGGATCGAAGCCTAAGTCTAATAGCCTCTATCAATAAGGCTTCGTACCGTTCTTCTAATGCTTCTTTTGGTAGTTGCTTTAATTTTGAAATACGTTCGGGAAAATCATACCACATCAAGGGTTTAAGACTACTAAAATCAAGGTTTTTTGATACCTTAATGTCTAAAAAATGCCCTGCTCTTAATTGCTGAATGCCTTCAAAAAAAGTTTCGTTGGGCAATCCATATGTTCCAAAAGTAAAATAGTTGGCCCACACTTTTTGATTCTTAATTTTAGGAATTCCTGCTGCAAAAAGTGTTTTTATTTCAGATGAAAAATAAAACTGATTCTCGAAAAAAGTATAATAAAAGGGCTTTACGCCAAAGCGGTCACGAGCTGCAAAAAAAGTGTTTTCTTTTTTATTCCAAATAGCAAAACTGAACATTCCGTTGAGTTTCTCCAAAGAATTTGAATTCCATTTTATGAATGCTGCCAATAAAACCTCGGTATCAGAAGTGGTTGTAAACCTATACTCGTGTGCTAATTCTTTTTTGAGTTCGAGATAGTTGTAGATTTCACCATTAAAAACAATTACATAATCACCACAATTACTAATCATAGGCTGATTGGCCTGTTCAGACAAATCGATTATACTCAAACGATTGTGCCCTATAACTACCTTATCATCGTTCCAAATATTCATAGCATCTGGCCCACGATGTTTTTGGGCTTCGAGCATCAACTGAATCGTTTTAACGTTTTTAGGATGGGTTCCTAAAATTCCTGCTATTCCGCACATAGATTTAAGTTATGAGTTGTGTCCCTTCGACAAGCTCAGGGTGACAGTGGGTTTAGGGTTATGTTATTTACATTAAAGCTAAATAATTGGGTAGTTTTTTTTCTGCTTTTATCCAATCTTCCATCGTATCAATATTGACATATAAATCAGGATTACTTTCTATGTAACCCAATTTTTCGCCATAGAAAGTTACGTTTTTTATAGCTGTAATTTTTGTTAAATAAATCGACCCATCTCTAAAAAAAGCTTGAGGCAAATCTTGTCTTCGCTTGATAATTTCTTTTTCTCCTGTTGCAATTTGTAGCAATCCTTGATTATCTGCTTCAAAAACCCAATGTGGATTGTACTCATGTGGCACTGGCAAAACGGAAACCAAAGCGTCTAAATCAGTGCTGGAAAAAACTGAAATCGCTTTTTGTATAAAACCCTTTTCCCGAAAAGGAGATGTAGGTTGCAGCAAACAAATGGCATCAAAAAATTCATTTTTAGTAGCTAAAAAAGCAATAGCGTGTTGCACCACATCAATACTCGAAGCGGTATCACTGGCTAATGATGATGGTCTGATAAACGGAACTTCCGCACCAAAACCAAGAGCCATTGTGGCAATCCTTTCATCATCTGTGGAAACGATAATTTTAGCAAATGCCTTACTAGCCTTAGCTTGTTCAATGGAATAGGCAATTAAAGGTTGATCTCCCAACAGCTTACTATTTTTGCCTGGAACTCCTTTAGAACCTCCACGTGCTGGGATTATAGCTAGGATTCTCATTAATACATTATCGTTTTATGAAACTGCAAGGGTACTTCAACTAATAATTCGGCTATCGCTGATCCCGCATTTCCCCCACCATACACCGCAGAAGTTTTGGACTTTCCGTTTCTGGAAACAGTATGAACTGCTTGAATTATTTCGGCTTTTTTATAATCTACATCCACTACATTATTGCCGCGATCGCGTTTGTTTTGTCTGGAGCCGATATTAATCACAGGAACTCCCAAATAAGCACATTCTCGAATTCCGACACTCGAATTTCCAATTAGTGCTTGGGCATTGTTTAATAAAACCAAAAAATCTCCACCTTCCATATTCTTGAAAAAATGAACATTTTCCAATTCATGATGCTCTCTAAACGCTCTAATTCCCGTAGAAGTTCCATCGGCACCGGCATCTACATTGGGCCAAAACCACAAGGTTGGTAGATTCAATTCCTGTACCGCTTTCAGCGTTTCTTCTATATGTTTTCTAGAATTTTGATATTCGGTAGTAACAGGATGTTGCATCACTACTAAATATCCGTTCGATAAATCAGGTTCCGCTCCAACGCCTCCATATTTTTGATAGGGGTCAAAATTCAAACCTTCTATTTTACTGATTTCTGATGCAATGTCTATGGAAGGACAGCCTGTATTGAAAACAAAATCTGGATTTTCGCCTAATTTAATCACTCTTTCTTTGGCATTCTGGGAAGCTACAAAATGATAATCGGATAACTTTGTAATGGCGTGACGTACTTTTTCGTCAATATTTCCAGTCACTTCTCCTCCTTGAATGTGTGCCAACGGAATGTTCATATACGAAGCCGCTATAGCTGTTGCCATAGTTTCAAATCGATCGGCAACGGTTACCACAATATCCGGTTTAAGGTTATCAAAAACCGTAGATAATTCTAAGATTCCAATTCCTGTGGTTTTTGCAGCAGCGGTCAAATTCTCCCCTTCCAATACATTAAACACTTTGGCTGCAATGGCAAACCCATCCTTTTCAATATAATTGACTGCCGAACCGTATCGGTCTAAAAGAGCTGAGGCAGCAACAACCAATTGCAATTCTAATTTGGGATGTTTTTGAATGGCCGTCAACACGGTTTTTACTCTACTGTAAGAAGGACGCGCTGTGATGACAACCGCTATTTTTCTTTTTGGCATTTTTAAGGTTTTATTCTTGGGTTAAATGTAGGGAAAAAAGAGGAAAGCGGGAAAGATATTTTTCACTTAGCATAAGCGCTTCGACAGGCTCAGCATGACATTGTGCTACTAATTGTAATTATCTTAACTTTTGTCAGTCTGAGCTAGCCTGCCCTGAGTTTTTATCGAAGGGAAGACCTACTCCAACAAAAAACGCTTTCAAAACCTCTGAGTGACATTGTGCTACTAATTGTAATTCTCCTAACCATTTGTCAGTCTGAGTTTGGCGAAGTCCTTGCTCAAACAAATCATTTCCCACAAACAAAAATGCTTCGACAGGCTCAGCATGACATTGTACTCCTAATTGTAAATGACCTACCGGTTGTCAGTCTGAGCTTGTCGAAGACCTACTCCAACAAAAAAAAGCTTAAAAAACCTCTGAGTGACTTTGTACTACTAATTGTAATTATCTTAACTATTTATCAGTCTGATCCAGCCTGCCCTGAGTTTTTATCGAAGGGAAGACCATCACCATTTTTCCCAAACTCTGTATAATTTTTTGAATACTGAACTAGTTTATCCCAATCTTCATTTATTAAAGCTTCTTTTTTT
The DNA here is from genome assembly GCA_038234745.1 of Flavobacteriales bacterium. Classification (GTDB taxonomy): domain Bacteria; phylum Bacteroidota; class Bacteroidia; order Flavobacteriales; family Flavobacteriaceae; genus Flavobacterium. The sequence goes on along the minus strand of JBBQSZ010000011.1, from coordinate 19,033 downwards.
CTCCTACTCCAACCTTTTATTTTTTTCTCAATCATAATTGCTTGAGTAGGGTCGGAAAAAGATTCGAACCAAACTAACACAACTGGTCTTCTAACACAAGTATAGGAATCTGGATCTTTACCCGAATTGTGTTCAAATAATCTTCTGTCGATGCTATTTGTCATTCCAGTATAATAGGAATTGTCAGAACACTTGACGATATAAACATAATAAAATTTCATATATTTCTTTTTGATTATTATACGATCCTCAACAAAACCGCTTCGACAGGCTCAGCGTGACATTATGCTACTAATTTTAATTTTATTACTATTGTCAGACTGAGCTTGTCGAAGTCCTTTCACAAACAAATTGTTTTCCAAAAATAAAAATGCTTCGACAGGCTCAGCATGACATTGTGCTTCTAATTGCAATTCTCTTAACTATTGTCCGACTGAGCCTGTTGAAGACCTTTCTCAAACAAATTGTTTTTCACAAACAAAAATGCTTCGACAGGCTCAGCATGACAGTTTGCAACTAATTGTAATTCTCCTACCGATGTCAGGCTGAGCTAGCCTGCCCTGAGTTTTTATCGAAGGGAAGACCTTTCCAAAACAGATTGTTTTCCAAAAACAAAAATGTTTCGACAGGCTCAGCATGACATTGTGCTACAAATTGTAATTATCTTAACTATTGTCCGACTAAACCTGTCGAAGACCTCTCTAGCAAACAAACGCTACGACAGGCTTAGTTTGACACTCTTACAACAAATCTTCCTCATTCAAAAAATCCCATTGTTTTAATTCTTTATTCAGGGTTTTTCCAATGATTTCCTGAAAACGAGCAGCGTCGATTCCGAATCCTTTGGGTTTTTTGGACTCTAAATCTTCAAAAGTGAGGATGTGATTTTTAGGTAAATTTTTGTTTACTGCTAAGGACTTTTCGAAAATTTGCTTGAGTTCGGCAAAAGCAGTTGTATTATTTTTATCGATAGGATGATTTAAAGCTGTGGCAATATTTCGAACAGCAATGACCAAATCCTTTGTTTCCGCAATGGTCAAAGAGGATTTTGAATCGGGTCCAAAGAGTTCTCTATCAAAAACAATGTGGAATTCTAAAATTTCAGCTCCAAGAGCAGTTGCGGCAATGCAAGTCCCTATTTGAGCCGAATGATCCGAAAAACCTATTGGCACATTATACCTGTTTTTCAACTCCTGAATGACATTCAATCCATATTGCTCTGGCTGGGTTGGATAGGCAGTAGTGCATTGCAGAATAGAAAAACTGATATTCCTTTCTTTTAAAAAAGCTACAGTTTGGTCTAATTCTTCGTAAGAACTCATTCCAGAAGATAAAATTACCGGTTTTCCAGTTTGTGCAATTTTTTCTAAAATTAAAAAATTAGTCACTTCACCCGAACCAATTTTATACTGATCTACTCCAATTTCTTCCAGCCAATCTACCGCCAAATTACTGAAAGGAGAACAAATGAAATCCAATCCCACATCCACACAATGTTTTTTGATTCCTTTCCATTGTTCCAGAGAAAAACCCATTCGCTTCCAATAATCAAATCGGTTTTGGTCCTCTAAAGAGAATTGCACTCGGAAGGGTTCGTGTTCGCTGCTTTCGGCTTCGGCTATATGCATTTGAAACTTGACGGCATTGACTCCTGTTGGGGCAATGGCATCAATATAGGAATGTAGGATTCCTAAACTGCCTTCGTGCGCTTGACCGATTTCGGCAATGATGTATGGGGTGTCTGTTTTTATGAACATACTAGATTATCTTACTTTATTCAAACAAAAATACTCATTTTAACCTATCCCTAGAGGAAAATTATAGTATCAATTTTGACAAAATTATTGAATAGCTCGCGTTTTTAAGTATTAGATTTTGTTAAAAACAAAATAACAAAAAAAACAAAATATGACAATCGTCTTTGTTTTTTAAATAAAAAGTTTTTCGTTTTATTAACTCGTCAGGACGAACTTAAATCAAAATTTACAACACGCTAAATATCAATTCATTATATTTATATCAAAAGAGGAAAACAAGAAAAGATGTAAGCAAAAAATTGTTAAAAACTCAAGTCAATTGTGAATAAGTTCGTCTTTTTAATATCATAATTGCATGTTATCTTTGAAAAAGTCAGTTAGACACAAATAAAAGAGTGTACTAAGACAAATTTTTATTATTCATTTAATACCGTAAAATTATGGCTATTAAGTACAAAGTTCTTCCTAGAAAGAACCCTCAGGATCTTTTGGCTCCTGAAAAATTTTATGCCGCTGCCATTGCAGATGGCGATGTCGATTTGGATAGGCTCGCAGAGCTAATTTCCTACCAATGTACAGTCACTGCCACGGACTGTTATGCTGTGTTACTCTCGTTAGAACACAACATCATTGGAGAATTAGGGCAAGGTCGAATTGTTAAACTAGGCAGGCTAGGTAATTTTCAGGTGGGCATTAGCTCCGAAGGAAAGGACACTGCAGTTGAAATCTCTTCGTCCAACATTAAAAAGAGTCGCATTCTTTTCCGACCTGGAAAAAATTTGCGCTCTATGCTGAATGATTTATCATTCAAAAAAGCTGGGTAGGACCCCGTAATCAGTAGCAACTGATTATTGTAAGACCTCGAGTAGTTACAGCTACTCGGGGTCTTTTTTTTGGATTTTTAACAAAATTACCCTCCATATCGTCCTGACGAGACTTTTGCCTCCTCTTGACGAGACTTTTATCCCGTCTTGACCAGATGATTTTTTCGTCTTGACACTCTGGATGTGGAACAAAAACACAAAAAAATAGATGAAAAGCTTCTTTTTTGCTTCTTTAATGACGATTTTTAGCCTAAAAAATCGCCTTATATCACCATTTCAAAGGCAATAAACATCCTAAAGTTCTTATAAAATATGCGCTTTTTGCTCGTTTTAAAGCATAAAAAAAGCTCAAAAAATACTGGTAGGACCCCGTTTTCTTGAGCAAATTAATTATCGTAAGACCTCGAGTAATTACAGTTACTCGTTAATAATGGTTAAAATTAAAATTAATTTTCCTAAACACAAATTTTTGTTCATAAACTGTGACAAGTTTTTGACTTTTTTTTAAAACACAATTATAAGTTTTCTTTGGTATTTCTAATTAATTTCCGACTTGATAGGAGTCGCCGATCCGCTTTGTATTCCTTAAAATAAGACAAAGTTATTCAATACCGATGCTCATTTGGATAACTTGAAATCTCATTATAATTCTTTGCCGAAATTTTCTTAAGTGTTTGATTATAAAAAAAGTTTTATGTTTGAAAACTATAGTTTTCACTATTTCTTTATTTTCAAATTTTAGTATTTCTAATATTTTATTAATTCTGTCTGTATGTTTTTTATTGACACCATATGATCGTGCATACCATGTATGATACAAAAGTACTTCATCTTTAAAATATACTGCATTGGTTATTTGATCGTCTCTAAAAGGTTGATTAGCATCCAAAAAAAGAAATTGTTTATTGTTTCTTCTCAACCATAAATAAAAACAATAATAAGGTTCATAAATACTCGAAGCATCATACATTCCTTTTAAATTTGATATATCATCTTCAAATTCATTTTCGATACTATATTGATTTTTTAGCACTTCCTTTTTATTCCAAATAGCTTCAATTTCATTGAAATTTATTATCGAAAAAAAAGTATTTATCAAGTAAGGATTATAGTTTCTATGCGAAATAAGTCCACCGTCGCGAATACCACAAACCGTATAATTTTCTGATTCCATATGTTCTATGATATCAAAAACAGTTTCAGGTTTTTCAAACAAGACATCTTCATCAGCCATTATCAGCCACTTAATACCTTTGCCTTTCAGCTTTTGCATCATATAAAAAATACTGTCAAGACCGTGCATCCCATTTGCGCCGTCAATAAAATACTTTTGAATATTCTGAGGAAACAATTGGGAACTTTTTTGATACAATTCTTTATTGACAACCGTGCTGAGTACTGCAATAGTAGAATTATCCATTTTTCTTCATATTATTAACAAGATAATTAGATGGTTCATCATTATGCCCTTTATAAATAAAAATCATATTGTGATAAAAATGCATAGATATGATATGCTTGTCGAAGTATGACTTTTTATAACCTGAAATCAAAAACTCTTGGTGATTTAAAGAATCAATCAAAGATTTAAAATAGTTATATATTGTCCCTTCACAATTAAGATTTTTTGACGTTCCTCCATATTGCTCCCAATAGGAAGTTTGAGTATCCTCTATTACATAAATCCCTCCTATTTTTAGTTTCGGGAATAAGAACTCAAACGATTTGATTACGTGCTCGTTTATATGGCTTCCATCATCAATTATTAAATCAAACGCTCCAGTTTGATCACAAATAGAAGCAAGAAAAAATTCATCAACTTGACTTCCTTCGAAGATTTTTATTCTTCTTTCTTCTTGTGGTGATTTATTATAAATATCAATAGAAAAAATTTTGCCAAATGGAAAAAATTTTTTCCACATTCGAAGTGAATTCCCTCCGGCAAAAGGACTTTCATATCCCCCAACACCAATTTCTAACAAATTGATTCTTTTGAACCTGAATTTTTTAAAATGACTCTGATAGTGGGGCGTATAAAAATGTCTTCCCCACTTATCCGAACGATAAACTTTAGCCAAAGCTGTCAAGTCATCAGAAACAAAGTAAGCCATAAAATTATTAATAATACTTTTTACTTTATCTTTTTGATGGGAAGAAAACTTTGCTTTAATTTTAATTATGAAATTTTTCACTTAATTAGCTCTAAATTATTCTCACTGATTTATTACTCAAATATCAACATTTTCAATCGTTTCCAAAAGCAATTGAATACAATTAACTACATTAACAAATTGATTTCTAAAAATACTAAAACTTAAAAGCCTAGTTTCCTAATTTATCAATTCCAAAATGTTATCTTAATAATTATATTTTTCCTGTTTTCAAATTATACTCAACCTTATTTAAAATGGAATTAATTTATCCGACTTGGATACCATTTGTCTCTAATATTCAAAAAATATTTTTCAATATAAGAAGTCATAAAAACACCAGCATAAACACTACCCATCAAGGAAATTATAAAATTTAAATAGCTGTTTATTTCACACTTTAAAACATACACACAAATAACAGAAATACAAAAACTTATAAATCCATGAATAATATATATAGAATAAGATGAAAACCCTATTTTGCTAATACCATCAACAACTTTTCTGGAAAATAGTTGATCCAATTTTGGATTGATATTTTCATCAATCAAAAAATAGGTCAATAAAATTCCAAATGATATATAAATAAAAGAAAAACCAAAAGTTCTCACAAATAATGATTCTTCAAAATCAATAAAGGGAGTAAATGTAATTAATACAGCTGCTAAAGCAAGTAGCAATGCCTTATTTTTAATAAAAAAATGGGTCAAGAATCTATTTTTAAAATAAAATAAATAAGAAATAAAAACACCCATCAAAAGAGAATCCATTCTTAAATGAGACATGGTAATATTTTTATGATCATTTTCAGGAAAATAAACATTGTTAATTATTCTCAAAACGAGACAAAACACCATTATACCAATTAACATTATTTCAAATTTACCTAGTTTATTTGAATTATCATTATCCTGAAAATGGAAAGCATTGTTCTTTATAACATAAAAAAGCAAAGCAGCAAACCCAAAATAGAAGTGCTCTTCAACAGCCAATGACCAAGTTGCTACATAGGCATAACCCCAACCCCAAAAATAATTCTGAACAAAAAAGAAATCCGCTAGAAAACCTTTTAATTCAAATTGGTGTTTTGCAATTTTAGGAGCTAAATATAAAAAATAGGTTAAGTAATAAATAGGATAAATTTTAAACCCTCTTCTTATTAAAAACAAACCTGGTTTAATGTTTCCATACTTTATATACTCTTTAAACAACAAGCCTGAAACCAAAAACCCACTCAAAACAAAGAAAAGATCTACTCCAATCCATCCCATTTTGCTAGTAAAATCAAAAAGATAATTATGACGCAATAAAACGAGTAAAATAGCAATACCCCTCAAAAAGTCAAGCTCCCGTAATCTATTTTTTTTCATTATCATTTAATCTCTATTATTTTTTCAATCCTGTTAGACTTACTATTACTTCATCATAAAAATGCTTAATAAACAACCTTAAAGCAAATGCTTTAAAACAAATAGTACGATTTTCAATTAATAACATCTATTTTTCGGGTTGCCAATAAATTTTAGTTCCCGGCAGTTCATGATATGCCTTATATTCTTTCATCGTCAATCGGTTGCTGTTTTTCAGGATTCTAGGCATATTCCAAACCAAATCTAGCAACGCCAAAACAATAGCTTGCAAAGCTTTCAAATCCCCTTTGAAGACTTTCAGCTTGAATTGTATCCAAATCGAATACACCATTTTTCGAGGAATTGATTTTAGAGGATAAAACAAGAAAAACAAATACCAACCTGAACGCAGTGACCGTCGCAAACGAATAACATAATCGGCATTATTTCTTCTAGCCTTTACATCTACTCGATGATGAACTAATACTTCAGGTACATAATGAATTTCCCATCCTTTTTTGAATAATTGAAAAGCTGCAAAATCCTCTTCTCCATAAAATACAAACCAAGCCGGATAATTGGGAATATCTCGCCATGCGGCCATACGCCATACGTGAGCACAGCCTACAAATCCTTGCACTCGTTCGTTTTTTGTATTGGAAGCTATTATTTTGGGTTCTTCCAAACCCCAAAAAACACGCAAGCCCACCAAACCACAATTAGCATTCTTTTCAAAATGATTAAGGATGGATTCTAACGGGTTTTCAGTAACAAAATGAGCATCATCGTCTAGTGAAATAGCATAATCTGTTGTAGCTAAACGCATCAAACGGTTTCTACTGTAAATTAATCCTTGGCTTTTAGTATTTTGTATGAATTGAATTTCGGGATATTCCTTTTTAATAAAAGCAACCGTTCCATCAGTTGACCCATCATCACAAATAATACAAGCCACCTCTTTTATCTCTAACAAATACTTGATTTTACCCAAAGTAATTGCTAAATCGGCTTTGCGGTTTTTGGTGGTGATGAGAATGGTGAAAGTGGGATTCGACATATTTAATTAGATATTTTACAAACCTATTATCAAATTTTTCAAATAAGCTGATGATAAATAGTCTACTAAATCTTTTCGATTCAAAAGCAAATTGCCAGGGTTTTGTTTCCAAATTTGATACATTTCCTCAATAATTAACGCTATTTTTTCAACATCATCTACTTCTGACCAATACGGATATTCATTCCCTAACAATCTCCTAGTCTCACTATAGTATGGTGCTAATGAAAGAATCGCTTTATTGGCTTCTACACAATGCGGGAATTTAGCAGGCAGAAAAGGGCTAATTTCAGATTTAGATTCTAAAATTATATTTACAGAAACAGCCATTTGAAGATTGTAAACATTCTCAAATGGAACTTTTCCGTTAAGAAAATAGAGTTCTGGACAGTTTTTTTGAAAGTCTTCTATCATTTCAGAATGACAAGATGCCGGACCGAGTAAGAGCAATTTAGAATCCTTTTTGGCTTCTGGGTTTTTAACTAAAAACAATTGAAATCCTTCCATCAACCTTTGAGGAGAACGTTGCGACATTAGGTTCCCAGCATGAAGAAGATTGAATTTTTTGTCGTCAAAATAATCTGGCAAATCAACATTTTTCAAATTATATTTACCATTTTGATGCGGAATTACCACTCCTGTTTTTAGAAAATAAGGAAAATAACTTCCCATCCACTCCAGCAACAATTGACTTGGAAACGCACTGTATTTTGCTTTTTCAGAAACTTGTTGAAAGAATTTTTCTTTTTTGTCGTAACCTGGTTCTACCCAAGTATAAGGTCTTGGATAAAAATGAAATGGATACGGATCGTGTACATAAGCTATCCATTTACAGTGTAATTCTGGTAGTTTTAGCATGGCATAATGCGGTCTAAAACTAGCTCCTTTGCTGAGCGTTAAGACTAAATCAGGCTGGAAATCTAGCTTCTTTACTGCTTTTACAATACTATTTGTATCATTAAAAAAGGTAAAAGAAAAACCAAATCGTTTTTCTAAAAAAGGCATTAAGTTCCAGTGTAGCTTTCGAGCCAAAACCCGTTGCAGTCTGCTTAAAAAATAGAGTGGACTGAATTTAATTTCTGGAATAGCATAGCAAGTAACACCTGCTATTTGAATGTTTTTTAAAGTATAATGATAGACCACAACTTCAAAACCTGCTTCTGCCAAGTTATGAATTAATGCAACATTGGCTTTAGAACCACTGCTATCCTCTATATTTATGGAATCGACTAGTAAGAGTATTTTCATTTTAATTTAATTAAACCAAAGGTAAAAAATATTATTCTAAAACAACCCTTGTTAGACTAAGCTGCATCAGTCAAGAGCTAGTTTAATGGTAGAAGTCATTAAGTAAAATTATTGCCGTCATTTCGAGTAGTTTTTAATTGTAATGCGACAGCTTTACTATTAAAAATTGTATCGAGAAACATACAACATTAAGATTCTCGATACATTTTATTAAAAAAAGCTATCGCATTTTTCAATAATACACTCGAATAGACGCCTAGGAGTTTACTCGCTACTAGGTTAACTTTATAGTTTTCTGTATTTCTGACACTCTATAAGACACCTTTTTTAGCCAAATAACTGGCTATTTTTAAACTAGCATCTCCCTTCCCATAAGGATTTTGTTTTTTATCGAAGCCTTTAAAATTATTCAATATATCTTCAATCATATAAATAATTTTAGCTATATCTGTTCCTACTAAAGTCGAAAATCCTACCGTCACTCCTTCGGGTCTTTCAGAAACGGTTCTGGTCACAACGACAGGTTTTCCTAATGAGGGTGCTTCTTCTTGAATGCCTCCTGAATCGGTTACAATCAAAAACGATTGTTGCATCAGCCACACAAAAGCAGGATAGGAAGCTGGTGCAAGTAGAATAATATTTTCTTTATTACCTAATTTTTCATAGACTATATCCTTGACATTGGGATTCAAATGTACGGGATACACTATCGACACATCGTCTCGTTTGGAGATTGTTAAAAGGGCTTCGCAAAGATTTTCAAATCCTTCGCCAAAACTTTCCCGGCGGTGCCCTGTGACCAAAACTATTTTTTTATTAAGCGGAATTTTATTTTTTAATTCTTCAATTTCAGGATGACTGTAGCCTGCTTTAGTTATTTTATTCACTGTCCATAACAGGGCATCGATTACGGTGTTTCCTGTTTCGATTATATCTTTTGTGGCAATTCCCTCGTTTACTAAATTTTGTGTCGCGGCTTTTGTCGGCGTGAAATGAATATCAGCAATTCTACTAGTAATTTGCCTGTTAAGTTCTTCTGGAAAGGGAGCTTGTTTGTTATACGTTCGCAATCCTGCTTCTACGTGACCTACTTTAATTCCTAATTGAAAAGCTGCCAAAGCTGCCATCGAAGAAGTGGTCGTGTCGCCGTGAACCAAAACCAAATCAGGTTTTGCCTCATGAAGTACGGCATCCATTTTTGACAAAATATTCGCACTCAGGCCATTCAAAGTCTGATTGGGTTGCATCAAATTCAAATCGTAATCGGGAACTATTTCAAAGAAATCTAAAACTTGATCTAGCATTTGTCGGTGTTGTGCTGTCACGCAAACTTTTACTTCCAATTTACTTTTTCGTAATTCGTGATACAGTGGTGCCATTTTTATGGCTTCGGGACGGGTGCCGAAACAAAGAAGGATTTTATTTATTTGTGTCATTCAATTTTAAAAGATAGCAATTTAAGCAATTATTTTTTTTCGATCCACAGATTACCACCAGTGTTTTTATAACTTATTGGCATAGCTTCAAAAATAGCTGAATGATGCGTAAGCAAATATTCTGAGAATAATTTTATTTCAAACTTTTGATTATACATCAAAAAGGCTTTTAAAATATAATCTTCATTCCAATTTCTTCCTTGAAACACCCATTCTTTTGGATATTCAAAAGGATAAAAAACATCGTGAAAATGAATTAACACCCCGCTTTTTAAAACTGGTAAAATTTCAAATAAGATATAATTTACATCACTTCCCGTTTTAGATACATGCGTGCTATCTATAAATAAAATATCTCCTGCCTCTAGCTTTTCAAAAACCGACAATGGAATTAGTTGAACATCTTTTTCTATTATTGTTGTTTTTTCCTTATCTAATTCTTTCATTAAAGAATACAATCTTTCCGGATAAGGATCAATAAATGTCAAATCTATTTGATTGTTAAAAAACAATTCATTAGTATCCAACATAACCATTGAAGAATAGCCAGAGCCAACTTCGATAATTTTCTTAGGTTGGTAGTGCCGAATCATTGAATAAAGCATTAAGCCATCAGTGTAAGAATAAGACCCATTCTCAAATTGATATCTGATATTAGCCTGCTTTTCAATTTTAAAAGGAAGTTCTTGATAATATTTTATTAATTCCCGAACAAGTTGTTTTTGTTCTTTTGTTTTTAAATCGATTCCCAAAATTCCGTCTGTGTCTCTATTTTTCCATATTTCATTTTCTCTTTTTTTTACTTCTTCAATTGAAATTATTGGAGAGTAAAAATGTCCATTTGGAAAACACGAATTTAAACTTTGCTTGTATAACACCTTGATATATGGCAGTTTATTAAGAATCTTTTTGATTTTAAGACTTATCTTTTTTGTAATTTTCATAATTAATGTAAATAATTTCATTTAAAAGTCTAATGACTCAGCTAGTGCTTCTACATTTAAAGTTTATTAAAAACGTTCAATACTTTTTTCGCTAATTTTTCACTCGAATATTCCATTGATTTTGAGAAAGCTGCTTTGCTTAATGTTTCCCTCAACTGTGGATTATCAAATAGCGAAATTAACAATTTTGTTAACTCCTCTTTTGTTGACCAATGATAACCATTTACGGTATCATCAACTGTTTCCAAATGCCCTCCCTTAGCGACTACCATAGGAATACAACCATAAGACATGGCTTCAATAACAGAAATACCAAAGTGTTCAACAAGCATTGGCTCTGATTCTTCATTATTCTCAAAGCCACAGGCACTTATGAATACAGCTGAAATATTTAAATAACTGATTCTGAGATCGGAAGAACAATTTTCGTGAAAAAAAACTGGAAAACCCGAAGTTGCATATTTCAATTCCTTGATATAATCTTCATCTTGAACATATCCAATTAAATGAAGATTAACATCTTTATATCCCAATTTAATCAAATCTTTAAAAACAGAAATAACCACATCTTGTCGTTTCGACCTTCTGCCTTTATTAAACCTCCCAACGCAAACTATATCTAAGTTTTTGACACGATTAAAATCAATCGGGATTTCTATCGAAGGATAAAAAACAGAGGAATCACGTTTCCAATACTTTTTTACCCAATGTTTGGTATACTCTGAATTAACTATAGTGTTTTTCCAAAATTTAAAACGAATTATTTCACTAAGAGTTTCCCGCTTACCCATTGGAAAATCGCATAAAATATAAGATTTATTTATAAAAGTAATTCTTGGAGAAGTTAATGATTGTTGAATAACGATATCAAAATTCAGCCATTCCTTTATGGCAAAAATCAATTGAGAAAATAATGGAAAATGACTTCTTTTTACTGTTTTAATTTTTAAATCTTTAGCTTCATAACGGCTATATAATTGTTGTAGGGAAATTGAATCATTAAAAAAAACGGTTATATCAAATTCATTGGACGCTAATATCTTTGCTATTGCCAAAATATATACAATGCCTCCCCCTCCATCAGCATCCCAAGTATTGCAATACATGGCTATTTTTTTTGATTTACTCATGTCTTAATTATTTTTCCGACTAATCGACGATAAAAAGGAATAGTTTTAGCTAATAGTATCAATCCCACTGCGGTAACCCAGTTAGTAACATTTTGGAGAAACAAATATTTACTCCGGAGAATTTTTGAGTTTACAAATTTCGAAAAATTCAAATTATTTAATCCTGATTGTCCTCCAATATGCACCATCCTAACAGAAGGTAATAGCACACTTAAATATCCTTCTTTTTTATACCGATAACACATGTCCATATCTTCTAAATACATAAAATATCGAGGATCAAACAATCCATACTTTTCTATTACCTCTCTTTTTATCATTACCGCAGCTGCCGTTAAATAAGGAACTGATGTAGGCTCTTTAAAAGCACATACCCTTGATGTCGCAAGATGCTGAATATAATAATCATTTGTTACTTTATTTATTCCACAATCGTGCAACATTTTTTCAACACTTAAAAAACTACCATACGAAATGTTAGGTTCAAGGTTCAAATCGATCAAATTACCACCAACACAAGCTACATCTGGATGGGTTTTTAAATAATCAACAAATGTAGAGAAGGTATTTTTATCGATTAAATAAGCGTCTGAATTTAATAAAAAAACATGTTTTCCGCAGGATTTTGAATAACCATAGTTATTAGCATTCCCAAAACCAATGTTTTTATCTAACTGATAAAAGTAGGTGTTGGGATAAGACGATAATACAGTAGCCAGTTTTGTTTCAGTAGAATTATTATCAACAACAATAATTTCGAAATTCGCTTCCAAACCATACTGAAAAACTGATTGTACTGCCTGAATCGTTAAAGCATCTGTATTAAAATTGATTATTATAATTGAAACTTTCATTTACTATCTTTAAGAATATTTTTCACTAATTACATTACCGCTTTCGTCTGTTTTCCAAGAACTTGATTCGTTTGCGTTTTTAAAATAAAATTTTTGTTCATCATTCAGCGCATTAGTATCTAAATACCAGCCCCCATGAAGTGCTTGGTACGGACTGTTTGTTCTTATTGCGTTAAAAAAATTAGTTGTATCAAACAACACATTGCTTGGTCGATATAAGGCAAATGTTGTATCAATTGCTGAAATATAGTTTCCTTTTTTGTCCATTTTCACCCAGAATCTTTTTTCCCATTTAATTATTTTATTCTTACTTAAATTCGATTCGGGAATGTTATCAATTTTTAAACTAAATCCAACTTTTGTAATTTTTGGATAACTATTTAAAATTTTTATAAAATATTTCAAAAAATCATCCGGACAATTTTCGACAGGTACTATATCTGCGTCTGTAACTACATAATATCCTTTTGAATACTTTTCAAACAATTCTTTATTTTTCCAAAAAACCAAATGACCCAAATTTTCATTTAATCGATGTAATGTAACACTTGATTCAATAGAATCAAAATAGTCAAGCAATGGTGGATAAGTAGAATTATTATCAATTATAACGATGTTTGAATATTGATGCTTTTTCAAAAAATCAACTAATTGTTTCAAGTAGAATAATTGATTAAAACTGATAATGATTATTGGAATTTTTTTTGGGTTTTTCTTCTGTTCACGAACAATAGGATTAAAGTAATTATTGTAATAAGTCCTGATCAAAAAGTGAATAAACTCTATGTTTTTGATTATTTTACGTTTTTGCTTGTACAGAAACATCCTCATAATTTATATCTTTTTATATATTTCAAGAATCCTAACTTATTTAAATATTTTACAGTTCTTGATTTCTTTAAATTGGAGAGTAATTGTTCAAGTTCGTCTAATCTTTTATAATCTCTAAATTCTGAATCCAGTGCCATCTGCCGTTCTCGATTTACTTCTAATCCATTTATAGAGCTAATACCATCCATATAAAATTTAGAAAGAGTTGTATTTACTTTTCTATAGGAAACATTAAACTTAGCAACAATCATAAAAAAGAATTTCCAATCGGAAACTATTTTTAAATTCTCGTCATACAGACCATATTTTTGAAATAATTCTTTTTTTATAAATGTTGTCGGATGACCTATCGTACCATTCAAAAAAGTATTGTATGAAATTTCATCCTTGAATTTATGAATATTTGTACTTTTTTCAAACACTTGACATATATCAAAACAAACTAAATCATGAGTATGAATTTCATTATGATTTTCATTTAATACAGTTTTAGAATATAATTCATCCCCACTATTTAAAAACAACAAATACTCTCCAGTAGCGACTTTAATCCCTTTATTCATTGCATTATAAATACCTGAATCTTTCTCACTCACCCAATAATCAAAATGGTCGCTTTGACTTTCAATATATTCCGCACTACCATCAGTAGAACCTCCATCAATAATAATGTATTCAAACTCCTGCCAAGTTTGATTGACCACACTTTCGACGGTTCTTTTCAGCCCTTCGAGGTTGTTGTAGTTGATGGTGATGATGGTAATTTTTTTATTCATATGTTGATATTTATTGTTTTTTATCGGTCATATGTAATTGCTTCGCCTGTTCGAGCAAAGCTCTCGGGTCGCATTTATCTTCATCGGTGTTTGCATCGCATTTCCGTTATGCTCATTTCATATGTAGATAATATTTGTTTTTAAAGGAATATGTAATTGCTTCGCCTGTTCGAGCAAAGCTCTCGGGTCGCATTTATCTTCATCGGTGTTTGCATCGTATTTCCGTTATGCTCATTTCATATAATGAAATTAAGTATTTATAGGGCATTTAATGGTAAACGTATTTTGACGATTTTTTTTCTCCTTCTCTCATCAATGTTAAACTACAACTATTTATCCGCCATATTCGCCTATTTTCAATTGATAATAAACTCTTTTCTTTTCTCCAATTCTATTTAGAATATTCAGTGCAACCAAGTTCTCTAAATCTCTTGATGCTGTTCTGTCTGATGTACTATTAATTTCTTGATATTCTCTATTGGTGATTTTTTTACAAACAAAATTAGCATTTCTGTGTTCTAAAAACCATAAACTAAAATTATTTATCGGACATTTATCGGACATTTAATGGATTTATCGGACATTTATCGGTAAACATATTTTGTTGATTTTTTCTCCTTCTCTTATCAATGTTAAACTACAACTATTTATCCGCCATTTATCCGCCATATCCGCCATATTTCAATTTGTAATGAGCCCCTTTCTTTTCTCCAATTCTATTTAAAATATTTAGTATAACCAAGTTTTCTAAATCTCTTGATGCCGTTCTGTCTGATGTACTATTAATTTCTTGATATTCTCTATTGGTAATTTTCCCTTTTTCTTTTACAAACAAAATTGCCTTTATTAGCCTTTCGTTTAAATTCAAGTTACTTAAATATTCTTGATTGTAAATATCTTTTCTAAACTCAACCGATATATCACTTGATTCATACCTAAAAACAGGCTCAGGAATACCGGCTTGTTGGCATTCTTTCATAATTTTTAGCGTGCCTCGTCCCCAGGATTCTATGTAGCCACAGCGGAATAATGCATTGGCAATATCGGGATTATAGGGTCTAGAAGCGTGTTTCTCTAATAAGTTTTTAACTGTCCAATTTTCGGGTAATTGTCCTTCGTTCCAAAAAATAATTTTGTCAGCGTAAACACTTATTTGAATCGGAACACCGCCCGAATAGTCTTTGTGTGCAATTGCATTGAGCAAAGCTTCTCTTAGAGCCGCTTTGGGATATTCCGGTTTTTCAACTCTATTTATTCCTTCATAGCTAATAATGGCTTTGATGTATTTGGTCAAAAGCAAATCCATTGTTTTTTCAATTTGCTCCAACAAATTGCCGTGTATTTCATCTTGAAATCTAAGGTCGTCATCGGTTTCAAAAAAGCCAATTTTGATGTAGGCGCCTGTTATAAATTTTTCTGGATTAGAATGAAATAAAAGCACAGCGGATCGCTTTAAGAAATCATTTTCTATTAGTTGTAAGTTTTCAAGCAAATGCTCATTGGAATCCGTCAAAACGGTCTCTTCGATTCGTTGGCTCTTAAAGGCACGTTTGCGAAAAAAGTCAACTGTTTCTTGTTTTAAATCCTTTATTGAAACTTTAGGAACTGGAACGCCATCCCAGCGTTTTCCTTTTTTTTGTAATAGGAATTTGTCTAATGCTGCTCCTTTTAATTCCTGTTTGGTACTCCCCGTTCGATAATGGTATTGTCCTTTGTAATTAACGGGATAAGGATAGGCTTCAACTCTTATTTCAATACAATCTCCTAGTTCTGAATGGAGTAAATTTACATCTACCAAAATACCTAATACATCTCTTACTTTGTTTGGAATTTCTTCTAAAAGTCTTTTAGAGTCTGCCAATCCAACTATAGTTCCAGTATCGTCATTACCAATAAAAAGACTTCCACCGCTGGCATTCGCAAAACCGCATATCCATTTCAGATATTCGTCTCTCCAACTTTGTTTGTATTCTATATTTTGGGTTTCTGCCATTAGTACTCTTCTATTCTTTTTTGCTCTTCTGCCGTAAAATTAAGTTTAAAATTCTTTTTTAGCTCAAATTTACAATCATTTTTTTTACAAAAACAGACTAAAAACAGCAACGCATTGATACTTTTTCTCTAAATTAACGTCAATGCGTTGATACTTATTTGCGATTTAAAACCATTTAGTGGTGTTGTTGAATACTCTTAAATCAATAATAATGTATTCAAACTCTTGCCAAGTTTGATTGACCACACTCTCGACGGTTCTTTTAAGCCCTTCGAGGTTGTTGTAGTTAATGGTGATGATGGAGAGTTTTTTATTCATTTCCGATTATATTACAAGATTTTCTGTAAACTTCTAAACACTCATTAGCAGCTTTTTCCCAACTAAATTTTTTAGCCTGTTCAATTCCTTTTATCGAAAATTCTTCTCGTAAAGAATCGCTTTCAATTAATTTTTTTATTTTATTACATAAATCTTTTGAATTATGTAATTCAAAATAAACACCTGCATCACCAGCAACTTCGGGAAAAGAACTATGTTTTGCTAAAACAACAGGACAACCACAGGTCATTGATTCTAGTACAGGTATTCCAAAACCCTCATACAAAGATGGAAAAACGAAACACTTGGCATTGCTGTAAAAAAACCCTAACTCATTTTCTTTAAAATCTTTTTGAATTATTTTTTCTTTCAATCCTAAAGTACAAATATATTCGGATTCCTCCTTATTAAAATTACCTGAACCTGCACAAATCAGATATAAATCCGATTCACTTTTTAAAAGTGCTTCAATTGAATAGACCAAAAATCGGAAGTTTTTATAAATTTCTCTAGTTCCAACAAAAAGTATATACTTTTTTGGCAATAAAATGCCAATTAAATTTTCCACTTTTATAGAACAGCCGTGATAAACCACATCTATTTTAGATTTATCAATATGAGGATATATTTTTAAAATATCTTTTTTGGTGTTTTCAGAAACAGCAATTATTCTGGTTGCTTTTTCCATTAATAATAATTTATTTTTAACAACCGATTTATCATGAATAAAATATTCAGGAAAAAGTTCGTGAATCATGTCATATACTGTCAAAACAAAAGGTTTTAATGCTATATGTTTTAGAAAATAAGTGTCGTAATAAGTTGGAATAAAAACATCATATTCTTTTTTACCTATTTCATACGCAACATATTTACTTTTAAAAGTTTCTAATCTTATTTTCTTATTTATCCTTAGTTTTTTAAGAATTTTAATAAGTGAAAAATAGATTTTGTGTTGGAATGAATTTAAAATGCTCTTCTTAAAATAAACATTTGTTTGATTATTCAATGGAACTAACACATTCACATTTCTTTTGAGTGAAAGAACAGAAAAAACTTCTGTATAATATCTTGAAACACCTCCAAATTTTTGTAAATTAAATATCTGAGGATCTAATAGTATTCTCATTATTCCTTATTTATTTTGATATAAATTCAATATTGATTCATTTACTAATTGCAACTCCTCATCAGAAAAAGCCAAAACATCTAAATAATAAATAGTTGAATGCGAATTATAAATTTGAGATCTTTTAATATAATCTTCAATCTCAAAAATTTCATTAATTGATTTTGTAATTTTTATTGGTGTTCCAAAATTATCTAAAAGGCAGAAATTATTATATCCAGCTTGCAACAATCCTTCTATAGCTAACCGATATTTATCAATTGTAGCTTCTCTATTTTTATCAAAAACACCACTATTATTTAAATAGGTTTGCATTTCAAAAAAGACAAAGATTGGTTTAATCTTTAAATCATTTGTATACTCCAAAAAGGAATTTATTACATCCCAATCGAAACCGTCTGTATCCACTTTAAGTAAATCAAATTTACTTTTTATTTTTGCAGGTATCAAATTCATCATTTCAGAAAAAGACATTGAATTGATTTCTCCAATATCATTTGTATTACTTGAGATTGAACCAGTAGATAAGCTATCACTTTTTTCAATAGAATATTTTCCTTTATTAGTAGTGAGGAATTTTTTGAATCCTAAAAACCTATCCGTTAAATTATTTCGAATAATATTATTCTCGCATTCTTTAAAAAAATCATTATCAGGCTCTACTCCAACTATAAAAGATTTATTGTTTTTAGAAAAAATTGCTATGCTTGTATCTCCAATATTAGCACCAACATCGATGATTAATCCTCCAAAATCTTTACATAATACAGGGAGGAATCGATCATAAAGTGGAAATGATTTTTGATAGTGCTTTAACATATGACTTCCTTTAAGTACAATGCTTAAATCACCAAAAAAATATTTTTCATCAAATACAAGCTCAGACTTTCTGCTTCGTTTAAATAATTTATTTTTAATACTAACTATTATGTTCATTTTCGTTTATTATATTCAGGCAAATATTTCACAATAATTGCTGGATTACCAGCAATTACAGTCCAAGGTTCAACATTTTTAGTAACAACACTTTTAGCTCCTACTACTGCTCCTTCACCAATAGTCACTCCTTTTAATATGGTAACATCATAACCAATCCAAACTTTTGATTCAATAACAATGGGCTTATCTACTACAATAGTCCAATCTTTGTTAATTACATTGTTTCCATTGTAATTTAGATAATCCTCATAACATTGGTTATTATCGTTTTTCCTTTCTTCCCAAAAAATACTAT
>JBBQSZ010000010.1:0-60314 GCA_038234745.1 Flavobacteriales bacterium | reverse complement strand
TTGATCATATATAATAATGTAATTCCTATTATGGTAAGCAAACTCGCAACGACTAAAGCAGAAAAAGTAGACATTCTTCCTGCAGGAACAGGGCGATTTTTAGTTCTGTCCATCAAAGCATCCAAATCTTTTTCGATAACTTGATTGTAAGCATTCGATGCGCCTACCATACAATATCCGCCAATTGCTAATTTAAGTAAAATAATCCAATGCAAACTTCGAAAATCAGCAACACCAAGCAAAAATCCTGCAATGGACGAAAACACAACACTAATTGCTAAACCCGCTTTAGTAATGGCTTTGAAATCAGTATAAATCGATTTTATGGAAATAGTTTTTGGTATTGTACTCAATGAAATTGTTTGTTTATTTTTTAAAACTTTTGCAAAAGTAGTTTATCGAAAGGGATTTGGCAAAAAACAATTCATAAAAAAAATTTTGAAATGAATAGCTCTTAAAAAATGTTTTGGTTTTGAGAATTGTCCTTTTTTAAACATCAGAATGATCGTCTTAAATTCCCCACAATTGAAGTTGTGGAACATTAATTGTTTTCGTTTTGGCTATAAAACAAAAAGTACGCCTAACGGGTTATTTAATACATCGACTTACAGGAGCTAACATCTTAATTTAGAACCACTCTACTTGTTTATTGTGTTTTTAGGTTGTAACTTTAAGACACTTTTTTTAGTTAAAACATATTTAATTTCTAACAAAATACTATGGCTATGAAAACAAAATTATTTTTTCTTTCAACAATTTTCACAACTCTTTTATCGGCTCAAACTTTTATAGTTAATGACACGTTTGAAACCGATGTATTAGGATCTTTACCCGCAGCTTGGATTATTAGATATAATGGTTCAGGTAATGCTAATCAGATAATAGTAGATAATCCAGTACAAAATGGCACTAAATCCTTTCAAATGGAAGGAGTAGGTGGCTGGTCTTCTACTATTTACAAAATACCATCTAACATACCCAATCTGGTAACTCTTGAAGCTTGGGTACTGCCTGAAAAAATATTATCGGATTATGTTGGATCCATTGGATTAGGTGATTTAGATACTGGCACTTGGGGAACATACACTTCTCGCCTTTCTTTTATTAATGGGAAGATTGTAGCGACTCATTATCCTGGAGGAACTAATTATATTATTCAGGATTATTTGCCAAATACTTGGTATCACATTAAAATGCAACACAATCTAGCGGCTAATACGTATAAAGTATATATTAATGACGTATTAAGTTCTGGTAACGATGGAAATGGAGCAACCACTGTTTTCCCCATGAATTCTTCAGTTTCAAAACACATAATTCTTGTTGCAGGAAATGCAGGTACCACAAAAATGTTCTGGGACGACGTTAAATTATATGAAACTAAAGAGCTCGTGGCTTATTACCCTTTTAACGGCAATGCAAATGATGAAAGTGGGAATAATCATCATGGAACCGTAAGTGGACCAACACTTACAGAAGATAGATTTGGAAATCCAAATAGTGCGTATTACTACAATGGGGCGAATAATAATATTGACATTGGCGCATGGGAAAATGGAGGTCCAATGAGCTTTAACCTATGGGTCAAATGGGACTCGTTTACTAATTGGGGACTAATAATGGATCTTTCATTAGGAAAAAATAACAACAATATTTATATAGGAAATCAAAGCACAAGTAACACTTTAATGTTTCACACACTCGATGAAAGCACAAAATACCTGTTTTATTGTAATGACACTGCAACCTATCCAAATAGTCCTTTAACTCTTAATGCCTGGACTATGATAACGTGTACCGTAGATGATACTGGTTTAATGAAAGCCTACAAAAATGCTGAACTAATTGGAACTTTCAATGGATTTACACCTAAAAAAATGGTTCGAACTAATCAATATTTTGGGAGCTACAATTACCCCGAAAACGGTTATTTTAAGGGAACTTTAGATGATATACGAATGTACAGCGCTGTCCTTTCTGCTTCAGAAATTTCAAGTTTATTCACGAACAACTCCTTAAACGCAGAAAAATTCAAAACCGCAACAGAAAGTAATTTTTATGTTTCTGAAAACACATTACATTTCACAAACAACCAAAATTTAAATGAAATTAAAACTATTAAAATCTATAATTTATTAGGTCAAAAAGTGTTTGAAACTTCAAAAGTTGAAAAGGAAATTTCGCTTAAACAAATTAAACAAGGTGTTTATATTATAAAAGTTGGCGACAAAAACAGCGGCATTCAAACTCAAAAATGCTTTCTACCTTAGATTAGCCACCTACTTCAATTTCATCTCTTTAAAAATGTATCGAAAATTCAACAACCCATTTCGAATCCATTTCTAAAGGGATGATTATTGATAAATCACATGGTATTTTTCTTTTAAATTAAAATAACCAACTTCTAATAATCAAAATACCAATTGAACACATCCGAACGAATTCCTAATGAAAACCAAGTAGTGCTTTCGTTGAAGACAGTTGTGGTATTCTGATTTGGATTGAAGTTTCTATAAATAAAACTACCAAAAAGTTTCAAATTAGTCATTGGGTTTACTAAATAACCCGCTTGTAAATCGGTGATAAAAATAGTGGTTTTGTTTCCTTGACCTACTGTAACTCCTGAGTCATAAGGCCTATTTAAGTCATAATCTTTATAGATATTTCCGCCGTAATTATAACTGTCCTGAGCGGTATCAAAATCCAAACCCTTTGTTCCAAAAGTGAATTTTGCATCGGCATACAATCTACCTTTGTGATAACGAGCAATAGCAATAAGTTCTTCAAAATTCCCACCCCAAGGATGCCCGATATCTTGATTGTTGTGTCCATAATTTGTTATGGGATCGCTATGCGAATACACATAAGGTCGTACATGGTTGTATTCCAATTGAAGCAATAAATTATCAACTTTGAACGCGTTGAAATATTTCACGCCTATTTGATAAGCGAATTTATTTTTCCAGCTATTTTTTACGTCTTTAACTTCTCCAAGCGAAAATTCGTCTAATAGAAATTGACCATAGAGGGTGACATTATTGTTCCATTTGTATTTAGAACTCAATCCCAAAACTGCATTTCCTGTTCTAGCCGATGATGTAAATTCGACTGAACGGTAAAAAATAATTGGATTGACAAAAGACATATCAAATCCACGATTATTGGTATCTGTCCAAATCACAGATTCAAAAAGCCCCAAATTCAAGCGATTAGAAATATTCCAACTCAAATAGTGATTCGCCATGAATTTAGTCGCATACGTTCGTTCAAGGGTCACTTCTGGACGCACATCTTTGAGCCACATGTAAGTATTGGTATACTTTATTTTCCAAAAATTGGTGTTGATTTTAAAATAAGGATACGGACTTGCGGCATCACTTTCGAATAAAGAACGATAGCCATCGCCAATAAAATTCCGACCGTAACCCAATTGCAAATCGATAAATTTTGAGGGTGCAAAAGTCAAATTAGCATCTGCCGAAGGAAAATCGAAAGCATCGGTTTTAAAATCTTTTGCAATTCCAATTCCGGGAATAATAGCTGGATTTCCGCCTGCTGGTTTTATTGATTCGGCATATCGATTATAATAATCAGCAAATCGTCCCTGACTTTCATAAATTGTGGTGGTGAAATTCAGTTGCGAACCTAATCCTCCACTCAAATTAATTCCGCGTGTATTTGTAAATGTATTGACATGTTTGTTGCCAGATGATGTTCCGAGTTGCAAATCAACAATAGGATTTATGACAAACCAATAGTCTTCGCCTTGAATTTCGACCAAGTTTTCGTTAAATAACTTTCTTCCCCACCAACCGGTTGTTTTTTTCTGTAGCTTTTCATTCTCTTTTGCTATGTCATAATACTTTGCAACCTCAACATAAGTATATGGTTTAGAAGCCGTATGATTATTAGCTCCGACTTGATTCATCGCACCATCAAAATGCGCATAATAACTGTGCGAAAAAGGAACATTCAAATGACTATTGTACTGTGGATTGTTGAATTTTTTAGCTACAATACTATCCAATTCCGTGAGTTTTTTGGGATTTAGTTTTGAAGTTTCTGCAACAACTAAAGTTTCTGAAGTCATTTGCTCAGTGGTTTTCAATGGTATTGCAATCGTAATATTATATTGAGAATACGTAGGATTTCCGTTGTATGTTGCCGGTTTAATTTTTGGCAGTTTAGCAAAAACTCTTTTAGCTTCTTTAATTAACAACTCGTCAACGGCGTTTACATAAATAACCTTGAATGCGCCATTTTTATCCACTTCAAACAGCACTTTTACATTGCCTTTAAAATTATTTTGAACCAAATTTTCCGGAACTACAAAATTTTGGAAAACAAAATCCTGAACTTGGTTGTAGAAACATTTTTCTAATTCTTTGGACTTCAAATTTTCACAATTTGAAAAAACAGGAAATTGTTCGGCAGAAAAACCAATTTGTTTTTTATCATTTCCATCTTGAGCAAAAGCAACAGAAACGCAAAGAAATGAAAGCAATATCAACAATCCTTTTTTCATAATTTAAATTTCGATTTTAATATTCGCCGGAAGCTTTTTGCCCATTTGCAATTGCTTTAGCGCCAGAAGTACCAATTCGCTTTACTCCCAATCGAATCATTTCGACCGCTTCATCGTAAGTTCGTACTCCGCCAGCTGCTTTTACTGGAAGTGGAGAGGCATTTTCGAGCATGATTATTATAGCAGGAACAGTTGCTCCATTTGGTAAATTATTTTCTGTTTTATAAAAACCTGTAGACGATTTTACAAAAACCGAAGCGTAATCTTCTTCTTTAAAATTAGTGATAATAACGTTTTTTATCAAAGCGGATAATTGCATAATTTGCTTGTCGGTCAGCGCTGCCACTTCGATAATCCACTTCACCACTTTGTTATGAGCTAGACCTAACTGGGTTCCTTTTAGGATTTCATCTTTAACCAAATCAACCTTTCCTTCTTTGAAAGCTTCATAATTACACACAAAATCAAGGTCATCTGCTCCGTCTTGAATGGCTTGAGTTGCTTCGGCAAGTTTAGATTCTATTCCTGCTGTTCCTTCTGGAAAATTGATTACGGTTCCTATTTGCAAAGCTGAATTGGCATCAGAAATCATTTGGCTTGCCAATGAAACCATATTGGGGCGAATCATAATGAGTTTAAAACTCTCATCGATGGCTTCCTGAATAAATTCTTTGACTATAACTGTATTTTCGGCTTCACCAAGTCCTGCTTGAGATGGCGTTTTTAAATAAGTCGAATCTAAATATTGCTTGATATTCATGGCTGTACTGATTTGTGAATTAAATTTTATCTATTAACCTGCTGCATTTATTTAAAAAAAGGATTGTGAATACTGCTAAAGAAGCTCCAGCTAGATTTGCCAAAACATCAAAAACGTCCGCACTTCGTGTTGTTGTAAAATATTTTTGCATTAATTCAATTGAAGCACCAAATAAAAAGGAACTAATAAATGCAATACCTAAAAGTCGAAAATAAGTGCTATTCATCATTTTCTTCTTTAAATACAAAAACCAAAGCGTTGTAAATACAAAATGAAAAACAGCATGAATAAGTTTGTCTAAGTTCGGAATATTTACTTGCGGAATATCATTAGATTGTATCAAACACAAAAATAAGATGACACCCGTCCAAAATAAAGCGGAGAATAAAAAAATCGTTTTACGCACCTATCAATTCTTTGTACGACTCACTAGAAAGAAGGGAATCAATTTCGGCTAGGTTTGCTATTTTTACTTTAATCATCCAGCCAGCGCCATAAGGATCAGTGTTTACACTTTCAGGACTGCTTTCAAGGGCATCATTAAATTCAACAATTTCGCCTGAAAGCGGAAGAAATAAATCTGAAACTGTTTTCACAGCTTCCACTGTTCCAAAAACTTCATCTTTATCTAGCGTTTGGTCTAAAGTTTCAACTTCTACATACACAATATCGCCCAATTCTTTTTGTGCAAAATGAGTAATTCCTACTGTTGCAACATCACCTTCAATGCTAACCCATTCGTGGTCTTTTGTGTATTTTAAATTTGCTGGTACGTTCATTTTAAATATAAATTTTAGTTTTTTTATGGGACAAATGTAGCAATCTTCTGTTCAAAAATAGAGGCCATTTTGAAAAATTAATTCCCAAAATTATATCGGAGTGTAAACCCAGATCGAATGTTTGTTAACGGGAAAGAGGTTGATATGACGGCTTTCGAAAAAGCATGATCATAATAGAAAATTGCAGTTAGATTTTTACTAAAGGAATAATCAGCGGTTAGTTTCAATGACCAAATATTTTGTCCTCCTGCTAATTGATTGTTGTCATAGTCTAAATATCGAACGATAGTTTTATTGTTACGATAAGACAAATCAGCTTTTATAATTACATCGCTTTTTATAATTCCTGTAGGGTTATCGGCAAGTTGAGAAGAAAAAACTACGTCTTTTATTCGATACCCCATTCCTACAATATATTCTACCCCTTTTACCTCGGTCAATAAATTATTATCAAAACTCATAGATAACGCTCTGTCTTTTTTGATTTCGGTAAGGAGTTTTAATGAATTTTTCAATTCAAAATCCATTCGAAGCAAAGGATTAAATTGCTCTACTAAATTGACGTTGGACATTATGGTTTTGTTATAAAAATTGCCGCTTAAATCAACTCCGTTTGGTGTTTTATCAAATTCAAAATTAGATCGAAAAGCATTTATGGTATAGGAAGCTCTATAATTTTGTTGCAAGGAGAAACGTTTGAAATTCTTTTTGAAGAATTCAAAACGCATCAATCCATTGTACTTGATAGACCAGTTGGGCACTGGAAAACTTTTGAAAATTCCTAATGACACATTGGAGGCATTTTGTCCCGAATAAGCTGCCAAAAACGCTGGCAATAATACTGCCTGATTGTTTTTACCAAATCCTTTTGGAAAACCATTTGCATCAATATTGGCAGGATTGCCTAGATCAATTCCTCTCTGAATAGCAAGACGATTGGCAATTGGAAGTCTATTGCTTCTAAAATCATCAAAAGCTGCTGATGAGTTTTCGTCGCTCGCAGAAAAAGAAGTTTTAATCAAAATAGTAGAGATAGAAAACATTCCATAACTGTATGGTGATCTCGGATTATAAATTCCGTTTGTAACGTCATATTGTTCTGAAAAATTCTCAGAATACGATCTGTCTAATGACAAATCTACTTTTAAATCTGGTAACAAATCTAAATTGACGGTAGACTTAAATACCTCGTTGCTTACCTGTGTGAAATTTTGGTTATAGTCTGGATAATTAGTAAGCCAACCATTTTTGGCCGCTTCAAATCTCACATCGTCCTGGCTTCCGAAAATAAATGCAATAGTAGGTCTTGAAGTCCCAAAGAAACCAAGACCTGGTGTATATCCTGGCAAAACTGTTCCACTGTTCTTGGTGTAATTAGCCTGAATATTTTTAACACTGGTTAAAATTCCAATTAAACCATTAACAAAATCGTTGTTCCTTGGAGGCGCAACAGCTGTATTTACAAGTTTTTCACCTGGTTTAGGAGCGGCTGCTTTTGGTGCAGCTTTCACTTGTGATTTTTTTGTCAATCCTACATATTTATAAAACAAGTCCATACTTAAATTGACATTCAAATTATGAGAAATGGCATTTTGGATTGTATTTCCTAAATCATAAGTGGTTCCACCTACATTAATTTCAGACAAAGCTAGTGATGCCCGTTGCCAATTGTAATCACCTGTGTAAGTATAATTTGCTTTTACGAAGCTAAATACAGGTATCTTATTGATAGGAATTTCATAATTCATAACCAATTGCTGCATGTGCTGATTGGCTTCACCAATGTTTAAATAACTATCCCAAATGGTCAAATCATCGATGGGAACGTTATCGGCATTCATATAATTTTTTACAATATTTGTGGATGATGCTGTGTAATTAAATTTTAAATTTTTAGTCAAATTATAGGTAAATCCATAATTATAATTAAATGCATAATTTCTTCTGTACATTGGATCAAGTCCAATACCTGCAACATCTACTTGCCTAAATTGTTGGCGATTGTATTGTCTGTTTATATTCGTATTAAAATTGATATTTGTAGGCAAATAATTAAAGTTGAAGTCGCTTAATGCTTTATAATAGCTGCTTTTCTTTGTGAATTTTGATTTTTTGAAAGGCTCAATTGGTTTGGGCTGAAAGCTAAAAGCATAATCAACTGAGGAATTAGATTCTTGATTTGTAAATTTTTCGATTTCAAAATCGTGATGTTCTACCTCATTATAAGATTGAGAGAAGGTGAAGTTTTCTGGATCATAAATTCTTTGTTTTTGCTCCGCTCCTCTTTCCTTTCTTACGCCAATAAAATTAATACTTTTTCTTTTGGTGTAATCAATTGCTCTACTTTTGATATTGTCCTTTGTAGCTTGATCGGTAGTGTTTTCTAATAGTTGTTTCAGTTTAATATCTGCATTAAACGGATCATATTCAGGCGTAATGATTTCTTCTCCAACAGCATAATTAAACGGCAAATTGATTTTCCATTTTGGAGGCAATAGTTTTCCTAAACTTAAATTTGTTACAATGTTATACTGTTGCGTATCTTCTCGGTTTCTCTCGTTTGGTCCCTCTTCAATTCCTCCAAAACCAATGGTACTTTTTCTACCTGTGGCCGAAATCGTTGCAAAATCAGCAAAATTAGTATCAACATTCAAAACAGCAGCCATACCGCTACTATTATCCATATCAGCCACTCGAAGTTCATCAAACCAAACTTCTCCTTTGATGTCTTGATGCGTTTCATTGCTTTTTACTCCCATCATTAAATTTCGAACTAATCCAAAATTAGGATTTCCTTTGATTCCCAATCGCAGTTTATTGGCTTTACCTGCCAAAGAAGGATCAAGATCAGCTTCATCTTGATAATACACTCCATCGGCTGGCAAGGTGCTTGGATCAATACTCATTGCTTGGATTTTTAACTTAGTCAATAAAGCCAGCGTTAAATCAATTTCATTATCGATTGGCCAAACTGCTTCGGCACTCAAAGCGCCACA
Source organism: Flavobacteriales bacterium (assembly GCA_038234745.1). Lineage (GTDB taxonomy): Bacteria > Bacteroidota > Bacteroidia > Flavobacteriales > Flavobacteriaceae > Flavobacterium. The sequence goes on along the minus strand of JBBQSZ010000010.1, from coordinate 51,254 downwards.
ATTTGTTCCTGTTGTAGAGGAAGGCAAAGTTACTTTTAATGGTATTTCAATTTGATAAAAATTCTGAGTAAAATCATTTCCAAAGCGGATGAAACCTATCATTTGATTATCTCGAAGCGCAATTTCGTTTGGCAATGATTCCGCGTGCAAAAACATTTTCAGTTTTTTAAATTGTCGCATATCGACACTTACGTTTTTAAAAACTCCTCTTGAATCTTGTGGTTCTAATCCATCTCCCGAAACTCTTAGTGACAATGATTGCTCATTTTGATTAATAATGGAATTGGCGCTATACAATTGTTCGCGCTGCACACCTGGAGGAACGATATAGTTAATAGGACATCTATCATTATTTTCTTGCACATTTACAGCCAATACATCAAGATTTGTTTTGTCATCATCTGGATTTAGATCATTTGGATCCAATGTGTTTGTATACCTTCTCCAATCGCCTCTTACTAAATCTAAAGATCCAAAACGAACGGTAACATCACTACTAAAACCCGTCATAAACATTCTCATAAACCGAATTGACCTAAAATCAGAGATATTTCCAATTGTATTTTCAGGCTGCGAAACTGGGATTTTAAACTGTAGCCATCTTGCTTCGGTTACTTGTCCATTGGCCATAGTAACCTGAGTGTTTCTAATGTCAGTAATATAATTTTGACCTACGCTCATGTTCGGTTTTACATCAACACTATATTCATAATAAGCATTGATGGTATTCATGGTATTGTCTTTGTTGATGTCTTCAACATCAGGATCGGAAGTCGCGGCTCTGTTCGTATCATTAATATCAACAGCCGAGTTTCCTTCAACACCATTATAGTTTCGATAACGATCAACTATTCCGCCACTTGCATTCAAATAATATTTGTAATTATCCGCAGCTGGATCAGGTTGTGAGGCATAATTTGTATATACAGCTCCTTCTTTTCCATCTTCCAAACCGTCTAATCCTAAATCCTGTTTTGTTCGATTGCTTGTATTGGCATCGAAAGCATAAATTAAGGATTGAGATGCCGGAACATCACCCCAAACTGGCTGTGGATTTACTTTTACTTGATCTGGACCCAATCCGTTTTCATATTGTTTTCTTCCATCTTTCAAAATATCTTCGGAAATTTCACCCAAATTGAAATATAATTTTCCTGTATTGGTTTTTGGCATTTCACCGGTTCCAACATAAGGATCTAAAACCCAAAACTGAATGTATTCGACATTTCCTTGTTCAAAATTTGTCGAATTTAGGGCGCGCATAATTCCTCCAAAATTATCCTTAGGATTATTCGAAACATTCAAAGAATTATTATACATCCCTCTTTCTGTTGGATAATAAGTTAAATCCAAAGTGTTTATAACTTGCGATTGTCCTTGGGCAATATCCGTTAGCGGATACAACTCTTCGCTAAAAATTCTTCTTGTAGTATTGAGCGACAAATCTTCATTTGAAATTCCTGATGGTTTTGAAGTATAAAAAACGGGGTCAATAGTGTACCAAGATAATTTGGCTCTTTTGAATCCATAACTCAAATCATTTGCAGTTGCATTAAAATTATAAGGACTTTCAGCATCATTCGTTGGCGTTGATGACAATTTCCAAGCAAAAGGAGACCGCATATCAATGGTAGATTGCGAACCTTCAAAATCATCTACATAAATGGTAGATTCTCCTTGAAAACCATTGTCCTTTGGATCTTGGGGTTGCAAAAATGCTATTTCTCCTCTTACCGAAAGATTTGAAGGCGCATCCGTATCCATATTGGGTAATTTATTTACTAATCGAGTAAAAAATGGAATTTCGGAAGAATAATTACCGTTAAATCCAAACATATTATTGTTTACCGTTTCTTGTCCAAAACTAGATTTTTGGGTAAAAGGTTTCTCAGTCAATTTCAAAAAAGTCGCACCCAGTAGGAATTTATCAGAAATTTTATGCTCTACATAAAGTCCGAAAAAACGTTTGGTTTGTTGTCCAAAAATAGAATTGTTTTCTAACGAAACGCTAATTGGAGTGTTCGAAGCCTGAAGCGATGGATCAAGAATTTGAACTCTTCCCAATTGATAATTGACACTGTAATCGATACCTTCAACAAGAACTCTTCCACCAGCGGTAACCACTACCGATCCTCTTGGTACGTTGAATGCTCCAATCGGAATTCCATCGCCACCAGTAGATTTATATTTTCCTCGTAATAAGAATTTGTTTTTGTCGCTGTCTTGCAAAGCTCCAGATTGTGTATTGGAATACATGTTTCGGAACACATATTTCTTTTGATTTGCATTATAGGTATTCACATCCTTGTAATTTTCTCCTACTCCATTAGCTAATTTTGAGAACAATAATTCCCCAAAAGGCTCTTTGGTAGTAAATATAATTCGACCGTTTTGCGTGTCAATAGTAAGTCCTTGCATAAAATCGAAGAATCCATCACCACCTGCTTGAGGGTCGTTATTGAAATTTAATTTATCTAAATTGAATACTTTCAACAAAGGCGTTTCTGCAACTTCATTTCCTGCCGTTGGATTTGATGGAAAATTAGTCCCCGCCACTGGTTGAATATAATTTATTGGCGATGGATCAGTATACAGAATGTTGAATCTAAAATTTTCTTGTTTCAACTGATAAGCTCCTGGAATTTGATAAATATTTTTCATCATCAAGTTCCAAACTGGATTTTTTACATTTGTCAAATTGCTTTTTAGCATTTTCAAAACTAAACTTTGCGAAATAATGGCTTGATCTGCAACTGTCGTTCCTGTTACAAGCGTCGCATCCACTCCATCATTTCCAAATTCTCCTACTTGGTAAACTTTGTCTCCAATTGTGTATTGATAAGCTACCGCAAGAACCTCGTCATTAGCCAATCGTTGTTGCAACGAAATGTATCCCAATTGAGGATTGAACGTAAATTCGTTTGCCGTCAATTTTCTAGCATTTTCCAGTTTCGAATAATCGGCACCTTCATTTACAGGTCTATTAAAACCCGAACCAGAAGTGGCAATTTCACGAATATTATTGTTTAACAATCCTGTTCCTGTACTAATTTGTGCTGGATCATAATCGTTGTTTGTGTTATCAGCAGGAGAGTCAGCAGGGGTATTAAACATTCCTGTGGAGGGATCTAAAACCACAACTTCACTATCTTGCAAACCCGTTAACTGCGATTCACCTAAATCCTGAATAGCAATGATGTTTCTAAGATTATTATTGGTCGTTGTGACTCTATTTTGTTTGTTAGTTACCCAAACTTCAATTCTAGAAATTTGTACTCTACTATCAATAAAGGGATAGTTTTTTAAGGCTGAATCATATTTATTTCTAAAATATTGTGATAGGAAAAAGTGTCTGTCACTATCATAATCTAGTGCAAACATCTCATAGTCTTGCACTGTTCCACCACCTTCGGCAACTACTGTTTTGGTCTGCGATTTTTGTTCTGAGAAAACACCTGTAATGCTTGTTTTTCCAAACTGCAATTTAGTTTTCACCCCAAAAAGGCTTTGTGCTCCCTTTATTAAGGAACTATTTAAAGGCATACTCACATTTCCAACTTCAATTTTTTGAATAATATCATCGTCGGTTGGCGTATATTCTAGCTTTATTAAATTTTGAAATGCAAAAGTTGACTGAGTATCATAATTAATATTTACATTGAGTCGGGTTCCCACTTTTCCCATCAAACTCATACTAATTCTTTGATTAAAATCGAAAGATAATGAAGATCGGTTTCTGGGTGAAAAGGAAGGGTTGTCTTGTTTTGTATAACGAGCGCCAAAATCCATTTCGACAGATCCTGTTGGCTTAATATCAATGGTATTACTTCCGAAAATAGTTTCGAAAAGTCCCGATTTTATATAATAACGAGGCAATAAATCTTTCTTGGCTAGATCATTTTCTCCTTTTCTTCCATCAATTGCATCTAATTTATCCTTAAAATAGTTGCGCATCGATTCTTTTCTTACCCTATCTTCATATTCTTTTGGGGATAAAATAGAAGGGTAATTTGTTGGAAAATTACCGATTGTTTTAGACAAAACATACATTTCGGTAACGGGATCATAGGAATAAGCTTTAACTATGCTTGGCGGATCTTTAAGTTCAATTTTTCCTGTTGAAAATCCAGAATCAATTGTATCCTTAGCTACTGGATTTACTTGGGCTTGTGATACAAGACCACAAAATAAAATCATTAAAAACGCACTAATTTTATACACGTTTGTTTCTTTTTTAAAATTGTGTAATTTCAACTTTTATAAGTTTTTTAAAGCTTGCTTGATTATAAATTCAACGGAACTTTCTGGAGCATCTTTAATTATTTTTTCGACTATTCTTTCAGAAGCTTTTCGCACAAAGCCTAAAACTTCCAAAGCAGATAACGCTTCATCTCTATTTGTATTGTTTTGCGACATTGAAACTTCGTCTAAATCATACAGTTTTAGTACTTTCTCTTTCAAATCAAGTATCACTCGTTGAGCGGTTTTGCTGCCAATTCCTTTTATAGATTGTATGGTAACCACATCGCCTGATGCAATAGCATTTGTAATTTGCTTCGGATCTAAAGAGGACAACATTGTTCTGGCAATGCTTGCGCCAATTCCAGAAACCGATAATAATAATCTAAATATCTCTCTTTCAGATTTTTCTATAAATCCAAACAAAGTATGGGAATCTTCTTTTATTTGAAGATGCGTAAACAATTTAATAGTATCCGAAGCTGGAAGCAATGAATACGTATGCAAAGATATATTGACATGATAACCTACTCCTCCGCAATCTATTATTATTTGAGTTGGCGATTTTTCTACTAGTTTCCCTTGTAAATGTGCTATCATAAAATGTTCTAAATGACCCCAAATATAACAAAACTTATATAAATTTTATGAAAATTTATATAAGTCCTATTAAATTGTAAAAATTATTCTACTTTTTTGCACTTTCATTTTCCAATTCTTGTGCGTCAATCACGGCAATTGCTGCCATATTTACCATTTCTTCAACACTAGCACCTAATTGAAAGATATGAATTGGTTTTGCCATTCCCAACATAATTGGTCCAATTGAATCCACTTTATTAAGTTCTTTCAAAAGTTTATAAGTAATATTTGCCGATTCAAGATTCGGAAAAATTAGGGTGTTTACATTTCTTCCTGCTAGTTTAGAGAATGGGAATTTCGCTTTCAACATTTCAGGATTTAAAGCAAAATCAGCTTGAATTTCGCCATCAATTATCATATCCGGATGATTTTTATGCAAATATTCGACCGCTTCTCTTACTCGAGATGGACTTTCACTTACTGAGGATCCAAAATTCGAAAAAGAAATCATTGCAATTACCGGCGAAACTCCTAGAGTTTTTGCGGCATTTGCTGTCATGATTGCGATTTTTGCCAATTCTTCGGCAGTTGGATTTGTGTTGATAGCTGTGTCAGACAAAAACATGGGACCACGACTGGTGATCATCATATTTGTTGTAGCTACAAGAGAAACGCCTGGTGCTTTACCAATAAGTTGCAACATTGGTTTAACTACTGCAGGATAACTTCTAGAATATCCTGTCAATAATGCATCTGCTTCGCCTTGATTGACCATCATAGCTGCGAAATAATTTCTTTCTCGCATTAAATTTTGCGCATCAAATAACGAAATACCTCTTCTTTCTCTGGTTTTCCAATAGGCAGTGGCAAATTTATTTCTTCTCTCTTCCTCTTCAGTAGTTTTCGGATCAATAATGGGAACATCAGCATCAAAGCCTAGTTCATTTTTCAATTCTAAAATAATGTCTTTTTTTCCTAACAAAATAGGGAATCCAATACCTTCTTCATATACCACTTGCGCAGCTTTAAGCACATCGATATGATCTGCTTCAGAGAATACAATTCTTTTAGGATTTGTTTTGGCTCTGTTTATAATCATTCGAACCATTTTATTATCATGACCCATTCGATCCATAAGTTCGCCCTCATATTTTTCCCAATCTAAAATTGGATTTTGCGCCACACCAGATTCCATTGCTGCTTTTGCCACAGCGGGCGCAACTACGGTAATTAACCTTGGATCAAAAGGCGACGGAATGATATATTCACGACCAAAAGTTAATTTAGTCGCGCCATAAGCTACATTCACTTGTTCAGGAACGTGTTCTTTGGCCAAAGCAGCGAGAGCTCGAACAGCTGCCATTTTCATCTCTTCATTTATTTTTGTAGCACGAACATCTAATGCTCCTCTAAAAATATAGGGAAAACCAAGAACATTATTGACCTGATTAGGATGATCGGATCGTCCTGTAGCCATAATAATATCTTTTCGGGTGGCGATTGCAAGATTATAATCAATTTCAGGAATTGGGTTTGCCATGGCAAAAACAATAGGGTTATCGGCCATTCCCAACAACATTTTTGGGGTCAAAATATCTCCTGAAGACAAGCCTAGAAAAATGTCTGCATCCACCATTGCCTCTTCGAGACTCATTGGTTTCTTATCCGTAGCATAGCGCAATTGCAACTCCGACAATGCCGAATTATCTTTTGTTAAAACGCCTTTGCTGTTAAACATTAAAATATTTTCTATTTTAAGCCCCAACAAAACATACATGTTAGCACAAGCCAAAGCAGCTGATCCTGCTCCTGAAACTACCATTTTTAAATCCTCAGGTTTTTTACCCGCTAATTCTACAGCGTTCAATAATGCTGCCGATGAAATTATTGCGGTTCCATGCTGATCGTCGTGCATGACCGGAATATTCAATTCTTCGACCAATCTTCTTTCTATTTCAAAAGATTCTGGTGCTTTAATATCTTCAAGATTGATTCCGCCAAAGGTTGGCGCAATATTTTTGACGGTTTGTATAAATTCTTCTATGTTTTTTGTTCCCACTTCAATATCGAAAACATCAATTCCGGCGAAGATTTTAAACAACAATCCCTTTCCTTCCATTACGGGTTTTGACGCTTCTGGACCAATGTCGCCAAGACCTAAAACTGCCGTTCCGTTTGATATTACGGCAACCAAATTTCCTTTTGCAGTATATTTATAAACATTGTTGATGTCCTTTGCTATTTCTAAACAAGGCTCTGCAACTCCCGGTGAGTAAGCTAGAGAAAGATCTCTTTGAGTTGCGTATTTTTTTGTAGGTACAACCTGAATTTTTCCAGGTGTTGGTTTTGCATGATAAAGTAATGCTTCTAATCGCTTGCTATTCTTATCCATTATGTTATATTTAATTCTGATAACAAAGATAGCAGACTTGCAACAAATTAGGATACATTTATTGGCTTCATTTTTGACAAAAACCAAATGTTATGTTAAAAAAAATAGCCGCATAAAATGCAACTATCTCTATTATTTTATGTTAAAAATCTATGATTTTCCACCGCTAATATAAGAATCTAAGTATTGAATGGTTTCTTTTTGCAAATCTATTATGGATTTCACAACATCACCAATAGAAATTATTCCAATAACGCTATCATTTTCTATTACAGGTAAATGTCTAATTTTTTTGGTGTACATTAATTCCATACAGTATTCCAACTTGTCTCCCGGCTTTATCGTAATCACATTGCTGGCCATAATTTCGTGAACAAATGTTTCTTTCGAGCTTTTATGTTTCAATGCAATTTTTCGAGCATAATCCCTTTCGGATAAAATTCCTTTCAAGACTTGGTCTTCTAATACTAAAATTGCTCCAATATTTTTTTCATTCATACGAACCAATGCCTCATATACAGTATTTGAAGGCAGCACTGAATATACTTCTTTTCCTTTTTGGGCTAAAATTTGATTTACAGTCATAATAGAATAATTTAATTTAAGATAAAGTTAGAAAAAAAAACCAATTGACCAACATTCTTTTACAGTTTTTAAAAAAACCGATTGCTAAAATAATTTTATTAATAGGAAGAAACTACTCTTTCAAGAAATCAATATTTCGTTTAATTCCAGCATATTTTGCTCTTTTGAGTGGAGAGTTTTTAAACACATAATTAAAGGTGTCTTCGGTGATTTCTTCCCAATCTTTTTTGGACATTGACAATACTTCAGGATTGGGATTAAAAAGCGGTTCATTATGGGATTTCGAAAATCGGTTCCAAGGGCAAACATCTTGACAAATATCACAACCAAAAGCCCAATCATCGAACTTGCCTTTCATTTCTAATGGAATATTTTCTTTAAGTTCGATAGTGAAATAGGAAATACATTTGCTTCCATCCACAACATAAGGCGAAACAATGGCTTCGGTGGGACAAGCATCGATACAAGCGGTGCAAGAGCCGCAATGATCTGTCGTGGCATTATCGTATTCTAATTCTAAATCAATAATCAATTCGGCTATGAAATAGAAAGAACCCACTTTTTGGGTCAATAAATTGCTGTTTTTGCCAATCCAACCCAAACCACTTTTGGCTGCCCAAGCTTTATCCAAAACAGGAGCCGAATCGACAAAAGCACGACCCGAAACTTCGCCAATATTCGATTGAATCGAAAATAATAATTCTTTCAATTTATATTTGATGACAGAATGATAATCTTGACCGCAGGCATATTTTGATATTTTATAGGAATCTGGATTTTGAACTTCGGAAGGATAATAATTTAATAAAAGTGAAACTACACTTTTAGCTCCATCAACTAGTAAAGTTGGATTCAAACGTTTGTCAAAATTGTTTTCCATATAGGACATTTGACCGTTCATTTGTTTGTTTAAATAATTTTCTAATCTAGGAGCATCTTCTTCGAGAAAGCCAGCTTTAGAAATGCCACAAGACAAAAACCCGAGGCGTTTGGCTTCGGATTTTATGAATTTAGAATATTTTTCGTTGGCATCTATCAAGATTAAAATATTTTGATATTTGAGGAAATCCTCAGCAAAATTTTTCTTGGAAATTTGTCATTTCGACGAAGGAGAAATCTCATCACATAAGCAACAAATATGATTGATTCATATTTTAAACACCGAAAAATCTAAAACAATCCTCCCTGCACATTCATTTTTACTTTACCCAAGTGCTTGTATGCTTTTTCAGTTACCTCACGACCTCTTGGAGTTCTCATTATAAACCCTTCCTGAATTAAAAAGGGTTCATAAACTTCCTCGATGGTTTCGCTACTTTCGGAAACGGCTGTTGCTAAAGTAGATAATCCTACGGGTCCACCTTTGAATTTATCAATAATCGTGTTCAGGATTTTGTTGTCCATTTCGTCTAAACCGTGCGCATCAACATTTAAGGCTTTTAGGGCATAACGAGCAATTTCGATATCGATTGTTCCATTTCCTTTGATTTGAGCAAAATCACGAACACGACGCAACAAAGCATTGGCAATACGTGGCGTTCCTCTACTTCGTCCGGCAATTTCGATGGCGGCTTCCATAGAAATGGGCATTTTTAATATGGAGGCAGAACGTTCAACAATTGTTGTTAAAAGTTCGGTGGTGTAATATTGTAAGCGAGAAGAAATTCCAAAACGAGCTCGCATTGGAGCAGTCAGCAAACCAGAACGTGTTGTGGCTCCAATTAATGTAAAGGGATTCAAATTAAGCTGAACAGTTCTAGCATTTGGACCCGATTCAATCATAATATCGATCTTGAAATCTTCCATTGCCGAATATAAATATTCTTCCACAATTGGACTCAAACGGTGGATTTCGTCAATAAACAAAACATCTCTTTCTTCGAGATTGGTCAACAAACCTGCTAAATCTCCAGGTTTGTCAAGAACAGGTCCAGAAGTAATTTTGATGCCCACTTGTAGTTCATTGGCAAGAATATTAGCCAAAGTAGTTTTCCCTAATCCCGGAGGTCCGTGAAACAGTGTATGATCAAGCGCTTCGTTTCGTTGATTTGCCGCTTGAACAAAAACCTTAAGATTTTCGAGTATTTGGTCTTGACCTGCAAAATCATCAAAAGATAATGGTCTCAATTTTTTCTCGAGATCCAATTCTTCTGGATTAAAGCTTTTGTTTGTTGGGTCTAAATTTTCATTCATTGTACAAATATAACAAAGTTACACCATAATACTTTGGACTAAAATATAAATTAGTTTTGCATCATAAGTAAAAAAAAATGCCTTTCAATACGAAAGGCATTAATGTGTTTTTGAGGATATTTATAAATTTTTACACCCATTTCCTTCTAAAACATATAATCTATTTATTATTTTACAAAAGGAGTACGACTTCCAATACTGTCAATTTCATAATGGAAATCCATTCCTAATAAACCAACATCATTACTAAAAGTATCACCAGCGGCGGTTGAAGCTCTATAAAGCCTACAGACCAAAATTGTACTAATTCCGATACCTGTACCGCTAATTGTCCCAAGCGAGGTAAGCAGATGCTGTTTTGCGCCTGAAATAGTAGCTATCTCAGGAATAATTTGATTTCCAGTAATTAAGGTTGTGGAAGGAAAGCTACCTCCTATTTGTATTACAGTATATTCGAGGCCCCAAACCACATTTAATCGGGAAGGTGTTCCAGTAACAGTTGTCCAATGAACGTGTGGTTGTAGACTACTACCTACTTTGTAGTTATGTGGCATTTGAGCTGAAAAATACACTTCCTCTTCCTTATTAGACTCAAACATCCATAACCACACCCCTTGTGTACTAGTTCCGCTTCCATTATCGGTGAATTTTTTATAAACAGGAGGGTTATTTCCATTTTTAGAAACTGCATCGGGATAAACCATAAGATCCGTCCAGGCTGTAGCATCGCCTTCTAACATAAGTGTTCCATCTGCTTCAATTTTGGCATCATTTGTATTTGCTATATCTCCTATTTTAGTAATACCATCACTAGAAACATTTATTCGTTCAACACCATTTGTTTTAATTGACAGTGCTTTCGCATCCGTTGTTCCAATATAATTTGTGCCTGCAGTAGTTCCTGAATTCCCGTTTACACTCCAAGCAGATGGAGAGTTAGAGTTATTTATAGTTTTCCATTCTGTACCATTACTTATAACTGCAACTGCGTCATTAGCATTTTTTAAAATTAAATTGGTAACACCATTAATTGTTCCAGAAATTGTAACGTTTGCAGTACTTATAGCTTCCCTTTTAATGAAATAAGTACGACCTGCAATGCTTGTGGCAGCTGGAAGTGTAATTGTAATTGCAGTTGAAGCGTTATTACAGAGAACAACATTGTAAGTCTCGTCAAGCGAAGTATTAGCTGTTACTGTATTCACCTTGGAACCAAATGAACCATTGACTTCAAAAGTAGATTTAGGATCTGTAGTGCCAATTCCAACTTGAGCAGAAATAAAAAAAGAGATTAAAAAGAATGGCAAAACAAATGAAAGAGAATACTCCCGAAAAGTAGAGGTAGTTTTCATAATAATAATATTTAGATTAATGTAGATTGTGGGGTAATACCTTAAAGTTAAAAAATTAAAGTCTTATATAATATGATTTAAATCATACTTTAGAATATTTTAAAACAAGTGTAAAATACTAAATATCAAAAAGCAAGAGCAGCTGGTCAAAAAGTATTTAGCAAAAAAAAAGCCTTCCGAATCGAAAGGCATTTAGTATTTTATGTAGTAATATTAATGATGAAGAACTACTTCTCCTTCTTTCATTGGAACATTTTGTGGAACGAAATCCTCATCGTGTGCAGGATTACTGTAATCATAAGGCCAACGGTGTACTTCTGGTATCTCTCCTGGCCAGTTTCCGTGAATATGTTCTACAGGAGCTGTCCATTCTAATGTGTTAGATCTCCAAGGATTTTGAACCGCTTTTTTACCATAAAAAATACTAGAAAAGAAATTGTACAAGAAAACTAATTGGAAAACACCACCTATTAAAGCAAATACCGTAATAAGCACGTTTACATTTTGCAAATCGTCAAACAATGGAAAGTTAGTGTTGGTGTAGTAACGTCTTGGCAAACCGGCTAAACCAATAAAGTGCATTGGAAAAAACACTCCGTAAGCACAAACTGCTGTCACCCAAAAGTGAACATAGCCTAAGTTTTTGTTCATCATTCGTCCAAACATTTTAGGAAACCAGTGATATATTCCGGCGAACATTCCGTAAAGAGCAGAAATACCCATTACCAAGTGGAAATGTGCTACAACAAAATATGTATCGTGAACATTGATATCTAAAGTACTGTCTCCCAAAATAATTCCTGTCAAACCACCAGTAATGAAAGTCGAAACCAATCCGATAGAAAACAACATTGCAGGATTCAATTGCAAGTTTCCTTTCCAAAGAGTTGTGATATAATTAAATGCTTTTACTGCCGAAGGAATCGCAATCAATAAAGTAGTAAAGGTAAACACCGATCCCAAAAATGGATTCATTCCTGAAATAAACATATGGTGACCCCAAACTATGGTCGATAAAAATGCGATTGCTAAAATAGACATAATCATCGCTCTGTATCCAAAAATTGGTTTACGAGAATTAGTGGCAATAATTTCAGAAGTGATTCCCAATGCAGGCAGAATAATAATATAAACTTCAGGGTGACCTAAGAACCAAAATAAGTGTTCAAACAAAACTGGCGAACCACCTTGGTAATGCAAAACTTCTCCTGCAATATAAATATCAGACAAGAAAAATGACGTTCCAAAACTTCTATCAAAAATCAATAACAAAGCTGCTGATAATAAAACGGGGAAAGAAACAACACCGATTATTGCTGTAACGAAGAAAGCCCAAATGGTCAATGGCAATCTTGTCATAGACATTCCTTTTGTTCTAAGATTGATTACAGTCACGATGTAATTCAAAGATCCCATCAAGGACGCTGCAATAAATATAGCCATAGAAACCAACCAAAGCGTCATACCAGCTCCAGATCCTGAGATCGCTTGCGGAAGTGCACTTAGAGGCGGATATATTGTCCAACCCGCATTTGCAGGGCCCGATTCAACAAATAAAGAACTAAGCATTATCACACTAGACAAAAAGAACAACCAATAGGAAATCATATTCAAGAATCCAGAGGCCATATCTCGAGCACCAATTTGAAGTGGAATCAATAAATTACTAAAAGTTCCACTCAATCCGGCCGTCAATACAAAAAACACCATTATGGTTCCGTGAATTGTGACTAATGCCAAATAAATATCATTTGCCATAACCCCGTTTGGAGCCCACTTATCACCTAATAATACATTGAAAATTTTAAATGATTGTTCTGGCCAAGCCAATTGCATTCTAAAAAGCATGGACATCATTACCCCGATAACACCCATAACTATACCCGTTATTAAGTATTGTTTGGCAATCATTTTATGGTCTATACTAAAAATATATTTAGTAATAAAAGTGTCTTTATGGTGGTGTTCGTGTTCGTGTGTATGTTCGTGAACTTCTGCTGACATATATATTATACTTTAAATTTTATTGTACTAATTATTTCATTGCCATTTTAGCAATTGACGCTGTATCTTTTGCTTTTGTTGAATCTGTACCAATACCACCTTCAACTGGTTTTGGAGCATTAGCTTCTTTTACTTGCTGAACTAACGTTGGTTTATCGCTTAACCACTTTTTGAAATCTTCGGGTGTATCTACAATTACTTTCATTTGCATATTGTAATGAGAAGCTCCACATATTTTATTACAAAGCAAAAGGTAATCAAAAGTATAAGGATCAAGCGCTGATTCTCCTTTTGCTACAAGTTCTTTACTTTTAGCTTCACGCAAAGCATTTATATGCTTCACTTTCTCAACCATAAATGGCAATTCTCTATATTCGTCTGTCGTGTAAACAGGTTCGAAAGCAAATTCAGTTACCATACCTGGAACACAGTTCATTTGAGCTCTAAAATGTGGAAAATAAGCGGAATGCAAAACATCTTGCGAACGCATCTTGAAATGAATTTTTTTACCTTTTGGAATATGCAATTCCGAAACCACAATATCATCTTGAGCATTCGGATCAGATAAATCAACCCCAAGTGTATTTACACCTTCAATTAATCTAACATTTGCTTTACCTAGAACATTGTCTTTTCCTGAATAACGAGCAGTCCACTTGAATTGCTGCGCATACACTTCGATTTCAATTGTATCTTCATTTTTATCAACAAACATAATATTAGTCCAAGCGTACAAACCATAAAGTATTAACCCCGCTAATACAATAGCTGGAATTCCACTCCAAATTACTTCTAACTTATTATTATCGGCAAGATACAATGCCTTTTTGTCTTTATTTCCTCTATATTTAAAGGCAAAATAATGTACTAATGCCTGAGTAATTGCTTGAACAATAAAAATTAAAACCCAAGTGATATTCATTAAATTATCGACAGTTGCGCCGTGTTTTGATGCCGGAGTGTGCAGCACTAATGGACCCCATTTTATCAAACCATAAATAGTAAAAATATAGATGAATGCTAAGAAACCAAACATCAAATAACCTTGCGTATTATTATCATCATCATTAGCTACCTGAGAATGATCTCGATTACCAACTTGAGTCAAATCAAATATCTTAGTCAACTGCCATAGTGCAATAGATAACAGCGCTAAAACCAAAATTACCAACAAAATATCCATATATAAATTACTTTTTAATAATTAACAACCGAAAAGTATAGTAAAAATATAACATTTAAAAAATGATAAAAATCATATTTTCGCCAAAAATAATAAATTAAAATACACCAACAAAACAAAATGAATTTATTGGTATAAAATAAATCTGATTTGAAGTCAACCTAAAATAAAGAAATTGATTTAAACAACTAGTTCCTAAAAACTTTTAAGAGCTATTAAAATATTTTTCTGTTCTAAGAAACCTTCGAAATATTTAAAAAAAAAGCTGTTTCATAATTTTGAAAACAGCTTTTTTTATATAAAATTGTTTGAATGCTAGTAATGAAAATGCTTGCTTTCTTCAATAAATGGATTTCTTTTTGGCAATAAAGGCACTTTTGTCAATGCCGTGAAAACAACATATATAAATAAGCCAAGGAAGAACAGAATGGAAGCTATTTCCGGAACACCTATAAACCATTGATCACCTACAGTTCCTGGCATAATCATATTAAAAAAGTCAACATAGTGTCCTAACAATATGACTGTTCCCGCCATAACAAGCACCCACGAAATTCTTTTGAAATCAGTATTTATCAATATCAACAATGGGAAAACAAAATTCATAACTACAGCACCAAAGAACGGAAGGTTATATAGTTCTATTCTTGTTATGAAGTAGGTTACCTCTTCTGGAATATTGGCATACCAAATCAACATAAATTGAGAGAACCATAAATAGGCCCAAAAAATACTAAATCCGAAAATAAATTTTGCTAAATCATGAACATGACTTGTATTTACATGTTCTAAATAACCTTTGGATTTCAAATAAACAGTAATTAAGCAAATTGTCGTTATTCCGCTTACGAAGAAACTGGCAAAAACATACCATCCAAACAAAGTACTAAACCAGTGCGGATCAATTGACATAATCCAATCCCAAGACATTATTGATTCTGTAACAATAAAGAAAACTAAAAAACCAGCTGACATTTTGAAATTCTTTTTGTAGAAGCTATCGTCAGTTGCATCATCTTGTGCCAAACAATTCTTTCTGGAAAAATAGCGGTAAAGATTCCAACCGATCAAAAATATAGCTGCTCTTATAATCCAAAAAGGAAAATTCAAATAACCAGATTTATTTGCAATTAGCGCATCATAATTAGGACTACTAGGATCAGTAACACCCTCACTCATCCAGACAAATAAGTGATTAAAATGCAACCCTGAAAGTATCAATATAATAAAGAAAATAACCGAACCTACAGGTAAGTATGCAGTAATTCCTTGCATTACTCTAAACAACACTGGAGACCAACCTGCTTGAGCCACTTGTTGAATAGCATAAAATGCTAAAACTCCAAGTGAAATCAACATAAAGAAAATACAAGCAACATACAAAGCTGCCCAAGGTTTGTTTTGCAATTGGGTCAAAACATGTTTTAAATGTTCTTCGTGTTCTGCTTTGGCGTCTACCTTTTTTTCACCCACAACAGCGTGGGCGTCAGTCGAAGATTTTGAACCTTCATGACTTCCGTGTGCATCTGAAGCTAGTATTGACTCTACTTCTTGAATATCTTTTGGTGCAGATAAAAAACCATATCCTATTCCTAGAAAGCCTACGAGCATTAAGATGAGAGAAAATGTTTTTAATTTACTTGAAAATGTATACATATCTAATACAATGAGTTTGTTCTACAGTTATTTATTTTTTAGCTCCATCACATAAGCCGCAACCATCCAACGTTCTTTTTGGCTTAATTGATTGGCATGTGAACCCATTAAATTAAGGCCATAAGTTACTACATGAAAGATACTACCTTCGTTTATTACTCTGTCTTTATAATTAGGAACTCCCAAAAACTTACCTTGAGTAACCAATTTTCCTTGTCCATCACCGGCATTTCCATGGCAAATCGCACAATAAATTTCAAAAAGACCTTTCGCTTTTGCCATATCTTTTTCAGATAATGTCCCAAGTGGCGATTTTAAATTGGCAGCTTTCACCGCAATTAAAGCTTCGGGAGTATCTGGATACTCATAAACCTCAAAACCTCTGTTAATTGCACCTTGGGGTGGAAGTTGTCCTTCTTTACCACCCTTAAAAACGGCTGCTTGTGAGTAAGTACCATAACTTACCGGCTCATACATATTTGGCATGTATTGATAGTTTGGTGTTAAATCATTCTTACAAGACGAAACCAAAATAGTAATACCTACTAAAAGTGTTATTTTATATATGTTTTTCATATCCACTATTAATGCTTATCTATAACTTTAACTTCTACTGCTCCTGTGCTTTCGAAAAAAGAAATCAATTCTTCCTCGTTATTATGTATGGCAACCTCCATCAAGAAATGATCATCGGTGGTACGAACATCAGGATTCTCTGCTTCTTTAAACGGCCACAGTCTACTTCTCATATAAAAAGTAATTACCATTAAGTGAGCCGCAAAAAACACGGTTTCCTCAAACATAATTGGAACGAATGCGGGCATATTTTCGATATAACTAAAACTTGGTTTACCACCAATGTCTTGAGGCCAATCTTGAATCATGATATAATCCATCATCCAAGTTCCAAAAGCAAGTCCAATGCAACCATATATAAAAGAACAAATTGCAATTCTTGTTGGTGCTAATCCCATCGCTTTATCCAATCCGTGAACCGGAAATGGTGTAAAGACTTCTTCAATATGATAATGAGCTGCGCGCGTTTTCTTTACGGCATCCATCAAAATATCATCGTCATTATAAATGGCGTATATTACTCTATTACTCATGGTGTGTATTTTTATTTGCTGCTCTCGCTTTTATAAAATTATCTCCAGTTCCTTTCAAAATCGTTTTTACTTCAGCCTGAGCAATTACAGGGAATGTTCTAGCATACAATAAAAATAACACAAAGAAGAAACCTATTGTTCCAATGAAAATTCCAATATCAACAAATGTTGGTGAGAACATTGTCCAAGATGAAGGAAGATAATCTCTGTGCAACGAAGTTACAATAATTACAAATCTTTCGAACCACATTCCAATATTTACAACAATTGAGATGATAAAAGAAAACATTATACTTGTTCTTAATTTTTTGAACCACATAAATTGCGGCGAAAATACGTTGCAAGTCATCATTGACCAATAAGCCCACCAGTAAGGTCCAGTTGCTCTGTTCAAAAATGCATACTGTTCGTATTCCACGCCTGAATACCAAGCAACAAAAAGTTCAGTAATATAAGCAACCCCAACGATTGAACCTGTAATCATAATTACAATGTTCATCAGTTCGATATGTTGAATGGTAATATAAGCTTCTAAATTAGATACTTTTCTCATAATGATAAGCAACGTATTTACCATTGCAAATCCCGAGAATACAGCTCCAGCAACAAAATAGGGAGGAAAAATTGTGGTATGCCATCCTGGAATTACCGAAGTAGCAAAGTCCATAGATACAATTGTGTGCACTGAAAGTACAAGTGGAGTTGCTAAACCTGCAAGAACTAATGAAACTTCCTCAAAACGTTGCCAGTCTTTTGCTCTACCGCTCCAACCAAAACTCAAAATAGAATAAACTCTTTTATTAAAAGGAGTAATAGCTCTGTCTCTTAGCATTGCAAAATCAGGTAATAATCCTGTCCACCAGAAAACTAATGAAACCGAAAGATAAGTCGAAATTGCAAATACGTCCCAAAGCAATGGAGAGTTAAAGTTAACCCATAGTGATCCAAATTGGTTCGGAATAGGAAGTACCCAATAGGCCAACCAAGGACGACCCATGTGGATAATTGGAAATAATCCCGCTTGAATTACGGAGAAAATGGTCATAGCTTCTGCAGAACGGTTAATTGCCATTCTCCATCGTTGACGGAACAATAAAAGTACCGCTGAAATTAAAGTTCCTGCGTGACCAATACCAACCCACCAAACGAAGTTCGTAATATCCCAAGCCCAACCTACTGTTTTGTTTAATCCCCAGGTTCCGATACCAGTAGAAACAGTGTAAACAATACAACCTAATCCCCAAAGGAAGGCTATTAATGCAATCGAGAAAACAATCCACCACTGTTTGTTGGCTTTCCCTTCAACAGGTGCGGCAACATCTACTGTTACATCATGATAAGACTTATTACCTATGATTAAAGGTTTTCTAATGGGTGCGTCGTATATATGAGACATAATCCTTTAAATTGATTTTTAAATTTATCTTAAGTGTTTCTAACTTTTACGTGATAGAAGACGTTTGGTTTTGTACCCACATGCTCTAGCAAATGATACATTCTTTCATCTTCGGCCAACTTGGCAACTTTACTTTCTGTATCATTAACATCTCCAAAAACCATTGCTCCAGTAGTACAAGCACTAGAACAAGCTGTTTGAAATTCTCCGTCAACAATAACTCTTCCTTCGTTTTTGGCTGCCAAAATTGTAGCTTGTGTTTTTTGAATACACATTGAACATTTTTCCATAACCCCACGAGAACGAACACTTACATCAGGATTTAACACCATACGACCTAAATCATCATTCATATGGAAATCAAACTCACTGTTTTTATTATATAAGAACCAGTTGAAACGACGTACTTTATAAGGACAGTTGTTTGCGCAGTAACGAGTACCCACACATCTGTTATAAGCCATATGATTTTGACCTTGACGGCTATGAGACGTAGCAGCTACGGGACAAACTGTTTCACAAGGTGCATGATTACAGTGCTGACACATTACAGGTTGAAAAGCAACTTGTGGATTATCAGCAGCGTGCTCCATTTTTCTAAAGCCTCCTAATGACCCTTTAGTTTCTTCATCACCCATTATAAATCCACCTAAATCTAAGCCTTCTAGATTTTCTTTTTTCTCATTATCTCCAGCAAAAGTTTCCTCAGACGAATAATATCTATCGATACGTAACCAGTGCATATCACGACTTCTTCTAATTTCTGATTTTCCAACTACGGGAACATTATTTTCAGCATGACAAGCAATAACACAAGATCCACAACCTGTACAAGCATTCAAATCTATCGAAAGATTAAAATGATGTCCTATAGAACGATCAAATGAAGACCATAAATCGACAGTAGTAGCTTTAACTTCTTTGTGATCCAATGAAACCATTGGTTGTTCATTCCAAAATTCTGCATCTTTGGTATTGAAAATTTCTAGAGTAGTTTCTTTGATAATATCTCCTCTTCCCATCAACGTTTTTTGACCTTGAACACAAGCAAATTCGTGTTCTCCGGCTCCTTTTGTCAATGTAACAGATTGTACATTATTAAACCCTTTATATAAGGAGTAAGCGTTTATACCTACTTGCATTTCTTCTTTCAGCGCCGCTTTTTTACCATAGCCTAAAGCCAAACCTACAGTTCCAACAGCTTGACCTGGTTGAACGATTACTGGAACATTTTCTAATGTAACTCCATCTGCAGTTTTTATAGTGGCATAACTTCCGTTCAAACCTCCATTAGCAACGATTTCGTTTGACATTTCCAAAAGTTTGGCGTCAGCACTCGAAACAGTAACATAATTATCCCAAGAAACTCTTGTGATTGGATCTGGAAATTCTTGTAACCAAGGATTGTTTGCTTGTTGACCGTCTCCTAAACCAGTTTTGGTATATAAAACTAATTCTAAATTTGGAGTCGCTTTGGATTGCGACAAAGCATTTGCAGCAGCAGCATAATCAGCCGAACCTGCCGATGCTGAAGGTATAGCTCCAACAAATATTCCGTCGTGCAAAACTTGATTCCAAGTTGAACCTGTAATCATCGCAGCTGAACTTGACTTTAAATAATCGTAATACGTTCCAGGAATACCATTTAATGACAATAAAATATCTTGAAATTGTTTGGTATTAAATAAAGGACGAATAGTAGGTTGAGTCAAACTATAAGTACCTTTAGTAATGCTAACATCGCCCCAAGATTCTAAATAATGTGCAACTGGAGCAGCGATGTTTGTGATTGAAGCAGTTTCGTCTTCTCTTAAAGAAAAGGCAGCTGAAAGATTTACTTTTTTCAATCCATCAACAAAGTCTTTTGAATTTGGTAATGAATAAACGGGATTCACGCCACTCATTATCAAAGTATGAACGCTTCCTGATTTCATCGAAGCAACCAATTCGGTTACTACTTTATTTGAACCTTTTCTGATTTGTCTTGTTCCAACAATTGAAAAAGATTCACTTGCTAATTTTTGATTGATGGCCAAAACCAACAATTGAGCGTTTTTATCTTGAATGCCAGAAACTAAAACTCCTTTGCTTCCTGATTTTGCCAATTCTTGAGCAATTTTAGTAACTTCTGATTTTACTTTTGGATCCAATGTTACTGGAACAGAAGCCCCAACAATAGTATTATAAATAAGTATTAATGCTTGTTTTTGATTAACCGTTGACAGAGCCATACGCTTATCGGCAGCTGCTCCAGACAAGGTCATATTTGATTCCAATTGGAAATGACGAGAAATTTTTTGACTGCCTTTTGGTCCTTGAGGAATTCTACCTTTTGCATAACCGGAATCATAACTTCCACCTTGCCAATCTCCTAAGAAATCTGCACCAACAGAAACAATTACCGAAGCTTTTGAAAAGTCATAATCAACCAAAGCTCTTTCGCCATAAACAGTTTCGAATGCATCTAATGCTTCTGATTCAGAAACTGCATCATAGATAACGTGTTTTGCATTTGGATTTTTTCCAAGAAAATCAGCAATCAACTTTTCAGTTGATGGACTTGCTAATGTATTAGTCAAAAGAACAACTTGTCCACCTTTAGTTTTAGCATCAGCCAAACTTGATTTAATTTTTGAATCAACATCTATCCAGGTAGATTGCTTACCAGCAATTTTTGGTTCTTTCAAACGCATACTGTCATATAATGACAATACAGAGGCATGTATTCTGGCATTTGCGGCAAATTTTGCCCCAGCCATAGTATTATTATCTATTTTGATAGGACGCCCTTCACGAGTTTTTACTAAAAGATTAGCAAAGTCGAAACCATCAAAAACTGTAGTTGCATAATAATCAGCAATTCCAGGGATAATTTGTTCTGGTTGAACTACGTAAGGTATTGACAAGTGAACAGGACCTTCGCAAGCTGCAAGTGTTGCTGCCGCTGTTGTAAATCCAACGTACTTTAAAAAGTCACGACGTGTTGTAGCAGATGATGCCAATGCACCACCGTTTCCTAAAAATTCATCAGTAGGAATTTCTTCAACAAATTCGTTGTTTCTAAGCGCCTCAACAATAGAGCTATTTCCGTCTAGCTCTTCAACACTTTTCCAGTATTTTTTGTTTGATGACATATTCTATATTAATATTAGCTTCTTAATTTTTTTGTTTCAAGTTTCATTTGTTTAAAGTTTAAAGTTTCAAAAACCTGAAACTTAAACTTTAAACTTTTTTAATAATGGCATTTACCACATTCCAAACCACCCATTTGCGCAGCTGTCAATTTGTCTACACCATACTTTTTGGAAAGCTGCTCGTGAATTTTTTTGTAATAGTCATTACCTTCGGTTTTAACTTCCGTTTTTCTATGACAATCGATACACCATTTCATTGTTAGTGGTGCAAACTGTTTTTGAATTTCATATGTTTGAACTGGACCGTGGCAAGTTTGACATTCAATACCAGCAACAGTTACGTGTTGTGAGTGATTAAAATATACAAATGAAGGTAAATTATGAATTCGAACCCATTTAACAGGCTCTGTTTTTCCGGTATATTTTTGATTGTCTTTATCCCATCCTACAGCTTTGTATAATTTTGCAATTTCACCGTCATAAAAAGCCTTTGAGTATTCTGGAGTTGCTGTAGTATCTGAAACTTCAGCTATGTTTTTATGACAATTCATACATACATTCAACGATGGAATTCCTGAGTGCTTGCTTACGCGAGCCGAAGAATGACAGTATTGACAATTAATTCCGTTGCTTCCAGCGTGAATTCTGTGAGAATAATGTATTGGCTGAACGGGTGCGTAATTTTGATCAACGCCTATTTGCATTAAATAACCATAGACAAAAAATGCACTAGCCAACAATAAGAATATTGCAGCAACCAAAACTAAAAATTGATTTCTTGCAAATGCCTTCCATATAGACAATCTAGGTTCTTTAGGAGCAACGTTAATTCCATTTGCAGCGGCAACTTTTCTTAATACATTGTTTACCAAAACAAGCATTACAATAAGTATCGCCATTACTAATGATAAAGCGCCCAGAATTATATTATTGGAAATTTCGCCTCCACCAGCAGATGATCCCGGAACTTTTTCTCCTACAACTGGAGCCGGAGCCACTGCTTTTGGTTCCATTGTGTAAGCAATGATATTATCTATATCAGCCTCCGACAATTGCGGAAATGCAGTCATTGGAATTTTGTTATTGTCTTCAAAAAGTTTTACTGCAACAGCGTCACCAGATTTTATTAAAGCAGAACTATTGTGAATCCATTTATACATCCACGCTTTTTCGTGCTTCGCCCCAATACCTCTAAGCATTGGCCCAGTTGCTTTCGCATCTAGTTTGTGACAAGCAGCACAATTAGCATTGAAAAGATCTTTCCCCTTTATAGCATCGCCGCCTGAAGTTGCTGTTGGAGCAGCAGCTGCTGGAGTCGCTGTTGCAACAGGAGCTGCTGGCGCTGCTTCTTGTGCATAAGAAGTTAACGATAAACTTAGCACCAAAGCTAAACTTAAATATAATTTTCTTGTAATCGAATTATGGTAACCCACCTTTTTCATATAGTTTAGTGATTATCTACAATATTGAATATGACTTTTTACAAACATAAAATATGACAAAAATCATTTTTCTTAAAAATATTGCACAAAAATACACTTTATCAACTATTCTCAAAACCTTAAAATAGTCTTAAATATAATTTATAACAATTCTAAATAACATCAATGGTTTTGTATTCTCTATTAAACACTATTTTTGCATAAAAACATCCACATTATGAGAAATATAGCTTCAATGAAAATTATCTTAACAGTTTTAATCGTTGGCCTTTCCTTAAATCATGCACAAGCTCAAGATCGAAATAGTACAATAACTCAAGACCCAAAATTTGAGCAATTATTGAATGAAAAAAGAAAAATAAATACTTCTCTTGCTGTAAATGATTCCTATAAAATCCAAATTTATTCTGGTAGCAGCGAAAATGCAAAAAAAACTTTGACCGAATTTAGACAAGAATTCAAAGATATTGACGCTACAATTGTTTTTAATACGCCAAACTATAAAGTTTGGGTTGGTAATTATAAAACACGAATCGAAGCGGAGAAAACTTTGGGAAACATAAAGGACAGATTTAAAAATGTCTTTTTGATAAAGCCGAGTAGATAGATTTTTTGTTTGAAAAATCATTTAAAACCAAGAAACCACTTCGATTTTAAGTGGTTTCTTGGTTTTGAATATGGTATGGTATTTGGGCACACCAAATGTGATTACCTTAATGGTGCTGTTTTCCCCCAGGACTGTCATTCTGATATAGGATGAATCTTCGTTATTTGCGCACAAAATAGACATTCCGAGTTCATTGGAATAACCAAATAAGCGCAAATTTCCTAACTAATACAAAAATAGAATCTAAAATTGATAGTCTTGCATATTCAATCCCTTATCATTCAATATACATTTTTTTCGAAGGCATTCATAAACAAAAAAAATCCCGATTGCTCGGGATTTTATTAATATAATATCGAAATTTTATTTCAATTTCTTTTTGATGGCCACTTCGTGGAACGCTTCGATAACATCTCTTTCTTCGATGTCATTGTATCCTTTTATTTGAATACCACAATCGTAACCTTTGGTTACTTCCTTCGCATCATCTTTGAAACGTTTCAAGGCAATCAATTCACCGGTATGAACCACAACACCTTCGCGAATAATTCTGATTTTGGCATTTCTAGCAATTTTACCATCCATTACCATACATCCAGCAATTGTTCCCACTTTAGAGATTTTGAATAACTCTCTAACCTCAGCAGTTCCTAGAACTTCTTCTTTCATTTCTGGCGCTAACATTCCTTCCATCGCATCTTTCAAGTCGTCGATTGCGGCGTAAATGATAGAATAATAACGGATATCAATTTCTTCTTTATCGGCCAATTGTCTTGCATTTCCAGCAGGACGAACATTAAATCCGATGATAATCGCATCTGAAGCAGAAGCCAACATTACGTCGGTTTCAGTAATAGCTCCAACTCCTTTATGAATAATATTAATTTGAATTTCGTCAGTTGATAATTTAGAGAATGAATCAGATAAGGCTTCAACAGAACCATCCACGTCACCTTTAAGGATGATGTTCAGTTCTTTAAATTGACCTAATGCGATACGACGTCCAATTTCATCTAATGTAATATGTCGTTGAGTACGAACAGATTGTTCACGCATCAATTGAGAACGTTTGGAAGCAATTTGTTTCGCTTCTTTTTCATCTTCAAACACATTGAATTTATCTCCAGCAGTGGCAGCACCATCTAAACCTAATACGGATACTGGAGTTGAAGGTCCAGCTACTGTAACTATATTTCCACGTTCATCGTGCATCGCTTTGATCTTACCATGGTGTTTTCCAGCCAACATATAATCCCCAATTCTTAGGGTTCCGTGTTGTACTAATATGGTAGAAACATATCCTTTTCCTTTATCCAAGAAAGCTTCCACAACAGTTCCCTGTGCCGCTTTATTCGGATTGGATTTTAAATCCAAAAGTTCTGCTTCTAATAATACTTTTTCTAATAATTCTTTAACTCCTGTTCCAAATTTTGCAGAAATATCGTGAGATTGAATTTTTCCGCCCCAATCTTCAACAAGTAAATTCATACCTGCTAATTTTTCTTTGATCTTTTCAACATTTGCATTTGGCTTATCAATTTTATTGATAGCAAATATAATTGGAACACCAGCAGCTTGAGCGTGAGATATTGCCTCTTTGGTTTGTGGCATAATATCATCATCGGCAGCTACTACAATAATAGCGATATCGGTAACTTGAGCACCACGCGCACGCATTGCGGTAAACGCTTCGTGACCAGGTGTATCAAGGAAAGCGATTTTTTGTCCGTCTTCTAGGGTCACTCCGTAGGCACCAATGTGCTGTGTAATTCCTCCAGATTCTCCTGCGATAACATTTTCTTTACGAATATAATCCAATAAAGATGTTTTACCGTGATCAACGTGACCCATTACGGTAACGATAGGAGCTCTAAAAACTAAATCTTCTTCTTTGTCTGCAACAACTTGAATAGCTTCTTCAATATCAACTGTTATAAATTCGACTTCATATCCAAATTCATCAGCTACAATGGTTAATGTTTCTGCATCAAGACGTTGATTCATGGTAACCATAATTCCAAGTGACATACAGGTTCCTATCACCTTAGTAATTGGCACATCCATCATAATGGCGATTTCACCAACAGTAACAAACTCAGTAACTTTAATAGTTTTGCTGCCTTCGTCTATCGCTCTTTGCTCATCATCCGATTTTTGACGGTGCGTGTCTCTTTTGTCTCTTCTATATTTAGCTGCTTTAGATTTTCCGCCTTTTCCTTGCAGTTTTTCTAAAGTCTCTCTAATTTGATTTTTAACTTCTTCTTCCGTTGGCTCTACTTTAGCAACAATGGCTGGTCTTGCTCCTTTTACGAAGCCAGGCCTTGCTCCTCTATTGGCATTAAATCCTCCACCACCTGCATTTGGAGTAATTTTATTTGGATTTGGTGCTCCAGGAACAGCTGGTGGTCTCGGTGCGCCTGGTTTTGGAGCAATTCTTTTTCTTTTATTTTTGTTGGCGTTGTTTGCCGCACTTCCAGCTGCTCCAGGAGCTCCGGGTTTGTTAGGCGTAATTTTCGGTTCTTCTTTTTTCTTTTTAGGTTTATTAAATTGAGATAAATCAATAGTTTGACCGGTTAAAGTAGCGCCCGATAATTTTGTGTATTTAGTTGTAATTGTTTCCTCAACTGGTGCTTCTGTAACTTCAGTAACTTCTTTTTTAGGAGCTTCAACTACAGGTTTTGCTGCTTTAGTTTTAGCAACAGGTTTTGTTTCTGTTACTTCAGAAACCACTTTTTCTTGAACTGGTTCTTTCGATGGAATATCTTTTTGAACAGGCTCGGCAACAACAGGTTTCTCTTGAGGAATTTCGGCTACTGGAGTTGGAGTTTTTTCGACAGCTGGTTCTGGAGTTGGAATTACTTTTTTGGGATTAAGCTCAATTTTCCCAACGTGAACTGGGCCAGAAATATTGCCTTTGGCTCTAATCACTTCTTGGCTTTTTTGGCGTTCTTCGTCCTGTTTGCGTTTGTCCTCAATTTCTTTTTCTCGTTCAATGCGCAATGCTTCTTTTTCTTTTCTTTTCTCTTCCCCTACTTCTTTGGAAGCTTCTTTATTCCCTTTGTCGCCAGCAAATTGATTTTGCAGGATATTAAATTCTGCTTCAGAAATTTTTGTGTTGGGATTTGATTCTACAGCAATCCCCTTATCTTTTAGATAATCCACAGCTCTTTCTAAAGAAATATTTAATTCCCTTAAAACTTTGTTTATTCTAATAACTTTCTCTTCAGACATAAAACCTTTTTAATATTACCTTTTTTATTTTTCCTCACACTAACTCTCTGCCAGAGAGGAAAATAAGGTTTGAAATTTATTTTTTGAAGAATTGACTAGCTATCAAATTCTTCTTTTAGTATTCTCATTACATCTAGAATTGTTTCCTCTTCTAGGTCGGTTCTTCTTACCAAATCATTTACATCTTGTTTCAAAATACTTTTTGCTGTATCTAATCCAATTTTTGCAAATTCTTCAATAACCCATTCTTCAATTTCATCTGAAAACTCTGTTAATTCAACATCGTCATCATCTGCAACCGAACCTGGCATAACGCCTTCTCTTTGCACATCAAGCTCATAACCTGTCAATAGGCCCGCCAATTTAATATTGTGTCCGCCCCGACCAATTGCTTTAGAAACCTCTTCGACATTCATAAAAACTTCAGCTCTTTTTGTTTCTTCATTCACTTTGATCGAAGAAACTTTTGCAGGGCTTAATGCTCTTGTAATATACAATTGAATATTACTGGTATAATTGATAACATCTATGTTTTCGTTTCCTAACTCACGAACAATTCCGTGAATACGAGAACCTTTCATTCCTACACAAGCACCAACTGGATCAATTCTATCATCATAAGAATCAACGGCTACTTTTGCTTTTTCACCAGGAATTCTAACGACATTTTTTACAATAATCAAACCGTCAAAAACCTCAGGAATTTCTTGTTCGAATAATTTTTCTAAGAACTTTTCAGAAGTTCTAGACATAATTATTTGAGGTTTATTTCCTTTTAATTCAACGCTTTCAATGATTCCACGAACGTTATCTCCTTTTCGGAAAAAGTCAGATGGAATCTGTTTTTCTTTTGGCAAAACAATTTCGTTTCCTTCATCGTCAATCAAAATGACTACTCTTGGACGAACGTGATGCACTTCGGCAGTATAAATTTCGCCAATTAAATCTTTAAATTGCTTATAAAGATTCGTATTATCATGTTCATGAATTTTAGAAATCAAATTTTGACGCAAGGCTAAAATCGCTCTTCTTCCTAAATCTATCAATTTTACTTCTTCTGACACTTCTTCTCCGATTTCAAAATCAGGTTCGATTTTTCTCGCATCAGATAAAGTGATCTCTAAATGTTCTAAGTCTAAATCGTCATCAGCAACGATAACTCTTCTTTGCCAGATTTCCATATCTCCTTTATCAGGATTGATAATGATGTCAAAGTTGTCATCTGATCCAAATTTTTTCTTCAATGCATTTCTAAACACATCTTCTAATATCGCCATAAGCGTTACACGATCAATAAGTTTATCGTCTTTAAACTCTGAAAATGAATCGATTAATGCTAAATTTTCCATGCCAACTATTTAATTAAAATGTTACTGTAACAATTGCTTCTTTTATTTCTGTATACGGTATTTCTTGTCTTTTTTGAACCGTTTCTTTTCCTTTTCCTAGCTTTTTAGCTTCTCTAGCTTTCCATGACAAAATTATAAAATTATCAGTAGCTTCAACTAATTCTGCTTCAATAGTTTCGGTTGCTAATTTTACTATTAATGTCCTTCCAATATTTTTTTTGTACTGTCGAACCATCTTTAATGGTGATCCAACACCTACTGAGGCCACTTCTAAAGAAAAATCTTGTTCTTCTCTGTCTAAATTATTTTCAATTGCACGACTTATGTCAATACAATCCTGCAAAACCACACCATTATCGCCATCTAAAGACACGATAATTTTAAAACTATCTGTAATTGTTAGATCAGTCAAAAAAACAGTAGGCTTCTCCAACAATCCCTCAAGAACTAAGCTGTTTACTTTATCTTTAAATGTCATATTTTATAAAAAGAGGCACGCTATGCGTGCCTCATTATCTAGTTTTTAATAAATAACTGTGCAAATATAGTGTTTTTTTTATAAATCAAAAATGATTGTTTTATGTAAAAAATATTTTGTAAATTTAATCAGCCAATTTCAAGTCTTTTTTCTACTAATTTAAATTATTTTAAAGATGAAACGGATTCTAGTACCTGTCGATTTCTCGGAATATTCAATTGAGGCTTTAAAAGTAGCCGCACAAATTGCACGAAAAAACAATTTTGAAATCATCTTATTGCATTTATTGGAATTACCTCACCAAGCAAGTGATGCTTTTGGAAATGGAAATAGCATTCCTGAGATTATTTATTTTAAAAATAAAGCTATTGAAAAGCTTGAAGAAATAATGGATTCCGAATTTTTAACAGGAATTGAAGTATTTGAATCTATAGAATTTAAAAAAGTCGACGAAGGGGTTATCGATGCAAGCGTAAAAAACGAGGTCGATTTAATTATAATGGGGTCGCACGGCACGTCAGGATTTAAAGAATTATTGGTGGGTTCTAATACAGAAAAAATAGTTCGACATTCTAAAATTCCGGTTTTGGTCATCAAAAAAGGAGCGAAAGAATTTAACAGCACTAACTTTGTTTTTGCCTCAGATTTTTCAAAAGAATCTCGAAAACCATTTCGAAAAATGCTTGAATTTGTAAAACTTTTCGATTCAAAATTATTCCTAGTAACCATTTGCACACCCGCCAGTTTTAAAACCACCAATGAAACTGAAAAAAATATGGAGAATTTTATAGCTCATTTTGATCTCGAAAACTACTCAACCCATATTTACAATGACACAAATATTGAAAACGGAATTGTTAATTTTGCAAAAA
This sequence comes from Flavobacteriales bacterium, assembly GCA_038234745.1. Taxonomy (GTDB): domain Bacteria; phylum Bacteroidota; class Bacteroidia; order Flavobacteriales; family Flavobacteriaceae; genus Flavobacterium. Next base: position 21,450 of record JBBQSZ010000010.1, on the reverse strand, counting down.
GCATCAATGCCGATTTAATAGGAATATGTACGCACGGCCGAACCGGATTGGCTCATTTTTATAACGGAAGCATTAGCGAAGACTTGGTCAATCATGCTATAAAACCGGTAATAACTTTCAAAATTTAAACTCATAAGCCAATTTCTTGGCAATTAGACATAAAAAAACCTCTCAAAATTTGAGAGGTTTTTTGTTGGTCTACAAGGACTCGAACCTTGAAAGACTGCACCAAAAACAGTTGTGTTACCATTACACCATAGACCAATTCCATTGCCGTTAAGCGAGTGCAAATTTAATACAAATTTTATTTTTTGCAAATATTTAACTGCTTTTATTGAAAATAATTTTCCCCTATTCGAATAGTTTGTGGTTTTTTTAACCATTTCACCGCCGTTTGTCTTTTTATATCAGAAAAAAATGCAATTAAATATTTGGATTTGAAATACATACAAAATAAATAAGAATTTGAAAGTTTTCGTGAGCCAACTGAAGTAATTTACTTTCATTCATTTATTCTAGTGTTCTTTGCTGATTCTATATTAAAATGCGAACTGAAATTTCGGCTGAATCAAGAAACTTAAAACATTTGTAGTCGTTTAGAAACGTTCCTATCTTAAAAAACTCAATAAATTTTAAAATCAATCAAAAAAAAGACCTGTCAAAACCTAGTTTTTCCCTATTAATGAAGTTCGTTTTTACTTAACTATCATTCTACATCCTTGAAAGTCCGAATATAGTTTACGATGTCCCAACGCTGATCGTTTGTCAATTCGGTTAATGGCATTGGACGCCTTGCATCAGATATTTTCCAAAACAACTGACCATCTGTTTGCTTTAGGACTTTATCGGATCCTAAATCCGCAATTTCTATGCGAACTTTTTCTGCCTTCAAACCATCTCCCTTACCTTCCACACCGTGACATCGAATACAATCTATTTGATAAGAGTGCATTCCTCTTTCAAGCGAATAGGAATCTGCAGGATATGGGTTTTTCATATTAATCGCTTTTTTAGGAATTCTCCATGGGGCAGCATGTTGAGCTGTTGCAAAGGATGAGTACAAAAATGCAATTAAAATAAAAGCTAATTTTGTAATGATTTGCTTTTGAAACTTGTTTTTCATAATAGTTATTATTTGTATCAATAAATTTGTTTTTTGCCAAAATCGACTGAAAAAAAAACTAGAATTCAAATTAGTTTTTTTTTCAAAAACCACATACAAATTTACGTAATATCTTGCATTGAGACATTCTAAATTACCACTATTTTAAAAATAAATTGTACCATTTTTTGACAACTAGCTTCATGGTGTTTCCAAACTAAAAATTAAACTTAAATGAAGTGAAATTTAAAAATAAATACCAAAAAAACAACCACTTTTAAATTATTCCTAATTAATATCATTAAGAATCAAGATTGTTTTTAGAATTTTTTGTTAATGACCACAACCATAAATAAAAAAACATTTTCTTTGCATCAGAAAAAAATAATTTTTTGTAAAGAGATATGGCTACATTTAATTTCAATAAATGGAATACTATTACGGGTTGGTGCGCATTTGCAGTTGCTTTAATCACCTATACGCTTACTGTTGAACCCACTATGAGTTTTTGGGATTGTGGAGAATATATCGCTACATCAGCAAAACTTCAAGTTGGACACCCACCTGGAGCGCCGTTGTTTCAGATGATTGGAGCATTTTTTGCCATGTTTGCAATAGATGACAATCATGTAGCTCTCTTGGTCAATATGATGTCTGTTTTTTCGAGTGCGTTTACCATTCTATTTATGTGCTGGTCCTCGTCGATGATTTTAAAAAAATTAATTTCACAATATTCTGAAATTAATAAAAATAATTCAATAGCAATTCTAGGCAGTTCTTTTGTTGGAGCTTTGGCTTTTACATTTTCGGATAGTTTTTGGGCTAGTGCAGTTGAAGCGGAAGTTTATGCTATGGCTTCCTTGTTTATAGCATTACTTTTTTGGTTGGGTTTGCGATGGGAACAAGATATGGATTCGCCAAAAGGAAACAAATGGTTACTAGTAATTTCGCTTGTGGTTGGACTTACGTTTGGAGTGCATTTCATGGCATTGTTAACCATTCCCGCAATAGGCTTTCTGTACTATTTCAAACATTACAAAGTAGTTACCATCAAAAGTTTTATAATTGCTAATATTGTTGTTGTCGGTATTTTATTGTTTGTATTCAAATTACTATTGCCATTAACAATGGCATTTTTCGGTAAAACCGAAGTTTTTATGGTCAATGAATTGGGATTGCCTTTTGATTCGGGAACTATTTTTGTGGTTTTGCTCTTAATAGCTTTCTTTTATTTTAGCCTAAAGTACACGCAAACCAAAGGTTTAATCAAAGCCAACACCCTTATATTGTGCATTCTTTTCATCCTAATTGGTTTTTCAACTTGGATGATGTTGCCTATTCGTGCCAATGCTAATACAGTTATTAACGAAAACAAACCATCTGATGCGCGAGAAGTTTTAGCCTATTACAATAGAGAACAATACGGTTCGAATCCGTTGTTTTATGGACCACAATATACCGAAGCTTTCGCAGGATTAGACAAAAATAACCCTTATTTAGATAAGGCTCCCAACTATGAGAGAGATTACAAAACAGGTAAATATGTTATTGTAAATAATTTCAAAAATGCAGAACAAAATGGCGATGATAGCCAAAAAACATTTTTGCCTCGATTGTGGAGCGGCGATAATATTACTACTTATATCAGTTTCACAAATCCACCGCAATTTAAACTAAATCCCGATTATCCTTATGAAGACGATCTGCCAAAATATGGTGTAGATCCAAACACACTTTCGGAAGAGGATTTGGGAAAAGCTACCGCGCAGTTGCGTGGTGAAATTGAAAAAACGGTTACAGATTTCAGAAAAGCCTACGCCCAAAAACAATTGGACACGGACGATTATGTCAAATTTCTAAAAACTTACAGCGACTATTTAATTGTAGAAAAACCCGCAACAAGCGACAACCTTAGATTTATGGTCGAATATCAATTTGGCTACATGTATTTTAGATATTTGATGTGGAATTTTGTTGGCCGTCAAAATGACATTCAAGGAAGATACGATTATCAAGATGGAAACTGGCTTAGTGGTATTCCTTTTATAGACGAATTGCATTTGGGTTCGCAAAAAAACTTACCATCTGATGTGCTCAATAATAAAGGGCGTAATGTGTATTTCTTTTTGCCTTTAATTTTAGGACTTATTGGTATAATGTATCACGCCAGTCGAGATCGAAAAAGCTTTTACGTATTATTAATTTTATTCCTATTTATGGGAATTGCCTTGAAAATTTACCTCAACGAGCGACCTTTTGAACCTCGTGAAAGAGATTATGCTTTGGTCGGTTCTTTTTATGTTTTTGCGATTTGGATTGGTTTTGGAGTGTATTCATTATATGAAAGTGCTCAAAAATATTTAGCACCAAAAATTGCAGGTCCTTTACTAATTGGAACCAGTTTATTAGCGGTTCCAATGCTTATGGCTTATCAAAACTGGGACGACCATGATCGCTCTGGAAAATATACCGCAACAGCATTGGCAAAATCCTATTTAGAATCATGTGATCCAAACGCTATTTTGTTTACCATTGGTGATAACGATACGTTCCCACTTTGGTATGCTCAGGAAATTGAACACATCAGAACCGATGTGAAAATTGTCAATACGAGTCTTTTTATGACGGATTGGTACATTGATCAAATGAAAACAAAAACATACGAATCAAATCCGTTGCCTATTTCGTTTAACCATGACGAATACGTTGGTGACAAACTTGATTATGTAGCTCATATTCAAAAAGTAGAAAGCCGCTGGGAAATTAAAGATTTTATTAATTTTATTAAAAATCCAAAATCTACGGTTGAGATGCAAAATGGACAAACTATTCATTTTTTTCCGACCAATAAAATCAGAATTCCTGTTGATAAAAACAACATTATCCAGAATAAAGTGGTAGCTGCGAAATATAACGATTCTATTGTTTCCTACATCGACATTGACATCAAAGGAAATGCATTGTATAAAAACCGTTTGATGATGCTGGATATTTTGGCTAATAACAACTGGAAAAGACCTATATATTTTAGCCCTGGCGCATTCGACGACGAAGATTATTTATGGATGAAAAGCTACCTTCAATTAGAAGGAATGGTCTACAAATTAGTTCCTATAAAAACCAAAGTCGACAAAGATACCAACCCAATGGATATGGGAGGACTTGATGCTGACAAAATGTATTCAATTGTAATGAAATGGGATTGGGGAAATAGTGGCGGCAACATTTATCACGATACTGAAACTCGAAAAAACAGTATTTCTTATCGTTCCGTTCTTTCCAGATTAATGGATAAACTAATTGCCGAAGGAAAGATTGATAAAGCCAAAAAAGTTATTGAATTGGCTTTGACACAAATGCCCCTGGAAAAATTTGGGTATTATTCTATGGTTGAGCCTTTTGCTAGAGGGTATTATGAAGTGGGCGAAAATGAAAAAGCGCATCAACTTCTTGGAAAATTAATTGTAAAATACCAAGAAAACTTAAATTATTACGGCACTTTAAGCCAATCAGAGCAAGCTGACATTGCCATTGAAATCATCACCGACATTGAGCGTTACAGAAGTTTATTGCAAGTAATGAAAGAAAGTGGAGACACACCGTTTTACAACAAAAGCAGACCCGCATTTAACACTTACATCAAAATGTTTGGGCATTTTGGACGTGAAAGAGAATAATCTTTTTAGAATTGAAAAATTTATAAATGTAGCGCTGTTGAAAAATGCCGCTACATTTTTTATTTAATGTAATAAAATCGGAATAATGAACTTCTATTGGGTTAAAACAAATCGGTTGATTAAGAAAATATTCAGGAACTATGTTTGGGATATTCCGAACACTGAAAATAAAATCTACCTCACTTTTGACGATGGACCAACTCCCGAAATTACCGAATGGGTGCTTAAAGAATTAGAAAAATACAATGCCAAAGCTACCTTTTTTTGCATTGGTCAAAACATAGAAAAATATCCAGAAATTTTCGAGAAAATAATTGTAAAAAGACATTCTATCGGAAACCACACTTTCAATCACTTAAAGGGTTGGAAAACTCCGACTGAAGAATATATAAAAAACAGTATTCAGTGGTCAGAAGTTAGTAATCAGTCGACAAACCGCCAACTAGAAACTGAAAACTACCAGCTTTTTCGCCCTCCTTATGGAAAAATTAAATCCTTGCAAGCAAAAAAACTTCGAGAATTAGGTTACAAAATAATCATGTGGGATGTTTTGAGTGCTGATTTTGATACTGATATTTCCAAAGAAAACTGTTTGGAAAATGTGATAAAAAATGTTACGACAGGAAGTATAATCGTCTTTCACGACAGTATAAAAGCATTTCCGCATTTGGAATACACTTTACCAAAAGCGCTGAAATATTTTAAAGAAAAAGGATTTGTTTTCGCAGCAATAAAGTAAAATTGCTCTTAATTATGACTAAAGATAATCTTGAACCAAGCCAATTATAGTATTAGCATCTAATTCTCCTGATTGTCTCCAAATCATTTGACCACCTTTATAAATCATCAAGGTAGGAAGGCCTTTGATTCGCAAAGCTTCGGCTAGTTCCTGATTTTTATCGACATCAATTTTTATTACTTTTGCCTTATCGCCTAAAGCAGCTGCCACATCTCTAATTACTGGATGCATCGAAACTGATGATTCATTCCAATCTGTGTAAAAGTCAATTAACACAGGGACTTGAGTGCTTATAAGTTCTCCAAATTTTGACATAAAACCAGTGAGTTTAATTTTCTAAATCTATTGAAAAGAGATGTTTATTTTACAAATGTAGCATTTTAAACGAAATCTGCCACATTCTTGCCTTTTTTTAGTTGGATTACGGTAATTTCTGGCATAATACCTACTCTACCGGGATAAGCGTGAAAACCAAAACCGCGATTCACATAAATATATCTTCCCATGGTTTCGTACAATCCCGCCCATTGTTTATAAACATATTCAGCTGGACTCCATTTGAAAATACCTGGTATTTCTATTCCAAACTGAAATCCATGTGTATGACCCGAAAGTGTTAAATGAAAATTTTTAGGGTGCTGATTAATTTCGGCGTCCCAATGACTTGGATCGTGACTCATCAAAATTTTAAAATCTTCTTTAGTCAATCCTTCCGATGCTTTGTGTAAATCTCCAGCTTTTTTAAATTTAACGCCCCAATTTTCGACACCGACTAATGCGATTTTATCATTTCCTTTTTTAATAATGGCGTGCTCGTTCAACATTAATTTGAAGTCAATTTGTCCATATAAATTCTTGATAGCTGTAAAATTTGCTTCTTTAGCTGCTTCCGAAGGCCAAGTTACATATTCTCCATAATCATGATTTCCGAGCACTGAATATTTTCCGTATTTGTGTTCCTTAATTCTCTTGAAAATTTCAATCCAAGGATGCATTTCTTTTGCATCTGTATTTACAATATCGCCTGTAAACAAAATCATATCCGAATTTTGTTCGTTAACTAAATCAATTGCATAATTAATTTTCTCAGGATTATCAAAACTACCACTATGAACATCTGATATTTGAGTAATGGTAAAACCATCAAAAGCATCAGGCAAATCAGGGAAAAATATGTGTTGCTTGATGACTTTGTAATTGTATTTTCCTTTGGTAACTCCATATATTAAAGACAAAAACGGAATTGCCGCCAATCCTAAACCTATTTGGCTCACAAACCTTCTTCTTGCGGTTATAAATTCTGTACTTTCATTATATTTTGAAATATGATTAAAAGAACCTGCTACAAGTCTGAAAATGTCCTCACCAAGCAGCACTAAACTCAAGGTTATTTTTGGAATATAAATCAAAAGAAACAAACCTATTGTGAGCATTGTTTGTTGGGTTTGCCCTACAGAACGATCAAATTGTGTAAAGGAAAAAATGATAAAAGCGAGAAGAACTGCGCTAGTTACTTTGTAAACAGTCAACCCCCAATTTGAGGTCACTAAAGTTTTGACAGATTGATATGCATAAACCTCAACAATAAAAAGTACTAAAAAAAGGATTAACAAACGTAAAATCATTAGCAATAAGGTTTTATTCAAAATGACAAATTTTAAAAAATGGAATTTTGTACAAAATAACAAATTTAAAAAATGGAATAGATTTTTATTAAATGAAATTTAACTAAAATCATACCAAATTTATTTATTTTTACAAACTAATTTTTTACTATGTCTACTCAAAAACGTCTTTTCCTGCTTGATGCTTACGCTTTAATCTTTCGTGGTTATTTTGCCTTTATTAAAAACCCCAGAATTAATTCGCAAGGAATGGATACTTCTGCCATTATGGGATTTATGAATGCCTTGATGGACGTCATCAAACGTGATAAACCCGATCATTTAGCAGTAGCTTTTGATAAAGGCGGAAGCCATTATCGCTATGAAATATTCAAAGAATACAAAGCCCACCGCGATGAAACTCCCGAAGCGATAAAGATTGCCGTTCCGTATATTCAGGAATTATTGAAAGCTATGCACATTCCTATTATTGAAGTAGCTGGTTTTGAAGCCGACGATTTGATTGGAACTTTGGCAAAACAAGCTGAAAAAGAAGATTTTAAAGTCTTTATGGTAACACCCGATAAGGATTTTGCTCAATTAGTTTCCGAAAATATTTTTATGTACAAACCCGCTCGAATGGGTAATGGAATTGAGATTTGGGGAATTCCAGAAGTCTTAGCCAGATTCGAAATCGAACGAGCCGAACAAGTAATCGATTTTCTTGGAATGATGGGCGATGCTGCCGATAATATTCCAGGATTGCCTGGCGTTGGCGAAAAAACAGCGAAGAAATTCCTGAAAGAATATGGCTCGATGGAAAACCTATTAGCCAACACACATCAATTAAAAGGAGCGATAAAAGATAAAATCGAATCCAATGCCGAATTAGGAATTTTGTCTAAAAAATTAGCTACAATAATGCTCGATTGTCCTGTGACTTTCAATGCCGAAGACTATGAATTATCCAAACCTGATGTTGAAAAAACAAACGCTTTATTTCAAGAATTAGAGTTTCGCCAGATGAAAGCGCAGTTTGATAAATATTTTGGAACTGGAAAAGAATATGACGAAATCAATACCAATGGAAATGACAATAACAATACTATTGAAAATGAAAAAATAGTAAAAAAAGCTCCTGCTAAAAAAACCAACGAAGATCAATTTGATTTATTTGGTTTTTCGGATGAAGAAACTGGCCAAGACCAATCAAATTCTTTTTATGCTACTTTAGAAAATACCGAACATTTATACCAAAGTATCCAAGGTGATTTTGCGGTGAAATTATTATTACAAAATTTAATGAATCAAACTTCGGTTTGTTTTGACACCGAAACCACAGGAATTGATGCTTTGAATGCCGAATTGGTGGGAATGTCGTTTTCCTTCGAAAAAGGAAAAGCTTTTTATGTGCCGTTTCCAGAAAATCGGGAAGAAGCCCGAATTTTAGCTGACAAATTTAAACCCTTTTTCGAAAATGAATCGATCGAAAAAATTGGTCAAAATGTGAAATATGATTTGAAAGTATTGACAAAATATGGGGTTAATATCAAGGGAAAATTATTCGACACCATGATTGCGCATTATTTGATTAATCCCGATATGCGTCATAATATGGATGTTTTAAGTGAAACCTATTTAAAATATTCTCCAAAATCAATCGAAGATTTAATTGGTAAAAAAGGCAAGAATCAAAAATCGATGCGCGATGTGGCTTTGGAAGAAATCAAAGAATATGCCGCCGAAGATGCTGATATTACCTTTCAATTGAAGCAAAATTTCAGTCCAATTCTCGATAAAGCCGAAACCAAAAAATTATTTGACGAAATCGAAATTCCGTTAGTTCCTGTTCTAGCAGCAATGGAATTAGAAGGAATCAATCTGGATGTTCCTTTTCTAAAGGATATGTCGGTGGAAATGGCAAAAGAAAGTGCTGCGTTGGAACAAAAAATTTATGAAACGGCTGGCGAAAAATTCAATTTAGCCTCACCCAAACAATTGGGAGATATTTTATTTGATAAACTAAAAATTGGCGGAGCCAAACAAAAGAAAACCAAAACCGGTCAATATGCTACTGGCGAAGAAATATTAAGCTATTTAGAAAAAGACAACCCAATTGTTAAAGACATTCTCGAATGGCGTCAAATGGTGAAATTGCAAAGCACTTATATTGATGCGTTGCCGAATCAAGTTGACACAAAAACAGGTCGAGTTCATACCGATTATATGCAAACGGTTGCTGCGACAGGACGATTGAGTTCTACAAATCCAAACTTGCAAAACATTCCAATTCGAACTGAAAAAGGGCGATTGATTCGAAAAGCTTTTATTCCTCGTGACGAAAATTATACTTTAGTTTCTGCGGATTATTCTCAAATAGAATTGCGAATTATTGCAGCTTTATCTGGCGAAGAAAATATGATTAACGCGTTTAAAAACAATGAAGACATTCATAAAAGTACGGCTGCCAAAGTATTCAACGTTCCTTTAAAAGAAGTTACCAAAGAGCAACGAAGCAATGCTAAAACCGTGAATTTTGGAATCATCTATGGAGTTTCGGCTTTTGGATTATCGAATCAAACCGATTTGTCTCGTAAAGAAGCAGCCGATTTGATTGAAGCCTATTATACGACTTATCCAAAACTAAAATCCTATATGTCCAATCAAGTGGATTTTGCCAGAGAAAACGGTTATGTGCAAACAGTTTTGGGAAGAAGACGTTATTTGAAAGACATTAATTCTGCCAATATGATGGTCAAAAGTGGCGCGGAACGAAATGCTGTAAATGCACCAATTCAAGGTTCTGCTGCCGATATTATTAAAATTGCAATGATAAATATCCACAAAAAACTAACCGACGAAAACTGGAAATCGAAGATGTTGTTACAAGTTCATGATGAACTTGTGTTTGATGTTCACAACTCTGAATTAGAAAAAATACAACCGATGATTAAACACGAAATGGAAAATGCTTTTATAATGGATGTTCCGCTGGAAGTTGAAATTGGAATGGGCAAAAATTGGCTTGAAGCGCATTAAAAATAGTATTCAGTTTGCAGTTTTGAGTTTGCAGTTAATTATTGCGAAGAACGGATTAATTGCAAAATAAGAGCAACATAATTATTGGATTAACAAACAATTATAATTTGCATTAACAGAATTAAATGGCATTATTTTCACTTTCTAAAAAATCAATAAAACGAATTAAATCCATAACTAATAGTCAATATTTGGACATTATTGGATTGGTGATTGTTTTGGTTGGTTCTATATATTTAGGGTATTATAAAACAAGTATTCCAATAAATTTTAATGGCTCTAGCTTCAATTTTCCTCTTGGGATTTTCTCGATTATCAATGTTGGGTTTTCGATGATTTCAACCCGATTGGTGACTAAGAAAAATAATTTTGGAAATTATATTGGAACATTAAACACCGCTCTTAGCGGCACTATCGATTATCTTTTGGGAAATGCAGCGGCTATTTTAACCTATCCGATTTCGTTTATTGGAAATTATGTAGCGTTTCGGTTTTGGAAAAAGAGAAAAGTTTTGAATGCTATTGATGCTATTTTTTATAGAAATCTAGTGTTTGGAATGGTATTGTCTCTCATTCTAAATTACCTTGGATTCAACTATTTTAGTGACAAAACCATCGATTGGAAACTATTTTTTGCCATTGCCATTCCAGCTGGAATTAGTTTTGGCAGCACCTTTAATACTAGTCGGATGTATCCAGACAATTGGATTATGTGGCAACTTTATAATCTTTCGAAAATTGTGCAAAGTGTGATGATTTTGAATATTGCCAATACTATTAAATATGTATTTTATCTATTCAATGCCATTCTTGGCTATATTACTTGGAATGATGACAAGAAAAAAGGAAGTTTTTAGTCTAACTTTTCAATGTTTAAATCTTCGTGCTTTTCGTGTTTAATAATTTTGGCATTCAACATAAAGTAAACATATTCTGCCACGTTTGAACAATGATCGGTAATGCGTTCCAAATGTTTTAATGCAATCACTAAATTGGTTCCCGAAACCACCACTTTAGAATGGGATTTCATTTCATCAATAATTTGATCGATTATTGCATCAACTTTGACTTTTAAAGCTTTATTCAAAGTCAAAATTTCGGAAATCGTTTTTTCGTCAAATGTTACTAAACATTCATTCGTTTTTTGAGCAATTAATTCTGCTTGCTTAGCAAAATCTCCTATCTCGAACTTAGCGATTAAATCGTGTTTTTCTTTAATGTTTTTGGCTCTTTTAATAACACTCATCGCCAAATCTCCAATTCTTTCGATCTCGTTACTGATTTGTAATGAAGCCATAATAAAACGCAAATCAGAAGCTACTGGTTGTTGCAAAGCAAAAATACTTTGACAAATCTCGTCGATTTTGACGTCTAATTTGTCGATTTTCATTTCGATTTTCTTTACTTCTTTGCCTTCAATTGGCTCATACAAAAGTGCTTTTACTGATTCGCCAACCTGACTAACTGCGAGCGTACCAATTTTTACAATTACATTTTTAAGTCTATCTAGTTCTATTTCAAAGTGTGTCATATAATTTTTGATTTTAGATTATGGATTTTAGATTATCTATCGAATATGCTTATCCAAATCTTCCCGTGATATAATCTTCGGTTTGTTTCTTTTCTGGTTTGGTAAATATAGTATTTGTTTTTCCCATTTCAATCAATTCTCCCATATAAAAGAAAGCAGTATGATCGCTTGTTCTAGCAGCTTGTTGCATGTTGTGAGTTACAATAATTATGGTGTATTGTTCTTTTAATTGATGGATTAATTCTTCAATTTTTGAAGTTGAAATTGGATCCAAAGCACTCGCTGGTTCATCCATCAAAATAATATCGGGACTTACCGCCAATGTTCGAGCAATACACAATCGTTGTTGTTGTCCGCCTGATAATCCCAAAGCCGAATCGCCTAGCCTATCTTTGAACTCCTCCCAAATGGCGGCTTGTCGCAACGAAGTTTCCACAATTTCGTCTAATTGAGTTTTGTCATTTATTCCATTAATTTTGGGTCCATAAGCCACATTTTCATAAATAGATTTCGGAAAAGGGTTCGATTTTTGAAAAACCATTCCAATCTTTTTTCGAATATTGACAACGTCAACGTTTTTGTCATAAATATCAATTCCTTCTACCAACATTTCTCCTGTGATTTTCACACTCGGAATCAAATCATTCATTCGGTTAATGCATCTCAAAAAAGTAGATTTTCCGCAACCCGAAGGTCCGATTAATGCCGTAACTTTGTTGGCTGGAATTTGCATCGTAATGTTATTCAATGCTTGTTTTTCGCCGTAGAATAAAGACAAATCCTTAACCTCTATTTTTATATCTCTCATTTTAATTTATTTTTGCCACAAAGGCACGAAGACACAAATTTTAATAATTTAAAATGTTTTATTAAGACTTTTTAAAACTTACTGACAAATTTTTCTTTGTGACTTAGCGACTTAGCGGTGTTTTTTGTTTCTTATTTCTATTTTGATTTTCTTCTAATTCTAGATCGGATAATTACCGCAACTAAATTCAATGACAACGTTAAAATTAACAGTACCAAAGTCGTTGCAAATTGAATGGGCATTGTTTTTTCGACATCCGAAGATTGGGTGGACATAATGTAAATATGATATCCCAAATTCATAAATTGGTCACTCAACGAGCCTGGCAAAGTGGCTAAATAATAAGCCGCTCCAGTAAATAAAATCGGTGCAACTTCTCCAGCTCCACGGCTTACGGCCAGAATGGTTCCAGTCATAATTCCAGAAATAGACTCTGGCAAAATCACTTTTCTTATGGTTTGCCATTTGGTTGCGCCTAACGCTAAACTGGCTTCTCTTAATTCTCTTGGAATTGTTTTCAATGCTTCTTCGACTGAAACGATAATAACAGGTAACGTTAATAAAGCCATTGTTAAACTCGCCCAAAGAATATTGGGTTGTGCCCAATGCAAATGTCCATTATTGAAGGTCGAATCCATTCCACCACCCACAAATTGAATAAAAAATCCCAATCCGAAAAGTCCAAAAATAATCGAGGGTACAACTGCTAATGTTCGAATAGAAAATCGAACTGCCGCAGCAAATTTTGATTTTTCGTGTGCGTATTCGGTTAGATAAATCGCTGTGATTGTCCCGAAAGGAACGGCTGCAATCGACATCACAATTACCAATATAAAAGTTCCTATTAATGCTGGTAAAATACCACCTTTGGTCATTCCGTCGGTTGGAAAAGAGCTGATAAATTCCCAAGAAAATTTCTCCCTTCCTTCATATATTATAATTCCTAAAATGACGAATAAAATAGCAATAATTAAAAAAACTGCGATTTGAGTAATACCAACAACTGCTTTTTCTTTTATGTCTTTCCCTTTTCCGCTCGTTTTGGCAAACGGGTTTTCTACTATGCTAATGTTGTTTTCCATATCTATTTACCTTGGAATTTCTTTAATAATTTTCCTTTGACATAAAATTCTGCCACTGCATTTAAAATGAAGGAGAAGATAAAAAGCAACGAGCCTATGAAAAATAACACACTATAATGAGTTTCTCCAAATACCGTTTCAGCCATTTCAGAACCAATAGTTGCTGCAAATGTTCGCACACTCTCGAATGGATTTGCTGATAATAATGCGGCATTTCCGGTTGCCATTAATGCAATCATGGTTTCTCCAAAAACGCGACCCACTCCTAAAAGTAAAGCTGCAAAAATACCAGGCGTTGCAGCTGGCAAAATTACTGAAAAAGCGGTTTGAGCTTTACTAGCTCCCAAAGCTAAACTGGCTTCGGTATAGGTTTTAGGAACTGCCGAAAGAGCATCTTCTGAAATTGTAAAAATAATTGGAATTGCAGCCAATGCCATCGCAACACCACCAATAAAAGCATTCAATCTAGAATCATATCCAAAAATATCTTGGAAAAAAGTTGCCAAAACCATCATTGCAAAAAATCCGATAACTACCGATGGAAAGGCTGCCAACATTTCGATAATTGGTTTGATAATTTCTTTTCTTCTATTAGATGCAAAACAAGACGTATAAACGGCTGCTAAAATTGCCAAAGGACCAGCAATCAACATTGCGATTAAGGTCACTTTTATAGTTCCAATAAGCAAGCCAATCAAACCAAATCGAGGATTTTCGGAAACCGGAACCCATTCCGTCGTTAAAAAAGTGTTCCAAGTTTTATCAGAACCTTCTTCATTTTGAGAAATTTCACTCGTGGATTCATCAGTTGTAGGTACTGATAAATTTTCTTTTGGAGTGTCGCCGTAACTTTCTGGCTTTAAATCTTCTGTAGTTGTCCCATAAGACTCCGGTACTAACTCTTTTGTAGTCGTTTCAGAGCCATAAGATTCTGGTTTCAAATCTTCAGTAGTTGCTCCGTAGGATTCTGGCTTATTCCCAGTTTCAGCCTGAATTTCTGTTTTTGGTTTAGCTTCACTACCAAAACTAAACAAGGGTAATGATTCTTTAAAAACAAAAATGAAAATCAAAAAAATGATTGCGATTGACATAAAAGCAACCGATTTTATAATTTTTTCGGCTAGAAATTCAGAAAGTCTGAATTGTTTTTTTAAACTTTCTCTGGTGAAAGTCTGTTGAACAGGAAATTGGGAATTCATTTGATTTATTTAATAATTCATATGTATGCAAATCCAAAAACTGCATTCTACTAATTAAAAATACAGTTATAAAAAATTATTTAAGTGGATAATATCCAACTTCTTCAATGATTTTCTGACCATCAGGACTTAATATCCAGTCTATAAATTCTTTAGCATCTCCTGTAGGTTTCGATTTTAGGTACATATACAAATACCTAGAAATTGGGTAGGTTTTATCTTTTATTGTTGCTGCTGTTGGTAAAACTCCTGCTGTAGCGGCATCTTTTTTCACTTTACAATCTTTAACTCCTTCTGCATATGCTGCTCCACCATATCCAACACTGTATTTGTCTTTCTTAACTGCATTTACAATAGCAGCAGTACCAGGCAAGGTTTGAACGAATTTAGAAAAATCACCTTTTACAACGTGTTCTTTAAAAAATTCGAAAGTTCCTGAACTACTTTCTCTACCATACAATTGAATTTTGGCATCATTCCCTCCAACCTCTTTCCAATTTGTAATTGCACCAGAATAAATTTTTCCTAATTGCTCTATGGTCAATTCTGAAACGGAATTCCCTTCATTTAGAAAAACTGACAAACCATCCTTGGCGCATGGAACTTCTACTACATTCTCTTTGTATTTCTCTTTGATTTGATCTATTTCTCCAGGTTTAATTGGACGACTAGCGTTTGCAATATCAGTAGAACCATTTATAAGTGCAGCAATACCTACACCAGAGCCTCCACCAGTTACCTGCACAGTTGTTTTTGGGTGTTCTTTCATAAATGCTTCTGCCCATTTTTGCGATAATATCACTAACGTGTCAGATCCTTTTACAGTTAAATTTTTGGTTTCATTAGAACCACAACCAATCGCGAATAAAGCTAATAATAGAGTAACAATTTTAATCTTTTTCATTTTGTTTTATTTCAAATTATAAATAAAAAACCTCATTTGACAAACAAATGAGGGATATTCAATATTTCTATTATTTTAAAGGATAATACCCAACTTCTGCAATTAAAGACTGCCCTTCAGCACTCAAAATCCAATCTACAAACGCTTTTGTTTCGCCAGTAGGTCTTGACTTCAAATACATATACAAATATCTCGTAATCGGATAGGTTTGATTTTTAATTGTAGCTGCCGATGGTAATACAGCAGCACTTTTATCGTCTTTTTTTACACCACAATCTTTTACGCCTTCAGCATAAGCTGCTCCACCGTAACCAACGGAATATTTATCTTTTTTGACTGCGTTTACAATTGCAGCAGTTCCAGGTAATGTTTGACAAGTTGGAGAAAAATCAGTTTTAACGACATTATCTTTAAAGAAACCAAAAGTTCCAGAACTACTTTCTCTACCATACAATTTAATAGCTGCATCTGGTCCGCCTACTTCTTTCCAATTCGTGATTTTTCCGGCAAAAATTTGTCCTATTTGCTTTAGTGTAAGAGCAGCTACAGGGTTAGCTTTATTTAGATACACTGACAAACCATCTTTTGCACAAGCGATTTCAACTCCCATTGTGTTGTATCGTGCTTTTAATTTCTCTACTTCTGTAGATTTGATAGGGCGACTTGAATTTGCAATATCTGTAGACCCATTGATTAAAGCAGCTAAACCTACTCCAGAGCCGCCGCCAGTAACTTGAATGGAAGCATTTGGATTCTTTTTCATATAAACTTCGGCCCATTTTTGAGATAAAATAACCATAGTATCAGACCCTTTTACAGTCACTTTATTTATTGCAGTAAAGGAAATTCCTAAACCCATACTAATTAGTAAAACTGCTGCTAACTTGATTTTTGTTGTTTTCATTTTATTTAAATTATTTAATATTAATTAAAATCTTGATTGAAATCTTAATGTTAAGGTGTTGTCTTTATGATCAACATTAGCAAAATCTGGATTAGTTATACCTGGGTTCGCGCTTTTTTCGTTTAAAGGCATGGTATAACTCAACATTATTTTTATGTTTTCATTAAAAAAGTATTGATAAGCGAAAGTCCAATTTTCAAATTTCAAATCATCAATAGTGGATACTTGATTGCCAGATTTCTTTGTGTTGGAATCAAAAACATCATACCTAAGAGATAGCATATGATTTTTGCCCAAATTTTTGATTAATGAAAAATAATATCCTTCTATATTTCTTACTTTATTATTTCCTGTAAATAATGAATTGACTTGTGTTGGGAAATCGGCTGATTTAAACCCCGACAAGGTACCAGCTATGTATTCTGTTTTGAATGAAGCTCCTCCAAGAAAATCATAGTACACTTGCATCTCAGCTCCAAACCATTGTTTCTTTAAATTATCACCAATTACTGGAGTAAAAGAAGAACCATTTACATCTGTAAATTTAGCTGGGGTTGCTGTTTGCGCAATTATTTTGTTGGTGCCAAAATATGCACTTCCTCCAAAATCAATTCCAAGACCTTTGCTTGGGAATTTCAGTGAATAAACAGCTCTAGCCATTACATCTTTAGTGTTATCTATATCTTTAACTTGGTTCGCGGCTGATCCAGTTCCAAAATTACCATTCAATACTGCTATTTGAATCTTCAATGGAATTTCATACTTAGTAGCAAAATTTGCTTCTAATTTTGCTCCTTGATCTCTCTCTTGAGGGTATAAAGTTCGGGTTACTAAACTTCTTTCTGCAAATTCTCTTGATGATGAGGAATATTCTACTTCATAAGTTGGTCGATTAAATAAACCAACCCACAACGAAAATGTATTTAGCCAACGATCATTCAATTGCACATAAACATCAGTAAGTCTAACTCTATCAATTTCAAAATTGGGACACAAAACAAACGTAACACCATCCAAAGCTTCATATGTGAATTTAACACGTGCTCTTCTTAACGAAAATGAATTTGTAATTGGAGGTGCACCAGTTATCGGGTTTTGACCATGAAGACCGGATGACCACATATCGTAATCTTCATATTGTGCTTGAATGTATCCAGAGATTTTTATTTTTGATAATTTATCTAAAACACTTTGCATACCCGACAGTTGTTCTCCCAAGCCTTCAAATTTCATAGTATGATCCGCAACAGTTTCTTTCAATGAATCATTTCTCACTCCATTTTTCAACCCTCCTTCAGATATTTTAGATTGGTTTATTGAGTCAAGAACTCGCAATACTTCTTTATTGATCAAATCTTTGGTTGTTTCTTGAGCATTAGCTACACCAAAAGCAGAAAACATTAATGCAACTATAATTTTTTTTATCATCACTTTTAAACGTTTGTTAATTTTCGACAAAGATGATGTCGCAATGTTAAGTTAACGTTAACTCAATGTTATTTAGATGATAATTTAATATTAACAGACTTTTTCTTGGTTAAAAATGAATGTTAATTCTACTCCACAAATTTAAGTATTACTTGGGTAATCAAGGTTTTTTAAATGTTACTATACCATTAAGAAACCTTTACTTTAGCCTTTGCCAAAGTGAAAGAAAACTCGGAACCGATCCCGATTTCGCTCTCTACATATATCTTTTCTTTATGCGCTTCGATAATGTGTTTTACGATTGCCAACCCTAATCCAGAACCGCCTTCAGTTCGAGCGCCGCTTTTATCAACTCGATAAAAACGTTCAAAAATTCTGGGAAGATTTTGTTGATCTATTCCTTCACCATTATCGGTAACGCGAATTAAAACTTTTTTCTTGGTCAAATTGATAATACCAACTTCGGTCAAACCACCTTCCTTGCCATATTTTATAGAGTTGACTATCAAATTCTCTACGAGTTGTTGCAATTTGTCTTTATCGCCTTTTACAAAAATGGGCTGAATGTGATAATTTTCAAATGCCAAAGTAATTTTCTTTTTATCGGCTTTCATTTCCAATAAATCGAAAACGTTTTGAATCAATTCGACAATATCAAAATCCGAAAATTCGAGATTCAAATCGCCTACTTCTAGTTTGGTAATCATATCTAAATCTTCGACGATATAGATTAATCTTTCAACTCCTTTTTCGGCACGTTTTAAGTATTTTTTTCGAATTATTTTATCATCCATTGCGCCGTCAAGAAGTGTAGAAATATAACCTTGTACTGTAAATAATGGCGTTTTAAGTTCGTGAGACACATTTCCTAGAAATTCTCTTCGGTATTTTTCTCGAACTTTAAGCATTTCAATTTCGAGTTTTTTGTCGGTAGCAAACTTTTTCACTTCTCTGGTCAAGGCTTCCATATCGGTTGTTATGGGATGATCTAATAAAGTACTCGATTCTAAAAGAGAAATGTCGTCGTAGATTTTTTTTACCCTTCGGTAAATAAATTTTTCTACACGATATTGCAAAACAATAAAAGAGAAGATGCAAGTAAAACACACAAAAACAAGGCCAAACAAAAGCAAACTTTTGAACGGAAACCGAAACATCGCTTTTGCCAAAAACATCGCAAAAAAAGAAGCAAAAAGGCTAATGTACAAGGCCGAAATGACGGAAAACTTATAGGTTTTTTTGAAGCTAATTTTCATTTTTTTAAGATCGAAGTTGTCGCAAATTTACTCAAAAATTACGCTTCGAATTTATAACCAACACCTTTTATGGTTTTAAAGTAATCATCTCCTATTTTTTCTCTAAGTTTTCGGATATGAACATCTATAGTTCTACCTCCAACCACCACTTCATTGCCCCAAACTTTATCCAATATTTCATCGCGGTTAAAAACTTTTCCAGGTTTTGAAGCTAATAAATAAAATAACTCGAACTCCTTTCGAGGCAATGCAATAACAACTCCTTCTTTGACGATTTGATATTCTTCGCGATTAATTTCAATTCCACCAACATTTAGCGTTTCGTTATTTTTTTCTTGCTCTTTCAACCTTCTTAACAATGCCTTAACTTTACTAACAAGTACTTTCGGTTTTATAGGTTTTGTAATATAATCATCTGCGCCCGCTTCGAAACCAGCCACCTGAGAATAATCTTCGTTTCTTGCGGTCAAAAAAGTGATAATTACATTATTTAATTCAGGCATTTTTCTAATGATTTCGCAAGCTTCCATTCCGTCCATTTCTGGCATCATTACATCCATAATAATAAGGTCTGGAACTTCTTTTTTAGCTTTAGAAACTGCCTCTTTTCCGTTTGAAGCAGTAAAAATTTGGTAGCCTTCTTGAGAAAGATTGTAGCCCACAATTTCTAAAATATCGGGTTCGTCGTCGACTAATAATATCTTGGTATTTCGTTTTTTCATAATAGCAGCATACTACATTTAGGTTTGCGTAGGTAAATATAAGACAAAACCACTATATATGACAAAGTGTTTTATAAGTTAACTATTTGGTAATACAACGAAAACAAATTAGTAACATAGAAATCAAAAATTTAGAATGAACTGTTTCATTATTTAATGATAAAGTTCCAATAGCATACAAATTTGTACTTTTCCTTGGTGTTTTCAACACAAAAAATCACAAAACGGGCTACAACATTTTCTTTCATCAGATTTATAAAATCCACTTTAATGTAATTTTATTATTTTTGGTATGTATTTTGAAATGTTTTTTTATATCTTTACAACTCCAAATCGAAATGATGGTCAAAAATTACTTTTATATTACACTTTTATTGGGTTTTTTCTTCACAATGAGCGTTTCAGCTCAAGAAGGCAAGCAACAATCCAAACTTCAAGAAACTACAGTTATTGAAGGCTTAAACTTGTACCCTAATCCAGCAACTAACGGAAAAGTATATATCAGCTCGAAAAGCGATCTTGACAAGGAAGTAATTATCTTTGATGTTCTTGGAAAAAAAGTACTTCAAACTACAATGAGTTCAAAAGAACTTAATATTTCAAATTTGTCTCCAGGTGTTTATATTATTAAGATAAACGAAGCCGAATCTACTGCTACGAGAAAACTTATCGTAAGATAAAGCAATCTTATTATTTCCTTAAACTTAATGTTTTTTTTACATTGTTTGTACTCTTGCAAAGGATAATTATTGTTATATTTGCATAACTAATTTAAAAAAAATGTTATGAAAAAAATTTACACTTTATCTTTTATTTTATTGAGTTTAATGTCTTTTGGACAGACCGTTTTTTCAGAAAATATGGGGACTCCAGCCGCAACGACATCTGTCACAAGTTATACAGGTTGGCAAAAGTCTACGCCAATTATTTATACAGGAAATGGCGATGTAAGGTCATCATCGGGCTCTACAGGTTACATTGGTGCATCAGGCTCTGGAAATGTTTGGTTTAGTACTGCATCTCCGATTCACTTTTTCCAAATAGAAGGGATTGATACTTCTGCTTATACCTCAGCACAATTAGTGTTGAAATTTGGCTATTTAACATCAAATATATCTAATCATTTGTTATTAGAACAAAGCATAGACGGTACAAATTGGACTCCAATATCTTACACTCAGAATACAACTACTGCTTGGGCATTAGTTACTGTTGCTGGAGGCAATTTAATATCAGCTTCAAATTTAAGATTGAGGTTTACTCAAACTTTACAAACTGTTTCTCATAGACTTGATGATATTAACATTTCTGTTTTTTGCAATCTAAATTTAGGCACAGAATCAACATCTTGTAATGCATCTACTAGTAATTTAGATACTTACAATGTTACCATTCCTTTTACAGGCGGAAATTCAGGAACTTATAATTTAACTGCAAATGCTGGAACAATTGGAG
>JBBQSZ010000009.1:0-61827 GCA_038234745.1 Flavobacteriales bacterium | reverse complement strand
GAAATTAAAAAAAATATTTTTTCATTTATCGAACTCTCAGGAAGGTAGCCAAAAACAAGCTAAAGCAAGGTAAAACCTTGCTAAGTCCTGAAATCTAAAGAAAAATAAACGTTCCGTGATTTTTTATCGGACAACAATGTTATTTTTTATATTTTCAACAAATTTTATTTTAAATTTATCTTACCTGAGTTTTCCCTAATTAATAGTTTTTTTATTATTTCGGAAGTGAAGAGTACAACGGTTTTGCCAATTTAGTAGATATAAATATTTACCGCAAATTCGCAAATTATTTACTATAATAAGTATTTCTAAATTTGCGAATTTGCGGTTTGTTTTCTAAATAATAATTCGAATAATTTCGCCTCTTTTATTAATCATTTCCATTTGAATACTTTGATTATCATCTTTGTTATTCAACAATTTAGATGCTGATTCGATGTCTTTAATTTTTACATTATCGATGCTCAGGATGATATTTCCTTTGAGGTCTTCTTCATATTGTTTTAAATTTTCACTTGTAACAGATTTAATTTTTACGCCACTTTGCATACGAAATCTAGTTTTGTCTGCAGCATCAATATTTTCTAATTCTATGCCTTTGAATTCCGTGTTAAAAAACTCGTTTTTACTTAAAACAACTGGAAGGACTTTGTTTTTTTCGCCTCGAATGAAAGTTACATCTACTTTATCATTTGGTCTTTTGGTGTTGATATAACCCGAAAGATCGGCAAAAGTGGAAATATTTTGATTGTCTAATTTAATGATGATATCTCCTTTTTGCAAACCTGCTTTTTCAGCTCCCGATTTTTTCTGCACGTTATTGATGTAGAAACCTTGTGTTTCTTTTATACCCAATTCTTTGGAAGCTTTTGCGTTCAATTCGCCTCCTTCAACACCAAGAACACCTCTTTGAACATTGCCAAATTCCATTAAGTCCTCGATTATTTTTCGAGCATTGTTGGATGGAATCGCAAAAGAATACCCAGTATACGAACCCGTTGGAGACGAAATCATGGTGTTAATTCCAATTAATTCGCCACGCGTGTTGACCAATGCGCCACCACTATTTCCTGGATTCACGGCAGCATCTGTTTGTATAAACGATTGAATGCCGCTGGTGTCTAGATTTCTGGCTTTGGCCGAAATAATTCCTGCCGTTACGGTCGAAGTTAAATTATACGGATTTCCAACGGCCAAAACCCATTCGCCAATTTTCACCGAATCCGAATTGGCAAAAGTCGTGTACGGTAATTTTTCGTCGGCATTTATTTTCAACAAAGCAATATCCATTTTCGAATCCGTTCCGATGAGTTTTGCTGTGTAAGATTTTTTGTTGTTTAGCGTGATTTCTATTTCGGTTGCATCTTTAATCACGTGGTTATTGGTTACAATATAGCCGTCTTCCGATATGATAACTCCCGAACCTGTTCCTACTTGTTCCTGCAATTGATCACCACGATATCCGTAGAAATATTCCAAAATTGGATTGGAAACTGTTTTGCGAGATACGTTTTTTACGTGAACCACCGTGTGAATGGTTTTGTCGGCAGCCTCAGTAAAATCTACGTTTTCAGCCGATAACCCGACCGTTCTTCCGTAGGATTCAGTTGATGAAGTTACTATTGATTTTTTTTTAGAAAACAAGCCATTGTTGTCAAATAACAATTTATAGGAACCCAAAGTTACGGCTCCGCTCAACAATGATACTAAAAATAAATTTGAAAATCGTTTCATGGTTTTATAGTTATTTAAGAATTATAGTTGTAAAATTATAAATTAAGTCCATTCAAAAAAAACAGTTTAACGCTCGCTTAACAATCTTTAACGTATCATTAATATTTGTATTTTTGTAACTCTTAAACTTATAATAATGCCATTAGAATTTTATAAATACCAAGGAACTGGAAACGATTTTGTAATGATTGACAATCGCTCGGGATTTTTTCCAAAGGAAAATTTTAAATTAGTTGCCCGTTTATGTGATCGCCGCTTTGGAATTGGAGCCGATGGATTGATTTTGTTAGAAAATGATTCTGAAACCGATTTTAAAATGGTCTATTACAATTCCGACGGAAATCTAAGCTCAATGTGTGGCAATGGTGGTCGCTGTTTGGTGGCTTTCGCCAAACAAATGAACGTTGTCGAAAATAGTTGTTCTTTTATAGCTACGGATGGTTTACATCACGCTAGTATCGCTAATGATGGAATCGTTTCTTTGCAAATGATTGATGTCACTACCATAAAAATAGAAAGCGATTATACGTTTATGAATACCGGTTCGCCTCATCATGTGCAAATGGTAGATGATTTAGAACAGTATAATGTTAAAGAAAACGGTGCAACTCTTCGTTACAGTTCTTTATATGGAAAAGAGGGAAGTAATATTAATTTCGTAAACAAAATTAATGAAAATACTTTTTCTCTTCGAACGTATGAAAGAGGTGTAGAAGATGAAACTTTGGCTTGTGGAACTGGCGCAACTGCTGTAGCCATTGCAATGAATGCCACAGGACAAACCACCGCTTCTACCATTAAATTAAATGTTGAAGGTGGAAAATTAGCTGTTTCATTTGATGAAAATAATGGAAAGTATACCAATGTATTTTTAATTGGCCCAGCGGAGTTTGTGTTTAAAGGAGAAATCAAAATATAATTTTCAAGTTCAAAAATGATAACTTTAAAAGGCGAAAACAGCTACCTCCGAGCACTCGAACCCAATGATTTGGAGTTTGTTTATGCTATGGAAAACGACCAAAGTATTTGGGAAGTGAGCAATACGCAAACACCTTACAGCAGGTTTTTGGTCAAGCAATATCTCGAAAATGCGCAACAAGATATTTATGAAGCCAAGCAATTGCGGTTGGCGATTTGTCAGGATGAAGATTTTCCAGCGATCGGATTAATCGATTTGTTCGACTTTGATCCTAAGAATAATAGAGCCGGAATTGGCATTGTCATTAAAGCTGCCGAAAACAGAAAACAGAATATTGGTTCCGAAGCGCTGGAGTTGTTAATTCGATATGGTTTTTATCATCTTAATTTACATCAATTTTATGCAAATATTAGCACCGAAAACGAAGCTAGTATTGCTCTTTTTACTAAATTTGGATTTGAAAAAATAGGCACGAAAAAAGAGTGGACTTTAGTTAATGGAGTTTACAAAGACGAGGCTATTTTTCAATTAATCAATCATCAACTTTAAATTTTTAATTTTGAATTTAAAAAAAATCATAACAATTTCGGCTGTTGTATTAATATCAGGTTTACTGATTTATGGATTTATATTAGCCAACCAAATTTTTTCTAAAAATACTAAATTTTCAGAAAGTGAAGTATATGTTTACGTTCCAACGGGAGCTACTTATGAAGATGTTAAGAAAATTCTAGTCCCTTTCGTGGATAATATGAGCCGTTTTGAGCTAGTTGCCAATAAAAGAAGCTATCCCGAAAATGTAAAATCAGGTCGTTTTTTATTTACAAAAGGAATGAATAGTTATGATTTGGTCAAAGCAATGAGAAGCAATGTTCCCGTGAAATTGGCTTTCAACAATCAAGAGCGTTTAGAAAATTTTGCTGGACGCGTGAGTTCACAAATAGAACCAGATAGTTTATTGCTGCTAAAAACTTTTAAAGATTCTATTTTTCTAAAAGAAAATGGTTTTAACGAAGAAAATGTTTTTGCGATTTTTATTCCCAATACCTATGAAGTGTATTGGAATATAACGGCGGAAAAATTCCGTGATAAAATGATTAAGGAATATCGTAATTTCTGGACTAAGGAACGAATTGAGAAAGCTGCCAAACAAGGATTGACTCCTATCGAAGCAACCATTTTAGCTTCAATAGTGCATAAAGAATCCGTAAAAAAAGACGAAAGACCCAGAATTGCAGGAGCTTATTTGAATCGATTGAGAGCTCAAATGCCATTGCAGGCCGATCCGACAATCATTTATGCTATTAAAAAGAAATCGAATGATTTTGATCAGGTAATCAAAAGAGTCTTTTTTAATGATTTAAAAATAGCTTCACCATATAATACTTATGTGAATTTAGGACTTCCTCCTGGACCCATTGCAATGCCTGATATTACAGCACTTGACGCAGTTCTGAATCCAGAAAAAAACAATTATATTTATTTCTGTGCTAGTGTGGAGCGTTTTGGATACCATGAATTTGCAGCTACTTATGAAGAACATATTAAAAACGCCAAGAAATATTCCGATTGGATTACTAAACAAGGAGTAGTAAGATAATTTTGAAATATAAAAGTTATTGTTGCTTTTTGTTCTTGCTGGTGTTCCAAAGTATTTTGGCGCAAAATTCAATCGATACTTTTTTTACACCCTCCGATTCTTTAAATAAGAAAAGACAAAAATCTGTGTACATTTCTGAAGCAGTATTGGCTTCTGCGACTTTGGTGGGTTTGAACCAACTTTGGTATGCAGATTATCCCAAATCCAAATTTCATTTCATAAATGACAATGCCGACTGGATGCAGATGGACAAATTTGGACATTCGTATTCTTCTTATCAAATGGGAAGGTTTGGTGCAGAAGCCCTGAATTGGAGCGGAGTCAGTAAAAAAAATCAACTTATTTATGGTGCCAGTTTAGGTTTTGTATTCCTTACAACTGTTGAGGTAATGGACGGGTTTTCTAGCGAATGGGGAGCGTCAATGGGAGATGTTTTTGCTAATGCTTCGGGAACTGCTCTTTACGTTTCACAAGAATTGATTTGGAATGAACAACGCATCACTCCAAAATTCTCTTTTCATACGACCGAATATGCAAATTATAGACCCGATTTATTAGGTAATTCACTCCAAGAACAAATCCTAAAAGATTACAATGGACAAACCTATTGGTTTTCGGTAAATTTCTATTCTTTTGCCAAAAAATCAAAAATTCCGAAGTGGTTAAATCTTGCTTTTGGATATGGAGCCGAAGGCATGTTGGGTGAAAATGATGCTAAAAACCATCTTATTTTGGCTACAAAACAAGAAAATTACAGACAATTTTACCTAAGTTTGGATTTAGATTTGACAAAAATCAACACAAAATCGCTTCTTTTGAAGACTATTTTTTCGGTTTTAAATACGGTAAAAATTCCCGCGCCTGCCCTTGAATACTCGTCTCACACAGGATTCAAATTTCACTCACTCTATTTTTAGTATTTTATAATAACCTGATAATCAGCATTATTATTTTTATTTGTATATTTGCACTGTAGAAATTTCATCACGGGACAGCGTTTTGAAGAAAAACAATTTATGATAAACAAATGGTCTTTTTATACCAGTTTGACTTTAATTATTGCTTTTTTAAGCCTAAGTTTTAAGCCTTCAGAATCCGATTCAAACGAATGGTTTCTTACAAATGAAAAAGATGGAGTTCACTATTTATTTCCATCAGAAAAACAAACCGAAAATTCTAATTTAAGTGTTCCATATACCGGAAAATACTTTATCGGTTACAAAGAAGCAATTGCCTTCAAAGAATCACAAGGAAAATATACAAAAGTGAATACTTTAGGCTATTTGGGGAAATACCAATTTGGTTTGGAAACCCTAAAAACAGTTGGTATTCACGATAGCAGTCGTTTTTTAAACAATCCAAAATTACAGGAAAAAGCATTTGTTGCGCTGCTATCACAAAACAAATCAGTTTTAAGAGATATTATCGAAAAATACGAAGGACAAATGATTGCTGGGATTGAAATAACCGAATCTGGAATATTAGCTGCGGCACATCTTGGTGGTGTTGGTTCGGTAAAAAAGTTTTTTAGAAATGGCGGAAATCGGTATTATAAAGACGCCTACGGAACTTCAATACGAAGTTATATGAGAGATTTTGGAGGATATGAAACCTCTGGAATCGTTGCAGATAGTAATGCAAAAGTGAATTTATAAGTTTAATTTATAGAACTCATACATAACCAGATTTTTCGATCTGGTTTTTTTATGCTTTTACATTTTGTGAATGATAAAAATTGTAGGACGATTGTGTAAATCAACCTGTATTTTTTTCCATTCAGAAGCTCGCATTGTCTTAATGAATTCGGTTGGTAAGGTAATATCTGTTGCAACGCAAATATAAGTCGATGGATTTAAGGCTTGAATGATATCCTCCAGCATTTTGTTATTTCTGTATGGCGTTTCAATAAAAATTTGAGATTGATTTTTGTCTTGCGATAATTTTTCTAAGTTTTTCAAAGCTGTTTTTTTCTCGGCTTTATCAATTGGAATATAACCATTGAAAGCAAAACTTTGACCATTCATTCCCGAAGCCATAATCGCCAATAGAATGGAAGATGGGCCAACGAGTGGAATTACTTGAATTCCTTTTTCGTGAGCCAATTTGACTATTACAGCGCCAGGATCTGCAACACCTGGACAACCAGCTTCGCTCATTAGTCCGACATTTTTTCCTTCCAAGCAGGGTTGAAGCATTTTTGAATGTTCCGAAACTTCGGTGTGTTTATTCAAAGCACTTAGTCGGAGGGAAGCTTGCACTTTTTCGGGCTGCACACTTTTTATGAATTTACGCGCCGTTTTTTCGTTTTCAACTATGTAATCGTCAATAAAATCGATGGTTCTTTTTATGGTTTGGGGCAAAACATCATTTGGATCACCTTCGCCCAAAGTGGTTGGAATTAAGTATAATTTTCCTAAAGAGAGGTTTGGTTTCATGAATTTGGTTTTTAAAATCTTAGGTTTATTATTCAAAAAAACCTAAAATTCGATTGTAATTCTAAAGCTTTACAAAAATGCAATGTGTTTCAATTTAGCCCCGATAGTAGTGAAAATCCTTTTCTTTTTCTTTAAAAAAAGAAAAGATTATAACGAATAGCGGGAACGAAGTTTGCTAAAAAGAGCACTGTGTTTCGCTCCTAAAATACTAATTAGGAATGTTTTTCTATGAGTTTTTTTGCAATTATATCACAAGTTTCATCTAACATTTTGTAAACAGATTCAAATCCGTTAGCGACTCCATAATAAGGATCTGGGACATCTACATTTTCATTGGGAAATAATTCATTCAGAATAAGCTGTACTTTTTCTTTATGTTCCGAACTGGTCGCAAGTTGTAAAACATCTTGATAATTGGAATTATCCATTACATAAATGTAGTCAAAAGCATCAAAATCAGTTGCGGAGAATTGTCTGCCTTTTTGTGTTGAAATATCTATTTTGTGTTTTTTTGCCACAGCAACAGATCGTTCGTCAGGTTGTCGACCAATGTGCCACGAACCTGTTCCTGCAGAATCTACAGTAAATTTCTTTTTTGGAAGTTTTGAGGCTAAAATTCCTTCGGCCAATGGTGACCGACAAATATTACCTAAACAAACCATTAAAATGTTGATGGACATAAAACGATTATAGCGTTAATTTTTTATTGATGTCGTCGACAAATTTTTTGAATTGTTTGTCGGTGGCAACTAAATTGTCAACGGTTTTACAGGCGTGTAAAACGGTAGCGTGATCGCGATCGCCTATTTGTGAACCAATGTTTGCCAAAGAAGCTTTGGTGAATTTCTTGGCAAAAAACATCGCCAATTGTCGGGCTTGTACGATATGTCTTTTTCTGGTTTTGGATTGAAGTGTTTCTAAATCCAATTGAAAATAATCAGAAACAATTTTTTGAATGTAGTCGATAGAGATTTCTCTTTTTACATTTTTAACAAATTTCTCGACAACATTTTTGGCTAGTTCAAGGGTAACTTCTTTTTTGTTGAAAGAAGATTGAGCAATCAAGGAAATGATAGCGCCTTCGAGTTCTCTAACATTCGATTTTATGTTTCGAGCTACGTATTCGATGATTTCATCCGGAATTTCGACACCATCGCGGTATAAAATATTCTTGAGGATAGAAATTCTAGTTTCATAATCAGGTTGATGTAATTCTGCTGACAATCCCCATTTGAAACGAGAAAGTAATCTTTGCTCTATGTCTTGCATATCCACTGGAGCTTTGTCCGAAGTCAAGATAACTTGTTTTCCGTTTTGGTGCAAGTAATTGAAAATATGAAAAAATACATCTTGGGTTCCTGATTTTCCAGAAAGAAATTGAACATCGTCAATGATTAAAACATCTATTAATTGGTAGAAATGAATAAAATCATTTCGATTATTTTTCTTTACAGAATCAATATATTGTTGGGTAAAAATTTCGGCCGAAATGTATAAAACGGTTTTTTCTGGATATTTGTCTTTGATTTCAACTCCAATAGCGTGTGCTAAATGGGTTTTGCCTAAACCAACACCTCCAAAAATTAATAAGGGATTAAACGATGTGCCGCCAGGCTTATTGGCCACTGCCATACCTGCTGAACGTGCTAATCTGTTGGAGTCTCCTTCCAAGAAATTATCAAAACTATAATTTGCATTCAGTTGGGATTCGATTTTTAAATTTCGAATACCAGGGATTACAAACGGGTTTTTCAACTCTGGATTTAGGTTTTTATATGGAGCGTCAACATCTTGTGGTTTCATAGGCACCCGATTTGCACTTGGCAATTGTTCAGTAAACGGTTGTTTATTGCCATAAGTGTTTTCCATTTTGATTTTATAGAGTAACTTTGCATTTTTACCGAGTTCTTTGGTTAGTGCCACTTTTAATAATTTAACGTAATGTTCTTCTAGCCATTCATAAAAAAATTTGCTTGGAACTTGAATGTACAATGCATTATCCGTAAGCTCAACTGACTTAATAGGTTCAAACCAAGTTTTAAATGCTTGGTCTGCGATATTGTCTTTAATAAAAGATAGGCAGTTTTCCCATACTGATTGTGCAGTCTTGTTCATAAATTTGGTTAAATTATTTCGTTTTGGTAATGTTTTCTAGTAAAAAATAAGGTTGATTGTGTCATTCTTTACGGGATAACAAATATGTGAATAAATTTAGGTAAAAAAAAATATTTTGTATGTAAATTTTATAAAATATTATCGTATGGGCTTTTAAAATTTTAATTTTTTAATAGGTAATTTAATGGAATATCATCAGACTCAAATTCGTGTTCGCTACTCAGAAACAGATCAAATGCGTGTCGTTTATCACGGCAATTATGCTCAATATTTTGAAATAGGAAGAGTCGAATGGCTCAGAAACAAAGGAATTTCGTATAAATGGATGGAAGAAAATGGAATTATGCTTCCGGTAGTTTCTTTAACGATGAATTACAAGAAACCGGCTCGATATGATGAGCTTTTAACTTTGAAAACAATTCTTAAAAATAGGACGACTGTTAAGATTGAATTTGACTACGAACTTTATAATGAAAATGATGAGTTATTAACAACTGGCAATTCGATTTTGGTTTTTGTGGACATGAAAACGGGAAAACCCATAAGTCCACCACAATATATTTTAGAGATTCTGAATAGAGTTTAGAAATAGCGCTATTTTTTTATTAATATGATAAAAACAACTTTTTTTTAAAGAATTTAAAGTTGTTGAATTTCTACTTCAAACATCGAATTAAATATGTCGAAAATCATTTCGGCATTTTTTTTTCGACTGATAATTTCTATTTCACATCTCATTTTACAAGCCTTCCTAGAGTTACAAACAGGATAATTAAAAAAGTTTTCACTAAATGATTAATAGTTTTCTTTTAATGCACTAAAAAATGGAACAAAATAATTATCTTTGGAATATTAAAAATAATGGATTATGGGAGCTTTAGAATTGAGAGATAGTGTTTTAGAATATATAAACACAGCTGATGAACGTCTTTTAAAAGTTGTAAAGGCAGTTATTGAAAGTTATCAGGAAAATGATATTGTGGCTCATACTATAGATGGAAAACCATTAACTAGAACTGCCTACAAAGAAGAGCTTCAAGAAGCAAAAGCAGAGATAATAAGAGGCGAATACACTTCTGTAGAAGAGTTGGAAAAAGAATCAAAAAACTGGTAATGAATCAATTAAAAAAGGTTTGGACTAACACGGCTAAATCACAGTTAAAAGCAATTTATGAAAATTATAAAGTCAAATCTCTCCAAGGTGCAAAAGCTATAAAAGATGAAATGCTACAAGTTACCAAAGAGCTCCATTTTGCTGAACAATACCAACAAGATGAGATGGAACCAGAATTTAGAAGAATCATTGTAAGACATTACAAATTACTTTACATTGAGGAAAATGGAATTGTATTTATAGCAAGAATTTTTGACACTAGGCAAAATCCAAATAAACAAAAATAGTAATAAAATAGAGTCGAGCATTTTTTGTCGTCAACTCAGTTAAACTAAAAAATAAAGCTAATATTTGGAGTTTATTGAAGATTTTGAATATTGGTTTTTAAAGCAGTTTGATTTCTACTTCAAACATAGCATTAAAGATTTTGAGAATCATTTCGGCATTTTTTTTTCGACTTATAATTTCTATTTCACAACTCATTTCCATTTTTTGAGAAATGATTTCAACGTTTTTTTCTTTAATAATCCGCATCACTTTGTTGATGTTTTTATAATCGAAAGCAATTAGGAAATGAATATCTATTGTTTTTTCGATTATTTCAGCAGCTTCCAATGTCATTTGAGCTGCCGTTCTATAAGCTGAAATCAATCCGCCAACTCCTAATTTCACCCCACCAAAAATCCGAACAATTACGACCAAAATATTGGTCACGCCAAAAGACTGAATTTGTCCATATATAGGCATTCCTGCAGTATTGCTGGGTTCACCGTCATCATTTGCTCTGTAAATTAGCGTGTCGGTGCCTATTTGGTAAGCATAACAATAATGTACAGCATGAGGGTGTTGTTTGCGCAAACTATCGATTATGGGTTTTACTTCCGCTTCGGATTGAACGGGGAAGGCAGTTCCAAAAAACTTGCTACTTTTTTCTTTAAAAAGGATCTCTGACGAAGGAAATGCTATGGTTTTATAGGTATCTTCCAAATTTACAAAATATTGAAATTACCATTTTTATAACTCTAAATCTTTTTTCGAAAACAAATCGACCACATCTTCTTTGCCAACTTGTAAATTCCAAACTTTAAGACCTAGCGAAAGTGCCGCATCTGTGTTCTCTTTTTTGTCATCTACAAACAAAGTTTGGTGTGTTTTTAAATCGTGTTTGTGTAGTACATAATTAAAAATCTCGGCATCGGGTTTTCGCATTCCCATTTCGAACGAAAAATATACTTTTTCGAAACATTGGTAAAAATCACTGTAAAAAGAAACTCCAGTTTCTCGTTCGAAAGTTTCTATGTGAATGGAATCGGTATTGCTCAATAAAAACAAGCGATATTTTTCTGAAAGTTTTTGAAGAAATTCTAATCTGTGTAACGGAAAATCTAGCAGAACCGCATTCCATGCTGCTGTGATTTCATCAATGGAGGCCTTTGGAACGTGTTTTTGAATTCCGATCAAGAAATTTTCTTCTGAGATTTGTCCTTTTTCAAATTGAAGATTCAATTGGTTTAAGTCTTCATTCCATTGGGATAATCCTAATTTTTTCAATGAATTGATGGAAGCTTCTTTATCTAAATTGATAAAAATATCTCCAAAATCAAAAATAATAGTATTAATCATAATTTCTAGAAATTATAAGGGTGTCGTTTTCGATGTATTGTTTCTCCATATTTTTTAAGGCTAATTTTGGTGCTTTAATTCCAGTTTCAAAACGATTATTTCCGATAAAAATACGTGCTTCATCCCAAAGATTTTCATCAATAAATGTTTGTAAAGTTTGTGAACCACCTTCAATAATTACTGATTGAATTTGGTGTTTAAACAAAACATTTAGGATTTGTTCCGCACAATTTTTCTTAAAATCAATTAGTTCAAAGGTAGTGTTTTCTGTAGAGACGTTTGTTTTTAAACCTGAAAAAATGATGGTTTTCACTCGATCATCAAAAATAGAATTATCCTTTGGAACTCGATTATTCTGATCTAAAATTATTCGAATCGGGTTGTTTCCAGTCCAGTTTCTGACGTCTAATTTTGGATTGTCGTCGATTACGGTATTCGTTCCCACAAGAATTGCTTGTTCTTCGCTTCTCCATTTATGTACCAACTGGCGTGAATATTCATTGGTTATCCAAACAGGTTTTTGTTCCGATTTTGTAAAAGGAGCTATAAATCCATCCTGACTTTCGGCCCATTTCAAAATCACAAAGGGTCTTTTCATCTCGTGAAAAGTAAAAAAGCGCTTGTTTAATTCTTTGCATTCCGTTTCAAGAATTCCCACAGCCACTTTTGCGCCCGCTTCGATTAATTTTTTAATACCGTTTCCTGCTACTTTTATATTTGGGTCAATCGTTCCTATAACGACATTTGGAATTTTATTTTCAATAATCAAATCGCAACAAGGAGGAGTTTTTCCAAAATGACTACAAGGTTCTAAACTCACATAAATTGTCGAATTTTTCAGTAAAGACTTGTTTTTCACAGCATTTATGGCATTGACTTCGGCGTGTGGTTGTCCCGATTTTCTGTGCCAGCCTTCGCCAATTATTTTGTCATTATGTACAACAACACTTCCCACCAAAGGGTTTGGGTACGTTGTTCCTAAACCGTTTTTGGCTAATTCGATGCAACGCTTTATGTATTTTTCTTGATTTTCCACGATTACAAAAGTAATCATTTTTGAGTTTAGGATTTAGTATTGAATCTTTCAAATTTTCCCAGAAACAATACAGGGCAAACGCACACTTTTTTTTCGCCACGAATTACACGAATTAACACAAATTTGAATCTGGAAACAAGCGGATTTAATGATTTTTTAAAATAAATTACACTAATTCTTACTCTTTTAGGAATGCGTGTAATTCAAAAATTTCAATTCGTGACAATTCGTGTAATTGCTTCGCCTGTTCGCTTTCGCTCGGGTCGTGGCTATTTTTTTAAAATTTGAGCAAAGTATGAGTTTGCCCTGAGAAACAATAGTTATTTTTGTAAAAATAAATAGGAGTTTTACAAAATGGAGAATTGGCACATCCGAAAAATCGAAAAGAAAGATAATCCTGCAGTTGCGAAACTAATTCGTTTCGTTTTCGATGAACTATCTATTCCGAAAGTTGGAACTGCTTATGCTGATCCGTATTTGGATTTTATGTTTGAAGAATATAGTAAGCCAAAATCAATGTATTTTGTGGTTGAGTGTAAGGGTAAAATTATGGGTGGAGCAGGAGTGGCACCACTTGAAAATGAAACTGAAACAATTTGTGAATTGCAAAAAATGTATTTTCTACCTGAAATCCGTGGCTTAGGAATTGGAAGTCAGATGATGGAAGTTTGTTTGCAAGCGGCACTTGATTTTGGATTTAAGAAATGTTATCTTGAAACGATGCCGTTTATGATCGATGCGCAAAAACTGTATAAAAAAGTAGGTTTCGAGTATATAAGCGAGCCAATGGGAAACACAGGTCACGATTCGTGTCCAGTTTGGATGTTATGCCCACTAACTTAAGAATTGACTTAATTCTAAAAAAATATGACTTATGATAATTAAAGAATACAGAAGCCATTTTATTCAAGAACTTTCAGCGATTTATGATGCTGGAGAAGCGGAGAGTTTTTTTTATTTAATTTTAGAAGAAAAGCATAAACTGAAAAGAATTGATTTGGCGTTGCAGCCTGATTTGGCTTTTTCTGATGCGGATTTACAACTTTGGAATTTAATTTTAGAACAATTGAAAAATGAAATTCCTATTCAATATTTGTTAGGAAAAACCAGTTTTTATGGTTTGGAATTTGAGGTTAATTCCCATGTTTTGATTCCAAGACCAGAAACCGAGGAATTGGTGGATTGGGTCGTCGAAAGTCGAAAATCGAAAGCCGAAAATCTAAAGATTAAATTATTAGACATTGGAACTGGAAGCGGTTGTATTGCAATTTCGTTGGCAAAAAATATTCCGAATGCTCATGTTTTTGCTATAGATGTTTCTGAAAAAGCATTGGCTACAGCCGGAATAAATGCTGAAAATAATCAGGTTAATATTAGTTTTATAGAAAAAGACATTCTTAAAACAGAAGATTTAGGGCAAAAATTTGACATCATAATTTCGAATCCACCTTATGTTCGAAATTTAGAGAAGCGGGAAATCAAGAAAAATGTTTTGGACAATGAACCACATTTGGCATTGTTCGTTGAAGATAATGATGCTTTGATTTTTTATAAAAAAATTGCTGAAATAGCTCAAAAAAATCTATCTGAAAACGGCGAATTATTTTTCGAAATCAATCAGTATTTGGGGAATGAAATGGTGGAATTACTTGAGAATATGAACTTCAAAAATATTGAATTAAGGAAAGATATTTATGGCAATGATCGAATGATTTTTGGAAAAAAGTCAAATTAGTGAAGGTATAAAGACGCACTAGATTTCAGAAAATAAATGATTTGTTGCTATAAACGAAAAACATCCTGATTTCTCGGGACGTTTTTCTTTTGTGTATGATGTTGTTATTTTTTTGCACAACAGCTTTTAGTTTTTTTCTCGCATTTTGCTTTTTCTTCAGCGGTACATTTCATTTTTTTATCGTCAGTACATTTTTTTGCGCAGCAAGCTTCTTTTTTTACTGGAGTTGCAGGCTTTGTTTGTTGTGCGCTAATTGTAAGGGTGAATAGCGCAATTGCTAAAACGGTAACTATTTTTTTCATTGTTTTTGAGATTTTTAAATTTTTTTATTTGACTGTAAATTTACTAAAAGGATTGATATAAAATACTTTAGTATTGTTAATTTTACTATAAAGTAAAGTTATTTGACAATGATTTTTTTACTGAATTCGCCTTTGGTTGTTTTGATTTTTACAATATAAATTTCGGTAGGCAAGTCTTTTATTGGAATCTGAATAAGAGCTTGCTCTCTGCCTTTCACGTCCCAATTGGCAATATACTGCCCAAGCGTATTGTAAAGAGCCACTGAGTTTACAGTTAGACCATTAACTCTATTTCTTATAATTAGCATTTTGTAATTGTTTGAATATAAGATGTCAATTCCATCAGTAGATTCTGTTTCGACAACGCTCAATGTTTGGTTTGAGAATCGCAAAGAGAAACGGTTGTTGTAGTCTCCAACGGCTAGATTTGTTTTATAATCAGTAGTCGTAAGGTCGTTATATTTATCCGTAAGTTTGTCATACAAATAAATTTTAGTATTGGAAGGGATATTTTCCAAGGAATCAATTTTGACTGTAATTCCACCTTCATTGGCAACTAAGATTCCCAAAGGAATAATTTGGTTTGAATTAAAATCAGGTACTCCTTGAATCACAAACTGACTGTTGCTCATTTCCCAGTACATATCGTTTACATCGGTATCATACATCAAGGCATCGTAACCAATATCAAAAAGATTCGTTGTATTTGGGTCAACTCCTACTAATAGTTGGCGATGTGCCCCAAGCGAAGAATCAAAACCTAATCTGATTTTTTGTCTAGTGTCAACAATAGAATTATCGACCTTAGTTTTGGCTGGTGCTTTCGTTTTCATAAATATAGAACTTCCGGAAGACTCTTTTGCAAATACTCGTTGGGAGTTTTTGAAAATTAAGTCGCCACCATCAATTATCGTTGGTAGTCCAATAGATGTTGGTATTTCAGAATCTATATACCCATCCACAAAGAATCCTTGCGCTACAGAAATATAGCGTTTAGGAATTTTTGATCCTTTTGAATTATTATTCACGTTGAGTGGATCGTTAGCAATTCCCGCTACTCCTCCCATTAGGGTGTAAGTGGCATAACCACCTTGATATTCGGCTAACAAATGATTGTTGGATAAACCAAAATGATCCCAGAAATAGAGTGCTCCGCTAAAAATGTTTTTACCAGATCTTCTACCACCCAAGTTGTCTTTTATAAACTCATCGGCATCAAGAGCTGATGGATATGGGTTTCCTACTAAATAAGTTTGATCTTTGGGTAAGCCCAAAGTAATCGTTCCTGAATTTGGTTTACCAATAAAAACATAGTTTTGTGTTGCTGTGATTAGTGCTGTTCCTTCAGTTCCTTTCATGGTATAGCCTTCTCCTGCTTTCAATGAACCTGTACTTCCAACATAATTCCATTGGGTATAATTTGCCCAATCATCAGTTTTAATGGGTGCATTATAAGACCAAATCCATCGATTGCTTATTTTTATCGGGCTTGAAGCTGGTGAAGTATCGGCAAAATAGGCACTGTCTCCAAAGTTTATTGGTAGTGGGATACTTGGAGTCGTACCATCTTTTAGGACCGTAGCAAGCATGTAATTAGAATTATTTGCAACTCCAGGATTGCTTACGGGAGAAGACCAATAGTTGTAATTAAAACTATTTTTTTGGCCTTGTTGGTCAATCTCTAAAACTCCAGTTCCAACACCTACAATACTACCTTCTGGTTGTAACAACTGAGATTCTCCCACTAAATCTAAAACTCCCGCATTTTCTATATTTAAATAATTATTCACATATAAAGGTTGGTCATTGGTAATGGAGAGTCTATTATTTTCCAGCAATAAACCAAGAACTACAGTTTTATTTTGAACTTCAACTGGTCTATTGGTAGTAATATTGTTTTCTGTTTTAACAATGTTCCAAGTTTGTTCCGTACCCGTAATACTATTGACTTTTGAGTTTGGTATTTGTTGAACGGTACCGTTTTGCCAAGTATTTTGATTATCCCAATCATTATTTGCTCCAGAAACATAAGGAATTGGTGCAGTTTCAACTTGATTCGTTGTCATATTGTTTAATTTACCTGGAGTTGGAGAAGCTGTTGAAATATCTTGGATAATGCCATTAGCAACATTGGATTGTGGTCCAGATTTCATTTGATAATACCCTATTAGATTGTTCCATTGCAAACCATTTATATCAAGAGGAACGACAACACCTGAAACTGCATTTCCATTAGCTTTAATTTCTTGGTTCATCATCCCTTGTATTTGTGTTTGCGTTAAGGCAGTATTCCAAATGCGCACTTCATCAATACCACCACCAAAATAGTTTGCAGGTTTGTTATTGGTTGTATCCATTGCGCCAATAAGTGCTTTATTTGTATTTACTAATGGCGAAGTTCCATTAGTTACATTACTTACAGGAAACCCGTCAATATAAATTTGGTATTGCGATCCGCTAAAAGTTACCGCAACATGATACCATTTGGTATTATTCATGGTATAATTTGCAAACAAATCAATCCCATTCCAACGGAAATGCAAACGATCTGCAATTAAACTAAAATCATATCCTGAGTTTAAATTAGCGCTATTTCGTTTCGAAATAATGGTTTGTGTACCAGTCACAGTATTTGGTTTGATCCAAGCTTCAATACTAAATGAACCAGATAACCCATAATTATCTACAAAACTGACATTATCATCGATACCATCAAATACCAAGTTGTTTCCACAATTTGGAATCGTAATAATTGCGGTATCGGATGTATTTGCACAAGGAGAATCATTGGTTGCTGTCCAAGTTAATGTGTAAGTTGTACCGCTTTCTCCCGTAAATTTTGAATTATAAACACTAGCATCAGAGAAATAACCGGTATTAGGTGAAGCTGTCCATTGTCCAGTCACATTATTTGACGCCAAAGTAACCGTAGTGACATTACATTCGCCAGTTGTTTGGTCGGGACCCGCATTTGCAATAATATAAGGTGTAATTATAAAATCTACTGTTTTAATCGCAGCGCCACACGGTCCGGCTGGATCGTTTGAGGTAAAAGTAAATGTTTTTGCTCCTGTAGTGGCACCTATGGTATAAGTGGCTGTCGCCGAGTTTCCTGCTATGTTCGTCGCAATTGGCGTACCAGATATACTCCAAGTTCCTCCTGAAGCACTGCCGCTTAAAGTTGCTTGCAATGGAATCGTACCCTGATATTGGCAAACTGTTTGCGGCAAAGTATTTAGGGTTACAATTGGCTCTGGATTAACGTCCATAGTTCCTTGGGCGGTTTTACTACCACAACTTGCATTAGTATCTATGGTGTAAGTAAAAGATCCTGATTGAGTAGGAGTACCAATAATTTTAATTTCTAATCCATCGAATGATTTGGTTAGTCCAGCAGGAAGACCTGAAATTGTGGGAGGAGATAAACCACCGCCTACATTATATGTAATATCTGTAATAGGAGTATTTTGGCAAACGGTTTGATGATCTGTTCCAACAGCTGAGGTAAGTGTAATAAAAGTAGATAAAGTACCAAAGGAAATATCATCTATACCAAAATCGTTTCCGCCAAAAGAGGGTTCATTATTGACTATTTCAATTAAAATTGAGCCAGTAGTTGTGGAAGGCCAAGTGCCATAAAAACGATCCCAATCTTTAGTAGGGTAGCTTGCCAAATCTAATTGAATACCAACTTGTACCCCATTAACTCTAAAGCGCAGTTTTCCAAAAGGCCCTACATTATTTAAACTTCTTGCCCAAGCAGAAAAATAATATACGGAGCCAATTTCTACATTCACCGTTTGAGACCAAACTACATATTGCGTTCCGTGACCATTAACTGCCATAAAGTTGCCCGTGCCACTAGTATGGTCAGTACCATGAAAATTTGAATGGACATTGTTACCATCGGTTGTTATCGAGTAACCATTAACATAACCAGCTCCAATAGTATCATCATATAATTCTCCTCCGTAATAAGGTATTGATCCTCCATTTCCAAATCTAGGAACCCATTCTTGTGGAATGTGAACGTCAGCACGATAGGTGTAATCTGTTCCAAATGTATTGTTATTTCCTTGTTCGAAGTCACCATTAACTACTAATTCTTGTGCTACGTTTATCGTTGCGATAACGGTACAGTTATTTGCTGTGGTTCCTATGACTTGGTAAGCGCCTGCAATATCAACATAAATGGTTGCTGCTGTTTCACCTGTATTCCATAATAAACTTGTAAAACCAACTCCATTTGCTGTTAACGCTACCTTATTTTGGTTTGGAGCAGCAGGACAATAATTTGCTGTAATGTTTAGGGTTGGAACAGCATATACACCAACATTTACAGCTTGAGTTACAGGGCAACCATAAGTATTGGCTACTGAAACCGTATAATTTGTCGCAATTGCTGGATTAACTGTTATTTGCTTATTATTTGCAGAAGGTGACCCAGCTCCAGCAGGTAATCCTGCATTTGCTCCAGTATCAGCTGTCCAAGAGTAGGTGAGTGTTTCTGGAACTGTGGTAGTTTGTGCTTGTATTTGGAAATTATCAATTAAGACATGAGGATTTGTTTTATTAGTGTAATTTCCGTTTTTTCGTGCATAAGTTGATCCATCATCTACACTAAGTCTAAATTGTAAAGAGTTTG
Organism: Flavobacteriales bacterium; assembly: GCA_038234745.1. GTDB lineage: Bacteria > Bacteroidota > Bacteroidia > Flavobacteriales > Flavobacteriaceae > Flavobacterium. Next base: position 42,569 of record JBBQSZ010000009.1, on the reverse strand, counting down.
GGTTTGCAACTGTTCCTGGTAATGTAGCAGAATACGTTTGCCAATTAGTAGTTCCACTATTTATGTTAAGTTGTTGTGGGATGCCGGTATTAATCCATGCGCCAGTATTATTGACTCTATATTGTACTTTTATGGTCTTATTGTCTCCAAAAGCATCCTGACGTTTCGCATCAAAATATACTTTAAAAGTACCATAAAGGGAAGTTCCAGTTAAACTGATGTCCCAATTGCCAGAATCATCTGATCCATTTAGATTACCAGCACCATCATCCCAATCATCAAATTGTTTTAAGGCTGTTCCGGCTGTATTTGTAATGTATGCTGGTGGTACTATTGAAGCATTACCTGTTTGTGTTCTGTCAAAAGTAATGTTACTACTAGTAATTGTGCTTGTAACGCCACCAGTATTATTGCCGTTTAAATTGCCGTAATTACTTCCAGAATTAAAATCATAATTAACAAGTGTGACAACAGTGGGAGGAATAGCTGCTCCTGTAGCGTTAACGGTTAATATGCTTGGAGACCCACTACACACTATAGTTGGAGTTGCTGTAATAGAATTTATTGTTGGAATAGCCAATACTTCAATAGGATTCGAAGTGGTACTACAAGTTGTAACTGAATTGGTAAAGATAAAGGAAACATTTCCAGGGTTTATACCTGTAATTATACCAGCATTGGTAATTGTGGCAATATTAGTGTCGCTACTTGACCAAGTTCCTCCACTGTTAGGGGTTAAACTGGTATAGATTTCTCTTTTACAAATTTTATTATTTGTAGGGTAGTTACCTATTACTGGCAAAGCATTAATAGTAACAGTATTTGTTGTCCTACTACAAGTTGTTGCAGTACTTTGAAATGTAAAGGTTACGCTTCCTGGACTTACAGGAGTTATTGTACCAGCTGCACTGTTTATAGTAGCAATATTTATATTGCTACTAGTCCAAGTACCTCCAACATTAGGAGATAAGTTTCCTGAGCTTCCCATACAAATTTGTGCTGGAGCGGATACTACCGGTAATGGATCTACTGTTACAGAAATGGTATTGCTTTGTTTTGGTAATACACAAGCAGATAAACTAGATCGTATTCTTACATAAATAGTATGTGTGCCAACGGTTAAAGGGGTAAATGGTGTAAATATTGGGTTGTTCGTTCCATTAGAAACGCCATCAACAAACCACTCATATATTGGAGTAGTACCGCCGTTAACAGGTGTTGCTGTAAAAGTTATGTTTTCTCCAATACAAATTTCATTATTTGCATCATTTGAAAGAATACTTACTTTTGCATTGGCAGCAGGGTCTAAAATGGTAACTGTGGCATCGCAATAAGATGAATTTCCAGCATCATCAATAGCGGTTAGCCTTACGGTATTTGCACCTAAATTAGTACAGTCAAAAGTGTATTTACTTAAAAGTAAACTTTGAATTCCGCAATTATCTGTTGAGACATTGTTAATTTGAGAAGCAGTTATGGTTGCATTTCCAGAAGCATCTAATGTAACGCTAATGTTTTGGCATTTTGCGATTGGGGGAGTTACGTCTTTTAATGTAACGGTGAAAGTTGTTGTTTGAGTATTTCCGTTACCGTCATCGGCAGTGATCGTGACTAACTGAGAGGTATTATTTCCGCTGATAACAGTTCCATTAATAGGAGATTGTGTTTTAATAATGCTTGCAGTTGCTGTACAATTGTCGGCAGCAGTGGTTAAACTCGTATAATTTGGAATAGTAAAACTACAAGAAGCGCCTACATTTTCATCTTTGTTGGTAATTGCTGTAAGAGTTGGTTTTACATTATCAGTTACTGTCACTAATTGAGTAGCAGTTTGTGAATTATTATCGGCATCTTTTACCGACCAAGTTACGGTTGTAGTTCCGATCGGAAAAGTAGCAGGCGCGTCATTGGAAACAATTAAACTCGCTGTAGCAGTGCAATTATCAGCAACAATTGGTGAACCTAAAATTACATTAGTCGAAGTACAAGCGAGATTGGTTGTGCCAGAAGTTGGTGTAGGGGCAGTTATTGTTGGTTTTACATTATCAGTTACTGTCACTAATTGAGTAGCAGTTTGTGAATTATTAGCGGCATCTTTTACCGACCAAGTTACGGTTGTAGTTCCGATCGGAAAAGCAGCAGGCGCATCATTGGAAACAATTAAACTCGCTGTAGCGGTACAATTATCGGCCACTATTGGAGAACCTAAAATGACATTAGTCGAAGTACAAGCGAGATTGGTTGTACTAGAAGTTGGTGTAGGGGCAGTTATTGTTGGAGCTGTAGTGTCATCAATAAATACATTTTGATTGACGTTAATACTTTGACCATTTCCATCATTGAAAGTCCAATGAATGATATGAGTTCCTTGAGTTGAAGAAGTCAAAGGATCGGCTGTTGTTCCAGAAATAATTCCTGCACAATTATCAGTAGTTGTTGGAATTGTTGCTGTAGCAGTACATTGTCCAATTACATCGTTTAAAATTGGAGTTGCTGGTGGTGTAATATCATTAATAATTACATTTTGATTGACGCTGATGCTTTGACCATTTCCATCATTGAAAGTCCAATGAATGATATGGGTTCCTTGAGTAGAATAAGTCAAAGGATCGGACGTAGTTCCATTAATAATTCCTGCACAAGCATCGGTAGTTGTTGGAATTGTTGCTGTTGCGGTACATTGTCCTGTTACATCTGCTAAAGTTGGAGTTAAAGTTGGAGTTGTATCTTTAATAACCACATTTTGGTTTACGATAATACTTTGTCCATTTCCATCATTGAAAGTCCAATGAATAATGTGTGTTCCTTGAGTAGAATAAGTTAAAGGATCGGTTGTTGTTCCGTTTATTATTCCTGCACAATTATCCGTAGTGGTTGGAATTGTTGCTGTAGCAGTACATTGTCCAATTACATCGTTTAAAATTGGAGTTGCTGGTGGTGTAGTATCATCAATAATTATTTTCTGAGTTACATCTATGGTATTTCCATTACCATCATCTACACGATAGGTTCTAACAATAGTCCCGTCATTTACTAAAGGATTAGCAGTTTGACTAATGAAAGTTACGGTAGCAGTTCCACAATTGTCAGCTTCGTCAGTTACTACTAAAACATTAGTTGCAGGAACATCCGCAAGACACTGAACAGTTATGTCTGTTGGATTTGAAGCTGTTGGAGCGGTAGTATCATCAATAACAATATTCTGAGTTACATCAATAGTATTTCCATTGCCATCATTAACACGATAGGTTCTGATAATAGTTCCGTCATTCACTAAAGGATTAGCCGTTTGGCTAATGAAAGTTACGGTAGGCGTTCCACAATTATCTGCTTCATCAGTAACCACTAAAACATCGGGAGCAGGAACAGAACTAAGACATTGAACATTTATAGTTGCAGGATTTGAAGCTGTTGGAGCGGTAGTATCAACCACTATAAAAGTAGCTTTATAATTCTGAGGGGTATTGGGAAAGACAGCATCTGGATTATTCATATAATGAGTACCATTTCCAGTAGCATAAGTAAAATTAGCTTGAGTATATACCTCAATTGTATAATTACCAGCGGTTAATCCTGACAAAAGATTAACAGCACTATTTGAAACTCCCCAAGTTTGTAAAATACCTCCACAAGTTGCCCCTCCATCATTGCTAGAAAAAGCCATTGTTAAGGGTATAAATGCACCACTAGGAGAACCAGTTGGATAAACGCGATAGTATATAGTTCCATCTAGGATGTCATCCGAACCACATTTATATATTTTATTTTGACCACCATTCAAAATTAAATCATTAGATGTATTGGTACACATACCCGGATCAACATTGAATGATCCTAAATTTTGACCATCAAAACTTGCATTGTTAGGAGTTTGTTCTAAATCATAATAATAATTCCCAGAATTATTTACGTTGACAATAACGTAACCTTCATATATACCAGATTGCCCAAACGAAAAAGAATAGGACAATAGGAGCAACAATATAGTAAGATAGTGTAAGTATTTTTTTCTCATAACATTCTAATTTAAAATTCATTACAATTCAAATTTTAATAAAATGAATTTAGAATAACTTTGATAGTAGACTTTTCTGACTAGGCTATATTTTACAAAAATAAAAACAAAGGAAAAGTCATTTTATGAGTAGGTTTTTTTTGATTTGAGTAGTTAGAAATTATATAATTTACTCTTAAAAAATGAGTATTTTTCGTGTTATTAATTCTACTATTTTTCTTAACTATCTTAAAGTTAATAATTTAAAATGTATTTCCTTTCAAAAAGTATTTATTTTCGATAAACGGATTTTAACTGTCGATAAACGGCTCAAATTATTATTTTGGCCTGTATATTAAGAGACAAAAATTTAGAATTCGAGATACTAGTAAATAATTGTAAATAAAAAATCCAGTATGCCATATCGATTTAAAGATACAGTATACTGGATTTAATGAAATAATTCGATATTTACTAGAAAGGAAACCCTTATCAAGTGAAGCTTCGATTGCCCAAAAGCGAAAGGTTACTTTCTATTTCACAATCAATGTATAATAATTTTTTTACTTAATTCTCCTGTTGTCGTTTTTAGTTTTGCAATATAAACACCTGAACTAATGGAGTTGACTGGAATTTGAATGTTTTGCTGATTCTGATTTTCAATTTTCCAAGTCGCAATAGCTTGACCGTTGATGTTATATAAAGTCACTTTCTCAACTGATGTATCAACCAAATTATTATTGATTTTTAGCATATGGCTATCTTGAGCAAATAAGATTTTAATGTCATTCGCAATCGTATTTTCTTCAACGCCTAATGTCTTTTCTGCGGACGCCGATTTGTCAATAAATCGCAATGAAAAACGAGTATCACTAGAACCAACAGGCAAAGTTACCACATAAGAATTATTTTGAATTTCATTATACGTTTTGGCTTCATCATCATACAGATATATTTTTTGTTGCGAATCAAAATTCTCAAGCGCATCAATTGTGAAAGAAACTTTACCTTCAACATCAGATTTTACTCCAATAGGGTAGGAGGCATTAGAATCAAAATAACCTTCCCCTTCAATAGTTAATTGCACGTCACCATTAAGTAAGAACATATCATTAGGGAAATCATCTAGTATTTCACCGTCATAACCATAATCAATTCCGCTAGTGGCTTTTTCGTCCATAAATCCTAACAGAACTTGGCGATGGTAACCATTATTAGTATTGTATCCCAAACGTATTTTTTTATAGTTTTCAATTGCTGCTGTTTGGTCGTCTTGGTTCGCCACTTTTGCATTTGTTGCTGGTGCTTTCGTTCTAAATAAAGTTGTAGAGGTTGCATCGGTTTCTTTCGCAAAAATTCTTTGACCATTGTTGAAAACGACATTTCCACCTGTAGTAGTTCCATATATAAAGAAACCTTGTCCAACTGGAATGTATTGTTTTGGTGTTTTTTTTGCACCTGTTCCAATTCCACCGATTCCCGATGGTGCTACTGCTGGTAATCCACCTACTAAATTATATGCAGCATATCCACCTAGATAATTTGTCAATACGTGAGAGATGTTGTTTGAATCATGTTCCCAGAAGTATAAAGTTCCATCGGTACCACCAGGTCTATCTACTGAAAGTATGTTGTCATTAATAAACTGGTTTGCGTCCAAAGCTGATGGATACGGATTTCCCACTAAAAACAAATTGTTTGCTGTAATAGGATTGCTAATAGTACCATTATTTGGTTTGCCCACAAAGGTGAAAATGTTAGTCCCACCACTTCCTTTAAGGGTATATCCTTTTCCTACAGCTAGCGGAGCAGTTTCCTGGATTTGCTCCCAATTGGCATAAGCATCGCCTTTATTGTCAAATTTATACAACCAGTATCGTGCTAAACTTACTGGTGTTAATGTACTTCCAGCAATTCCATTGTAACCACTGATCCATGAAATGTTTCGTGGAGTGGCGTTCAATCCGTCTTTCATAACACCATCAACGGTATAATTGGTATTATTGGCCGTATTGTTAATAGGGCTTACTGGTGAACTCCAGTAATTGTAATTGAATTTATTAACTTGTCCTTGTTGGTCTTTTTCAATAGAGCCCGCGCTGGTTACATCTAAATCGCTATTAGTGGTTTGAACCAATTGCGACAATCCTTGTAAATCTATTTTTCCGTCTAATTTCAAGTAATGAGAAACTTCTATTTTAGAACCATCTGTTGGTAATCCTAAAATTGTCGTGGCTGTTAAAGTATTGCTGTTAACAAATAGCCCTAAGACTGTTTTATTACCCGTTGAGGATATATTGTGAGAAGTTTTTACAATATTCCAATCAACTGTTTTTGAACCGTCTTCTATAGAAGTACTATTGGGTAAATCTTGAACCGCGTTGTTTAGCCAAGTTGTTTTAGTTTCCCATGAGCCATTAGAATCTGATAGATATGGCAATGGAGCGGTTTGTCTGTCAACGGTTTTTAAATTTCGTAACGCTGCAGTATAATTGTTTAGCGAAATATCTTTAGCATTGGTATAGGTGTAAGTTGACATTGGATAATAAGCACTTAAATTGGACCACGCAACGGCTTTAATTTCATTTGCTGTAATGCTATTCGGAACAATTGCGCCATTAGTAAAAGTGGAATTATTTAGAATTTCTTGATTCATAACATAGCGGAATTGCGCATCAGTAAGAGCTACTTTCCAGACTCTAACTTCGTCAATAGATCCATTAAAAAAGGAAACAGGTGTCACGCCATCTGCGGCAGCAATCAAGAAAGAATTTGATGTAGCAGTAGGTATTCCAGCTAAATTAGCACTTATTTTATTTATACCATCAACAAATATTTTGGCAGTTGCGCCATCAAAGGTTACACCAACATGATGCCAAATTCCAGTAGGAATTACTGCTGCAGAGGTAATCGTTTTTTTACTCGCTCCAACATACCAACTCATCTCCGCTCTTCCAGCACCATTGATATACAAATCATATCCTTGTGTAAAACTGCTATTTCTTTTGGAAAGAATAGAAGCACTAGCTGAAGTTCTATTAATCCAAGCCGAAACTGTAAATGAAGTGTTTAAATCCAACACATTTCCAGCATCCATATAATCAGTGGTTCCATTAAATTTAACGCAACGTTCGAAAGTTTTTTCTGGTGCATATCCAAAAGTGATGTATTTAGTTCCGTTAAAATCATACGAGGTTTCTAGATTAGAACCATTTGCTTTCATCACACGATATTCTGCTGTTGGATCAAAAGTGGGCGTGCTAGAGATAAACATTAAATAATCGCCAGGAGGAGTGATGGTTGCAGATAACATTGAAGTCGGAATGGATATCTTTGTAATAGGAACAGCACCCGTTTCTACCACTTTCCAAGTTCTACCAACCGAAATAAAACTAACATTCGTACCTCCTGAAATTGGTGGTGTTACTCCAGTGCTCATATCTACTACTATAGCAGGTTGAGCAGCTAATGTTCCGTTATTATTACCCCAAATAAGGAAATTTTTATTATTACAAGTATTTGTATTTAAATTGTTTGTAGCCTCTAATGTTGAAAGACCAATGGCAATATCATTTACACTATTTACAGTTTTGGATTGTTTTTGATACAATTGAGAATCATCATCTCTACCAATACCGGTAATGTCATAGTTGAAACCAATATTTGCTGAGGTATCCCAAATTGTTGCTCCAGCAGAATCTATATAGTTAACATCATTAAGTCTAGAAGTATCACTTACTCCTGATACATTGCTACTTCCAATAGCGTGTAGTGTTATTCCATATTTTAAACCCAAATAACTTTGGATTTTTTGCTGGTTTAAGTCGCTGTTTGGTTCCGTATACACCACGACTTCTGAAAGTCTTCCATTTAAGGCAGACAATGGTCTACCACTAATTCCGCTTCGTCCTGTTCCTAAATAGAAAGGGAGGTTTTTATACTCATAAAAATTTAGTAAGGCTCCCGTTCCAGTAGTTCCCGTTCTACCTGTTAAATTATCTATTTTTATTCCATTTTTGTAAATTTCAGTTTCAGTACCGCTTGCATTCGTTTTAACGTTTATAATAATAGGTTCGTTATAAGTTACTGACGGAGATGAAAATGATCTACCGTACGAGTCAACACCTGGTGTTGGAGCACCACTTCCTGGTACATAAGCTCCAACATTATGGGCTATAACTTCGTCAGAACTGTAGCGGGCAGTTGTATTTCCTAATCCTAATCCAGTTGGATCTTCGTGAAAACTTTGTTCGTCACTTTTGCCACCCAAAGGAATTTGTCTTCCATTTACTCCCATAGAGTTTTCTACCAAGTCATCTGGATACACAACTACAAAATAGTCTTCAGAATATAATCCTCCTTTACCATTCATATAATTTTTATTCGCTGCATTAAAATCAACTACAGGATTAAAATTTATATTTCTTGATGCATTATCTCTGTAAGTTGGCGCATTTGCAGGTATTGCTTTTACACTTTCTTTATTCACTAAATCAGCTCTAGAAATATCAAAGGCTTGATCATCCCAGGCAGTTAATGCATTTCCATCTGTGACAGATATTCCAGCATTACTTTTGAACCATAATCTTAGGTTTTGATTAATTTTTGCCGGAGCAATAGGCGAATTGGCAAGAGCAACTATAGCATTTCCCTCTACAGCGACGTTGTCAAAAGCTACTCCGTTATCAGTTGTGGAAACTCCTGACTTAAATTCAACTTTAAAACGTACATTGGATTGATTTCTAAAAGTGGCATCAGCTAAAGCAGTAGTAGCACGCAGAAATCGATTTGGTCCAATTCCAACTGGTGTAAAAGCTAAAGTAGCCGTAGCATTATCATCACTCCAACCGTTGCTTCCTAATGCGGCCACAGATGAGGAATTGTACCAGTTAATTCCACTACCGCTTGCACCTAATTGTACAAAAGCACCATTGTTGATAGAATATAAAATTCGCATCCCATCTTGATTTAATTCAGTATTGTATCGCACATCGATATTGAATAATAAATTTTCATAACCCGTAAAATTATAAATAGGACTGGTTATTTCTGCAACAGTATTATTCTTATAATCATCAAAATTGCTCAGTCTCCAAAAGGAGTTTTCTCCAATTTCCGCTACTGTAACTGGAAATGCATCAGTCCTTACCCAGGATCCATTTGTTGAAATAGTGTTTGTCCAACCTCCATCTGTTGCATCAAAATCTTCATAAAAAAGGGTATAATCTCTATGGTAATTAGCATCTAAATAGGTAACCGTAATATCAGCAGAACTTGTTCCACAAGAACTTGAAATAGTCCATCTAAAAACATACGTTCCTATTGAAGGTACGGTAGCCGTAGACGAGCCACTAGTAGCGTTACTAAAGGTTACAGTTCCCGTGGGTCCAGAAATTTTTGTCCAGTTTCCAGAAGTGGGATTCCCTCCTAAGGAAGTCGAAGTAAGTGTGCCTGAAATTGTCATAGCACTCCCAACGGTCGCAAATGACCCTGTATTTACAACTTGTGTTTTGGAAGCCGTTGTCGTACCACACGATCCTCCCGAAGTGGTTAATGTTAATGTAGCCGTTCCAGTATAAGCTGCTGGTGGTGTCCAAGTTGTTGTATTTGGAGTAGTTCCTGTATTATTTGCAAATGTTCCGCCGGGAACATCAGAAGTCCAAATTGCTGCTGTGGCAGTTCCTCCATAAGAACCTCCCAATGTAGCAGTGGTTCCTCCCTTGCAAATGTTTCCAAGGGCACTTCCGGCATCTGCAGTTGGTCCATTTACGATTTGTGTTTTTGATGTATTTGTTGTGCCGCAACTTCCTCCTGCTGTCGTTAAAACTAAAGTTGCAGTTCCTGTGAAACCAGCTGTAGGTGTCCAAGTTGCACTATTTGGTGTTGATCCTGAATTATTGGTAAATGTTCCTCCTGAGCTTGTAGTCCAAGTTGCACTCGTCGCACTGCCTCCAAAAGATCCGCCTAAGGCTGCTGAAACGCCTCCTTTGCAAATGCTGCTCAATGCACTTCCTGCATTAACAGTTGGTGGTGGATTTACTATAAAAGTTGCAACAGATGTTGCACTTCCCCCAGCTGTCGTTACACTTACTGTTCCTGTTGTTCCTGATGCGATAACTGCAACTATTTGGGTAGCAGACGTAGAAGTTATTGAGGTAACGTCTGTACCTCCAATTTTTACAACGGTTGCGCTTGATAAATTAGTTCCATTTATTGTGATTGAACCCCCAACGCAGCCACTTGAGGCTCCGAAAGATGTTATCGTTGGTATTGCAGGCGCAACTATGTTGACAATATAATCTTCAGTTTCACCATAAGTGCTGTTGGATGCGCCACAAGCTTGACTCGTATTCAAAGCATAATCATCACCACCTCTCACTCTCATTCTGGTGTTACCTAATGTTGCCCCTGTAGGAATCGGGATATTGATTATTGCACTTCCATTTGAACCTGCATTGCTACTGATAAATCCTTCTCCAGATTGAAAAATATTATCTTGATTAAAATCGATCCAAACTGCCGCATACTGATTCGCATCTGAACCAAATGTTATACTTACCGCTGCAGTACTCGATGTATTAATATTAGGAATTGTTACCGCATTATAAAATGTATAAAATGGAGATGAAGAAGGACCACTAGTGTTCGATAAAGTGCCTAAAGTTACATTAGTTATTTGATCCACTGATCCTGGCCCATTGGTATAAGTTGGAGCGCAATAGGTAACTGGCGCTGTCCAAGTAATTATTACCTGACCATCTCCGCCACTACCTCCTGTTTGTGTACCAGTACCGGTTGTGAAAGAGCCTCCGCCACCGCCACCATTTGAATTTCCAGCTATTCCGGGACCACCAGATGATGATCTTCCATTACCGCCATTACCGCCACCTGACGGAGATACAGCTCCGGTTGCATTTGTTGCATTATTCCCCACTGAAGATGTGCCTGCAGATGACCCACCGCCACCTCCATAACTTCCACCGACACCATCTTTTCCATTACCGCCAGAATAAACTACAGTACCAATACAGGAAGCAGAGGCTCCACCAAATGCAGCAGTGGGAATATTCAAATCAACGCTATTTCCGCCTTTGGCTAAAATAGTTCCGCTAGTATTAAACCAAGAATCACCTCCAGGAGCATTTGTTGTACTTCCTGAGCCTACTGTAACTGTATAGGTCGAACTTGGCGTTACGGTAATAACTTTTCTAGAATAGGCACCACCGCCACCGCCACCGCTGCCACCAGCACTCCCACTTCTTGCTCCACCACGACCTCCAGCTCCCCAAGCTTCAACAGTTACTTGAGTTACTCCTGCAGGGACTGTAAATGTGCCTGTTGAATTAAAAGTTTGTGGAGATTGTGAAAATCCTAAAAGGCTGATTAATAAAAAACTTAGCGTAAGCAAAGTTTTTGTAAAAAGAGTAGTTTTTTTCATGGCTTTAGGGCAAAAGGGATGAATAGCTATTTTAATGTGTCTATAATTCTAAAAAAGAATGTTTTCTATATCAATATTTCTTAAAAGAACCTAACTAATGATAGGATTAGCTCTTTCAATACTCAAAAGTAGAAAAGAAAATTAGAATAAAATAATTTTTTACCGATTAAATACATAAAACATCGATAAAATGCACATATTATAATATTTTTGTAGGAAAAAATATATACTAAAAATTAGTTTGGAGAGGGGAATGTAGCGCGTAGACTTCAAAAAAGTATTTTTTAGCCGAACGAATTGTAATTTGAATAAAAAATTTCTTATTTTTTGTACTTATTAGATAGAAAAATTCACTTCAAATCTAAAAAGGGTTGAAGAGCCAATATATCCACACAAAATAAGATTCCATTTTAATGGTATTGTATTTTTGCTCAATAGTTTTTATTCAATTTGTTACGCTGGAAGCGTCTCCACAAACTCAAGCAATAAAATAGAAATGCTTAAGGGTTGTAAATAGTGAGTATGTAGACGTTATTGCTCGTCTCTTCGACTATTTAAAATTGTATCATGCGAATCAAGGGTTGACAGTTTATTAAGTTGAGTATTCGTCAGTTTGAGTGTTTTATTAAAAATGCAAAAGCTTTTTTAATATCCCGATCGCTATCGAGAGTATCGAGAACCATATATACTTTGGCTTCTCGATACGTTTTTTGATAATAAAGCTAACGCATTATAATCAAAAAACACTCGAAGTGACGAAGAAATAAGCATATCGAATAAAAATTTCAACCCTTGATTTGCAAGTATCAAGAAGTTTTTTTTTAAAAATCACAATACATTTTAATAAAAAAAACTATCGCATTATTAATAAAATCGAAATGAAGAATTCAAAACTACCATTATTTACCAACCCTTTCTTTAATTGCTATTGGTTTATTTTTGAATTCTTTTAGTTTAAAGAAGACAAAAAGTAATCCCATCAGTGCTAAAACCCAAATATAATCATTTATGGGAGCAGCGACAGCATCTGTCGATTCTAAATCACTAGTGCTGTTTTGAGCAGCAGGTTGAGCAAATAGCACCATAGTAGCGCACAAATAAAAGAAAGCGATGTAAAATTTAGTATATTGATTTTTCATTTTTTTAATATTTTAGTTCGAAAGCAATTAGTTCACTACTTTCTTTTTTACTACTTTATTGTCCTGAGATGTGATTTGCACGATTAAAACTTGATTGGCAAAATGCGCACTTTCAAAACTAGTTTCGGTTGCATTTACTTTATTTTTTTCGATTAATAATCGTCCTCTAATGTCATAAACTTTGACATTTTCAATAGCAGTACCATTCGATTTGATGTTTATTTTACCATAATTTTTGAAAACTACGATACTATTTTCGTCAAAAACAGGAGTGTTTATTCCAAGGGTTTTTTGGTATTTCAAAGAAAATCGTGTGTTAGTCGCTCCCGCTTCCGCAGCAAAAGAATAGACTCCAGATTTTAAATCCGTTTCTGTTCCAGTAGCAGCATCTTTTAGGATGATATCTTGATTTCCTGAAAACAAACCATCAACATGATCAATAGCAATAGAATAATCTCCAGCATCAGTAGCTTTGAAACTCAATGGTACTTCGTCTGCTCCGTCAAAGGGTAACGGACGACCTTGAATAACATAGTCGGTATTATCGAGAGTTGAATTTAATGCAATGACACCATCATTATAATAGACACCATCAAAATTATCCACACCTAAAGTGGCATCAGTTACATAGCTTACCGCCATTTGAGAGAAAGCACCATTTGTATTGGTTGCGTTCAGCCAAATTGTATTTCTATCAACCATTTTTGTTTTGAAAAATTGATTCGCATTGTTGGCATTTCTTTGTCCGTTATTAAAGGTAACTGTTGTTGCAGCATTTAATGCTTCTACGAAAAAACCTTCACCAGTTTGTATAATCCCATTAGGATTTACTACTTGAGATTCTCCATTAGTTGTAAAGACTCCTCCAGTCCAAGAACAATAGGATGGACTTCCTGCATTATTTGTTTTTCTCCAAAAATAAAGAGTTCCTGTTATTTTTGATGAGTTGTCGCTTACAAACTGTGTCATACTAATTGGAGAAGGGTATGGGTTTCCAATTAAATTAAAACGTTTTCCTACACCACTATTAGACATTGTAACAGGAATTATTCCATTATTAGGTACTCCGGTAAATACTCCTGGATAATTAGTTCTAACGGTTGATGAAGCATCGTTTGGCATACGAATTAAAAATCCTTTACCTAATTCAAATGGCGTAGTTGATGGCGTTGCAATTGCTGTGTACAAGTTATTCGCAGTGCTATAATTGTAAAATCTATTTGTTGTAGTTGAAGGCGAAAATGCTTGTAAAAATAGATTTGCATTAGTAACTGGTGAAGACCATAAGGTATAATCGAGACGTAATAAAGCAGAACTGTTTCTTTTTACAATTATATTCCCACTATTCGCAACATTCGAAGTTTGAATCAAATTTGCATTGTTACTTAAAGTAAAACTACCAGAACTTACGGTCAAAGCACCATTCAAAGTCACATTATAACCTGATGGAATGGTAACAACAGCATTGTTGTTTACGGTTAATGTACAAGCATTTATATTTGCGGCAACCGAATAAGGTCCGGCAATAATTGCCGCTGTAGAACTCGTTGGAGCAGTAGGAGACCAAGTAGTTCCATTCCAAGTGGTACTATCAATTATAACTTTTTGATTGGCAGTTACCGTTTGTCCGTTTCCATCGTTGAAAGCCCAAATTATGGTTGTAGTTCCTGCAACAGTAATCGGGAAAGTTGTTGTTGTGGTTCCCGTTATTGTTCCGGCACAAGCATCAGTCGTTGTTGGCGCAGTTGGCGTTACTGCGCATTGACCTGTTATGTCAGCCAAAATTGGAGTTACAGGTGCTGTTACATCTTTAATAGTAACATTTGAAACGCAGGTACTTGTTTGTCCATCAGCATCTGTGACACTAAGTGTTACTGCTTGAGTGGTATTTGCGTGAGAACAGTTAAAAGTGTTTGGCGAAACTGAAAGAGAGGTAATTCCAATGTCATCTGTAGATCCATTATTAATGTCAGTAGGAAGAACTGTTAAAGCTCCACTGCTGTTTAAAGATAAAGTGGCATTTTTGCAAATGGCTACTGGAGGTGCTGACGGTATTTCAAGTATTTTAAAATTATCAAATCTAAATCCTTTAAATGTAGTGTTGTAACCGTGATTTCTGTTATTGGAATCCGTTCTTAAGATGAACTGGAACTTCACATTGGCTTTATTGTATAATCCGGAATTTTCAGTTGCACTAATCAAGTATTCTTCTAAAACCCATTTATCAAATTTATCTCCGTCATAAATAGGTTGGTTATCGGGTTGAAATGCTTTGTCAGCAATAGTTTTAGATGTTGAGGTAAGAGTAGTTGAATAATCTGTTACAGCACTTGTTGTGCCTGGTTTTGTATATTTTCCATTCATTGGAATCCAAGTTGTACCACCATCAGGAGATCCTTGTAATTGAACATAATCAAAACTTCTTTCTAAATCCCATTTAGAATTAAACTGAATTATAACTTGTTGTTTATTAAGCAACGATATTGCAGTTGTTTGAGTTAAGTTTGCATTAGTTATGGCATCTGCATAGGATGCAGCAGTATTTGTTGTAATTCCAGCAGTTCCTCCAAAACCATCTGTTGTAGTAACATCCCAAGATGCAGTTCCTGAAGCAGTCCAGCCAGCAAGTGCAAGTGTAGTGGGATTAGCAGTTGAGTTAAATAAATTGGTTGGATTATAGTATTTTTCAATACGTGTTTTATAAATAGTATAAGTCCCGTTTGAGAGTGTAACTTCAAATACAATTTTCTCTTTCGGCGCAATGGTTGGGCTCAAAGTAAAATTAACATCAAGATTTCTTTGTTCTAAAACAGTCATCCCAGATTGTGTTCCTACATTAGTAACAGAAAGTATATTGGAAGAAATAGGAGTAACAGTTAAGGTGAAATCTCCAGAGGTTTGCCCGACTCTTTCTAGTCCAAAGTTTAAAGCTCCGCTTGTGCTAGTGATATCAGATTTAGTCATATCATGCAATTTTGCATATACACCACTATAAAATCCTGCAATAAAATTCATTCTTATAGCTCTTTTAGCGATAGGTGTTATTTGAGTGGGTGATGGCCAAAAACCACCCTCGCCAGTTGGAGCACCATTTTCTGGAGTCCAACACAGAGTGTTCTTTCCTGAACCTTCACTCATCCAGTCATTACAATTTCCATTGTTCCAGTAGCTAATATTTGGACTCGAGCCATATGCATATCGACTAAACTGCGTCATATCGTGCGAATATTGGTAGTATTCGTTTTCCCTTCCTGTTAGGACAGGGGCATTTGTTTCTACATTATTTGTTCTGTAAAAAGCTGCTCTGCCGTGAAGGGCTGCATTTTTATAAGCATGATGATTTATCGAAGTTTTGAAGTTGTGTAGTAAGAAAAAATCCTTTATAATTGTGGTTTCCGCTTCAGAAAATCCTGCAGTTCCTCTATAAGTGTCGTCACATCCATTAGAAGAAGATCCTTGGTCGTCATAACCCCAATAAGTTCCCCAATTTCGGTTTAAGTCAATACCATCCATATATGTGGAGCAAAAGCCAGTATCTCTTCTGTTTTTTCTTTGCATTCCTCCTCCATTTGGCGATTGAGCTTGGTTGTAAGCCAATCCGTCAGGATTTACTATTGGAATAAAGTAAAGTTCATGATTGTCAACCAAATTTTTTACATCGGGATCAGTTGCATAGTTTTCTAAAAGATACCACATAAAGTAGGTAAGGTTCATTAAACTAGCAACTTCTCTAGAATGCGTCATTCCGGTATATAGTGTTTGAGGTTTGGTTCCTGAAATACTTGAATTTGAAATTTTAACTACATAAAGAGGTCTTCCGCCAATTGTACGTTGATCTGTAGGTGATGCATTTACTTTTGCAGTAATCAAGTTGGGGTACAAACTTCGCATTAAATCTAATTGAGCACTTGTTTCATCAACTGTTAAGCAGCCTCCAAATGATGCTCCTAGTTGATAATTTGTTGGTACAGCCCAATCGATTTCTGTATTTTCAAATCGGTGCGTAATGTTTCCAAAAGTTGTCGTTTTAAGACTTGAAGTTTTATATGTGCTTTTGGTTTTGCTTGTTTTTTGTGTTTTTAAAATTGATTTAGCCTGAGGTAAATTTTTTAATGCCCGTTTTGCATAAAAACTTTCCAAATCATCAACTACAACTTGATAAGAAGTTATTTCACTTATTCTTGATGCTTCGGAAGATGAAACTTCAATTAGAAAATCGCCGTTTGAATCAAATTGTGAGCCGCAATCTAAATCGAGTCCAATCATACCCAACTTATTCATTAATTCTTGGGAAGGGTTAGCAATTTTTATTTTTTTGTATATTTCATTTGGCTCTTTTGTCGTTTTGTGTGAATCGTGATTTGACTGTGCAAATATAAAATTGCAAAAAAACAAAACTGGAAACAATAAGTAAGTAATTCTTTTCATAATAGATAAATTTGAGATTTCAAACTTATGAAATGAATTTCAATCAACAAAATATTTTATCGTTAAAATACGTAATTTAACGATTAAAAGCATAAAATCGCTTTTATTTGTAGTAAAAATCTATATTTATTTATTTTAATGGTCTCTTGTAAGGTGTCATTTTTGAGAGTATGATGAGATGCTAATATTATAAAAATCGATCCATAAAAATTTAAAGCCTCATTTTTATCAATAAAAAAAACCTCCCTGAAATCAAGAAGGTTTTTGTCGGGGTGGCAGGATTCGAACCTGCGGCCTCCTGCTCCCAAAGCAGGCGCGATAACCGAGCTACGCTACACCCCGTAAATCGAGTGCAAATATAGCAATAATTTCTTTTTTTAAAAGAAATTTATTAAAATAAATAAAACTTATTTTAGGATAGCAATTTAGGATTTGTTTTGTTGGTGATTTTTTATAATAAAGTTTACATTTGTACCTCTTAAAAATAAACACATTATGTCTAATACAATCGAAAAAATAAAATGTCTTATTATAGGTTCTGGACCTGCAGGTTATACTGCGGCTATTTATGCGGCTAGAGCCAATATGAATCCAGTGGTTTATCAAGGAATGCAACCTGGAGGACAATTGACAACCACAAACGAAGTAGAAAACTGGCCCGGAAATCCGGAAGGAATAACGGGGCCTGAAATGATGGTTCAACTACAAGCTCAAGCAGAACGTTTTGGAACCGATGTGCGAGATGGTTGGGCGACAAAAGTAGATTTTTCTGGAACTGTTCACAAAGTCTGGATTAACGATACGATCGAATTGCATTGCGAAACTGTTATTATTTCGACTGGTGCTTCTGCTAAATATTTAGGTTTAGAATCAGAGCAACATTATCTAAAAATGGGTGGTGGCGTTTCGGCTTGTGCGGTTTGTGATGGATTTTTCTATAGAAATCAAGATGTAGTCATTGTTGGAGCAGGAGATTCTGCTTGCGAAGAAGCACATTATCTGTCTAAATTATGTTCGAAAGTAACCATGTTAGTTCGTAGCGAAAAATTCAGAGCTTCTAAAATTATGGAGGCTCGCGTTCGAAAAACCGAAAATATTTCTATTTTGATGAACCACGACACAGTCGAAATTTTAGGAGATGGTCAAGTGGTAACGGGAGTGAAAGCAAAAAACAAAACCACCGGAGACATTTTTGACATTCCAGCAACTGGTTTCTTCGCCGCCATTGGGCACAAACCGAATACCGATATTTTTAAAGATTTTCTAACCCTTGACGAAACAGGTTATATTGTCAATGTTGTGGGAACGGCAAAAACAAATATTGCTGGTGTTTTTGTGGCTGGAGATGCTGCCGATCACGTGTATCGCCAAGCAATTACTGCTGCGGGAACAGGTTGTATGGCTGCATTGGATGCCGAAAGATATTTGGCAACTTTGGAATAATTAAATTGAAGATCTTTGATTAACGATTTTTGATCGCAGAATGGACAAGCCTGAAAAAAGGATAGGGCTATATTTATTAACACCAAATCTGAAATCAACAATCGTTAATCTGAAATCAACAATCTTTTATTTTGTTGGTTTTTTTCTTAAAACAGCATTATCTATAAATCGTTTCATCTCTATTTTTGAATCGCCATAGAGTTCAATGTCAGCGTTTCCTGCGGCATCAATACTAACGGCTGAATTTACATTGATACTACAATTCGAATAACTTTCACTTAATAATTGGGCATTTGCTATGACCAATTTATTTCCTTGAAACCGTGCATTGTTATCTAATCTAATGTTGGCATTGGTCACATCTCCTTCAACAGTCGCTTTTGCCCTTTGATAAAGATCGCATTTCAAATCAGTTGCGGCGATTAAAGCTTTTAAGGATGCACTTTTGCTCAGTTCGATTATTGCTTTTTCTGATTTTAAGTTGAGTTCTATTTTGGAATCATTGTCAGCTTGTAAAACAAAATTCTTTGTATTTACGTTTAAGAAAAGTTTAGAATCATCAAAGGATTTAAACGCAATTTCATTCACCTGAATTTCCTGAATTGCATTAACAACCACGTCATTTTTTGAAGTGATCATTTTCAAATCATTGGTATAGGTAACTCTAACGATTAATTTTTTGTAATTGGTAGCCGTTTTAGAAGTAGTAATCCGAAGTGTTTTGGCTGTTAAATCAATTTTGATGATGTCGTGAAGATTGTCATCGGCTTCAATTTTTAACTCGCTTTTTTCGCCTTTGTCTAGAAAAACTTCAACATTATCACTTATTTCAAGTGCTTCAAAATTGCCAATTTCCTTTTGTTCCGTGGTAACTGTTTTGGAGCCTTTTATCTTTTCTTTCTTTTGTGCCAATGCCAATGTGGTAACGAACAGAAGCAACAATACAACAGTGTATTTTTTCATTTTCGATTGAATTTAGTATGCTACAAATATAAAAAAATCATCCACTTTTGATGAATGATTTTTGAGATTTTTTAACAAAACAGCAGTTTATTTTTCGTCGATGCTTCCGCCAGAAGATTCGCTTTTCGACAGCGTTTTTGGAACTTTATGATAATCAATAGAACTTCCGCTGGAAGCCTTCGCATCTAATTTAACAATTGGATAAACAGCTGTACTACTTCCGCTGGTGGTTTGCGAAATAACTTCGTTTGCCATTAAATCTTTAGCATCAATCTGGCTTCCGCTTGAGGCCGTTGTTTCTAATTTCAATGCTTTTCCTTTCGCTTCAATAGTGCTTCCGCTGGAGCTTTCAAGTGTTATGGCATCGGCTTCTACATCAATATTAATTTGGCTTCCGCTACTTGATTTTGCATTTATAGCATTAGATGTAATGGTTTTAGAACTCTGTATTTCGGATCCACTGTCAGAACTCAATCCGTTGACAACTGTCATTTTTACATAGACAATTGGTGATTTAGAATTATAATTTTTGTCAGCTTCAATTTTCAGAACTCCATTTTCTATTTTCGTAATAATGTGTTCTTGCAAGTTGTCATCTGTTTCTACTTTTATCGATTGGACATCAGCTTGTTCTACAAAAACTTTAATACCATTGCTGACCTCGATACTTTTGAATTCTTGGTTTGCTGATCTTGTTTCGGTAGTAATAGTTCCACTTCCTTTTAGTCCACTTCCAATATTAAAAGTATGATTGCAGGACGAAAATAACAACGCCATTATGGCCGCAATTATAAACTTTGTAACTATTGTGATAATTTTAATCATCATTATTTGTTTTTAATTATTACACCATTTTTATCTACTGACAAGCCTTTTTTGGTAGTCGTTTCATTAATTTTAACTACTTCTCCATTTACGGTTACAGTTGTCGTTACCACACTGTCGTTTTCTTTTGCATTCGATTCAACTGACACATTTTCACCTTCGGATACACAATTCTGGCATTTTATTTTATCCGCTTCCACCTTATAAATCTCATTTCTATTATCTGGATTCCAAGAAAAATAGTCAGAATCAGTTTGGTCATAATGCCTCATGGAATCGTCCATTTTTAATAAAGTGCCTAAAGGTAAGAATAAAGTAAGTTCTATTTCCTGATCACGGAATTTTTCTTGTAATTCGGTTAATAAATAATTGTCAAAAACCAATTGATTTCCAATAACTTTATAACTGTATTTTATTTTTTCAGCTCTTTGTTTGGCTTCGAACAGTGATTTTCCTTTGGCTTCTTTTTCTATTTGAATGTATGCTGATTTTGTATCCGATTGTGCGATTTTGATACTAACATTGTTGGAATAAATCACATTTCTACCAGTTGAATCTATGGTAATTTTAAAATTACTAGTGTCATAAACATTCTTGGCAAAATAGTCGTTGTGTTTAAATTTTAATAAAAGAGTGTCAGTTGGGTTCAGGTTGATTGCTTCTTTTTTTACCACTCGGCCGTCAATGGCAAAAGCCGATGCTTGTCTTAATCCAACAGTAATCGCTAATGAAACCGCTATAATCCAAATCGCTAACAAGGTGTATTTTGCAATATTTCCAATTGATTTTAAATTGGGCGATAATAATTTGAAACCTAATAAGGCTAAGAAAAAGAACGGAATACCAACAGTCAAAAACATTATTAAACCAAAAGTCCAAATCGGATATTCTGTGAAATTTCCTGCTTCAATAAATCCACTCCAAGGCACTTCGATTATACTTGAAGAACCCAAAGTAAATACGCCAATAAACAAAGCTGCGATTATAAAAAGCCCTGTAATTATTAAAATAACACCTAGAAATTTAGAGAAAACACGAAGTACAGCAATTATAAAATCCCCAAGGGAACTACCAATTTTTTCGGCTCCAGTTTTTACACGATTTCCCATTTCGTCATAATTGGCATTTTTTATTTTGTCTGAAACGATATCAAATTCCTCTCTGACTTTTTTTTCTATATTCGAAATAGTGACAGGTTCACCAGTCATTTCAAGCTTTTCGGATGTTGTTTGTGCCTCAGGCATTACAATCCAAAGAATGATGTAAGCTAAAATTCCTGTTCCAAAAACGAATACCATTATCAAGATAAAAATTCGAAGCCACACTTTGTCGATTCCAAAATAATGTCCCAAACCAGCAAGAACACCACCAACCATTCCGTTGTCTTTGTCTCGATATAATTTTCTAGAATTTGAAGTAGAAGACGTCTTCGTTGTCGTGTTTCCTGTTTCCTCGTCATCAATTCTATAATCTTCTGGTTGACCCATCACAGCAATAACCTCGTCAACATCTTTCAATGCCACCACATGTTTTTCTGTTTTTTGCTTTTCGGTCAATAATTCCGAAACACGCATTTCAATGTCTTTTATGATTTCGTCTTGACCAGATGAATTTGATAAAGAACGTTTGATAGCATCAAAATATCGGGTTAATTTGTGGTATGCATCCTCGTCAATGTGGAAGAACATTCCGCCTAAATTTATATTTACTGTTTTGTTCATGACTATTGTTTTTTGGTTGTGATTAGGTTTACAGCATCAGACAGTTCCGTCCAAGTGCCATTTAATTCGTTTAAAAATGTGTGTCCAATTTCGGTCAAATTATAATATTTTCTTGGCGGACCAGAAATCGATTCTTCCCAACGATAGTTCAGTAAACCGTCGTTTTTCAAGCGGGTAAGCAGCGGATAAACCGTTCCCTCCACAACTAATAATTTTGCGTTTTTCAAAGTGTCTAATATTTCGGATGTGTATGCTTCTTTGTCTTTTAATACAGACAAAATGCAAAACTCAAGAACACCTTTGCGCATTTGGGCTTTTGTGTTTTCAATGTTCATAATTCTCTTTTTTGTTTTTTGATTGGATTAAACTGTTCATTTTTTGATTGATGATTTTTTTTTTGGAGCTTTATCCTGCTATCCGTTTCAATCTTTTTTTCGTACCTCAAAAAAGGATTTCCACTGCTATCAGGGCTAATTAGTTGCTAGTATTTTAGGTCTAGTTGTTTGGGATTTAGGTAATAAAAGGTATCGTTAACGGATATATAAATTTATCTCCATTAGATGTTTTTACAGCAGCATAAATGATTAGAAAAAATTCAGCTACTTTCAAACCTACAAATAGGAGGACAGCAACTACGGCTAATATTGCAAATCCGCTTATGTTTTCTACAGTTAAATTTCTAAAACTTTCATTTTCGTTTATAATTTCATTTAAAGTTACACTGCTAAAAATCGTGAAGATCAAAATAGGTATGGCAATTATCGCCAAAATCAAGGAATACAAAAAGACACTCAATTGAAAATTAATCACTTGTTTTCCGTTATAATCTATAAATTCAGATTTATCTTTATTGGTACTCCAAATTAATATTGGGAAAATATAATTCCCAAAAGGGATAAAGTATTGACTCAAACTACTCAAATGAGTAAATGTTGCTAAATTTTTATTGCTTGTGGTTTCCATAGTTTAAAAGTATATAGTAATTTCTTATGCAAATATATATCTAAAAGACAGTATCTTGTATGGCATAGTAGTATATGTTAACAAAATATTAACATTGTAGAAATCGTTTTATTATTGTAAAAGTTGCCTAAAGACACGAAATCGTTGCTACTCACAGGTATTTTTATTAAAAGAAGATGAAGGTTATATTTGTGATTTATATTTGTTATTTTTACAAGAATAAAATAATTAGTATGAAATATTCCGCTTCAAATCTCAATAAATTTCTCTTTTTCAAACTACCATCGGCTTTTATTTGTGGAGTTCGCGTGAAACAAATTGAAGAAACTAGATGCGTTGTCACTGTAAAGCATCGTTGGATGAATCAAAACCCTTTTAATTCGATGTATTTTGCTGTGCAAGCAATGGCTGCCGAACTTTCAACCGGAGCTTTGGTGATGAATCATATTCAAAATAGCGGCAAAAAAATATCAATGTTGGTCGCTAATAACAAAAGCAATTTTTCTAAAAAAGCCACGGGAATAATCACTTTTGAGTGCAAGGATGGCAAGCTGGCAGAAAAATCCATTCAACAAGCAATCGCATCACAAGAAGGCGTAACTTTCTGGATGAAATCTATCGGAACAAACGAAAAAGGAGAGCAAGTATCCGAAATGGATTTTGAATGGAGCGTCAGGATAAAATAGTGTTTTGTATTTTCAAATAAAAAAAGCTTCGTCTACAAGACGAAGCTTTTTTAACTATAATAAACAGTGAATTAATAATAATTTAAAGCCGTTAAAGAGGCAAACCTTAAATTGGATTTAATTTAGAACTTGTACAAACTTAAAGAAACTATATCGCTATAGTCTTAAAATTATATTAAAGTTTTTGGGAAGCAATTTGTTGTAATTGCCAACTTACATTTTTAGTATTTTGGTTGAAATAATTAATTAGTGACAATTTGACATTTTAAAAGATTTGGCAGTACTTTTGCAATCAACTGAAAAGAATAAAAATGAAGTTTAAGAATATATTTAAAAAAAATACAAGGATGACGACTGAAAATAAAGCCAACGACGAAATTGTTGATCAAACTACAATGGATAACAATAGTGATGAATTAGACGCTTCAATTGAGGAAAGAGTAGAAGAAATATCAAAGGAAGAACAATTAACACAAGATTTAGCATCCGAAAAAGACAAATTTTTGCGTTTATTTGCTGAATTTGAAAACTTCAAACGCAGAACCACAAAAGAACGTATCGAGTTGTTCAAAACTGCCAATCAAGATGTTTTATTGTCAATGTTGCCAGTACTTGACGATTTTGATCGTGCATTAACCGAAATCAAAAAAACAGATGATAATGTTTTGATTCAAGGTGTAGAATTGATTCAAGAAAAATTAAAAAACACCTTATTCTCAAAAGGATTGGAAGCAGTTGATTTGAAAGCTGGAGATGCTTTTGATGCCGATTTTGCTGAAGCCATCACGCAAATTCCTGCTCCATCACCTAAGTTGAAAGGAAAAATTGTAGATGTAATAGAAAAAGGATACAAGTTGGGAGACAAAATCATTCGTTTTCCTAAGGTTGTAATTGGTCAGTAGAGACGCGATTTATCGCGTCTAAAATATCTAGCGATTTATCGCGTCTAAAATATTTAGCGATTTATCGCGTCTAAAATATTCAGCGATTTATCGCGTCTAAAATATCTAGCGATTTATCGCGTCTAAAATATTTAGCGATTTATCGCGTCTAAAATATTCAGAGATATTATAGCATCTGTATCATATAAAAATAAACATGAAGAAAGATTTTTACGAAATATTAGGCATCTCAAAAAGTGCCGATGCTGCCGAAATAAAAAAGGCATATAGAAAAAAAGCACTCGAATTTCACCCTGACAAAAACCCAGGTAATGCTGCAGCAGAAGAAAGTTTCAAAGCAGCTGCCGAAGCGTATGAAGTATTGAGTGATCCTCAGAAAAAAGCCAAGTACGATCAATACGGACATCAAGCTTTTGATGGTTCTGGAGGTTATGGTGGAGGTCACGGCGGTATGAATATGGATGATATTTTCAGTCAATTTGGAGATATTTTTGGTGGTGCTTTTGGCGGTGGTGGCGGTTTTGGTGGCGGCGGAGTTCGTCGTGTAAAAGGAACGAACCTTCGAATAAAAGTAAAATTAACGCTGGAAGAAATTGCCAACGGAGTTGAGAAAAAAGTAAAAGTAAAACGAAAAGTTCAGGCAAAAGGAGTTTCCTATAAAACCTGTTCGACTTGTAACGGTCAAGGTCAAGTAATGCGAGTGACCAACACGATTTTGGGAAGAATGCAGTCGGCATCTACTTGTCCAACTTGTGGTGGTTCGGGTCAAATATTAGACAAAAAACCATCTGAAGCTGATTCTCAAGGTATGGTTTTGGAAGACGAAACGGTTACTATAAAAATTCCTGCAGGCGTTGTTGACGGAATGCAACTTAAAGTTTCCAACAAAGGAAATGATGCGCCAGGAAATAGTGTTCCAGGTGATTTAATTGTAGCGATCGAAGAAATTGAACACGAATTTCTAAAACGAGAAGCTGAGAATTTGCATTTTGATTTGTACATCAGTTTTTCCGAAGCGGTTCTAGGAATTTCAAAAGATATTTCTGCCGTCAATGGCAAAGTCAGAATAAAATTGGACGAAGGTATTCAATCCGGAAAAATTTTGCGATTAAAAGGAAAAGGAATCCCAAATATCAACGGTTACGGAACAGGAGATTTGTTAGTTCACGTTAATGTATGGACTCCAAAAACACTTAATAAAGAACAAAAACAGTTTTTTGAAAGCAACCTTGAAAATGAAAATTTCATTCCAAATCCTGAAAAAAGCGATAAATCCTTTTTCGAAAAGGTAAAAGATATGTTTTCATAATTTATAATTATGTCAATTTTCCCATCCTTGTTTGACAAGGGTGGGTTTTTTTGTTTTATTTAACAGCTTATCACCACTATTTTTCTACTTTTACAAACCTAAATACCAAAAAGGTCGAACAGTAGAAATAACCAAAATACCTCTATGAGCACTATTCTTGAAGTAAAAAATGTTGTCAAAAAATATGGGGATTTCGTTGCCCTAAATGAAGTTTCGCTAACCGTTCCAAAAGGAAGTATCTACGGACTTTTGGGTCCAAATGGTGCTGGAAAAACTTCGCTTATTCGCATTATCAATCAAATCACAATGCCGGATAGCGGAGAAATTATACTCGATGGTGAAAAATTAAGTCCAAAAGACATTCAGAACATTGGTTATTTGCCCGAAGAACGTGGTTTGTATAAATCCATGAAAGTGGGTGAACAATGTTTGTATCTGGCACAAATGAAAGGACTTTCTAAAGCCGAAGCCAAAAAACAATTGGAATATTGGTTCGAACGATTGGAGATTCAAGGTTGGTGGAACAAGAAAATACAAGAGCTTTCAAAAGGAATGGCGCAGAAAGTACAGTTTGTCGTATGCGTTTTGCACAAACCCAAATTGTTGATTTTTGACGAACCATTTTCAGGTTTCGATCCTGTAAATGCCAATGTAATCAAAAAGGAAATTTTGGAATTGCAAAAACAAGGTTCCACCATAATTTTTTCGACGCATCGAATGGAAAGTGTTGAAGAATTGTGCGATCATATTGCGCTTATTCACAAATCGAACAAACTAATCGAAGGAAGTTTAGATGAAGTGAAACGAAAATTCCGAACCAATAGTTTTGAAGTCGGTGTTTTGTCAGATAATGTGGAAGGGTTGATGTATGATTTAACCCAAAAATTTAAAGTGGCACAAACCAATTTTAAATCACTCAACAACGAAATAAAACTCGAAGTGCAACTCGGAAATGCAATGCCAAATGAGCTTTTGAATCTATTGACACAACGAGGTCAAGTGACTCATTTTCTGGAAAAAATTCCAAGCGTTACTGATATTTTCATTCAGGCGGTTACCGAAAATAAAAATCAGTAAGAAATTCTAAAATACATATGTCACCCTGAGCTTGTCGAAGGGCTAAAATCTAAAATTTTGAAATGAGTAGCATTATATCACTAATAATAAAAAGAGAATTCATTGCTAAAGTGCGCAATAAATCATTCATCGTAATGACATTTTTGAGTCCTTTGCTTTTTGTAGGAATAGCCGTTTTTGTTGGATATTTAAGTTCAATGAAAGCCGATACCAAACATATTGCCGTTCACGACGAAACCGGTTTGTTTGTCAACGAATTTCTGTCTTTGAATAAAAACGAAGCCGAATTTAAGTATTCTGATTTAACAGCAATAGACCTCAAGTTTTTAAAAGACAGCATTATAAACGAGAGTTATGAAGGGTTAATTTACATTCCTAAAGTAGCAAATAACAGGGATTTAGAGGGCAAAATCCAATTTATTTCAAATGAAAGTCCCAGTTTGGCTTTTACAGAAAATGTTCAAAATATAATAGCCAAAAAGCTGACCAAAGAAAACTTTGAAAAAGCGAATTTAGATACTTTGGCGATAAAAAATGCACAGTCAAAAGTGGTTATTACTTTAGCCAAAGCTTCAGGAGAAGCCAGTTTGAAAGGACTGAATGAAATTAAAATTGCCATCGGAGGTGCATTTGGTTATCTCATTATGATGTTCATCATTATTTATGGAAATATGGTCATGCGTAGTGTCATCGAAGAAAAAACCAATCGCATTGTCGAAATCATCATTTCGTCCGTAAAACCTTTTCAATTGATGATGGGAAAAATCATCGGAACCTCATTAGCAGGATTATTACAATTCTTTATTTGGGCTATAATTGGTTTGTCGATGATGCTGATTGCCTCTTCATTTTTAGGATTACAAACTTGTCCAGCAACAAAATTACCTTCCGATGTAATGCTAACAGCACATCAGGAAATGGCTGGAACCGCACAAATGTATGTGCAGGAATTGTGGAATTTACCTATTGCAACTATCCTAATTTGTTTTGTCATTTATTTTATTGGCGGCTACTTTTTATACAGTTCGTTTTATGCTTCAATCGGCGCTGCTGTTGACAACGAAACCGATTCGCAACAATTTCTTTTGCCCATTATAATGCCTTTGGTTTTAGGCGTTTATATCGGATTTTTTACCGTCATCAATGATCCTCACGGAACAGTGGCGACCGTATTTTCGATGATTCCGCTCACTTCGCCAATCGTAATGCTGATGCGAATTCCGTTTGGTGTTCCGTGGTGGCAAATCGCAATTTCAGTTTCAATCCTTTTTGGAACGTTCTTTTTTGTGGTTTGGTTTGCAGCAAAAATATACCGAGTTGGAATCCTAATGTATGGCAAAAAGCCATCTTGGAAAGAATTATATAAATGGTTGAAATATTAATTTAAAGTCCCTAAGTGACTAAGTTCCTGAGTGACTAAGTTTTAGTTTCAAGTAATTTAGGAAAAAGAATTAACTTAGAACCTTTGTATCTTAGAACCTAAGAACCTTACAAAAATGAGTAAAATACTAATCATAGAAGATGAAGCCGCAATTCGAAGAGTACTTTCAAAAATACTTTCCGAAGAAAGCGATACGTATGTTGTTGAAGATGCCGAAGACGGATTGCAAGGCTTAGAAAAAATAAAAAACAATGACTACGACCTGGTTTTGTGCGACATCAAAATGCCAAAAATGGATGGAGTCGAAGTATTGGAAGCCGTCAAAAAAATAAAACCCGAAATCCCGATGGTGATGATTTCCGGTCACGGCGATATGGAAACCGCCATTCAAACGATGCGTTTGGGAGCTTTTGATTATATATCAAAACCACCTGATTTAAACCGATTGTTGAATACTGTTCGAAACGCATTAGACCGAAAACAACTCGTAGTCGAAAATAAAATTCTGAAGAAAAAAGTTAGTAAAAACTACGAAATGATTGGTGAAAGCGAACCCATCAATCGCATTAAATTGATGATTGAAAAAGTTGCTGAAACTGATGCTAGAGTTTTAATTACGGGGCCAAACGGAACTGGAAAAGAATTGGTAGCTCATCAGTTGCATGAAAAAAGTCAAAGAGCTAGTTTCCCATTAATTGAAGTAAATTGTGCTGCTATTCCTAGTGAATTAATAGAAAGTGAATTGTTTGGACACGTGAAAGGAGCTTTTACATCGGCAGTAAAAGATAGAGCTGGAAAATTTGAAGCAGCCGATAAAGGAACTATTTTTCTGGATGAAATTGGCGATATGAGTCTTTCGGCTCAAGCCAAAGTATTGCGTGCTTTACAAGAAAATATAATAACTCGTGTTGGTGCTGATAAAGACATAAAAGTGGATGTTCGGGTTATTGCTGCCACGAATAAAGACTTGAAAAAAGAAATTTCGGAAGGTCGTTTTCGGGAAGATTTATACCATCGTTTGGCAGTAATTTTAATTAATGTTCCTTCTTTAAACGAAAGGAGAGATGATATTCCGTTGTTGATTTTGCATTTTACCGAAAAAATTGCTTCCGAACAAGGGAATTCTGTTAAGCATTTCACACCAGCAGCTATTCAGCTGTTGCAAGAATACGACTGGACAGGAAATATTCGCGAATTGCGAAACGTGGTCGAACGATTGATTATTTTGGGTGGAAGTGAAATCTCCGAAAGTGATGTGCAACTGTTTGCAAGTAAATAATATAAGGTTTTTTAGATTTTTTAAATCCTAAATCTAAAATCATAATTCCTAAATCAAAATATGAAACTAAAAAAAATAAACGAAATATTACAAGAGAATTTGATTGACAGCGGTTTAACTGAAGCCAATGAAATGCAACAAGAAACGTTTTCGACCATGAAAAGTGGTGCCGACTGCATTATTATTGCCCCAAATGGAAGCGGAAAAACAACAACAATTGTCATCAATGTGATTCAGAAATTGACAGGTACCAACGAAGAATCGCCTCGCGCTTTGATTATCGTAGAAGATAAAACAAAGGTTTTGGAAATGGTAAGCTTATTCGAAAAATATGGCAAAAATACAGGTTTAGAAATCTTTGGCGTACACGACAAAGGCGATATGGATTATGATAAAAACTACATTTCAACAGGAATTGATGTTTTAATTGGAACGCCGAACAAGCTAAATGATATGTTCTCTACAGCGGGTTACAACGTTAACCGTTTGAAAATGTTTATTTTAGATGATGCAGATCCTATGTTGAAACTGAGACATGAAACTAAAATTATGCGAATTTCAAATAGCATTTCTAAAACCCAGCGGATTATTTTCTCAGATGTTTTTACAGAAAGAATAGAAATTTTAGCTGAAAAAATGTTAGTAGAACCAATTGAATTTGATTTTGAAGAAGGTGAGGAAGATGATTTTGAAGAAGTCGGATCTGATGAGAATGAAAATTCTGAAGAAGTCGAAAACGAAGAAGAATAGATAAAAAAACAATTAAATAAAAAATAGTATGGGACTAATGAAAGTATTTTCGGGAAGTGAAGTTTTAGCCTTGGGTTTAAAAGAAAAAATTGAAGAAGTTGGTGTGAAAACTGAGATGCGTAACAATAATCAATCGAATGTTTTTCCAAGTATATCTAATGAAAAGCCAGTGGAATTATTTATTGAAGAAGTAGATTTTGCTAAAGCAAATCCAATAATTGAGGAATTCCGCTTGAGTATTTAATTTAAAGAATTAAAAATTACAAAAATTAAATAATGAAATATAAAATGCTAGTGGTAGATATGGACGACACTTTGTTGACCGATGACCACGAAATTTCTACTGAGAATAAGGAAATGCTTTTAATGGCGCAGGAAATGGGCGTTTATGTTGTTTTGGCATCTGGCAGACCAACTTCTGCTATGTTGGAATATGCCAAAGAATTACAATGTGATATCAACAATTCTTTTATGATTTCTTTTAATGGATCAACGATTACGGACTTAAAAGAAGATAAAGTGCTTTTTGAACATTCGCTGACTAAAGAACAAATTCATTCTATTTACGATTTCAGTAAAGAAAATAACACACATATCATTACTTATTATGATGGTAAAATTATCAGCGAAACCACTTCGGAATATATTGACGTTGAAACTACTATTACCGGATTAGAATTAGTAATTGTACCCAGTTTTAAGGAAGCGATTACTTCTTCGGCAGTAAAATGTTTACTGTTAGAAGAGCCTACTTATCTCAAAACTGTTGAGCCAAAATTAAAAGCGGCGATGCCCGATTTGAGTGTTTGCATGTCGAAACCCTTTTTTCTGGAAGCTGCGCCAAATGGCGTTGATAAAGGAGCTGCCATTCAAATTTTAGCCAAAAAACTGAACATTCATCCCAGTGAAATCATCGCCATTGGAAATGCTGGAAACGATTTAACAATGGTGCAATATGCTGGTCTTGGAGTTTGGGTCGACAATGTTGATCCAGAATTAAGACATTTTGCTGATGTTGTGGTTGCTTCTAATAATGATAGTGGAGTTGCTGAGGTAGTTCGAAGATTTATTTTGAATTAAAATAAGTTTATATTTTAGATATTAATGTTCCTCAAAGTCGCTGATTTTGGGGAATTATTTTTTAATATTTTAATGAAACTTAAATCTACATTTCTTAAATTGCCTAATTCCTTAATTAATCTATCTTTGCAACTTTTAAAAAAAAGGGGAATCGAATTACCGATTGACCGATAAACAAATCGACAATAAATGATTACAGTTAACGATATCTCCGTTCAATTTGGCGGAACTACCTTATTTAGCGATGTTTCGTTTGCTATAAATGAAAATGATAAAATTGCCCTTATGGGTAAAAATGGTGCTGGAAAATCAACGCTTTTAAAGATTATTGCAGGTCAAAGCAAACCGTCAACTGGGAATATTTCGGCGCCAAAAGAAGCTATAATCGCTTATTTACCACAGCATTTATTGACTACCGATGGCGCAACTGTGATGGAAGAAACTTCAAAAGCTTTTGGAGAAATTTTTAGTATGAAAGCCGAAATCGATGAAATCAACGAGCAATTGACCATTCGAACCGATTATGAAAGTGATGCCTATATGAAATTGATCGAAAGAGTTTCTGACTTGAGCGAAAAATTTTATGCCATAGAAGAAGTAAATTATGAAGCGGAAGTAGAAAAGATATTAACAGGTCTGGGTTTTGAACGGGAAGATTTCTCTCGTCAAACGTCTGAGTTTTCGGGCGGTTGGAGAATGCGAATCGAATTAGCCAAAATCCTTTTGCAAAAACCAGATTTGATTTTATTGGATGAACCAACCAATCATATGGACATTGAAAGTATTCAATGGTTGGAAGATTTCTTAATTAATTCTGCCAAAGCAGTTGTCGTAATTTCTCACGATAGAGCCTTCGTTGATAATATAACCAATCGTACCATCGAAGTCACAATGGGACGAATTTACGACTATAAAGCCAAATATTCTCATTATTTAGAGTTAAGAAAAGACCGTCGTTTGCACCAACAAAAAGCGTATGACGAACAACAACGAATGATTGCCGACAACCGCACTTTTATAGATCGGTTTAAAGGGACTTTTTCTAAAACAGATGCGGTTCAATCTCGAGTAAAAATGTTGGAAAAGCTCGTAATTGTTCAGGTCGATGAAGTCGATACTTCGGCTTTAAAATTGAAATTTCCGCCTGCTGCTCGTTCTGGACAATATCCTGTGATTATAAAAGAAATGTCTAAATCCTATGGCAATCACGTAGTTTTCAAAGATGCCAATATGGTCATCGAAAGAGGTCAAAAAGTGGCTTTCGTTGGTAAAAATGGTGAAGGAAAATCAACGATGATCAAAGCCATTATGAAGGAAATTGGCGTTGATACTGGTTCGGTAGAAATTGGGCATAATTCCCAAATAGGCTATTTTGCTCAAAACCAAGCCGCTTTGTTGGACGAAAATGCCACAATTTTTGAAACCATCGATGATATTGCCGTGGGTGATGTTCGAACAAAAATTAAAGATATTTTAGGAGCTTTTATGTTTCACGGTGACGATGTGACTAAGAAAGTAAAAGTGCTTTCGGGTGGCGAAAAAACCCGTTTGGCAATGATAAAATTATTGTTGGAACCAGTAAATGTATTGATTCTCGATGAGCCTTCGAATCATTTAGATATGAAAACCAAAGATATTATCAAAGACGCTTTGCGCGATTTCGATGGAACTTTGATTTTAGTTTCGCACGATAGAGATTTCTTGGATGGTTTGGCTACCAAAGTTTTTGAATTCGGACATAAGCGAGTAAAAGAACATTTTGAGGATGTTGCTGGTTTCTTGGCGCACAAGAAAATGGACAGTATGAAAGAGATTGAAAAGAAATAATTATAGTCTAATTTTGCTATAATCGAATTCCCGGCGGAAGCAAATCTTTGTAAACTGGATTTTTTTTGAAGAAAACTACAATTTTGGGAAGTATTGGAACTACTTTCAGTTTTCGTTCTATCGCAATTTTCATTATTTCTTTGAGAAGATTAGAAAGAAAAACTTCGTCATCAAAAGTATCGGGAGTATTAATTTTGGTTAGAAATATTTTCTTCTCCTGAAATGAATATTCTATTGTAACCAATCCTTTTTTGGTTGTTGTTTCAAATTGTCTGGCAAAAGTATTGTCCTTGATTTCGATAATGACTGCAGTTTCCATACTATTTAATTTGTTTTATTGGTATTTTGATTTCGAAGTAAAGGAAAATCAATTATTTTTATTTTACTTAAAAAGCAATACTTGCAAAGGTATTTATATGATTTCCAATATCAAACGATTTTCTGTAGTATCTTTTATTTATAATTCGATTATTTTCGAGCTGTTAAATGACGCACCTAAAAACACTTTTAACAACTTGGTGTACTTCAGATATAAAATTG
The DNA here is from genome assembly GCA_038234745.1 of Flavobacteriales bacterium. GTDB lineage: Bacteria > Bacteroidota > Bacteroidia > Flavobacteriales > Flavobacteriaceae > Flavobacterium. Next base: position 8,824 of record JBBQSZ010000009.1, on the reverse strand, counting down.
AGTTAAACTTTAATTTTTCTTCAGTAAATATTTTAATTTTATAATAAATTCATCTTAAGGAACTAAGGTGCATTTTAGAATTTATTAAATTGTAAAAATGAATAAAATCCCTGTTTATTTTATGCCAGGTTTGGCAGCAAGCTCCTCCATTTTTGAGAAAATTAAGCTTCCTGCGGACGTTTTTGAAACGATTCTACTGGAATGGGAAATTCCTTTGGATCATGAGACTTTAGCGGAATATGCCAAACGAATGGCACGGAAGATAACTCATCCGAATCCTGTATTGATTGGCGTTTCTTTTGGTGGAATTTTAGTTCAAGAAATGGCAACTTTTGTTGATGCAAGAAAAGTAATCATTATTTCGAGCGTGAAAACAAATTTAGAGTTTCCTAAAAGAATGAAAGTAGCCAAAACTACCAAAGCTTACAAACTAATTCCAACCACTTTGATTGCAAACATCGAAAGTTTACTCTCGCTTTCTTTTGGAACAAAAATAGACCAACGACTTAAATTGTATAAAAAATTTCTTGCGGTTCGTGACAAGCGCTATTTAGATTGGGCTTTTGATCAAATAATTTTATGGGACAGAACTATAGCTGATGGAAAAGTAATACATATTCATGGAGATGATGATGATGTTTTTCCAATAAAAAATATTCGAAATTGCATTGTGGTAAAAGGAGGAACACACATTATGATTTTGACTAAATTTAAGTGGTTTAGCGAGAATTTACCAGAAATTATTTTGCGTAAAGAATTAGAATAATTTAAAGTTTTTTAAATAACTATAATGAAAAGAATTAAAAAAAGCAATGTATTGGCTTCAGGAGTCATAGCAATAGTCCTTTTGTTTTTTACCGCTTCTTGTAAGGATTCAAATAAGGAGATAAAGAAAAAAATAATAACTAAAAAAGAGCAATTAATAAATTATTTTCCTATTAAAATCGAATTTGCTGGCGAAGAAGCACCATTGGAAATTGAGGATGTAAAATTGCGACTGGATAGAGAGTTAATTATAAACATGAATTTCCATTCATATACTATTTTGGCCCTAAAAAGAGCCAATCGTTTTTTTCCTGTAATCGAACCCATACTTAAGAAAAATGGAATTCCTGATGATTTTAAATATTTAGCGGTAATTGAAAGCGGATTAGTAAATGTAGTTTCAAAAGCAGGAGCGAGGGGTGTTTGGCAATTTATGCCTGAAACTGCCAGAGCAATGGGCTTGGAAGTAAATACTAATGTAGATGAGCGTTACCATCTCGAAAAATCAACACAAGCTGCCTGCGATTTTATTTTAAAAGCCAAAGCAGAATTCGGATCTTGGACATTGGCTGCGGCAGCATATAATAGAGGATTTGTTGGTGTTAGTAAACTAATTGCTTTTCAAAAAGAAACTAATTATTACGATTTATATATGAATGAGGAAACTTCGCGTTATGTATTTCGAATAATGGCACTTAAAGAAATAATGAAAGATCCAGCTAAATTTGGATTTAGAGTCAAAAAAAATGAAATGTACGAAGTGATTCCAACTAAAAAACTTGAGGTAAATAAATCTATTGTTGATTTGGTGAGTTTTGCAAAGTCACAAGGAATTAATTATAAAATTTTAAAAAATTTATAACCCTTGGCTGAGGAGTACAAGTTTAAAAAACACTACAAATAAAAAATATAGTATTGAAATTCCATTAAGTGGGTACTAATTTAAAATGATATGAAAATGTCTATACAAACAATATTTTTATTAACCCTTGTCGGGTTAATCGCAGGTGTTTTAAGTGGTTTAATTGGGATTGGCGGAGGAATAATAATTGTGCCTTTTCTTTTACTAATGGGTTTTGCTCAACAACAAGCTCAAGGTACTAGTTTAGCCGCTTTATTGCCACCGGTAACTTTCCTTGCAGTATTAAATTATTATAAAGCAGGTTTTGTCGATTGGCGTTATGCAATTATTATTTCGATATTTTTTGTTATTGGAGGCTATTATGGAAGTAAATTAGCTATTCATATTGATCAAAAGACTTTGAAAAAAGTGTTTGCAATTGTATTGCTTCTTATAGGAGGTTTTCTATTTTTTGAAAAGTAATAGACAAAAAGTAAGATAAAAAAAGGCGATTAGATTTTGCTCTAATCGCCTTTTATAGGTTGGAATGAAAAATTATATTTTCTTCATTTGGTCTTTCATCATTTTAATCTGATCTGTAAGCATATTTTGTTTGTCTAGTTTTTTTGCTTCGTTAAGTAAGTTAGTCGCCTCCAATTTTCTTCTTCTAGTCATTGCAATTCCAGCCAAATTTAATTTGGCAACAGCCAAATCCATATCCATTGATAATCCCAACTCGATTGCTTTCTTAAAGTATTTTTCAGATTGATTAATATTGGTTTGCGAAAGCATAATTCCGTGCAAATAATTAAAATATCCTTGTTGTTTTTTAACCAAAGCTCCCTCGGGATTTTTGATGTAAGCCAACCATTTTTTGGCTCCTTCGAAATCTTGTTTTCTTAATTTTAGAAAGGCCAACAAGATAAATTCATTTTTGAAATAGAGAAAAATTGGAAATGCAGTCAATAATATAAGGAAGATTCCGTTTCCAATATTAGATTCTGTAAATTGCCAAATGGCTGTAAATACAAGAAGTACAGCGATAATAATTTTGATATTTTTATGAAACATAGTGAGTAAATTTATATTAGCAAAGATAACAAAAGGAATTAAAAAAAAAAGTATAAAACCACTTGCCAGAAATAAAAGTCTTTGTATATTTGCACTCGGTTTGAGAATAAGGGATTTGAAAACTACCAAAGACATATAATTACATTTTTTAAAGATACAAAGCAATGAGCAAAAGAACGTTTCAACCATCGAAAAGAAAAAGAAGAAATAAGCACGGATTTATGGACAGAATGGCTTCTGCTAATGGAAGAAAAGTCCTAGCTCGTCGTAGAGCCAAAGGAAGACACAAATTGACTGTTTCTTGCGAACCAAGACATAAAAAATAATGTTTCTATAAACATCATAAAGGCGTTACTTTTTTTAGTATCGCCTTTTTTTATATCTTCTCGTTAAAATAATTTCAAGTTTAAGGATTAATGTTATAGAAATAACTTTACGCTTTCAACTTTAAACCAAAAAAAACAAAAAAATGCCAAAAGACAACTCCATAAAATCGGTTTTAATTATAGGTTCAGGTCCAATCGTTATTGGGCAAGCTTGCGAATTTGATTATGCAGGTTCCCAATCGGCACGCTCTATTCGTGAAGAAGGAATCGAAGTTATCTTAATAAACTCGAATCCAGCAACCATTATGACCGACCCGTCTATGGCCGATCATATTTATTTGAAGCCATTAACAACTAAATCGATTATCGAAATCCTGAAAGCGCATCCGCAAATTGATGCTGTTTTGCCAACAATGGGTGGGCAAACAGCGTTGAATCTTTGTTTGGAAGCAGATGAAAAAGGAATTTGGGCTGATTTTAATGTGAAAATGATTGGTGTTGATGTAAATGCTATCAATATAACCGAAGACCGTGAGCAGTTTAAACAATTGCTTAAAAAAATAGGAGTGCCTTCTGCTCCTGCAGAAATTTGTACTTCTTATCTTAGAGGAAAAGAAATTGCTCAGGAATATGGTTTTCCATTAGTAATTCGTCCTTCGTTTACACTTGGTGGAACTGGAGCTGCAATTGTTTATAAAAAAGAAGATTTTGACGAACTTTTGACTAGAGGTTTAGAAGCATCGCCAATTCACGAAGTCTTGATTGACAAAGCTTTGATGGGTTGGAAAGAATATGAATTGGAATTGTTGAGAGATAAAAACGACAATGTTGTTATTATTTGTTCTATCGAAAATATGGATCCAATGGGAATTCATACTGGAGACTCCATTACAGTTGCACCAGCAATGACTTTATCGGATAGGACTTTCCAAAGAATGAGAGATTATGCCATCTTGATGATGCGTAGTATTGGAAATTTTGCTGGAGGTTGTAACGTTCAGTTTGCCGTTTCTCCAGACGAAAAGGAAGATATTGTAGCGATTGAAATTAATCCTCGTGTTTCTCGTTCATCGGCTTTGGCATCAAAAGCAACGGGTTATCCTATTGCGAAAATTGCTTCAAAATTGGCTTTGGGTTATAACTTAGATGAATTACAAAATCAAATTACAAAATCAACTTCGGCTTTATTCGAACCCACTTTGGATTATGTAATTGTAAAAATTCCGCGTTGGAACTTCGATAAATTCGAAGGAGCTGACAGAACTTTGGGACTTCAAATGAAATCGGTTGGTGAAGTAATGGGAATTGGACGTTCGTTTCAAGAAGCCCTTCATAAAGCGACACAATCTTTGGAAATCAAAAGAAATGGTTTAGGAGCTGACGGAAAAGGATATACGAATTATGAGCAAATTATTGAGAAATTAACTTTTGCTAGTTGGGATCGAGTTTTTGTAATTTATGATGCTATTGCAATGGGAATTCCGTTGAGTCGCATTCACGAAATCACGAAAATTGATATGTGGTTTTTGAAACAATATGAGGAATTGTATGTTTTAGAAAAAGAAATATCCAGTTTTAAATTGGATACTTTGCCAAGAGAATTGCTTTTAGAGGCCAAACAAAAAGGTTTTGCCGACAGACAAATTGCACATATGTTGGGTTGTATGGAAAGTCAAATTCATACTTTGCGTATGGAAATGAACATTAATAGAGTGTTTAAATTGGTGGATACTTGTGCTGCAGAATTCGTAGCCAAAACGCCTTTTTACTATTCTACTTTTGAAGCCGAAATCGAAAAAGCTAATGGAGAGCGTTATGTTCACAACGAAAGTATTGTAACTGATAAGAAAAAAGTAATTGTTTTAGGTTCAGGACCAAATAGAATTGGACAAGGAATCGAGTTTGATTATTCTTGTGTTCACGGAGTTTTGGCTGCTAAAGAATGTGGGTATGAAACGATTATGATTAACTGTAATCCTGAAACGGTTTCGACCGATTTTGATACAGCGGACAAATTGTATTTCGAACCCGTTTTTTGGGAACATATTTATGATATTATTCAACACGAAAAACCAGAAGGTGTTATCGTGCAATTAGGTGGTCAAACGGCTTTGAAAATAGCTGAAAAATTAGCCAAATACGGAATCAAAATCATTGGAACTAGCTTTGACGCTTTGGATTTAGCCGAAGATAGAGGACGTTTCTCTGACCTTTTGACCGATTTAAAAATTCCATTTCCACAATTCGGAATTGCGGAAACGGCTGACGAAGCTTCCGCTTTGGCAGATACTTTAGATTTTCCTTTATTGATTCGTCCTTCGTATGTTTTGGGTGGTCAAGGAATGAAAATCGTGATTAACAAACAAGAATTAGAAGAACACGTAATCAGTTTATTGAAAACGATTCCAGGAAACAAATTGCTTTTAGACCATTATTTAGATGGCGCTATCGAAGCCGAAGCTGATGCCATTTGCGATGGTGAAAACGTGTATATCATTGGAATAATGGAGCACATTGAACCTTGTGGAGTGCATTCTGGAGATAGTAATGCTACTTTACCACCGTTCAATTTGGGTGAATTTGTGATGACGCAAATAAAAGATCACACTAAGAAAATTGCTTTAGCCTTGCAAACCGTTGGATTAATCAACATTCAGTTTGCAATAAAAGATGATATCGTTTATATTATTGAAGCTAATCCAAGAGCGTCACGAACAGTGCCATTTATTGCAAAAGCCTACAACGAACCTTATGTGAATTATGCAACCAAAGTTATGCTTGGTGTAAATAAAGTAACAGATTTTAAATTTAATCCACAGTTAAAAGGATTTGCGATTAAGCAACCGGTTTTCTCTTTCAGTAAGTTTCATAATGTGAACAAAGCGTTAGGGCCAGAAATGAAATCGACTGGAGAAAGCATCTTGTTTATCGATGATTTGAAAGACGACCAATTCTATGAATTGTATTCTCGAAGAAAAATGTATTTGAGTAAATAAAACCTGAATTTTTAGATAGAAAAAGCCTCGATTAGAGGCTTTTGTGTATTTTATATGCGAATAGCTATAAACTTCTTTCGTAAATAAGAATTAACGTCCTGGAGACACACGAGGTTTGGGACTAAATTAATTTCGGTTAAAGACAAAAATCACAAGTACAAAACGAACATAAAATTAAGCCTAAACCTGCATAATGCCAAATTGCTGTTGGAAGTCCCTTTTCGTTAAGATGAATATTTTTGAGCCAGTAGCTATTCAGCTACAATTAAAATTTCAGAAGATTTTTTATTACTTAATACGTATTTCATTTCATTACTTTCGTGAATAGTTATTTTTTTACCGTTAAGTATTAAAATATCCTTTATCCTTTCAATTGATGGAATTCCATCGGAACGATATGATATAACAATTATACTATCTCTGAATTGTTCGATTAAAGACTCAAATGCAAATTCAATTTTGTCTTTCTTACTCCAATCAGATTTTTTTAATTTTAATCTTTTATGTTTTGATTTTGGGTCTATCATTTCTTCCCAATCGTCATAATTCATTATTCCTTCTAGAAAATGATAAAAATCTAGATAGTCTAATCCTATACCATTTTCTGAAATATATGGACTGTCAATGTAAACAAGGTCGAAATTATTTTTTATTGATGAAATATTTTTATTGATGGAAATATTCTCTTTATCATTCGAAAAAATAGCATTATTAGCTTCTTGTATGAAGTTTTTGAAATGTGCATCAAAAGGTGTGTCCCAAGTTACCTTATTCCCAAAGCTTCTTTTTACTTCTTGAAAGCGTATATATAGATTTTTTCTGTGGAATAAGTTATAAGGCCTTTTTATGATACAAGATTGAAATAATGCAAAAAAAGCAATAGCTTTTTTATATTCATTAGGAATCAATCTTATATTAGTGATAACTACATCTAACCATTTGTTTTCATCGTCCGTGTAATAAACATCATTAAATGTTTTTTCGATGAAATTCGGATAATCAATATCGTCGTGTTTTGTTAAAATAAAAACCAAATCTTCATTATCTATTTTTTCAGTATCATTTTCAATCAGCGCTTTACCTATGATATGGTTAAAAAATAAAATATCGTTATAAGTAACAATTTTTTCATTTTTTTTCATTTTATATGCAACTACTGAAGTACCTCCAAAAGCATCTAATACTGTTTCAAATTTTAAATCTTTAATACAATTCCATATCCAATCAACATATTTCAATTTACTTCCTTGATACCTTGTAGTTGGAAATTTTGAAACTGTTGGAACAGAAAAAAGTTTTGTTTGCAAATTATTTATACGATTATTCAATATCATCATCTTCTTCTAAATCAGTTTCTTCTTCATTGAGTTTATTTATGTCGTCTTGATGCTCTTTAAGAACATCAATTCCTCTTTGCTTATATTCTAAATAAGTTTTCAAGTTAGTGTAAGGTCGCTCAATTTCTAGTGCTTTAGCCATATCTTTAGTTAGATAATACTTCCAGAAATCACGGTAAATATCTTCTCCTAGTTTTGAAAATATCCCTTTTCCATTGATTAATTCATCAATTTTTATTGTTGCTCCAATATTTTTAGTATTGCCACTTCCTGGAGATGCAGATGCAATCTTATATTTTGGTTGAACAAAGAATTGAAAATCTTTTATTACAGATTCAATGTTTTCAATATCATCTAATTTATATATAATCTTTTCGTTTTGCTCTTCTTTATTTTGTTTGTAAATAACACCTAAAACGAGATGAGCTTCATATGATTCATATGGATAAGAAATATTTTTTGTACTTGTTGCATTTCTGAAATAACCAGTAAATGCACCAAGTGTCATACTTTTAATTTTATTCGCAGTATCAATAAAAGTACTTTTAATGTCAACTGCAAATTTTGCTCCAGTTTTTTTACATATAAATGTTAAATCTGGATAATGATTTTGTTGAGCAGGAAGCTCTAACTTTAAATCGTGCTTGATTGCAAAGTTTTCGAAAGCTGGTATTAATAAAAGTTCAATGACTTTTGAAACCACTTTTGTATCTATTGAAATGGTATAAATATTTTTGTAAATATCAATAAATCCCTTAACGATCCAATCTCCTTTTTCAGTAGCAATTATTTCGTTAAATCCTTTTACTTCTTCTTGAAGTGCTTGTAAAATTTGCTCTTTGTTCATAAATACAAATGTAATAATTCAGTTTGTTTTTAGATATAGATTTGAAGAAACATTTAAATACAACTTTTAAGTGTTGTTAACTGAAGTGTTGATTTGGCGTTTCCTAAAACTCGTTTATAGGTCAGATAAACGCCGGACTTATTTATAAATCAAATATTTCGATATATTTTTTTGAAATCTAAGCCGGAGTTTTAAGATCTCCAGGAAAAGGTCGGTAAGCATAATAATGCAAGACTTCTTCGACGGCAATTTTCAAGGCTTGATTAATTGGCAGCATTGTGGTGGCTAATTTGTTGTCAATTTGTGACAATCGCATATAATAATCCGTAAAAATCGGGATGTAAAGTCCTTTGTTAATGGCTTCTTCTGTGTTATTGAAGTTTTCTTGTTGGTCTTCTTTTATTAAAGAACAAGTAGCCATTCGAGGGTTTCCGTATTTGTCTTTGCTGGCTGCATATCCAAAAAGGCGACAAATTAATCCGCGATATTTATAGTTGGTACAACTTCCGTTGTTGCTATCTACCAAAGAAATAGGTTGGTAAATAAGGCAATTTGTATCGGTTTTTGAACTAATTAAATCTAAGACAGCCTCGGCTTTTCCTTCTAAAAACAAATGAAATGCCCATGGTAAAAACTCTAGG
>JBBQSZ010000008.1:0-74065 GCA_038234745.1 Flavobacteriales bacterium | reverse complement strand
CACACTGGTTATCCTGGAGGACAAAGAACTTTAACTGCTAAAGTATTGCAAAGCAAAAACCCAGCTTTACTAGTAGAAAAAGCCGTAAAAGGAATGTTACCTAAAAACAAATTAGGAGCAGAACTTTTCAGAAATTTAAATGTTGTTGTAGGATCAGAGCACAAACAAGGCGCTCAAAAACCTAGAACTGTTAACCTAAACGATCTTAAGTAATGGGAGTAATTCACAAAATCGGTAGAAGAAAAACCGCTGTTGCACGTGTATATGTTTCAGAAGGAACAGGAGTTATCACTGTAAACAAAAAACCATTCGCAACTTATTTCCCAACTGCAACTTTACAATACAAAGTTTTACAACCAATGTCTATGACAGAAAATGTAACTAACTATGATGTAAAAGTGAACGTTTACGGAGGTGGTTCAACTGGTCAAGCAGAAGCTGTAAGAATGGCTTTGGCAAGAGTAATGTGTGAAGTTGGCGAAGGAAACAGAGCTATCTTAAAACCAGAAGGTTTATTAACTAGAGACCCAAGAATGGTTGAACGTAAAAAATTCGGTCAGAAGAAAGCTCGTAAGAGATTCCAATTCTCTAAACGTTAATATTGCCTGTCTTGTGCAATTCGTACAAGACAAATTGATAATTAAATTTAAAAACAATGTTGTTGTTGTCCTGATGCGTCAGGAAATTAGTTTAGCATCTAAATGAAGCCAAAAGTTAACCGCTGACGGAACATTGCTAATCAACAGAACGTAAACTAAACAAAAAATGTCAAACAAAGTAGAAGTAAAAGAATTACTAGAAGCAGGTGTTCACTTCGGACACATGACTAGAAAATGGGATCCAAATATGGCTCCATACATTTATATGGAACGTAATGGTATTCACATTATCAATCTATATAAAACTGCAGCAAAAATTGAAGAAGCTAACGAAGCTTTGAAAAAAATTGCAGCATCAGGTAGAAAAATATTATTTGTAGCTACCAAAAAACAAGCAAAAGACATCGTTGCCGAAAAAGCAGCAGCTTGTAACATGCCTTACATCACAGAAAGATGGCCTGGTGGAATGTTGACTAACTTCGTAACTATCCGTAAAGCCGTTAAAAAAATGGCTACTATTGATAAAATGAAGAAAGACGGAACATTCATGACCCTTTCTAAAAAAGAGCGTTTGCAAGTAGATCGTCTTCGTGCTAAATTAGAGAAAAACTTAGGTTCAATCTCAGATATGTCTAGACTTCCTGCAGCATTGTTCGTAGTAGATATCAAAGCAGAACACATCGCAATAAAAGAAGCTCAAAAATTAAACATTCCAGTTTTTGCAATGGTAGATACCAATTCTGATCCTCGTGAAGTAGAATATGTTATACCTGCAAATGATGATGCTTCTAAATCAATCGATAAAATTTTAACTATTGTTACTGCTGCAATTGTTGACGGACTTTCAAACAGAAGTTCTGATGCAGATGTACAACCAGAAGCTGCTACAGAAGAAGTAGTTGCCGAAGTTGCAAAAGCAGAACCAGTTGCAAAAGCGGAACCAGCTTTAGAAGTTGCACCGGTTGAACCAGCTGCTGAAGTTGAAGTAGCAGAACCAACTGCTGAAGTTGAAGCTCCAACAACAGAAGAATAAAACAAACTTTAAATTCCAATTTTTTAATTCCAAATTCCAAAAAGATTAGTAACGTCAAGTTAGTAATTTGTAAAAGTTGGAGTTTGAGATTTGAAAATTGGAATTTTTATTTTTATAACATTAAACACATTATATTATGGCAACAATTACTGCTGCAGACGTAAATAAATTAAGAACAATTACAGGTGCAGGAATGATGGACTGCAAAAAAGCACTTGTAGAATCGGACGGAGATTTTGATTTAGCGATTGAAAACCTTCGTAAAAAAGGACAAAAGGTAGCTGCTAACCGTGCAGACAGAGAATCTTCTGAAGGTGCTGTTATTGCTGTTGTAAGTGCAGACAAAACAACTGGAGCCATCGTTTCTCTTAACTGTGAAACTGACTTCGTAGGTAAAAATGAATCATTTATAAAACTAGCTCAAGAATTTGCTGATTTAGCTTTAAATTTCGATACAAAAGAAGCTTTTTTAGCTGCTGACTATAACGGAATTACAATTGCTGAGAAATTAATCGAGCAAACTGGAGTTATCGGAGAAAAAATTGAGATCCGTTCTTTCGAAAGATTAAACGGAGCTTTTATTGGTTCTTACATTCACGCAGGAAATAAAATTGGTACTTTGGTAGCTTTATCTGCAAATGTTGCAGGAGCAGAAGAAGTAGCAAAAAATGTATCAATGCAAGCAGCTGCTATGGCTCCTATTGCTTTGAACGAAGCTGGTGTAGATGCTGATACTATTGCAAAAGAAATTGAAATCGCAAAAGATGTATTGCGTCAAGAAGGAAAACCAGAAGCTATGTTAGACAATATCGCCAAAGGAAAATTAGCTCGTTTCTTTAAAGATAACACTTTAGTTAACCAAGATTATATCAAAGACAACAAAATGAGCGTTGCTGCTTATGTGAAATCTTTAGACAAAGATCTTATCGTTACTGGTTTTAAAAGAGCTGCATTAGGATAATTTTAATTCACATTTCAACTCAAAAAAGGGAGGCTTGTTCATACAAACCTCCTTTTTTTATTTGGAAAATGGTTTAAAAATATTTTGATTTTTTTATCTTTAAAAAAAAATATGGAACCTCAAAGATGCGGCTGGTGTTTATCCAGCGATTTATATAAAAAATATCACGATCAAGAATGGGGCGTTCCCGTTTATGATGATCAAAAATTATTTGAATTTCTAGTATTAGAAACTTTTCAAGCTGGATTGAGTTGGATTACCATATTAAACAAAAGAGAAAATTTCAGAATTGCTTTTGATGGATTCAATTATAAAAAAATCGCCAACTATCACGAGGAAAAAATTCAAGAACTACTCTCGAATGCCGGAATTATTCGCAACCAATTAAAAATTAGAGCTGCGATTTCCAATGCGATTGCTTTTATGAAAGTCCAAGAAGAATTCGGCAGTTTCAGTACTTACATTTGGAATTTCACTAACGGAAAACCTATTGCAAATAATAGAAAAACACTTAAAGACATTCCCGCTACTACTCCACTATCGGATGAAATCAGCAAAAATTTGAAAAAACGTGGATTCAAATTCGTGGGCTCTACTGTAGTTTATGCCCAAATGCAAGCCACAGGAATGGTCAATGATCATGTGGAAGATTGTTGGACGAGAAAAGTGTAGGCAGTTTTTAGTCACAGTTTTCAGTAGATGTTCGTTTTCCTTTGAAAAGCACTCTGACTAAAAACTCACAATATCTCCAACATTAATTGCTCCTTCATTAAATCCCATAATATTAGTGCCAAAATGAATTGAGTTGTCCACTTTTCTATATGAACTCAATGTGTTTAAAGGTTCTTTTTTTACAAGACCGTTTTTCGGGTTATTATTTACCATTATACATCTGCCACACGGTTTTGCATTTTTGAATTTTACATTCCCAATTTGAAATGTATCGAAAGAATCTTCTTCGTGGGCAACAGTTGTACTAATAACAATATTGGGTCTAAACCTTTCAATTGTTACTTTTTCGTCTAATTTTTCGTTTAAGAAATCTAAGCTTTCAGAACCTATTAATAAATAAGGATATCCATCGGCAAGGCTTACATTTATTGTTAAATCAAGTTTTGAACTCTTGTGTTTTCTATCTCCTAAATTTGCAATTTTTACTAATTTACAATTGAAGCCAAGTGCTTTACTAAACCATTTAGATGTAGATTTATTTACCTCTAAAACGGTACTTTCGTCATCCCAAACCTTTGAAAAAATAGGTTCTTCCAAACTTTCATCTATTAAAAATTCGTGGGTGAAATCCTGATGTGAAATAACAATTTTATTTTCAATGATTTGCGGATAAAATTGACTCAAATAGGGATGTTTTCGTTGTGTAATAAACTCATTATTTTCATCAATCAACATCCAACGTCGGTCATTTTCGAAACCCATTTCTTCGGCTTTGGCGCTTCCAACACGAATTCCAGCCAAACTTTTTATAGGATAGATATACAATTCTTTTACAGCATAACTCATAATTCATTCTATTTTAAAAAGTTCATAAAATCCACACGAGCTATTTCACAACAACCCAAACTTTCAAGATGTTCGTTATATACTTGACAATCTAAAAGTTTATAATTATTCGTTTGTAATTGGTTTGCCAAAGCAATGAAAGCCACTTTAGAAGCATTCGAAACTTTAGAAAACATACTTTCTCCGCAAAAAATTGTTTTCATATCAATTCCATACAAACCACCAACCAATTCATCATTTTGCCAAACCTCAACTGATTTAGCAATTCCCATTTCATTCAATTTACAATAAGCTTCAATCATCTCATTGGTAATCCAAGTTCCATTTTGACCCGTTCGTTTAATTTTTTGACAATTCGAAATTACTTCTCTAAAATTTTGGTTGAATGTTACTTTAAAAACATTTCGGTTTAGAATGTTTCGCATACTTTTAGATACGACTAAATCGTCTAAAAATAAAACCATTCTAGGATTCGGTGACCACCAATGAATGAGTTCACCTTCTTCAAACCACGGAAAAATACCGCTTTTGTAAGCTAAGACTAATCGCTCCGGAGACAAATCACCACCAATGGAGAGAATTCCATCAGTATTGGCCTCAGAAACTGGAGGGAAAAATAATTCTTTGGATAAAAAATACATAGTTTCAAACAAAAGTATAAATTTGACACTGCTAATTTATAATTAATAAATTCAATTTTAAAATTTTCAAGAAAACACCTAAAACCTATGAAAACCAAATTTACTGCAATTGTTTTTTCTCTTTTCGTTCTTTTAGGAAACGCGCAAACAAATGATTCTATTTCGGACTCAAATCCCCAAAACAAACTATCTTATAAACAATTTATAGCTCCTGTAGCCCTAATTACTGTTGGATCATTGCTTTTAAAAACCAAACTGAATGACGATTTACAAGCTAATGCGAACCGTACTTTTGGCGAAAATTTTCATACCAGTGCTGATAATTACCTTCAATTTGTTCCAATTGCTCAAATTTATTTAGGAAAAACTTTGGGATTTAAACCCAAAAACAATTTCAAACAGCAAACTATCAATATTGCCATTGCCAATGTTATGGCGATATCACTAATTACCGGATTGAAACACACAGTGAAGGAAGAAAGACCAGATTTAACAGACAATTTGAGTTTTCCTTCAGGACACACTACATTTGCTTTTACGAATGCTGCACTTTTATATTATGAATACAAAGATTCCAATTTATGGTATGCTAGTAGCGGGTTTTTATTTGCAACAGCAACGGGATTGCTGAGAATTGCAAACAACAAACATTACACTTCTGATGTTCTTGCTGGCGCGGGAATTGGATTAGCAACGGGAGCAATAGTTTCGTATTGGAATCCTTTAAAATCCTTAACTTTTGGCAAAAATAAAAAAAGTACCGCTTTTGTTTTTCCTCAAATAGGAAATCAAATTGGCATAGGAGCACTTATTCAAATGAATTAAATTTCATAAAAATATGTTAGCTCACTTGCCACTTTTGAAATTTAATCTCGCATTAGTCCAAAAAAAATTCTTGATGTTCTCAAGAATTTTTAATTTATATTAGAACGGTAAATCGTCTGGTTCTTCTTCATTTAAGCTAGTTGCTGGAGGAAATGCAGCTGCCGAAGGCATTGGCGGTGCTGGTTGCGCCGCAGGAGCTTCAGCTTGAGCTTTTGCAATTCTCCACCCTTGAATAGTATTAAAATAAACGGTTTCGCCTTGTGGATTTGTCCATTCGCGACCTCTTAAATTAATGTCAATTTTCACCGCTTCACCAACTTGGAACGTATTTAACAAATCACATTTGTCTTGAACAAACTGCACCAAAATATGTTGTGGATATTGCTCATCTGTTGTAACAACAACATCTCTTTTTTTAAAACCTGCCGAACCAACTTCTTTCGTTTGATCGATCATTTTAATTTTCCCTGTAACTTCCATCTTTATATATTTATTTTATTGTTGTTATTTTTTATTTATACTAGAAGTTATTGTGCAGAAGACAAAAAACCTCGTCAGGGAACTTCTATTTCACAAATATAGTAACTTCTTTAATTGCATACAAAATTCAGCTTCGTCTTATTAGAAAAATTATTAACAAAATAGAAGTGCTTTTTTTTTACATAATTAAAATCTAACTCGAACTTTTTTAAATTAATTTCAATTATGCTCTTTTTTAATTTAAAATGTATTGGATTAGAATTCTTTTTTACCAAATTCACTATCAATAAATTTAGAGCGGTTTTTAGTTTTATTAAAGGTATAAGTCAAATTTAGGAGAACCATATCTACTTCGTAGACATAATTAGTTGTCGTGTAAAATTGCCCTGGCTTGTAGGTTGTGATCCGTTGCTCATTGGTATCCAACAATCCCATATCGATATTTTGCCATTGCAAGGTGGCTACTAATTGATTGTCTAAAAATGTTTTTCGCAAGCTTAAATTTGGCGAGTAAAAACGGGAATCTTCTCCTTGAGCTGTAATTTTTTTAGATAAATAATTCATAGTAAACTGCAAAGAGGTTGTGCTCGAAAAAGCATAGGTGCTATTTGCATTTATAGAATATTGAATGGCACTCGAATTGATTCTTTGTCCGTTGTAGCTTCCGTCAATGTTGAAATTATATACGTTCGCTCCAACAAAATTCGTCCATTTTGTTGTTGGTTTAAATTGTGATCCTACTTCTAAACCTACTGTTTTTCCTCGACCAACATTCGAATAAATACGATCCAAAATAGTATCGTTCAGCACACCTGCTGTTGTGTACGAAAGCGTATTTACTCGGTTTATCAGGTTTTGAACATTTCTATAATAGGCTGTTGCAAAAAAGGAATGCCCGCCTTTGAAATTTTTACTAATTCCCAATTCGATTAAATCGGTAAACTCAGGACGTAAATTTTTATCTCCTTGCTCAAAAGTTTCAGAATGCTCTCTTTCTTTGAATGGATTCATTTGGTAACTTGGTGCACGATCAACTCTTTTACTATAACCTGCTTTCAATTTTACATTATTGTCCATCGTGTATTGCGCCGAAGCCGAAGGGAACAATTTTACATAATCATAGCTTAAATTCTCAGCAGTTTGGTTATAGCCTTTTAGATAAAAATCACGATTCATTGACTCCAAACGCAAACCTGCAGCATATTCCCATTTTGCTTTGCTTCCGTTTAATTGTAAATAGCCGGAATGAATCAAGCGTTCTAAGTTAACCACACTCGTAAACTCAGGTACAATTTCGAAAAGCCCAGAAGTACCATTCCGTCTTTCGTATATAAAATTCCCGTTGTTTTGTAGTTTTCTAAATTGGTAACCCGTTTCTAATTTTCCAAAAGAAAAGGGTTTGAACTCGTAATCCAGTTGCGCTCTGGTTCCGTAAAGCGGATTGTCATTGGTGTTGTATTCGTCTTGATATACAGTTGAATGATCGGCATATCCTAAATTCAGGTTGGTTGTTGGCCCGCCAAGCAAAGTATATTCGTATAAAAAAGAAGTTGTTAACTTGGATTTATTTTTAAAAGAATGCGAATAATTAAAGCTTCCCAAAGAAAAATCGCCATCACGAATTCTTAGATTGTGATTGTAATAATTGAAATTTTTAATTGCACTTCCGTCCGTAAGAGAGGTTGTGGTGTTGTTGTAAAAAATATCAGCCGTTCTTTCTACTTTACGTTTTCCAGCATAGAAACCTACCGAAAAATTGTCTGCTGCATTTGGATTATAATCAACCGTAAAACGTCCGCTATAGTTTAACTCATTTGTACTACGCTCTCCATCCGATGGAAATTGGGTTTTGTAATTTTTAGTAACGTTGTTGGTAAAAACATCTCCTTCTCTACGACCTTGAATGTCGTTTCTGCCAAAATTTCCACCGAGTGAAATATCCCATTTTTCTTTTTTGACATTATACGTTCCGTCAATTCCGTACCGTTGCGCGTTCTCTTTATTGTTATAATTTTCTATCGAAGGAAAACCCCCTTTTACGTTCAGTTGCGTATAAGCACCATCGGTAGCCCCTTTTTTTGTGATAATATTCAAAATTCCCGCTTTTCCATCAGGGTCATATTTTGCTGAAGGCGCCGTAACGACTTCCACTCTGTCTATTGCATTGGCTGGCAATTGACCCAAAATTGCCGAAATGCTTCCTTGTGTTGGTTTCCCATTCAACAACACCATAAATCCTGTTGTTCCTCTTACGCTAACATCGCCTTGACTATCAATTGAAACAGAGGGTAGGTTTTTTATCACATCAGTTGCAGATCCTCCTTGACTGTTTTGAAAAGACTTTGCATCATAAACTTGACGGTCAATTTTACTTACAACCGTTCTTTTTTCAGACTTAATTACAACGTCGTCTAGTTTTGTTCCAGCAGTTACTAATTGAATTGTTCCTACATTAATTTTGGTATTTTTAGAAGTAATAACTAGGTCTTTTATCGTTTTCTTGTCAAAACCAATGAAAGAAATTTCTAAATAATAATTTCCGGATGCATTATTTTCAATTTTAAAATTTCCTTTAGCATCAGTAACTACACCAGCAACAATGGTTTTAGTTGGAGTTGAAAATAAAGTTGCAGTTGCATATTCTAGCGGATAGTCTCCGTCTTTTACTTTGCCTGTTATTTGGCTAAATACAGAACTAGTTGCTAAGAAAGCAACCATTAAAATAAATTGATTTAATTTCATTGTAATTATTTAAAAATTTAGTGGCGAAAATAGTGTTTATGCCAGAGAATGAATAATTTTTCTTATCAAAAGAGTTTAAGACAAACAATTCTCTGAAAGGTTTAATTACTTTAACACAAACTTTAATTTCACTATATTTAGCCTTTAAATTATAAGTATGCATTTTTCCGAAAAAAGAAATACCACTCGTTGGATCATTATTTTTGCTTCCTTTTTAATCGTCTCCTTAATTCTTTGGAATACCTATACTTTTTTCCAAATTTTCAAACAAGAAGAACGACTTAAAATGAATCTTTGGGCCAATGCTCAAAAAACCCTTATTAATGCTGGTGAAAACACTGATTTAGAACTTCCGCTGCAGATTTTTAGCAACAATACTTCTATTCCAATAATGCTCACAGAGAATGGTGTAATTATCAATTCGATTAATATTGACGAATCAATTGTATTGGACAAACAAAAAGCCGATACTTTTTTGCAAGGTTTAAAAAGCGAAAATGAGCCCATTGTTATTGAGTATGTTCCTGGAAAATTTCAATATTTATACTACGGAGATTCGGCTTTGCTGAACAAGCTGAAATATTACCCAGTCGCTTTGTTGCTCATCATATTTTTATTTGCGGGACTAGTGTATAATTTTTACAAAAGCACAAAAATGGCAACCCAAAACAAGCTTTGGGCAGGAATGGCAAAAGAAACGGCTCACCAAATTGGCACGCCACTGACATCATTAGTAGGATGGGTTGAAATTCTGAAATCTGAAAATGTCGATCAATCAACAACCGATGAAATAGAGAAAGACATTGAACGCCTGCAAACTATAACCGAACGTTTTTCGAAAATTGGGTCAGAACCCAAACTCGAAAACATGGATATCGTTGAAGAAACCCATCAGTCGTACAAATATTTGCAATCACGGTTTTCAAAGCAAGTAGAATTTTCTTTTAATGGCCCTGAGTCTCCAATATTTGCTTCCTTTAACCCAACTTTACACGGTTGGACAATCGAAAACCTAGTAAAAAACGCTATTGATGCCATGAAAGGCAGAGGAAAATTAGCCGTTTCCATCGAAGAAGACGGTGAATTTGTAAAAATCAAAGTTTCGGATACTGGAAATGGAATTCCAAAGAATCAATTCAAAAATGTCTTCGAACCTGGTTTTACGACCAAAAAAAGAGGTTGGGGTTTGGGTTTATCTTTAACAAAACGAATTGTCGAAGAATATCACAAGGGAACTATAAAAGTTTTGCATTCCGAAATTGGAAAAGGAACAACGATGCAAGTGAGTTTAAAGAAAACTGTTTAATTCAGTGGGATTCCAGCCCAAGTTATTTTCGAAAACATGGTTTTTCTCACTAATTTCGACTTACTCAAATAAGTTTTCACAAAAGATGCGTGTTGCTCAGATAGCGCCAAATTAGTTTCAATTGATCTTTTAATCGATTTCAAATTAGACGTATTTTCATTTCCTATGAAACCAATTTTATAAATATCATTTTGGCATTTAACTAATTTTTCTTTCGGCTTTTCTATCATATTAGTAATTTCATCGTCTGGAAAAGGAGGCTTGAATTTATTATTTCTATAAAAAATAAAATCATTCAATAACGCAACCGCTTCATTCATTTCTATCACAACAGCATTCAGTTTGTCAATATTTTCGCTTTGTTGTAAATAAGTATAATGACTCTTTACTGACTCATATTTAGCAATAATCATCGCGTTTTTTAACCCGTTTTTCTCTATTCTTACAGCTGATTCAAACAATTGATCAATTTCATTTAGACTATCTTGTCTGGCAATTTCCTTCTCAAAATCAAAATATTTCTTGGTTTTATCCAATTGAGTTTTCCCTTGATAAAATTCGGAATTGGTTATCGGATAATTCGAAAACTGCCATAAATAATCAAATGGAATATGAGAAGCAATGATTTTACTAAAGTCTGTTTTAAAATAATAGTTGTTTATTTTTTTAACAAACTGACCATTATTTGTGCCTCCAGAGCCCCAAGTTGGATCAAAGAAAAACCATTTACCCTCAATTTTTGCGGCACACCAAGCATGAGCAAGAATATCTATTTTTCCGTTTTGCTTCGTGTATCCATCAATTACATAAGATTCGACACCAATTTTTTTTGCAATAGCATTAAAAACCTCAGCATAATCAATGCAAACTCCTTTTCTGGATTTTAAAGTTTTGATGATTTTTTCTTGCGAACTTTCTATCGAATTAGACCCTTTACTGTTTTTGATATCATAACTAATGTTGGATACTGTCCAATAAAAAGCGGCTCGAATTTTATCGTTTTCTGTTTTGAAATTAGCGTTGATATAACTTGCGATTTCATCTGTAGAATTGGTCAAATTACTTGGAATTGACGCCATTCGTTTGTCGATTAAAGTGTAATCGACATTGGCTTGACCAAAACTTAAAAGAGAACAAAAAAAAGTGATAAGTACAAAAGCATGCTTCATTTCAATCGAATTACTTTTGAAAAGTCTATTATAAATTAGCTTGAATTTCTTTGGCTAAAGCCTCAAACTCTTCCTTGGTCAAACTTACTTTGTGCTTGAAAGTCATTTCTCCCATTTGGTTTAATGGAATCAAATGAACGTGAGCATGAGGAACTTCCAGTCCAATGACTGCCATTCCTATTCGATTGCAAGGAATTGTTTTCTCAAGTGCAACGGCAATTTTTTTAGAAAATTGCATTAATCCATGGTACAAATCATCGTCTAGGTCAAATAATTTGTCAATTTCCTGTTTAGGAACACATAAAGTATGTCCTTTTGCATTTGGATTTACATCCAAAAAAGCTAAAAAATTATCATCCTCAGCTATTTTATAGCAAGGAATTTCTCCTTTTATGATTTTTGTGAAAATAGAGCTCATTTTTTTTAACTTTAGCAAATGTTACTTCTAAATAAACTAAAAACTGCCACTGCAAACTGAATACTTTTTTAGTCTCTAGAAACTTCTAAAATTTCAAATTTCAAAACGCCATTCGGGACGGTGATTTCAGCAATTTCTCCAACGGTTTTCCCAAGTAAACCTTTACCAATTGGAGAAGTAACAGATATTTTTCCGGTTTTCAAATCGGCTTCACTTTCGGCTACAAGAGTATATTTCATCTCCATTCCATTGGATTGGTTCTTGATTTTGACATTCGACAATACCAAAACTTTTGATACATCTAAAGTAGATTCATCAATCAATCGAGCGTTCGAATGTACTTCTTCCAATTTGGCAATACGCATTTCTAGCATTCCTTGTGCTTCTTTGGCAGCATCATATTCTGCATTTTCAGATAAATCTCCTTTAT
Source organism: Flavobacteriales bacterium (assembly GCA_038234745.1). Classification (GTDB taxonomy): domain Bacteria; phylum Bacteroidota; class Bacteroidia; order Flavobacteriales; family Flavobacteriaceae; genus Flavobacterium. Next base: position 61,943 of record JBBQSZ010000008.1, on the reverse strand, counting down.
CTCTTGCTTCTGCTATATCTTGAGATGCTTTTGGACGCATCACACTTTTTAAATAATCTAATTCTTCTCTTAATTTTTTTAATCCTTCTGCGGTATAATAAGATACTGTACTCATAACTTCATCGTTTATATAAAATAGAAAAAATCCCATCGGAACGGGATTTCTTTTCACAAAGATACTATTATTTTTATTTAATCTATAAATATACGTTAAACATATCCGTTTAAAAGCTAAATAAATTAAATTTGTCTACTTGATTCCTATATAAAATCTGAATAATGAAAAAATATTTTCTTTTGCTGATTGTTTTTCCAATGCTTTTTAGTTGTAGCCCAAATTCTACGAATAACAACAATCCTTATATTCCGAATTATTCTTTCACAATAGAGATAAACATGAATTTACCTGCTTATTCGGATCTAAAATATGTTAGTAATGCCATTTACTATCCCAATCAAGGTGCTCGAGGTTTGTTTATTTTCAATACAGGAAGTGGTTATGTTGCTTTTGACGCCGCTTGTCCCAATCAAGCTTTAAGTAGTTGTTCAACAATGGCTTTTAAAAAATTGGATGCAAATGATCCTTTGAAATTGGACAAAACAACCGTAGTTTGTGCTTGCGATAATGCGGCATATAGTTTGTTTTCAGGACAAAGTGCTGGCAAACAATATCCACTAAAACAATATCGTGTCGAGACCAATGGAGATATATTGCGGGTTTATAATTAATTATAATTTATAACTAACAGAAAATAAAAAGACGCGAGGTAAAACATAAGTTGTTCGCTCAGTAATTGCATAATCAGAAAAAGAATACGTATTTTTTACCATATTATTAAATAAATTATTGACTGTTAACTCAAAACAAAATGCACTATTTTTCCTTTGATAACGCAATGAAGAATTGGCTAGATCATAAAAATTACTCTGAGCATTATTGTTTGTGTTTTTTAGGTTGCTGTACTCCAATTTAAAAGTCCAGAATTTTAATAACCCGACTTCACAGACTGAATTTATTTCATCTGTTTGAAAAGTAGATTTTGTGATTCCCAAAAACTGACTAAATCCTTTTGTGTAACCAATACTAAAATCTGGCCACTTTTTATAAGCTGTTTTAAATACAATTTCCATTTTTTGATTATTGCGATCGTTAGAGGTTGTTATATTATTCAATGTTTGCAAATAATTAAACCAACTTAAATTAGCACTTAACTTTAAATTAAAACGGTATATTCTTTTACTAAACGAGCTATTTATACTGTAATTTGTTTCTGGATTATCGCTCAATTTAGGCGTATTGAATTGATTAATTCCTTCTATTTGAATTTCGTTCCTAATGGTTTTTAATTTTTTATTATAATTTGCCATTGCGAACAAAGTAAGCCCATGATACATATTTATTTTAGAATATCTCAAATTTGCTGTGTGATAGTGCTCGTTTTGTAAAAGCGCATTTCCTTTGTAAACTACATTATAAGATTGTAAAGTAAAACGATTAGCAAGCTGACTTATTTCGGGAAAACTATTCTCCAATTTATAGGTAAAGCTTAATGATTCAGATTTATTAAACTCGTATTCACTATTCCACAGTGGTTGAAAAAGTGTCTTTGACAATGAATAGTTATTGGAAGTTTGAATTGTGGTTAGATGATATAAATGCAAATACAAACCAGGCTTATTCGTCCATTTTCCTATTCTAAACTTATATTCTAAACCAATATTGGCGTCATTTAGTTGGTATTTAACATCATTTCCAAAACCTGACGATGAAAAATCATTAATTCTACCATCAGTGAGTATTTGTTTTTCCAAAGTTTTGAATTGTGAAGACATATAATTATTTCCCGTAATTGCATATAAATGATTAAAATCATTAAGAATCCAATAATGTTTAAACAGGGCATCGATATTGTTATTCTTTACTTTCTTGTGCTGATCAATGTTATACAAATCATCTACTTGTAAAGGAATTATGCCTTGAAAAAAAGGTTGGTTTGTAAGTATTTTCGTGTCCGGAGTTTGATTTTCAAATGCTTGATTAATAACTAGTGTAGTTATATGATGCAGATTATAATTTTTATGCCACTCCATATATTGTTTAACTGATGTATTGTCCGCTTTACTTAATATTTCAAAAAGACTAGAATTCACATTAGTAAATGAATTAATGGTATTCAATAAGTTATTAGTGCTCGATTGATATTGGGCATTGTAATACCATTTTTCCTTAGTATTGGGAGAATAATCTAATTTTAAATTTCCTATTCCTAGGACAGATCTAGCATTACCGTTTTTAAGTTTATTCTCATTTGTAACAACATTATTTTGTAGATACGCGTTTTTTTCTTCAGATTTTGCAACCGTAAAAACTTTAGAGAAAATCCCAAATCCAGAAATAGATAGTTTAGAAGAAGTGTCGTGACTAAAATTAAAAGCTGTAAATTGTGATTTATTCTGAACCACATCAGTATTATCATTGGTAAAAGAATACAAATTTGTAAAGGATTTTCGTCCCGAAAGATAACTACTCATTCCTCCTCCAAAACGCATTAAATCTTCAAAAGTAAAGGTGCTTTTTCCTATGTTGTTTGCATCTCCAATGAAACTCAAATTCGTTTTTGGAGCATAATAAAACAAGGCGGCATGTGCAAGATAGAAGCCGTTATCAGCATTTCCTACTTCGGCACCACCTTCGATATCACCAAAAACAAACTTTTTCTTATCTGCCTTTAGTTTTACATTCATTGCCAAATCATCACTATCTGAAACTTGCTTCATAAATCCAATTTCATTAAAGTGATCTATGACTTCAATTTTATCTAAGGCATCGGCTGGAATGTTTTCTACAGCGAGTTTAGAACCTCCGCCGAAGAACGACTTGCCTTCCACCAGCATTTTAGTAACTTTTTTTCCTTGTACGGTAACATTTCCTTTTTTATCCACCTCAACTCCTGGTAGTTTTTCTAGAATTTCTTTCATTTTGCGTTCATTGCCGTTGGCAAAACTTTTTACATCAAATGTTAGTGTGTCTTTTTTTATTACAACGGGTTGGTATTCATATTTAATTATTATTTCTTTGAGAATTTCTCCAGTGGGTTTTAACTTGAAATCGTAGGCATTAATTGTTGAATTTGACTCAACTATTAAAATTTCATCAGTAAAACCTATATAGGAAACGGTTATTTCGTATTTTACATCAGTTTCTAATTCAAGTCTATAACGCCCTTTATTGTCTGCAATTGCAAATTTCAGACTTGCTTTTTCTTGCAATGGTTTAGCGATGATATTTGCGTTTTCTAACGGAATATTTGCATCGTCAGAGACTACTCCCGTTATGGTGCGTGTTTGGGCAAATGAAATAAAAGAAGCAAACAATATCAAAAAAGATATTGTTTGCTTTATTGAAATTTTAAACATAAGTTTTTTAATTACATACCCATTTGGGCTTTCATTTTTGTATCGTATTCTTCTTTTGTAACGATTTTCCCTTTTGGGAACTCTATTTCTATTTCTTTGTCTTTCGATAGAAGAGTTATCAAAGATGCATAGTATATAGTTTTACGTTCCTGTAATTCAAGAATTAGACCTGGTAAACCATTATAATCTTTTGGCCCATAACCATAGGGTAAGCTTGGAGCAAACCACGCAGTAATTGGGATACTTATGCTTTTACCGTTTCTGCCCGTATAATTTTTAATGTATATTGCTTTATAACATAAATAATCTGCAATTTTTTTACTTTCTGCTGTTATTTCCCAATTTTTTTTATCATATTTTTCTTCTATTAAAAGCCCATCTGTATTTTGAAGTACAACAGTTTTCGTATTAAGATTTAAATAATAGTTGTAGCCAGATGTTATCAACATTGAAGCTAAATTGCTAATGCCCTTACTGTATTTTTCTTCATTGTTTGGCTCTAAAATATTATTTAAAACAAAACTTGATTTGATTGTATTGAATTCTAATGTAAACGACTGTTTTTGTGCTTCTTGATATATTTTTTCATTCAAACTGTTAATTTTATCTGATTTTGAATCTAATTCAATATCAATAGGTTGGATTTTATATATTATTTTACCTGATACTATTTGGCTATTACTATTAAACGAAAGTAAAATAGTCATTAAAACAAAAATGCAATTTCTATTCATAGCTAAAAAAAATAAATTAAAAAGCAAACTAAACATAAATTATTTAGTTTGCTAATTATTAATAGGATTATGTTAACGCATTTCGATATAACACAGATCTAAAAGTTGCTGATAAACTACTTGTGCATTTGATATCTCCATTTCTGCTCCCGGATGATTGGAATCATATTCATCTATAAAATCCATAGCGAATGTCTCGCAGTCACCACTCTGAGCAACAATCATTCCATAATTTTCAACGATCTTTAATTCTGTAGTTTTAGCCATTGAAACCCAACTAAATGCTATTACTGCGATAGCTGTAAATACTAATTTTTTCATTTTTTTAATGGTTTAAATTTATAAATAATTTCTTAGTTAACCACTGTAAATATCAAAAAAAAAAAAAAACCAATTAAAAATAAAATTTTAAAAATTTAACTAAACTTTAACTTTTACGCGGTTTCTATTAACAACTTATAACAGAAAATTCCTGAAATTGAATGGATTTGAGAGAAGGAAAGTGTTGTAAAAAAAAGAAAAATTTAAACATTTAAATGTTGGATATTACTTTTATAATATGCTTCGAAAAATAATAGGAACAGGCATTTTTGGAAGTTTAAAAAACATTTCAAGCCAATTTATAGCTAGATTATTGTCTTGTATCATTCTAAAAAACAGAAGTCTTACCTTTTTTAAAATCAATTTTAATACTCATTAAATTTTTTATATTCGGATTCTAATTCAGATTGCGATAATATTTTTGCTTTTTTTAGAAAATCAGTATCAAAATTTAATTCTGTATCAACAGTAACTTTTTTAACACTATATACAACATTCCGAACCTGAAGTTCAAGAATAAGACCCGGTAAATTACCATAGCCATTAGGGCCTACTTTATAAGGTAATTTTGGACAAAACCAGGCGATGACAGGATGATTAAAAACTTTATCGACATTATCAACTCTTTTTATATTTGTTGCTTTATAACACAAATAACCATCTATTAATTTTGTTTCGTTTACTAAATTCCAGTTACTTTTCAAATCTATTTTAGTGTAAGTATTATTTCCTAAAAGTGGGTTTTGTTTAAAGCAAAAATCACCTAAAGTATAAACATCCCCTATATAACTCATCATTGCTAATGCTCCTTTGGCATATCCAGCATTTCCATCAGCAATTAATTTCGTTTCTTGATAAAATTTAGACTCATCTTTTTTTATTATCAATCCAAATGAAAAATCACTGTCATTATTAATTGCATAATCAAGCATTGCTCTTAAACCTTGATTGGTTTTAAACATTTCTTTTTCATCCTGAACCTCAACTTTGTAAGAAACGTAAATGTTTTTGCTTTGACTAATTGCAGTAGTCAAAAAGAAAAAAAAGAATAAAATTAATGTTATATTTTTCATTTAGGATTTATCTAAAACAAACCTGTTAAAGACAGAATGTTTAACAGGTTGTGTGAGAAAATTTGGTTTTTAAATTATTCTTGCCCTTCTTGTGTCACTGAAATACAAGTAAAAAACGTAGTAAGACATATTTCTAAAATCAATATATGCACTGAATTTAGCTAAAAGGAAATGACTCCAGATTTCAGCCAAATTATTAGACGACCTTTTAATCGTTCTGTAGCTAGTCTTAAAAATTATAACCACGTCTTTTTAAACGCTTTTTTAATGTGATAAAATCTGACATTTGTGAAGTTCTCCAAAAATATTATTAGGATTATTTTATAGCAAGTATATCTAATATCTCAAAATCTTCTTTTTCAGTGTTACATTTCAAATAATAAGACTACCATCTACTATCTTTCAATAAAGTTAATAAAATATAAAACTATTTATACTCTAATAACATGCAAACCACAAGACTTATCTGCAGAATGTATAATTTACTTTATTTTAACAAAACTTTTTTCTTATATTCTTCCTCACTAATAATGGATCCTTTAGGAAAATCTATTTTTGCATCCATTATTTCTTTTAATTTTATATTTGTTGCATAAACCACTGACAATTGATCTTGTAATTCCAAAATCAATCCTGGCAAACCTTTATATTTTTTAGGACCTAATGAAATTGGGATGGATGGTGCAAACCAAGCTGTAATCAATATTTTATTTTCCACTCCCTTATAGTTTTTCCTACTAGTTAAATATGTCGCTTTGTAACACAAATATTGACCTATTAATTTATTTTCCTTTGTTATAATCCAGTCAAATTTTTCAGTATCCGCAATTAAAATTCCATCACCATATTCTTTAATACCTTCTGTCATATTTAATCTGTCATAGTAATAATTATAATCGTCACATAAGATGGAAGCTAGTTTGCTGAAGTACTTTTCTTTCGAAGATGATTCGCTTTCCATATTATCTTTGAAAATAAATTTGGATCTATTTTCATTAAATAAAAGCAAGTAGGTATGTTTGCTGGAAATATCTTTAATCCCTTTTGAAAGAATGTCTTTTGGCGCAATTTTCTCTTCGTCAATAATCATTTTTTTCTGGTAAATGATTTCTCCACTTGTAGTATTTTGACCATTAAAGGAATAATTTATTAATACAAATAAAATAAATCCAAAAAACCACTTTTTACTCATAATACATAGCATTAAAATGTCCTATCGCAAACCCATACTAATAAATAAAGTGTCAATTTTTAATTATAATTTTTATAATTTATTGACAACTTTGCCTGTAGCAATCTTCAACTATAGTCCGAAACAAATAAATATATCCGACATCACTTAAAAAATCATCACACAAATAACAATCCTCAATAACATTTACTGCATACATATCGCAATCAATCGCTACGGTCACATTATTTGTTTCGTTTTCAATAATTGAAGCACCATAAAAATTTGTTTTAATGTCGATATTATCAACTTTTTTATCATTTAACTTTAGATTTTTTGCGTTAGAAACACCGTTAACCACTATAAAAAGTAGTAATGCAAATATTTTATTTTTCATTTTAATTGTTTTAATAATTATTGATAAAAATCTTATTGAAGGGATCAGCTCTACAACCTCGGATGTTATTTTACATCCTTCCACTATCGCAATCTTCTACTATAGCACGATAAGCGTAAAAAAAACCTATATCAGTTAAGTATTGACTACCATACCAATTATCCATTACTAAAATTGCAATATATTCGCAATCGTTATCTTCTAAATTTGCTTTTTTTACTTCTTTTGTTCCAGCCACAGTAACTCCACTAAATGCGACTAGTGCTACAGCTGTAAATACTAATTTTTTCATTATTTTAATGGTTTAAATTTATAATAATTTCTTGGTTAACCACTGTAAATATCAAAAAAAAAAAAAAAAAACAATTAAAAATAAAATTTTAAAAATTTAACTAAATTTTAACTTTTACGCCGTTTCTATTAACAACTTATAACAAAAAAATCCTGACAGCTTAAACCATCAGGATTAAAAAAACCTAAAAAAACTAAAACTTCAAGGTCAATCCTGCCAAGAAATTAATTCCTGATTGCGGATAATAATATGGATAAACATCATACATGTAACCGTTTGACACATATTTCTTGTCGAAAACATTATTGACTAATCCCTTAACAATAATGGATTTGAAAACAGATTTTGGTTTTATTTCATAACTAAGATTGATGTCATTTATGAAATAACTCGCTAGTTTTGCTTCGGTTGATTCAATATTGTTCATATACTGCTTGCCTACAATTTTTTGTAATAATGAAATTTGCAAACTTTCAATTGGCTTATAGATAAACATATTTCCTACAATTACCGAAGGTGAATAGGCAATAGTTGTAGTTCCATAATTTTCACCAGCAACGGCTAAATCAACGTTTTTATTAGCGCTTAAAGTAAAATTAGGTCGGATTACAAATTGCTCTGAAACAGCAATTGTAGCATCTACTTCCAATCCCAAACGAAAACTTTTTTCACTATTGGAACGAATTGGACTTCCTACATCGTCTAGTTTTCCTGTCAAAATCAGTTGGTCTTTGTACCCCATATAATAAATATTCGAATTGATTTTTACTTTCTCAGCAGTAAATCTCCAACCCAATTCGAAGTCATTTAACTTTTCGGGTTTTGGATTTCCGTTTTCATAATCGGTTCGGTTGGGTTCACGATTGGCTTTGGCATACGAAAAGTACAATTTGTTTTTCGAGTCTATATCATAATTCAAACCTGCCTTTGGATTGAAGAAATTGAAGTTGTCATTCACTTTTCCGGTTTCGTAACTATCTGCTAAATAATGCACATTTCGAACTTGTAAATCGCCAAATAAACTTATTTTTTCCGTTATTTGATAATTAGCTTTTGCAAAAATATTTCCATCAGTTTTTGTTGCGTCGTCTTCGTAATAACGATCGCCCAATTCGCTTTGCGAAGCATATCGAGCCCAAATTACTTTTCCAAAATGGGTTCCCTCATATTTATTCCAGCCACCGCCAAGGATAATATCTAGTTTTTCGCTTTTGTAATTAGTTGAAAAAGTGGCTCCATAAAAGTCATTGTCTAACCATTTCTGACGAATTAAATCAGTTTTTTTTATGGTTGTTCCATCAATAACGATTGGAGTCAAACCATAACTCGAAAATTTTGCGTCTTCTTTGTAATTTTCATAATATCCTTTTCCTTTGGTGTAATGAAAAGCTAAATTTGTACTCCAATTACTAGATATTTTTTCATTCCAATGCAATTGATAATGATCTTGTTGGTAATTATCGGTTTCGTTATCATAAAAACGAGTATTCCCCCCTTCATCGGTAAACATTCCAGCCGAGTTAAAGGTTCTATCAGTTGCCAATGTTTCCCCATCGATTCCGTTCCACGATTGGTATGTTTTTTCAGTTCCTCCAAAAACTAAAGCTTTGATTAAGGTTGTATTTCCTATGTAAGTTCCTTGCAGAAAATAAGATTTTAAATTGGTACTGGCTCGGTCAACATAGCCATCTGATTTTAATGTTGACAAACGTCCTGCCATTTCAAAATGGTCGTTCATCAAACCCGTACTGAATTTTGCTGTGTTTTTTAAGGTTTTAAAACTCCCAAAAGAACTTGAAATTTCAGCCGTTGCTTTTTGAGAATACGTTTCCGTCAACATATTCAAACTAGCACCAAAAGCACCAGCTCCATTGGTAGAAGTTCCCACACCGCGCTGCAACTGAATGCTTTCTAAAGAAGAGGCAAAATCGGGCATATTTACCCAATAGGTTCCGTGACTTTCGGAATCGTTGTAAGGAATTCCGTTGATGGTAACATTTACCCGAGTGGCATCACTACCACGAACACGAATTCCTGTATAACCTACACCATTTCCAGCATCGGAAGTGGTGACAACTGAAGGCAGATAATTCATTAAAATGGGAATGTCTTGTCCTAAATTTCGAAACTTTATTTCCTTTTTATCTAAATTACTGAAAGAAACTGGTGTTTTTGTAGTTACCCGAACTGCCGAAACTAAAACTTCATCGAGTTGGTTAACTTTCGTGGTGTCTTTTGGTTTTTCTTGTCCGTTTGAGAGAAAAGAGATTAGAACAAAGAAAAAAGAGGTTAGGAAAACTTTCTTCTTTGCACTTTGTACTTTGTACTTTGTACTTTTTTTGAAAAATAAATGGTTCATCCGTAAATAGTTTTACGAATAAAAGGGGGAATTATTCTTTTGTTAAATTAAAATGATTTTTTGAATTTTCAGATGACGTGCACTTCATCCTTAATTCAATTTTCCCTTAACAGCATTACCTGTTCAGGTTCGATGGGTATAATCTCAGCTCGTTATTTAGAGCACCCCTTTGAGACGATGCAAATATAGAAAAGTATTAAGATAAAAGTATTAAGTACCAAGATTTTTAATCTTTAATTTTTGGTCTTACTACTTAATACTCGAATCTTATCACTAAAACTCTGGTTTCCTACGATTTTTCTTTACTTCCGAAATATTTTTTTTGTCCTTTATTCGTTTTCTAATAACCGATTTAGGAATTTTTGTGGCTTTCCTAATTTTTGGAACCACAAGTCCAGCCGCAATGATATCCAAAAAACGTTTGATTACAATGGCTTTGTTTTTAAGTTGACTTCGATCTTCATCACAATTAAGAATTAAAACTAGTTCGGATGTCAATCGAGATGCTAATTTAGTTTCTAGCAAAAGTTTCTCCTCATCTGATAAAGCTTGTGAGTTTTTCAAATCGAATGACAAAACCACTTTCGAGGAAACTTTATTCACGTTTTGACCTCCGGATCCACTACTGCGGACGGCTTTGAACTGTAATTCGGATAAGATTTTTTCTGGTTCCAAAACTATTGTGGTTGATGTGCTGTTTTCAATAAATCGTTTACTGTTTTCACTGGATTGAAGGTAATTATCGGCACTTCAACAAAAATTGTAATCCATTTTGCCATCGCTCCATTCCATAATCCTGGTAATTCATATCCTTTTAAAGGTTTTCCGAGAAGGTTTTTTTCAACAATAAAACCACTATTGTGATCCACAAATTGTGTCAAATCAAACCTCTCGTTTTTATAATTTCGGATTCCACAAACCAAATCTACTGGATTAAAATGTGTCGCACTCGAAAGGATTTCAACTTGATTTTCATTGGTCAAATCTACTTGCGAGCTTTCCACAATTTGCAGGGAAAGGTTTCCATTAGAATTTTTTACCCAAAAAGGTCCTCCGCCAGGTTCACCCTCGTTTTTTACCATTCCACAAATTCGGACCGGACGATTGAGGCTGTTTTTTAGGAAACTAATTTTGTTTTCTAAAGTGTATTTAGAGAAACTTTCAGGGAATTCCGTATTCAAATTATTTTGGACGAAAGCCTCAATTTCCTCTAAATGTTGAAAATTTCTAGCTGTAATTTCATTCAAATAAGCAAAAATTTGTTGTTGCAATTCCATCAAAATTCCTGCCAAAGCTTTTTTGTAAAGGGCAATATTTTCGTTGCGATTTTGAATGACATTGTCGATGTTTTTAATAAAAATAATATCGGCATCAAGGTTATTCAAATTTTCAATTAAAGCACCGTGGCCTCCTGGTCTGAAAATTAATTTTCCGTTTTCATCTCTAAAAGGGTTGTTATTCAAGTCAACGGCAATAGTATCTGTACTTTTATTTTGAAAAGAATAACTCGTATTTATTGCAGTTTCGGTTTCTTTTTCAACCTTCTGTTTAATCGTTTTTTCAATATTTTCGAATAAAATTTTATGCGATTCCGAAACCGTAAAATGCAAATTGGCTTTTCCATTCGAACTCGAATAAGTTGCAGATTCAACCAAATGTTCCTCAAATGCCGTTGCATTGTAAGTTTTGTATTTATGAAATGGGAGGACTCCTTTTGGCTTATTGGCAAAATCAAAATAACCAGAGGAAAGTAGGAATTTTATAAAATAATAATTTTTATAATCTCGTTCCAAATTATCAAAGTTTGGAAATGCAGCTTTCAACTCCAAATATACCTTTTCAAAAAATGGGAATTTATTCATTCCAACAATAAAAATAGACAATTCACTGTCTTTTTTTCTATTGATGTACGCATTAATACTTTCGTTTTCAATATCAAAATCATTCAAAAACTCACTCAAAAATTTGAACATTCGACTAGCTGCACCCGATGCAGGAACAAATTTCTCTAGTTTACAAGCAGATTTATTAGCATCGAAAAAATCTGCTTTTGTTTGAAAATCTTCTTCTGAAAGTTTTAAAATTCCGTTTTTCACGGTAGCTGGCACGACTAAAATTGCTTTTGAGATTCCGTTTTTGAAAATATCTAATTGATTTTGGACGTTTTCTAAAGCAATTCCATGTTCGTATATTTGAACAAAATCGAGGGACGAAAATCCCATTTTTTTAGCCTTTGCCAAATCTTCAACAACTTGAATGGCCTTTTTTAAACGCAACTCTTTATCTCCAGAAATCGTGATAAAAGGCTTGTTAGTATCAATTAAAGATTGTTTGAAAGCGGTAAAATTAGTTTCACGACCTTCAGGTTTATCTCTCAAATCGTCTTTTTCCCAAGGAACATCAATATCGGTCAGAAAAAACAAATCATATTCGTGATTTTGGGCTGCTTCATCTAACAAAGGATCACAAAAATTATAATACACTTCCGAAAATACTTTGGTAACCAATAAATTAGTGTCACAAAAAAGGAATCCATTAGCCATCGAAAGGCTTTCGTTTTCTAATTTAATTTGCCCATAAGCAATGGGCAACATATCATTGACATCACAAATCTGGGCAGTTGTATCCCATTTTTCTTGAAGATAATCTCGCGCAAATTCAGGAACAAAAGCCGTTTGAAAATGCTCGGCAAGTTGTTTTGCCAAAGTAGATTTCCCTGTCGATTCCGGCCCAAAAAGAGCAATTCTAATTATTTTTGAACTTCCAGTATTTTGGAGTTGTTTAAGCTTTTCTTCCATTCTATATAGCCGTAAATGGCAACAATTGTAAATATTAAATACTGAAAACTCGTAAAAGTAAACCCTTTTGCAAAATACAAAGGAATGGAAATGATATCTCCAATAATCCAAAATATCCAGTTTTCGATTTTCCTTTTAGCCATCAACCACATTCCTACGAAAAAAATTCCCGTCAAGAAGGTATCTACATAAGCATACCAAGTGGTAAATCTGTTGAAATAGTGATACACCAAAACCACAAATGCGACTGTAAATATAAAAATAATTAAGCTCATTCGTTTTTCTGCTTTCGAAATTACCGAAATCGGAAATTCAACTACTTCTCCTTTTTTTCTTGTCCAATGATACCATCCGTAAATACTCATTATGAAATAATACCCATTAATCATCATATCACCCCACAAAACCCATTTCCACAACAAATAAACATATATTGAAGTACTAATTAGTCCCGTCGGAAATACCAGAATGTTATCTTTTTTCGCAAACCAAACACTAAGAATACCAAAAATCACCGCCACAATTTCTAAAGTAATGTCTAAGGCAGAATAGGTGGCATATTGCGAAAAAAAGAATTCAATCATGTACTTATTTTGTTAAAAAAATCAATGTCATTTTCAAAAGCAGTTCCAATCACCACCAAATCGGCTCCCGAATCATAGGCTTTTTGAATTCCGCTCAAATCTACAATTCCGCCACCAACTAGCAAGGGAATTTCGATGTTTTGCGCCACTTTTTTAATCATTTCCAACGGAACAGTTTTTTTGGCACCACTTCCCGCTTCGAGATAGATTAATTTATTTCCTAAAAATTCGCCAGCCTGAGCGGTATGAACAGCATATTCAATGTTATTCCGGTCTAATGGTTTGGTTTTACTCACTCTTTCCACGGCAGTTTCTGTTCCACTTTCGATTAACATATATCCGGTTGAAATCACTTCCAAATCCATCTGATTGAGAATAGACACTGCTTGAACTTGATGTTCAATCAAATAATCTGGATTTCGACCTGAAATTAGAGAAAGAAATAAAATTCCATCTGCTTTATCTGAAATCTGAGAAGGATTTCCTGGAAACAAAATAACCGGTAAATCGCTTTTTTGTTTAATTATTATAATTAATTGGTCAATAATATTATTTTCGACAAGGCTTCCGCCAATAAAAAGATGTGTTGCTGGCGAATGATTTATTTTTCCGATTAACATATCGACATTATTCAAATGGATTTTATCAGGATCCAAGAGAATGGCGAGCAATTTCTCGTTTTCTAATTTGGATTTTAGAATGTGGTTATAGATATTTCTCATAAATTATTACTTATTCAACCACCAAATACTCCCATTTAAAACTGCTGCAAAACTGACCCAAAGTAGATAGGGTATAAATAAATAACCGGCTATTTTATTGATTTTAGAGAATTTCATATAGGTTTCATAAATCATCAACCAAAGAATAACAATTTCCAATCCAGCTAACATTGGGTTTTTCAAACCGAAAAACAAAAAAGACCACAAAGCATTCAAAGCCAATTGAATGGCAAAGAAAACCAACGCTTTTTTGACTATTTCTTTTTCAAAATCCATTCGATCCCAAACCAATCCCGCTGCAACTCCCATCATAATGTAAAGCATACTCCAAACCGGCGCAAAAATCCAATTGGGTGGATTAAAACTCGGTTTTATCAAAGTTGGATACCAAGTGGTAATTGCCGAACGAGTCACCATTCCGGAAAAATAGCCAACAACTAAGCATGTAACAACAACAACGAGAATTTTAGAAATCTTGTTCATCTTTTATTTTTTTCAAATTTAATGAAAACTTTAGTCGATTCCACAATTAAAGAAATCAGTATCTTTGCAAAAATTTTATAATTGATGTTTTCAGCAAACGATTTTATTCCGTCCTCCTATTCTCAATCCATTGCAAGTGGCAATTTTCAATGGAGTTCGCCAAGCAACATCGCTTTAGTGAAATATTGGGGGAAAAAAGACAGTCAAATTCCAGCCAATCCATCGGTAAGTTTCACTTTGAATTCTTGCAAAACGATAACAAAATTAGCTTTTGAAAAGTTCAGTACGACAGCTTCAGATTTCTCTTTCGACTTACTTTTTGAAGGAAAACCTAAAGAGGATTTCAAACCAAAAATTCAGCAATTTTTTGAAAGAGTTGTGGTTTATTTGCCTTTTCTAAAGGAATACCATTTCACAATTGATACTCAAAACACCTTTCCACACAGTTCTGGAATCGCTTCTTCCGCTTCAGGAATGGCGGCTTTGGCAATGAATTTAATGAGTTTAGAAAAAGTATTAAACCCAGAAATGACCGAAGACTATTTTTATCAAAAATCTTCTTTTTTGGCGCGTTTGGGTTCAGGAAGTGCGTGCCGAAGCGTAAAAGGAAAAGTCGTTGTTTGGGGAAATCACGAGAATATTCTAGGAAGTTCTGATTTGTTTGGCGTAGAATTTCCAAATCCTATTCACGATAATTTCAAGAATTTTCAAGACACCATTTTATTAGTTGACAAAGGCGAAAAACAAGTTTCAAGTTCCATTGGACATAATTTAATGAACGGACATCCTTTTGCCGAAAGGCGATTTGAACAAGCGCACGAAAATTTAGACAAACTGATTTCTGTTTTCGAAAGGGGAAATCTCGAGGATTTCATTACTATTGTCGAAAGTGAAGCCTTGACTTTGCATTCGATGATGATGACTTCGATTCCGTATTTTATTTTAATGAAACCAAATACCTTGGAAATTATAAATGCGATTTGGAAATACCGAAATAAGACTAAAACCCCTATTTGTTTTACGCTTGATGCTGGCGCAAACGTTCACGTTTTATATCCTGAAAACGTCAAAGAGACTGTATTACAATTTATTAAGAACGAATTAGTTGGCTATTGTCAAAATGAGCAGTACATTTGTGACGAAATAGGAAATGGAAGTCAATTGATTATTGATTAAAAAACAATATCTTTATAATTCTAAAGTTGCAATTATGAACATCCAATTAGAGAAAGCAGGGTTAATGAAATTGTTAGCAGAAACTAATGATGAATTGATTATTGCGTCTGTCAAAAAAATATTCATGACCAAAACAAAAGATTTTTGGGATGAATTATCAGAAGAGCAACAAAATATTTTAAACGAATCGATGGCGGAATATGAAAAAGGTGAATTTATTTCTTTTGATAAATTTATAAAACCTCACCTTTAGAAATGAAAAGAGAAGTAGTAATTACTACTCGTGCCCAAACTGAAATTGAAAATATTTTGGATTATTTAGAGACGAGATGGAGTTTGAAAACTAAAAAGAAATTTTTAAACAAAATTAATTTAATCATTAATTTGGTAGTTGAAAATCCTGAATTATTTCCTGTTTCAAATGTGAATAAAAGAGTAAGAAAAGCAGTAATTACATAACAATCCAGTTTGTTTTATCATTTCAATAGCAGACATATTATTGTTCTTTCTGCATTCGATACTAGACAGAACCCAACAAAAATCAACAAAATAAAATAAGTTCAAACCTATATGAAAGGACCTTTATTTTACTCAAAAATATTACTCTTTGGAGAATACGGCATTATTCGTGACTCGAAAGGCTTGTCAATTCCTTACAATTTTTACAATGGTGCTCTGAAAAGAGAAGAAAATCCATCAGCCGAAGCCATAAAATCCAACGGAAATTTGAAACGTTTTGTTTCCTATTTAGAAACATTGCAAACCGAACAACCCGATTTGGTTACTTTCGATTTAGCAACGCTAAAAAATGATGTCGAAACCGGAATGTATTTCGATTCTAGTATTCCACAAGGTTATGGTGTAGGAAGTAGCGGTGCTTTAGTTGCTGCGATTTACGACAAATATGCCCAAAATAAAATTACTGTTCTCGAGAATTTAACTCGTGAAAAGTTATTGCAACTCAAAACTATTTTCGGACAAATGGAGTCTTTTTTCCACGGAAAAAGTTCGGGTTTAGATCCTTTAAACAGCTATTTGAGCATTCCTATTTTAATCAATTCTAAAGATAATATAGAAGCTACTGGAATTCCAACACAAAGTTTGGAAGGAAACGGAGCTGTATTTTTGATAGATTCAGGAATTGTGGGCGAAACGGCTCCAATGGTTCAAATTTTTATGGAAAACCTAAAAGATCAAGGTTTCCGCAAAATGTTGAAATCGCAATTTATCAAACATACCGATGCTTGTGTTGTAGATTTCTTGGGTGGTGATATGAAATCATTATTTTTGAACACCAAAAAGTTATCTAAAGTTGTTTTGAATCACTTTAAACCGATGATCCCAGAACAATTTCACGGCATTTGGCAAGCAGGAATCGACTCTAACGATTATTACCTCAAACTTTGCGGTTCAGGTGGTGGCGGTTATATTTTAGGATTTACTCAAAATATAGAAAAAGCAAGACTTGCCTTGAAAGAGTATAAATTAGAAGTCGTTTACCAATTTTAATAGTCCCATAACCCAAAAGGAAGAACAAAAGTAAAAACATAAACTTTGTGGCTTTGCTACTTTGTGGCTAAACCAATACAAAAATGAACAGACCTTACAAGATTCTTTTGATGAAAATTGCCAGTTTGTTCTCTGTAATTAGAGGTTACAATATTCCGATAATTATTTTGGCGCAATATCTCTCGGCGATATTTATTCTCGCACCCGAAAAAAGAGCTTTGTCTATCTTGCTTGATTTCGACTTGTTCATCATCGTTTTAGCTTCCTCATTGACCATTGCATCGGGTTATATCATCAATAATTTCTACGACAGGAAGAAAGATTTAATTAATCGTCCTAATAAATCGATGCTTGACCGACTGGTCAGCCAAAAAACAAAATTATATGTTTATTTTACGCTCAATTTTATAGTAGCATTTTTAGCCATTATGGTTTCTTGGCGTGCCTTTATGTATTTTTCAGTTTATATTTTCCTAATTTGGTATTATTCGCATCGCATCAAAAAATATCCTTTAATTGGAAATTTGACTGCAGCCTTTTTGGCGATTTTGCCGTTTTTTGCTATTCTTTTGTATTACAAAAACCTGTACGAAGTCATTTTTGGTCACGCAACATTTCTATTTTTATTGCTTTTGATTCGCGAAATGATTAAAGACTTAGAAAACATCAAAGGTGATTTAGCGAACGACTATCAAACCATTCCCATAATTTATGGAGAAGAGATGTCTAAAAAAATAATTACCTTCTTAACCATCGCAACCATAATTCCGGTTTATGTTTTAATCGAAATTTTCGACGTAGGTTATATGGATATTTACTTTTATTCCAGCTTTATCATTATGATTTTTTTCCTGCTCTATCTTTGGAAATCCAACACCAAAGAGCAGTATGTTTTGCTTCACAACGTCCTGAAATTCCTAATCGTGGCGGGCGTTTTTTGTATTGTACTTATCAATCCAAGTGTGTTGTGGCACGGCGAGAAATTGTTGCGGAATATTTGATTTTTTAGGAGCTATTTCCAGCTATCCACTTTATCTTTTGTGGCGAACACCGCCACAAAAGGATAACGTTCCTATCTGGGCTAGGAAACCCTAACCCAAAAACAATCAACAATTAAGCAATAATAAACTATCTTTGCACGAAATTATAGAATTTTATGAAATGAGCTTTTGCGAATTACATATTACCTATGAAAAATAAATAAAATAAAAATATGAATAACAAGGAAGGCAACAATAACAAAAGCGGCGGTAGAGCAAACAGCTCTAGACCAAGCTCAAACAAGCCAAAACCTGCGATGCAAAAAAGGGCACAAGGGCCTAAAAAAGTAAAACCCAATACAAAAGTGGCTGTTGCTGCGGCTACTGATAAAGTAGAGAAAAAACCGAATCAGGCTCCCAAAAGACCGAAAGTAAAAGACGAAATTCGCTTGAACAAATACATCTCCAATTCGGGAGTGTGTTCGCGTCGTGATGCCGATATTTACATTCAATCGGGTAACGTAAAAGTAAACGGAATTCCCGTCACCGAAATGGGTTATATGGTAAAACCAGGCGATGATGTGAATTTTGATGGGGTAAAATTAACTCCTGAGAAAAAGGTTTATATCTTATTAAACAAACCCAAAAACTTCACCACAGCTCTTGACGAAGGTCAGGAATTCCGCAATGTTTTGGAATTGGTAAAAGGTTCGACCACTGCCAAAATTGGTGCTGTGGGAAGAATGGACAAAAACACAACGGGTCTTTTATTGTTTACAAACGACACGGATATGATTCGTAAGTTTACGTTACCAACCAACAAATCATCAAAAATCTACCAAGTTTCTTTGGATAAAAACTTGAAATTCGAGGATTTAGAAAAAATACAAAAAGGATTAGTTATTGATGGACACCGCGTTTTTGTGGAAGATGTCAGCTATATTGAAGGAGAAGCCAAAAGCGAAATTGGATTAAAACTAAGGTCTTCAAACGTAAAAGTAGTGCGTTCTATTTTTGAGAATTTCAAATATGATGTTTTGAGAATTGACCGAGTTGCTTTTGCAGGATTAACCAAAAAGAACTTACCAAGAGGAAACTGGAGATTGCTTACCGAACAAGAAATCATTAATTTAAAAAACGCATAACTTTTCAAGATCGATTCTTTATTTCACAAAATAGTCTTAATTCGAATATTCGAATTAAGGCTATTTTGTGAAATATGAGTCAATGTAGTTTCTTTAAGGATAAATTATTAATTCTGCTTTTTTTGTCATTTCGACGAAGGAGAAATCGCATTAGTTGCATACGTTATGAGATTTCTCCTTCGTCGAAATGACAAACCGAAGGAAATAAACCTTAAAGAAACGCCATTGAAATATAAGCAAATTACTCCTGCATCATATCAATATGTCGGTCGTGGTAGCCCAACAAGTATAAAACGCCATCAAGACCCAAACTGGAAATAGAGGTGGCGGCATTTTCTTTTACTTTTGGTTTGGCGTGAAAAGCAATTCCTAAACCGGCTAAGTTTAACATAGGCAAATCATTAGCACCATCACCAACTGCAATGGTTTGGTTGATGTTGATACCTTCTTTTTCGGCAATGGCTTTTAGGTATTCGGCTTTCTTTTGACCATCTACAATTTCGCCTAAATATTTACCCGTTAGTTTGCCATCTTTGATTTCCAATTGATTGGCATAAACGTAATCAATTCCTAATTCTTTTTGCAAATAATTGCCAAAATAGGTAAATCCTCCAGAAAGAATAGCCGTTTTATATCCGTAATATTTCAAGGCTTTCATCAAGCGATGCGCTCCTTTAGTTATAGGTAAATTGATAGCGACATTGTGCAAGACATCTTCACTCAAACCTTCCAATAAAGCCATTCGTTTTTTGAAACTTTCGCTAAAATCAATTTCACCATTCATTGCTGATTCGGTAATGGCACGTACTTGTTCTCCAACACCTGCCAACTCAGCCAATTCATCGATTACTTCGGTTTGAATTAAAGTAGAATCCATATCAAAACACACCAAACGGCGGTTTCTTCTATACATATTATCTTCTTGAAAAGAAATATCTACGTTTAATTCCTTCGAAACAGCCATAAAACTGGCAGTCATTAGCGTTTTGTCATCTATATTTCCAGTAACAGATAATTGAACACAAGAACGCGGATATTCTTCAATTTCGACGACCGATGTTCTTCCTGTTAATCGAATAATAGAATCAATATTTAATTTTTGGTCAGACATTATTTGCGTTACTGCTGCCAATTGTTTTGCCGTCAGTTTTTCACCCAAAACATTGATTATATACCGTTGCTTGCGTTGTCCTTTTACCCAATTTTCATAGTCAGGAATCGAAATTGGAATAAACTTGACATTAATTCCTAATTCGTATGCTTTGAATAATAAATCTTTTAAAACTGGTCCCGAACAAGAGCCAGCTTTTATTTCAAATAATATTCCTAAGGAAAGTGTATCGTGAATATCGGCTTGTCCAATGTCTAAAATTACGGCATCATAATTAGCTAAGATAGAGGTTAAACCAGAGGTTACGCCAAGTTTATCCTGACCAGAAACTTTTAACAATATAATTTCATTTTGTACTGCTTCCATTTTTACTGAATTAATTTTAGAGGAGCAAAAATCGACAATCTATTGCTTATAAAAAAGGATAACTGTTGTTTTTTTACAAAGAAACCCGACAGGTTTTTAAAACTTGTCGGGTTTAAAATTCAATCAACTCAAAAATTTAAGAAGCAATCTCCAATCGTTTCAATAAATTTCTATTCAAGGTTTCTTTGGCATAATCTACATCGATTTCCAATATTTTATCATCCGAACTTGGCAATTCATACATTGCATCGGTTAGGATAGCTTCGCATAAAGAACGCAATCCACGAGCACCGAGTTTGTATTCCAATGCTTTTTCGACGATAAAATCTAAAGCTCCGTCCGTGATGGTAAATTCCACCTCATCCATCAAAAACAATTTCTTATATTGCTTAATCAAAGCATTTTTAGGAACAGTTAAAATCGATCTCAAAGTTTCTCTATCCAAAGGATCCATATGAGTCAACACTGGTAAACGACCAATGATTTCAGGGATTAATCCAAAATCTTTGATGTCTTTTGGAATCAGATATTGCAAAAGATTTTCTTTATCAATAGCATCAGCATTTTTAGCATTGCTGTATCCAATAGCTTGACGATTCATTCTTTTTGAAATAATTTTTTCGATTCCGTCGAAAGCGCCACCGGCAATAAACAAGATGTTTTGGGTATTTACCTCAACAAATTTTTGGTCTGGATGTTTTCTGCCTCCTTTTGGCGGAACATTGACAACTGTTCCTTCCAATAATTTCAATAAAGCTTGTTGAACTCCTTCTCCAGAAACATCACGAGTGATGGATGGATTGTCACTCTTGCGGGCAATTTTATCAATTTCGTCAATGAAAACAATTCCTCTTTCGGCTTTAGCTACGTCATAATCGGCAGCTTGTAAAAGTCGAGTCAAAATACTTTCTACATCTTCTCCCACATAACCCGCTTCGGTCAATACAGTTGCATCAACAATAGCCAAAGGAACATCTAACATCTTTGCGATGGTTTTGGCAACCAAAGTTTTCCCTGTTCCGGTTTGTCCTACCATAATGATGTTGCTTTTTTCAATCTCAACATCGTCATGCAATTCTTGTTGCATCAAACGTTTGTAATGATTGTAAACCGCAACCGACATTACTTTTTTGGTTTGGTCTTGACCAATAACATATTGATCTAAGAAAGCCCGAATTTCTTTCGGTTTTCTCAATACCAAATCCGTAGGCAAGTGATTCTTGCTGCTTGATTTTAATTCTTCTAATACAATTCCGTGAGCCTGCTCGATACATTTATCACAAATATGCGCATCGATTCCAGCAATCAATAAATTGGTTTCTGGTTTTTTTCTTCCGCAGAATGAACATTCTAATTTTGGTTTTGCCATCTTTTTTTTAGTGGGCAGTGGTCAGTGTACAATTTTAAATGATTAGTGGACAGTATTAAAAAAAACGAACTCCACTGAACACTAAAAAACTGATTACTGAATACTAATTTAACTTCTTCTCAACACTTCATCAATCATTCCGTATTCTTTTGCTTCATCGGCAATCATCCAATAATCGCGCTCGCTATCTTTGTGCACTTTATCGAAAGTTTGTCCTGAATGTTGGGAAATGATTTGGTATAATTCATCTTTTAATTTCAACATTTCACGCAAGTTGATTTCCATATCGGTTGCAACACCTTGTGCTCCGCCAGATGGTTGGTGAATCATCACTCTTGAATGTGGCAATGCCGAACGTTTTCCTGCTGCTCCAGCACACAAAAGCACTGCTCCCATTGAAGCTGCCATTCCGGTACAAATTGTAGCAACGTCTGGTTTAATATATTGCATGGTATCATAAATTCCTAATCCTGCATAAACGCTTCCTCCTGGAGAATTCAAGTAAATTTGAATGTCTTTCGAAGCATCGGCACTTTCTAAGAATAACAATTGTGCTTGAACGATGTTAGCAATTTGATCATCGATTCCTGTTCCCAAGAAAATGATTCTGTCCATCATTAATCTTGAAAAAACATCCAATTGTGATATATTTAATTGACGTTCTTCAATAATGTAAGGAGTCATATTAGTTGGGTTCATCGCTGCAATCATTTTATCGTAATACAATGCGTTTACCCCTTGGTGCTTTGTAGCAAATTTTTTAAATTCTTTACCGTAGTTCATATTTATTTGTTCTAAGTTTTACGTAATCTATTGTATCTCTAATTTATCAAAGTTCATACCTGTTTAAAAAGATGCCAATATGTCCTTTTTTTTAGCCCAGATAGCAGTGAAAAGCTTTTTGAAATGATCGACTATTTTTTGTTGGTAAAAAAAAGCGACCAAAGGAAGCTCTTTTTTTGCCTTACAAAAAAAGGCGAAAATGAAAAAACTTGTAACGAATAGCTGGAATAGCTACTAAATCTAAATCGAAATTGATTGAAATAATAGAGCGTCAAAAAAAATATTCTTTTGACGCTCAAATATACTTATTTTTTTAGAATTTATTCTCCGTAAGACGCAGCAATAAATTCATCATAAGTTACTTCTTTAGTGGTTGGATTTGCTTTTTCTTTGAAGATTTCCAATAATTTTTCGGCCACCACTTGGTCTGAAAGTTTTTTTACTTCTTCTTGGTTTGACAAAACTCTGGCTACAATTCCTTGAACTTCTTCGTCAGTAGGATTTGTTTGTCCGAATTGTGCCATTTGCTGACGAATACTTTTTGACGTAAAAGCTTTCAAATCTTCGAAAGTGATTTTGATGTCAGATTGCGCCATAGCTCTACCTTCGATCAATTGAAAACGCAATCCTTTTTCAGAACGTGCATATTCAACTTCTGCTTCTTCTGGAGATAATTTTTTCTCACCAACAGTTTGCAACCATTTTTTAAGAAATTCAGCTGGCAAATCGAATTTTGTGTTTTCGATTAGGAATTCCGTCACATCTCCTAATAATTTTTGGTCAGCTTGTTGTGCAAATTGCGCTTCCGCATCTTCTTTGATTTTTGTTTTCAAGTCTGTTAATGAAGCTACATTTCCAGGTCCAAATAATTTGTCGAACAATTCTTGATTCAATTCTGCTGGTTCCGAAACAGTGATTGCTTCGATTGTGAAATCAACATCCACTGCCAAATCGTGAACATTATCGTGACCTACTTTTAAGTAATCCATTAGTTGATGCGCGTCTTCGAATAAACCGTGCGTGTTTACAGTTACGACATCGCCTACTTTTTTTCCAATAAATTTATCGGCAGTAGCTTTATCTTTGAAAACGGATAGTGCAATAGTTGTAGTATTTCCAATTCCTTCCGCTTCGTTAGAGAAAATCCCTTTTAAATCAGAACCTTCAACCACAACTTCTTGAGGAATTGGGTTTCCAAATTGTTTTTGGATGCGATCAACTTGACCGTTAATTAATTTATCATCGGCAGTTACTATATATTTTACAATGTCATTTTTAGCCTCTAAATCCAAATCGAAATAAGGAACCAAACCGATTTCGTATTCAAAAACCAATTCTTCAGCATCCCAATTAAAGCTTTCGTTCTCTTTAGCAAGAGGAGTTCCCAAAAGGTTCAATCTTTCTGATTGAAGGTAACGTTCCAAAGCTAAATCGATTACTTTCTTAACTTCCTCCTGTTTGATTGCTTTTCCGTATTGTTTTTCAACAAGGTCTTTTGGCACAGCCCCTTTTCTGAACCCTTTTACAGTTGCCAAAGGCATTTTTTCATTTATTCTTTTTGCTACTTGACCTTTGTAATCCATTGCAACAACTGTCATTACAATTGTCTCGGTTACTTCGTTTATTGCTACTCTTTTGATATCCATCTTCTTCGTTAATTTACATAATAAAATTGGGTTGCAAAATTATAAAAATTTTACAACCCAAACAAGTTTTTAACCTTTTGAATTTCAGCCTCTTTTTGTAACCAAAATATACCCTGTTTTTATTTATCTTCTCCCACAATTTTATAAACAATAGACTGGCAAACTGATAGAATTATACTGAAAACAATTGCCGTCCAAAAGGAATTGATCCTAAATCCGTCAACCAATCTGGAACATAATAGAATAATTCCTCCATTGATAACAAATAAAAACAACCCAAAGGTAATGATGGTTACTGGAAATGATAATATTACCAAAATGGGTTTGATAAATATATTAAGTAACCCCAAAACGGCTGCAACAATTACGGCTGTCGTAAAACTATCAACATCTACAGATGTCATCAAGTTAGCAATTAGCATAACTAAAATCGCGGTGATTAGAATTCTGAGAAGTAGTTTCATATCATTTTTTATTTCAAATGTAATAAAAAAAATAATATGAAATTTTTTTTTACCTTCGTGTCAATAATATTGAAACTAAAAATATGAAAAAAAAATTACTCTTTTTTTTATTAGTTACTTCGTTTGTAACTAATGCCCAATTTTGGACAGAAAAGCAAGTGGATTTACTACACCAGCAAGATCTTTAAACAGTATTTCGATAGTAGATGCAAATGTAATTTGGGCAAATGCTTTTGACAATACTGATCAATTAGATCCCGGTTTCACAGTAAAAGAATACACCCGAAGTACGGATGGCGGAAATACTTGGACAGCAGGCTCCATAAATTTAGGGCCAAATTCTACAGATATGGGAGCTTCATCCATCACGGCAATATCATCGACAACTGCTTGGATTTCTGTGTCTCCAGGTGCAACTAACACTGGTGGAATTTGGAAAACAATTGATGGGGGTGCAAATTGGGCAAAACAGCCAACCGCATTGTTTAACTCCACAGATTCGTATCCTAACTTCGTCTATTTTTGGGATGCTAATAATGGAGTTGCTCAAGGCGATCCTGAAAGCGGAGAATTTGAAATCTACACTACAGCAGACGGTGGAACAAATTGGAGTAGAGTTTCTGGAGCAAATATTCCTGATCCATCACCAATTGGTGATGAATTCGGTTATTTTAATCGGTATTCCGTTTCTGGAAATACCATTTGGTTTGGAACCGATAAAGGAAGAATTTTCAAATCTTCAGACAAAGGATTAACCTGGACAGTTTCTAATTCCGTTTACAGCTCAGATTTTGGACTTGACCGCTTTACTTTTTCGGATGCGAACAAAGGTCTTTTAATGATATACAACTCTGTTACTCTTTACAGCACGAATGATGGCGGGGCAACTTGGAGTCTGGTTCCAAAAACGGGTGATCTTTTCAACACTAATATTGCCTATATCCCTGGGACTTCTATAGTAATATCAAGTGCCTATGCTAACCCTCTTGGTTCTTCATACAGCTTAAACGACGGACTAACTTGGATCACGATCGATAGCAATGTTTTTCATGGAGAATTGGCTTTCTTGAATGACAGTTTTGGATTTTCGGCTGGAATGAACGTTGATGTAACAACTGGAGGAATTTCAAAATTTACTGGAATACCATTAAAAAGCCCTAGTTTTGAAGTTGGCAATCAAATTGCTATATATCCAAATCCAACAAATGGACTATTAAATCTAAACTCTAAAACATTACTAATAAAAGAAGCTTCCGTTTTTGATTTGCTAGGAAAGCAAGTTTATAAATCTAATTTTTCAGCGGAAAATAATGTTAACCTAGATTTGAAATCGCTACAAACTGGCGCATATTTGTTAAAAGTAACTTCAAATAACGGAAAAATAGAAAGGTTGAAAATTATTAAAAATTAATTCTTACTTTTTTTTATACCTTAGCCTTTAAAACTTTAAACTACTATCAAATGAAAAAATTATTATTCGCATTAATCGCTATTTTAGGATTTGCATTGACCAGTTCAGCGCAGCAAGGAACAACGAAGACAACTAAAACCACCAAAACAGAAACAAAAACTATTTTGAAAAAAGACGGAACTCCTGACAAACGCTACAAACAAGCCGAAAAACCAAAAGTTGTTTTGAAAAAAGACGGAACTCCAGACAAACGTTACAACGCAAAAAAATAATTTTTGCCTTTTATTTCTAAAACGCTGCTTCGACAAGTAGCGTTTTTTTTATGGGTTCACAAAATTTTAACCCAAAAAAGAATTCGCTATTTCATAAAACAATTTCGGATTTTCGGCGTGAAGCCAATGTCCTACGTTTGGAATCGTTTCGATTATTGAATTGGGGAAATGCATTTTTATATTCGGAAAATCTTCGTCGAGAATATAATTGGAATTTCCGCCACGGATAAAAAGAGTTGGTTTGTTGAAAACGGCATTCTCTGGAAGTGGCTTTCCAATTTCGTCCATATTTGTATTAAAAACTGCCAAATTAAATCGAAAAGCTAATTGTCCGGGCTCTTGCCAATAAAGGCTTTTTAGTAAAAATTGACGCGTTCCAAAATCAGAAATGTACTTAGCTACTATTTCTTCGACCTCGCTTCGGCTTGGTTTCAAAGAAAAATCAACAGCATTCAATCCTTCGAGAATTGTTTGATGGTGTTGCGGATAAAATTTTGGACCAATATCTGCAATTATCAATTTTTCAACTTTTTCTGGATGTTCAGTAGCAAAAAGCATCGCTGTTTTCCCTCCCATTGAATGCCCAATAATGTTGATTTTTTCAAGATTATTAGCAGAGCAATAATCCAAAACATCTTGAGCCATCAGTTCATAACTGAATTCATTGGAATGAAAACTCTTGCCGTGATTGCGCAAATCTAACATGTGTACTTGAAATCCATTGGCAGCAAATTGCATTCCTATTGTTTTCCAATTATCGGACATTCCAAGAAATCCGTGGAGAATTAAGAGTGGTTTTCCGTCACCTTCTATTTTTGAAAAAAGCATAATTTAAATTTTTATTCTAAAGCAATTATTTATTTAATTCTTGAACATTCCCAGTTCGGTTTAGGATTCCCCAACCTTGTAACTCGCCTTTAACTGCTTTTCTAAACGATTTTAATAAAATATAATACATCAATTGTCTGTAAATTAATTTTTGCGGAACCAACCAAATCAGTTTTCGGTAATCTTCTTTTTCAAAATAGAAGGCAATTGCCGCACCAACAATGTCAACAACCATAAAGATAATATAGTAAAGGATAATTTGATCGAAACTGGCAGGAATAATCCCGACCGAGGCAAATAACAGACTTATTATCAAAATTAAATCGGCCAACGGAGACAAGAAAGGCAATAGTATTTGAAAAATAAAAATATTTGGCAACGCTATCATTCCAAAATTCTTGTACTTAGGATTAAACAGCGCTTTTCTATGTTTCCAAAAACTTTGAATGATACCAAAACTCCATCTAAATCGTTGTTTTAGAAACTGATCCATAGTTTCGGGAACTTCTGTATAAGAGATGGCAGAAGTACAATTTCGAACTAAATAGCCTTGACCGTGAAGTCGCATCGTTAAATCACAATCTTCGGCCAAAGTATCCGATGTAAATCCGCCCGCAATTAAAACGGCATCTTTCCTAAAAGCGCCAATTGCTCCGGGAACAACGGTTATACATTCTAAATAATCAAAGGCACGACGGTCAAAATTTTGAGAAGTGATGTATTCGATACTTTGCCATCTGCTAATCATATTGACTTCATTACCCACTTTTACATTTCCGGCAATGGCACCAATTTTAGGGTCGATAACTTTATGCTTTTCGGCATCTCGAACATAGAATTTATCCATTAGAAACGAAATTGCATCCGATTTTAATTGTGTGTCGGCATCGATGCAAACTAAAAATTCGTGGCTTGATTTTTCAATTCCAAAATTTAATGCTGTTGCTTTTCCGCCGTTAGGTTTTGTAAAAACTTTTACTTTAGGATGATTTTCAAACTCGGCAAATACTTTATTGAAAGTACTGTCTTTACTGCCATCGTCAACAAAAACAATTTCGATGTTTGGATAATCTTGGTTAAGCAAACTATTTATGGTTCGAAGGCAATTTACCTCTTCATTATAAGCAGGTACAATTATAGACACATAAGGTTTTATTGTTATTGAATCGTCCTCTACAATAGATTCTTCTCGATTTTCGGATAATTTTCGAATGTAGGCAATAATCATTATGATAATCATTCTCGAAATAGACAATGCTATTCCAATAATGAATAGCGTGAAAATAAATTTATTCAAATAATACGAAGTTTCAGCAAAAATAAAATTCATCTTATTTTCCCAAGAGAGTTGAATCTTTGGCATTAAATCTTCCTTCTTTTTTCCCATCAAATCAGCGATGGTGGTAAATTTGCAGCCTTTGGACTTGAAATAGGCAATAATTTTTGGCAACGCATCCACAGTCGATTGTCTAGAAACTCCGCCTGCATCGTGCAGTAAAATCACACTTGCATTGGTAGAATTGGCTAATTTTTCGACTTCAGAAACGATAATGGCGGTAGTGTGTTTTGGATTCCAATCATTAGGATCGATACTTTCTCCCACACTAATATAATTTTCGGTTTTTGCCCTTGCCAATGGTTCAATCTCATCGAAGGTTTGCGGTTCACTATCCGCATTATAGGGCGCGCGAAACAAAATCGTAGAATGACCCGTCACACATTCGATAAGTGAACGTGTAGTTTTGAGTTCTAAATCGGCTCTTTCTGGACTCATTTTCGCCACATTACCGTGAGTGAAAGTATGATTGCCAATTTCGTAACCATCTCTGTAAATTCGTTGCAACAATGGAATGTTTTCTTGGGCATTAATTCCAACAACGAAAAAAGTGGCTGGAACTTTTTCTCTTTCTAAAATATCTAAAATTTGTGGCGTAAATTCAGCACTTGGTCCATCATCGAATGTTAGAATAATTTTGTGTCCCGGACCAATTGGCGTTTCGTCTTCGGCAAATTTTTCATAAATATAACCTGATGGAAGCGAGAGGTAATTTTGTTCAGAAATAAGTAATTCTTTTTTGTCGACTTCTAATTTAATTCTCCCTTTTTGCGGTGTGTAAAGAATATCTATAATTTCCCCTTCGCCTACGTGCGTTGGTTTTACGTTTGGATCAGAATTAATCGTACTCAACAAATTAAAATTAAACGGATATTTGCGCAATGATTCTGCACTTAAATCCCGACCGTAATAGTGCCAAATTCTTGGGTCTTCGCCTCCTAATCGCCATAATGCAGTTCCAGCAGTGGTGTAATCATCTGCAAAACGAAGGATGTTAAACGTAGTAGCCGCATCAGTAAACCAAACAGAATGATTAAAAGTTTCCTGCGCGTTTTTTTCAGAGTAAACGTAATTTAAGTTAAACGTGTCATTGTCATAATTAATTTTTGCTTTGGAAAGTTTTGCATTGTCAATCGCTTTAGAAAAAGTAATGTCATTTGCGAACTTTTTTCCTTCGCCATCGGAGTACCAATCTCTTCCATAACCAGCGACGCCAAGAATTATTTTTGAAGCAGGAACATAATTATCCATGATGTCCATTTGCTCTTCAATCCATTTTTGAGAACTTATCGGTCCGGGTTTTCCTTCTCCACTGTATTGATCATAAGCCATCAGGATAATATAATCATTGTATTTTCCTAATTCCTTGTAATCAAAATCTTGATTATTAGGTAAAACATCAATAGAAACAATCGCTCCCATTGCATGTAATTTTTGATATAATTCTTTTTGAAAATTCGTTAAATTCTCATTTTTCGATTCTATCAATTCTTCAAAATCGACATTGATTCCTTGAAATTTGTATTTAGATATCGTATTGGCAATATCGTTGATGATGTTTTTTCTTGCAGTAGCATCATTTAAGATTTTATGTAATAATTGCCCACTAAAATCACCTCTTACTGTCGGGTTTTTACTGGTCAAGAAATTACTAAAAATAGGCTGAATGCTGAGTTTATGCTTTCTCATAATTGCCAGAGCCGTAGTGTCAATTCGGGTTTGCAATCGATAAGTTATTGGATCAATAAAAAACCATTCCGGATAGATGGTGTTTAATTTCCCAGCATTTCTCCTTAAATCAACTAGCGAAGCTTTGTCCCAATTTACATAAAAAGCGGATCGAATTGTTTTTGCAGCAACTACTTTAGATTTCACCTTGTTGATGGAGTCTTCTTTAATTTTCTTCATCAAAAAACTCTCGAATCCAAAATATTTTTTATTCTCTTTGGAGGCTAGTAATAATTTATTTTTAGGATTTATTTTATTACTATAAAAAACGGATTTATCCTTCATTTGAGGTAAAGAAGGATTCACTTCGTTAAAAACGGCAATAATTACCCCTGATAAAATGATAACACTAATGAGTAAAAGAACTCGAGTAGTCCATTTTACGGTTAACCAACGAGCTTTATTATCTGTCTGAAAAATTTGATTTGAACTCATAAATTACTGTTTTATTTAAAGAGTGCGCTTATTTGATTCTAAATCAAAAGATTATTTCAGTTTTTGTAAATACATATTTACGACATTGTCTAATCCTAAATAAATCGATTCTGCGATGAGTGCATGACCAATGGAAACCTCTAATAATCCTGGAATATTTTGATGAAAAAACTGGATATTATCTAAACTCAAATCGTGACCTGCATTGATTCCAAGTCCCAATTCATTAGCTAAAACTGCCGATTTTATATACGAATCAATTCCGTTTTTATTTCCTAAACCATATTCGTGAGCAAAAGCTTCGGTGTACAATTCGATTCGATCAGTTCCAATTATTTTGGCTCCTTCAATCATTTCAAGAACAGGATCGACAAAAATTGAAGTTCGAATTCCGTTTCGTTGAAACTCCTGAACTATTTCAATCAAAAAATCTTTGTTTTTACTCGTATCCCAACCTGCATTTGAAGTTATTGCATCGACAGCATCGGGAACTAAGGTAACTTGTTCGGGTTTTATTTCGAGAACCAGATCTATAAAACTTTTTTCGGGATTACCTTCAATATTAAATTCAGTATAAACTACCGATTTCAAATCACGTGCATCTTGATAGCGAATGTGTCTTTCATCAGGTCTTGGATGAATGGTAATTCCTTGGCCTCCAAATTTTTGGATATCAGAAGCTACTTTTAATAAATCGGGAACATTTCCTCCACGAGCGTTTCGTAAAGTTGCAATTTTGTTAATATTTACGCTTAACTTTGTCATTTGAATAATTTTCAGGAATTGATGGGCAAAAATACAAAGTAAAATTAGCTGTAATTGTATAATTTTGATTATTTTGCATCAAATATTTAGCATAGATTTATGACGGAGATTTCAAACTATATTACCAATGATTTCAAAGCGATTGACAGTCAGGAAACTATTGCTGCTGTTCAACAGTTTTTTGATGAACTAACGTTTTCTCATTTTCCGGTGGTCGATGAAGGAATATATATTGGTAGCATTGCTTCGGAAGACATAGAAACATTCGATAGTTTCAAAAAAGTTTTTGATTATCGATATGCGCTCGAAGGTTTTTTTGCCCGAGAAAAGATGATTTGGCTGGATGTGTTAGAGGTTTTTGCTAAAAACAACACGAATTTGATTCCCGTTTTGAACGAAAACAACAATTATGTGGGTTATTACGAAATTCGAGATATCATGAAATTTTTTCATGAAACTCCATTTTTACGAGAATCAGGAGCAATAATTGTGGTTCAAAAAAAGACTATGGATTATTCGATGGGAGAAATCACTCAAATTGTCGAAAGTAATAATGGACGAATCTTGGGATTATTTGTATCTGAATCTGATTTCGAAAACACTCAGGTGACCATCAAAATTACTTTAGGAATAATGAACGAAATAATTCAATCTTTTCGAAGATACAATTATGAAATTATTTCGGAACATTTTGAAGATAATTACATCAATACATTGAAAGAGCGTTCCGATTATTTGGACAAATATCTTAATATCTAAATCATCAACCACCCAAACGAGTGGATGCAAATTATATTTAAAAAATGAAAGTAGCTATTTACGGTCAATACTATCAAAATAGTACCGAACCCATCATCAAAGACATTTTCATTTTCTTGATTAAGAATAATGTTGAGATGATCATTGAGTCTGATTTTCTGAAAATCTTATTCAAAAAAAATCTTATTGACAAAGAATATCCCACATTCGAGTCCTACACAGAATTGAACAGCAGTTTTGACATGCTTATTAGCATTGGCGGAGATGGAACCATTTTAAGAGCTGCTACTTTAGTCCGAGATTCTGGCGTGCCTATTCTAGGAATAAATGCAGGTCGATTGGGATTTTTGGCCACAGTTCAAAAAGATAATATTGCTGAATTTATGCAGTTTATCATCGACAAAAAATATTCTGTTTCAAAAAGAACTTTGCTTAGCTTGACTTGTTCCCCAGATAATGAATCCATTAAAGACCTAAATTTTGCCTTAAATGAGATTTCAGTAAGTCGAAAAGAAACAACTTCGATGATCACAATTGACGCCTCATTGAACGGAGAATACTTGAATTCCTATTGGGCAGATGGTTTAATTATAGCAACACCAACGGGCACGACCGGCTATTCTATGAGTTGTGGCGGCCCTATTTTGACTCCAAATGTAAAAAGCATTGTTATAACACCAATTGCACCTCACAATTTAAATGCGAGACCGTTAGTGGTTCCTGACGAAACAGAAATTAAACTAAAAATTTCTGGAAGAGATGACTCTTATATGGTGTCGTTAGATTCTAGAATTATTTCTGTAAAAAACGAAACTATACTACTGATAAAAAAATCTCCATTCGAAATTAATATGGTCGAAATTCCAAATGAAACTTTTTTTAAAACCCTTCGCAGCAAGCTTTTTTGGGGCGAAGACCGCAGAAATTAATGCTTTTTTGTTTGCCAAATATACAATATCTATCTTTTTGCCGTTTCTGATATAAATAATCCACAGTTTTCATTAGATTTTGCTTCAATTATTCAATTAGTTGCACAATTCATCTAATGCGTATTGATTCGGGTTGATAATTATTATATTTGCACGCAATTTTTAATTAAATGTATAAATTTTTTAAACTATTTTTCTTGTTTTTTATCATTTCAATGAATGCGCAAATTCATGAAGTAGGTTTTTTTGTAGGCGGTAGCAACTACATCGGTGATGTTGGCTCTACAACCTATATAGCGCCAAACCAACCTGCACTGGGAATTTTATACAAATGGAATAAAACCCCGAGACTTGCTTACCGTTTTTCTCTAAACGGCGCCTATATTTATGCCAATGATACTGATGCAAAAGAACCTGGAAGAAATCTGAGAGGATATCATTTTAAAAATAGTATAAAAGAAGTATCTTTAGGCCTTGAATTTAATTTTTTTGATTTTAATTTGCACGACGTTCAACGAAAGTATACACCATACGTTCACACTGGAATCAATTATATAAGAATACACGATGCCTATGTTTCTGGCAGCCAAATTGCATTGCGCAGTGACCATGTAGGTAAATTTGCAATTCCAATGACGCTGGGAGTAAAATCAAATATTTGGCCAAAAATTATTTTAGCCTTAGAAGTTGGAGCAAGATATACGTTAACCGATAATTTAGATGGAAGTAATCCAAAGGACACTAGTCTACCTAAATTTGGAAATATAAATAATAATGATTGGTATGTTTTTTCGGGCGTAACATTAACCTATACCTTTGGAAACAAACCGTGTTATTGCGCAGAATAAAAAATGGATTTAAAAGATAAAATCGACTTAACTAATTTACCCAAACATCTCGCCATCATTATGGATGGCAATGGTCGTTGGGCAAAAAAACAAGGACTTTTGCGAGCTTTGGGACACGAAAGCGGAACGAAATCGGTAAAAGAAAACATAAAATCTTGTGCCAGACTAGGAATAGAATATCTTACATTATATGCATTCTCTACCGAAAATTGGAACAGACCAAAAATTGAGGTAGACACTTTAATGAAAATTTTAATAAAATCATTAAAGAAAGAACTTAAAACCCTTCAAGAGAATGATATCAAGTTGAATGCCATAGGCAATTTAGAGCTATTACCTAAATCAGCTCAAATTGAACTTCAAGATGTTATCGATAAAACATGCAAAAATTCAAGGATGACTTTAACCCTAGCGCTAAGCTATGGTTCGCGAGAAGAAATTGTAAATGCCGTAAAAATCATTAGCGATAAAGTTAAAAATAATATAATTTCAATAAGCAGTATTGACGATTCAATTATAAATGAGCATCTTTACACGCAAAATTTACCAGAGGTAGATTTATTAATACGAACAAGTGGAGAGCATAGAATAAGTAATTTTTTGCTATGGCAAATTGCCTACGCAGAATTATATTTTACTGATATATTATGGCCAGACTTTAAAGAACAAGATTTGTATGAGGCTATTATTAGTTATCAAAAAAGAGAGCGTAGATTTGGAAAAACAAGTGAACAAATTAAATAATTTTTTAGTGTTACATAAAAGCATAAAAATAATCCTAAGCCTATTGATTTTTGGAAGTTTTTCACAAATTAAAGCCCAAGATAGAGTTCCATTCGATCAAGGAAAAACGTACATATTAGCAAAGGTTGACATCATTGGAAAAATAAGTTTTAACGCTAATACAGTAACCACATTTGCAGGTCTTGAAAAAGGGCAGGAAATTACCGTTCCAGGCGAAGAGATAAGCAATGCAATAAAGAAACTGGGTAAATTAGGCCTATTTGACGAAATTTCATTTTACATCAATAAGATAGAAAAAGATAGTATTTACCTCGATTTGCACGTAGAAGAATTGCCTAAATTAAATGAAGTAAAATTTGTTGGCGTTAGCAAAAGCAAAGTCGAAGGTTTAACAAAAGACAATAGTCTTACCAAAGAAAAAGTAGTTAATGAAAATTTGATTACTACTACAAAAAATTACATCGAAAATAAATACAAAAAAGACGGTTTCTACAATACCAAAGTAACCATTAATACCGTTATTGATACTGCGCAAGCCAATCATGTCAATATGGCAGTAAAAATTGATAAAGGTTCGAAAGTAAAAATCAAAGACATTGTATTCGAAGGCAATAAGGAACTCACTTCCAAAACCCTTCGCGCAGCAATGAAAGATACAAAACGAAAAAAATTACTTACTTTAAAATCATCTAAATTCATTAAATCAAAATACGAAGCAGATTTAGAAAAAGTTATTGCTGCCTACAAGGAACGAGGTTATAGAGATGCCCGAATTCTTTCGGATTCAGTTGCTTACAAAGCGGATTTAAAAGCATTGATGATTAAAATAAAAGTAGAAGAAGGAAACAAATATCGTTTTGGAAACATCAAATTCCTTGGAAACACGGTTTATCCAGACGAAGGACTTCTTGGAATGCTTGGCATTAAAAAAGGTGATACCTATAATGGTGTACTTTTAGAAAAAAGAATCGCAGACAAATCAAAACCAGATGGTGATGACATTACCAACTTATATCAAAATAATGGTTATTTATTTTCTAATATCAACGCTGTAGAAACAAAAACAGCCAACGATTCTATCGATTTTGAGATTAGAATTACTGAAGGTCCAATTGCTTATTTCAACAAAATTACAGTAACCGGAAATGACAAAACCAACGACCACGTAATTTATAGAGAATTAAGAACAAAGCCAGGGGAAAAATACAACAAAGATTTACTAATAAGAACCATTCGTGAAATTGGACAATTAGGATTTTTTGATCCAGAAACTATTGAACCAAAATTCAAAAACGTAGATGCAGCAGCAGGAACAGTTGACATAGAATATCCTTTGACCGAAAAAGGAGCTAGCCAAATTGAACTTCAAGGTGGTTACGGCGGAGGCGGTTTCATTGGAACATTAGGATTGTCGTTTAATAACTTTTCGGCTAGAAATTTATTTAAAAAAGAAGCGTACAAACCACTTCCGATGGGTGATGGTCAGAAAGTTTCCTTACGATTACAAGCAAGTTCATACTATAGAACCTACAGTCTTTCATTTTCAGAACCTTGGTATGGCAAAAGAAAACCAGTTCAATTAAGTACTTCCGTGTCGTACACAAGTCAATTTTACAATAATTTTCAAACCCAACAAGTGGACAAAAGCAGAAGCTTCAACATCTTGACCCTGTCGGCTGGAATTTACAAAAGATTGACAGTTCCAGATGATTATTTCGGATTATCACAAACTATAAGTTACCAACATTATGATTTACATAATTACAACACAGGTTTATTTACTTTTGGAGATGGAGCCTCAAGAAACTTAGCCTACACAGTAGGTTTATCTAGAAGCAATAAAGGAATCAACCCAATATTCCCTACTTACGGTGCAGAATTTAGCTTAACAGGGAAATTTACATTGCCGTACTCCTTATTCAACGGAGTAGATTATAAAACGTTAGGAGATCAAAAAGAATTTAAATACATTTATAATGGCGCTCCATATACGGGGACTAACGGAATTAGAGTGCTAAGTGGAGATTATGTAACGGCAATTCCGAGTCAAGCAAATCCGACTCCAAATAGAGTTAGCCCAGAAAATTATAAAGATGCAGCTGCAGATCCTGGAAAAGTGGATCAAAAAAAATACAATTGGTTAGAATATTATAAAATTAAGTTCAAAGCCGATTGGTATACCAAAATTTATGGTAAATTAGTACTCCGTTCTTTGGTAGAATACGGATTCCTAGGGTCATACAATAAAGACAGAGGGATAATTCCTTTCGAAAGATTCTTTTTAGGAGGAGATGGAATGGCAAATTATTCTATGGATGGTAGAGAAACAGTTGCATTAAGAGGGTATCCTAACGGTTCGTTGACACCGGTAAGCAGTACAGGATCAGGAGATTCTAATGGAGCAACTGTTTATGACAAATATTCATTAGAATTGCGTTATCCAATTACATTGAAAGCATCTGCATCCATTTATGCACTTACTTTTCTTGAAGCTGGATCATCGTTTGACTCATTCAAAAACTATAATCCATTTGCTTTAAGCCGTTCTGCAGGAGCTGGTTTAAGAGTATTTATGCCAGCATTTGGTTTACTGGGAATTGATTTTGGTTATGGTTTTGATGGATTACCTAAAGCAGATGGAACACTAGGATCAACAGCACATGGATGGGAAACCCATTTTATCATTGGACAACAATTTTAAAAAGGAAATATGAGTTTTTCTAATACAGTAAAGTTATGAGAAAAGGATTTTTATTTTTATTTATAGCACTGACAGTAGTCAATACATTTCAGGCTCAAACTAGAGGGACAAAGGTGGGTTATATCGATATGGAATACATTCTGCAAAATGTTCCCGATTACACCGAAGCCCAAAACCAGCTAGAGCAAAAAGCTCAAAAATGGAAACAAGAAATTGAAACCAAGAAAATAGAAATCAACAAACTCAAAGATGCCTTAAAAGCTGAAAAAGCATTATTGACAAAAGGTCTTATAGAGGAAAGGAATAGCGAAATTGCATTTCTAGAAAATGAAAATTTAGAGTATCAACAAAAGAGATTTGGTCCTAATGGAGATTTGATGATACAAAAAAGCGCATTAACAAAACCAATACAAGACCAAGTATTTACTGCTGTTCAGGATATTGCCGAAGCAAAAAAATATGATTTTATTTTTGACAAAACGTCCGATATGACCATGCTTTTTGCCGCAAAAAGATTTGATATCAGTGATCAAATAGTTCGCATTTTGAACCGAACAGAAAAAAGAGAACAGTTAACAAAAAAACAACTTCAAGAAGAAGCGGCTAAAGAAGCAAAAGAAGAGGCAATTGCTGACAACCCAAATCTATCTGCAAGACAAAAAAGCTTAGATGATAAAAAAGCAGCTCGAGATGCTGTCATAGCAGGAAGATTAGAAGCTAACGAAACCAGAAGAAAAGCAGCAGAAGATAGAAAATTACAAATTATTGCTGACCGAGAAGCCAAGAAAAACGGAACAACAGTTGTTGCTCCTACTACTGAAGTAGGTAAAAGTGCAATTGTAAATAGCAACGAACAACAAAAAGAAGTTGCAAAAATAACTGCGGCTGAGGCAAAACAACAACAAATCGATGCTCGGACCAAGACACTAGAAGATCGCAAAGCAGCAGCTCTGGAAAACAAAAGAGCTGTAGAAGAAAAAAGAAAACAAACACTAGAAGATAGACAAGCTAAAAAACCAGAGGCAAGTCCAACAGTTGGAAATACGATTGAAAAACAAGTCTCAAAAACTACAGAAGCAACCTCAGCAGCAGCAGAAGCCAAACAAAAACAAGCAGATGCTAGAGCAAAAATTCTGGAAGATCGTAAAAAAGTAGCTGAAGAAAATAAAAAAGCACTTGACGAAAAAATCAAACAAGCGCAAGCAGCTAAAGAAACAAAAAAAACTGGCACGATTTCTGACAATAAATCAAAAGGAGCAACAACAAGCCCAACTCTTGTTAATGAAGCCACTAAAACAGCAGTGACTAAAGACACAATAGCAAAAACAGCGGCAGAGATAGCAAAAGAAAAACAAGCAGAAGCAAGGGCAAAAACGATAGAAGACCGAAATAAAATTATCGAAGAACGCAAAAAAGCATTAGAAGAAAAAAGAAAAAAAATTCTAGAAGATAGAGAAGCTGCTAAAAAAGGAAACTAAGAAAAATTAAGAATAACAAATACAAACAATAATTAATTAATATTTTAAAACGATGAAACAAATCAAAACTTTACTAATTGCTGCAATACTTATTTTAGGAGCCAGCACTACTATGAACGCTCAAGCAAAAACTGCACACGTTGATGTAAGCGACATTATGACAAAAATGCCAGCAATGCTTGATGCTCAAAAGCAAATTGAAAAATTGAGCGGAACATACGACGCTGAATACAAAAAAATGGCTGAAGAATTTCAGACTAAACTGAAAAAGTATGACACAGAAGCTGCAACTGTTACAGATGCTGTAAATGCTGAACGTCAAAAAGAAGTTCAAGATATGCAAAAAAGAATCCAAGATTACGGACAAAATGCACAAAAAGAATTGCAAACTAAACAAGAAGAAATCACTAAACCTATCTACGAAAAAGTAAGAACTGCTATCCAAAAAATAGGAAAAGCTAAAGGTTTTCAATATGTTCTTGATGGATCAACTCTTTTACTTGCTGACGGTCCTAACTTGACTATGGATGTTAAAAAAGAATTAGGATTCTAAGAATCTTTCTTTTAAAAAGCAAACGCTCAATCAAAAAAATGATTGAGCGTTTTTTTATACCACCAATTTTTAGGTTATTTAAACAGCAGCATCTAACTTTGTTTCTATGGATAACAATAAACCTATCGGTATTTTTGATTCAGGCATTGGAGGAACTTCGATTTGGGCTGAAATTCATCGATTACTTCCCAACGAACAAACTATTTATTTAGCCGATAGCAAAAATGCGCCTTATGGTCAAAAATCGAAAGCAGAAATTATTGCTTTAAGTTTCAAAAACACAGAAATCTTACTCAATATGGACTGCAAATTAATTGTAGTCGCGTGCAATACCGCTACCACAAATGCTATTCAAGAATTGCGAGCTAAATACAACGTTCCCTTTATTGGAATAGAACCAGCGATAAAACCTGCAGCAATCCATTCGAAAACGCAAACCATTGGAATATTAGCCACACAAGGAACCTTAAATAGCGAACTTTTTCACACGACCGCTGAGAAGTTTCATCACACAAAAATAATCGAGCAAGTGGGCCACGGAATTGTTCCACTCATTGAAAACGGCCAACTTAATTCACTACAGATGACCAGCCTTCTTCACTCCTATCTGACTCCAATGATTGAAGCAAACATCGATTATCTTGTCTTAGGCTGCAGCCATTATCCTTATTTAATTCCTCAAATAAAAAAAATACTTCCTACACATATTCACATCATCGATTCAGGTGAAGCGGTTGCGAAACAAACTCAAAATATATTGAATGAAAAAGTGGGATTTTCAACTATCAAAAATAGAAAACCTATATTTTATAGCAATTCAGATCCAAAAGTACTTTCGGAAATTTTAGGAAACAAATATGATGTAATCGAAAAAGATTTCTGAAAAAAGTTATTCTTCAGTTTTATACCAACTAGAATACATTACGTAATTATTGGCAATACGTTCGATCTCGCCTGCAAAATCTGATTGATCTATATCTTTAACTTTTTTGGCAGGAACTCCAGCATAAATGCTACCGGATTCGACAACTGTGTTTTGAGTAACAACAGCTCCAGCAGCAATAATGGAATTGCTATTTACAATACAATTATCCATCACAATCGCACCCATTCCTATCAATACATTATCGTGAATCACACAGCCGTGAACCATAGCATTATGCCCAATAGATACATTATTTCCAATAATTGTAGGATGCTTTTTGTATGTACAATGCACAATTGCACCGTCTTGAATGTTGACTTTATTTCCAATGGTTATAAAATGTACGTCACCTCTGATAACTGCGTTAAACCAAACACTACAAGAATGCCCAAAACTAACATCACCAACAATGGTAGCATTTTCCGCAACATAACAATCCTCAGGAATGGACGGTGTTTTTCCGTTTACAGTTTTTAGGAGCATTTTATGGGAATTAAATTTTGAGAAATATCCTCATTAATTAATGGCAGGACAATTGCAATCGTATTTTTCACGTTTGCAAAACAAATCGATTCCTAAAGTAATTTGATGAAAACCACCGGTATCAAATTTTACATCGCCAGTAAGATAAGAATAGGTATAAGCAAACATAAATTTTTTATAATTAACACCAAAAATCGGTGTGAAATAGTTTAGCTTTTGAGTTGAGACCCCACTACCACTAACATATTGGGCGCCATCAAAACTTGTACGATAGGATAAAGCAGCCCAAAGCTTTCCAAAATCAAAATTCTTATAAGCTTTCATGTTAAAGTCAATTGATTTTTCTTTAGTTTTCTCAACTAGCTGAAACATTAGCGAAGGCTCAAATAAAAGCCGGTCTTTATCGCCAAAAACATATCCAGCACTTAATATAAATCTTCTCAAATTGGCACTTTCAGAGTCAGTATAAATTTTCCTCTTAGTTTCAAGCACATTCTGTACCGTTCCATGAACATAAAAATCGAGATAATTATAAGAAGCACCAATGTCTAAATTAAAATAAGAAGCATCTTGAACAATAATTCCGTTGATAATGGGATCAAAATCACCTGATTGCAAAAACTCAGTTTCGTCTAATTGACTTTGGAAAAAATCGGCACTCATTCCAAATGAAAGTTGGTTCAAATCTATCTCATCTCTTGAAAACATTAGATGATGAGCATAAGTAAGCTTGGCGCCTTTTTGAGAATGGTACCCGTTTTTATCATTAAAAAGAATAATCCCAACTCCCGACCTTTCTCCTACTCTTCCATTATAACTTAAGGTTTGCAAAGACGGTGCATCTTTCTGGTCAAACCACTGTTTTCGGGCAGTAAGTCTAATTTTATCGCAGTTTGCAGCTCCAGCCATCGAAGGATGAAGCAAATAATAATTATCCGACAGATAGTCCGAATATACAGGAATTCCCTCTTGTGAAAAAGAATTTTGCGCAAGAAAGAATAAAACTATAAAAATCTTTAATTTATGACACATTCAAAGTAATATTACGTTTTGATTAGGGGAACCAATTCAAAAAAAAGACATCTTATTTAACCTAAAACGCCTTTAAAGTTAATTTATTCTTTAAAAAATCAAATATAGTTAATAGTGGAAAATAACTTTGCTAAATTTGTAAAAAATAAAAAAAATATGTCAAAAATAGCAATCAAAGAAACACAAAACCCTAGTATATTAAAATTTGAATTTGAAAATTTTATCACACAAAACGAAAGTTTTGAATTCAAAAACATTGATGAAGCCAATGATTCTCCTCTTGCACAGCAGTTATTTTACTTGCCATTTGTAAAAACAGTCTATATCTCAGGGAATTTTATTGCCATCGAAAAATTTAGCATTGTGGAATGGGAAGATGTAAAAGATGCTGTTGCAGAACAAATTGAAACATTTGTAACCAACGGTGGAATAATCATTGCAGCATCAAACAAAACTCAAAAACAACCCATAACCGTTTATGGCGAAACAACTCCAAATCCAGCTGCTTTGAAATTTGTAGTAAGCCGAATGCTGACCAAAAGTCCTGTAGAATTCAAAAATATTGATGAAACGGCAGCTTCTCCTTTGGCAAAAGAATTATTCAAATTTCCGTATGTGAAAGAAATTTTTATAGATGAAAATTACATTTCCGTAACCAAATATGAAGTCAATAGCTGGGACGAAATCACTTTGGAATTGAGAACATTTATCAAACAATATATCGAAAACGGCGGAACTGTTCTGGACGAAAGTTTAATCAAAGCAACTGCAGAACAAGAAAAAACAAAAACTCAAAACTTCGATAATCTCGATGTTACTTCACAACAAATCATCAATATTTTAGAAGAATATGTAAAACCTGCTGTTCAAGCCGATGGCGGTAATATTGCTTTTGAATCGTATGACGAAGAAACTAAAGTAGTAAACGTAATTCTTCAAGGTGCTTGTAGCGGTTGTCCATCATCGACATTTACGCTAAAAAGTGGCATTGAAAATATGCTCAAAAGTATGCTCAATGACGAAAGCATCAAAGTGGAGTCTGTAAATGGATAACAAAATAGTTTAGAATTTAGATTGCTGACTTTAGATTTGACAAAAATTAAATACTAAAAAAAATGAATCAACTTTCAAAAGAAACCAGTCCCTATTTGCTGCAACATGCAAATAATCCTGTGCATTGGAAAGCTTGGAATGCTACTTCATTGTCAGAAGCCAAAGAAAAAAACAGCCTTATCATTATCAGTGTTGGCTATTCGGCTTGTCATTGGTGTCACGTTATGGAACACGAGAGCTTCGAAGATCAAGATGTTGCCGACGTTATGAATAAAAATTTCGTCAGCATCAAAGTTGATCGCGAAGAACGACCAGATGTTGATGCCGTTTATATGAAAGCCGTTCAGTTAATGATTCGTCGTGGCGGATGGCCTTTAAATGTGGTTACACTTCCCGACGGAAGGCCCATTTGGGGCGGAACTTATTTCCGAAAGGACGAATGGATGCAAACACTTGCCCAATTGCAGGAAGTCTTTCAATCTAATCCTGAGAAAGTAATCGATTATGCCGAAAAACTACATCAAGGTATTCAATCTTTGAACATTGTCGAAAACATAAAACCAGAAAACCCCATCAATCAAGAAGATTTAACTCGTTTAGTCGAAAAATGGGCGGCAGATTTTGATTATGATTTTGGTGGAATGGCGAGAGCTCCAAAATTTATGATGCCCAATAATTATCATTTTTTGATGCGTTTTGCTTTCCAAAATAAAGACATAAAGTTGTTCGATTTTGTGAATCTCACTTTAACCCGAATGGCTTTTGGAGGGATTTTTGACACGGTTGACGGCGGATTTTCACGCTATTCAGTTGACAATAAATGGCACGTTCCTCATTTTGAAAAAATGCTTTATGACAACGGACAATTGGTGTCTTTGTACAGTGATGCCTACAAATTGACACAAAACCCTTTGTACAAAGAAGTCATCGAAAAAACACTTTCGTTCGTTGAAAGAGAATTAATGAATGCCAAAAATGGTTTTTATTGCGCACTTGATGCGGATAGTCTAAATACCGAAAACCATCTTGAAGAAGGCGCTTTTTATGTTTGGAAAATCCCAGAATTAAAGACTATTATTGGTGAAGATTTCGACTTGTTCAGCCAAGTTTTCAACATCAATACTTTTGGATTGTGGGAAGACGGAAATTATGTCTTAATTCAAAATAAAAGCTTGAAGGACATTGCAAAAGACAACAATATCCTTGTTACGACGCTCGAAAAAAAGAAAATTTTTTGGGAGAAAATACTCTATATAAAAAGAGAAAAGCGTTCCAAACCAAGATTAGATGACAAATGCTTGACCTCTTGGAACGCCCTAATGCTTAAAGGATTTGTTGATGCTTACAAAGCTTTGGAAGAAAAAAAATATTTAAAATTAGCCTTGGAGAACGCCAATTTTATCATTAAGAATTTATGGTCGAGCGAAGGAAATTTATTTCACAATCACAAAAACGGAAAAAGCACAATCAACGGATATTTAGAAGATTATTGCTTTGTT
Source organism: Flavobacteriales bacterium (assembly GCA_038234745.1). GTDB lineage: Bacteria > Bacteroidota > Bacteroidia > Flavobacteriales > Flavobacteriaceae > Flavobacterium. The sequence goes on along the minus strand of JBBQSZ010000008.1, from coordinate 17,264 downwards.
ATCGCTGCGTTTATCAGTTTATATGAAGTGACTTTTGATGAGAAATGGCTTCAATATGCCAAACAATTAACGGATTATAGTTTGGAACATTTTTATGATGAAACTTCAGGATTTTTTACCTTCACTTCTAATTTGGACGAAGCTTTAATCACGTCGCATTTTGAAACCGAAGACAACGTAATTCCTGCTTCAAACTCAGTGATGGGTAAAAATCTATTTCAGTTGAGTATTTATTTCAATCATTCCTATTATGAAAAAGTAAGTCGACGCATGGTGCAAAATATCATTCCAGCAATCGAATATCCTTCGGCTTATTCGAATTGGATGGATTTAGCATTGAATTATTCCGAAGAAAATAAGGAATTGGCACTTTGTGGTAATTTGGCGTTAGAATATTTGCCACAAATAAACAAATTATACTGGCCAAATATTGTTTTGGCGGGAGCAGAAAAAAACTCGAATCTACCTTTTTTGAAAGATCGGTTTAAGGAATCAGAAACACTATATTATTTATGTCAGAACAAAACTTGCTTGAAACCAACTACTGATTTTCAGCAAATTATTAATGAATTAGCAAAGTAAGACTAAATAAATGCTTATTATTGCACCTAATTTAATTTTAAAATACTATGGGTTTATCAACATTTTTTAAAGATTTATTTGGCTCTGCCAAAAAAACTGCCGACGAATTTGCGACTAATGCAGAAACTGCATTTGAAGAAGCCAAAGTTGCCGCAACTCCTTATTTAGACAAAGCCGAAATATTTGCGGAGGAAACATTCGAAAAAGTAAAAGAAACTGCTGCGCCAATTATTGAAAAAGCAGAAACATTTGCTGGAGATACATTTGAAAAAGCAAAAGAAACTGCTGCTCCTATTATTGAAAAAGCCGGAGTTTATGCCGATCAAGCTCAAGAAGTTGCAAGTGACTATTCAGATAAAGCAGCAGATGCTTTAGGAAAAATCGTAGAAAGCGTGAAAGAAAAAACTGCTGAAGTTGCTGATACTGTAGGAGATTTGACCTCAAAAGCTAAAGAAACTGTTACTGATAAAGTAAACTCTATAGTAAATGACGCTGATTCTAAAGCTACAGAAACAGTAAAAGCTACAGAAACAAAAATTGAAAAAAAGGTAGATTAATTTTTATAAATTTTACTTTTGCTAAACAAACATAAGCCTTCTCTTTTTGAGGAGGTTTTTTATTAAACAAAAAAAATGACAGTCAATCCAGAACACATTGCTAATTACGCGGAAACTTTTATTAAAGTTTTAATTGATTATTCGCCAAAATTAATTTCGGCTTTACTGATACTTTTCATCGGACTTTATGTGATTCGAGTAATCAATAGACTTATTCGAAAAATTATGATCAAGAGGGAACTAGACCCCACCTTGACCAAATTTTTAGCAGACATATTATTGTGGATTTTGAGAGTGTTGTTGTTCGTGACTTTTATTTCGAAATTGGGAATCGAAACATCTTCATTCGTTGCCATTCTTGGGGCAATGGGACTTGCAGTTGGACTTTCTCTACAAGGTTCATTGTCTAATTTTGCCGGCGGAATGTTGATTATTTTGTTCAAACCGTTTAAAGTTGGTGACACAATTGAAGCACAAGGTGTTATTGGAACAGTTAGTGAAATACAAATATTTGTCACAAAATTAATTAACGGAAATAATCAAACTATTTTTATTCCAAATGGTTCTTTGTCGAATGGAACGATTATCAACTACTCTTTGCAAGGAATAAGAAGAGCCGATTTTACAATTTCGATTTCTTATGATACTGACATTAAGAAAGCAAAAGACCTTATCATTACCGTTTTGAATAATAATGCAAAGGTGCTAAAAACTCCCGCAGCCGAAGTTTCAGTGAAAAGCCTAACGGATAGTGGCGTACAACTTGCCGTAAGACCATGGGCAAAAAATGAAAATTTTGGAGAGGTTTTTGCAGAAACTTTAGAAGATTGTGTGACTGCTTTTGGAGCGGCCGGAATTCCAATTCAGCCGTTTGTGAAGGAACAATCAACTACAAAATCGTAATTAAAACTACTTCTTCGAGACAGTCATCATAAAATCTTTCAAATAATAAGGTTCGAAATAAGCGACATCTACGGTGTCGTTTTTTTTGTATTTTTCGAAGCTGAAAAAACTCATTTCTTTTGCAGAAGGATATTTAATTTCTTCTAAGAAAACAAAGTTATTCTTAGTTAAAACAGCTTTGCATTTCTCAGCACAATCGCCTACAAAATATAAGGTTTCTGTCAATTCTTCGAAGGAGTTTTCGGTTATAACTTCAGCTTGAACAGCTCTTTTCTTTTCGAAAATTGGATTAAAAATAGCAGAGTAAACTTCCATTCTTCGAGCATCGAGCATCGGAATAATCAAACCATTGGAAATAGCAACTTGTGAAGCTAAAACTTGCAATGTATCCACTGCAATTAATGGAATACCCAAGGCAAAACACAAACCTTTTGCAGCTGAAACGCCAATCCGCAATCCTGTATAGGAACCTGGTCCTTGACTCACGGCAATTGCTGTTAAATCCTGAAAAGTGATTCCAGATTCTTTAACGACTTCTTCTATAAAAACGTGCAAACGTTCCGCGTGAGAATATCCTTCTTCGGCTATTTCTTTGCATAAAATTGTTTTTCCCTCTTTTGCCAAAGCAACAGAACAATTTTTGGTAGCGGTTTCAATGTTTAAAATATAAGGCAAAAGAATTTTAGCTTTTAGATTGCAGATTTTAGAATTCAAGATATTAAAACTTATTTTTTCTGTTCCACTTTATCTGTTGTTACTTTATCGCCAGAATTCAAATCCTTTGAAACTGTAGAATAAGGTCCTGTAATAACAACATCTCCCTTTTTAAGTCCCGTAAGAATTTCAATATTAGTATCGTCTTGAATTCCGGTTTTGATGATGCGGATTTTTGCTTTATTACCCACTTTCACGAATACACATTCTAGTTTTTTATCACTTTTTGGCGCTGTTTTTTTATCAGCATCTTTATCATCTTCGAGTTTAAATCCTTTTACAGCTGTAGTATCTGATTTTACGACAACCGAACTAATTGGAACTGCCAAGACGTTTGCTCTTGATTTGGTTACAATATCGACAGTTGCAGTCATTCCAGGTCTAAATGGAGAATAGGTTATCGCTTTTCCAATCAATAAATCTTGGTAAGATTCCTTCAAAATTCTAATTTTTACCTTGAAATTAGTTACTTGGTCAGCCGTTAAAGTCGAGCTAGCCGAATTAGAAATACTCGTTACAACACCTTTAAATTGTTTTTTTAAATAAGCATCTACCTCAACTTTGGCTTCATCTCCTTCTTTAATCTTTACAATATCATTTTCGTTAACATCTACTTCAACCTCCATATTATTCAAGTTGGCAACACGAAGAATCTCAGTTCCAGCCATTTGTTGTGTTCCTAAAACTCGTTCGCCCAATTCGACATTCAAGACAGAAATTGTTCCATCTGCAGGAGCATAAATAATGGTTCTTCCTAGATTGTCTTTGGCTTCATTGACCGTTGCCGAAGCACTTTGAACATTGAAATAAGCGGCTTGCTTTGCTGCTTTTGCAGTTTCGAAAGTAGCAACAGCTTTATCCCAATCAGATTTAGAAATAATTCCTTTTCCGAACAATGTTTTGTTTCTATCGTAACTTGATTTGGCTTCCGTAAAAGAAGCATCGGCTTGACTCAAATTTGATTTTGTGCTAGACAAATTCGCAACAGATCTGTTCAATCCAGAAGTATACAAGTCGGGATTAATCTTCACTAACAAATCTCCTTTTTTGACAACTTGCCCTTCTTTTATGGGCAATGAAATAATCTCACCAGAAACCATAGAAGCAATTTTCACTTCTATTTCAGGTTGAATTTTCCCTGTTGCCGAAACGGTTTCTACTATTGTTGTCGCATTAACTTTTGCAGTTTCAACCGATTTTCCTTTGTCTTTATTTCCAATAACACCTGTTTTAGAAAGCACTATTAATAAAGCAATTAATACTACTGCTCCTCCTATTAATAAATAAATGGTTTTTTTTGACATAATAAATTATTGTTTGATGATTGGAATACCGAAATAGAACTCAAGTATTTTAATTTTGAAAATGTAATCGTATTTGGTTCTAAGAACTTCAGATTGTGCTGCAGAAAACAACGTTTGCGATTGGTTAAAATCGAAAGAATTCATCATTCCAACTGCGTATTTTTCTTTAGCATAATTAAAAGCTTCTTCTCTCGCTTCTAATGCAGTAATTGCGGATTCATAAGCGTTTAAACCACCTTTGGCATCTGTAAATGCGGTATAAACATTTCTTTCTAAAGTTAATTCTTCTTGCTCGACTGCGATTTTTGATTTTTCTAAACTTACCTTTGATCGTTCGACATTATTACGAATAGAAAATCCATTAAAAATAGGGATAGACAATTGAGCCCCAAAAGATTGTCCTTTGTTATTGTTAAACTGATCGAAAAATGGAGCAGAACTTTTGGTTCCTACTACGTTTCCAGAATTATCAAAGGCGGGAACGTCAGCATAGGAAACTCGAGAACTAAAATTATAAAATCCTTGTAGTGTAGGTTGAAGACCGCCTTTGGCAATGGCTACATTTTTTTCGGATATTTCGAGATTTGTTTTGGCTATTTTCAATTCTGTTCTTTGTTCCTTGGCTTTTTCATAAATAGAAACTGGAGTTTGAGACAAGATGTTGTTTTCATCTTTTGCTTTCGTATCATCGGTGACATCAAAATCATAAAATTCCTTTAATTGAAGCAATTGTGCCAAAGATAATTTAGAAATCAACAACGCATTTTCGGCAGCCACGACTTTTTGACCATCTGAAGCTACCGTTGCCTTTATGTCCAACAAATCTCCTTTTGGAACGGAACCTGCTTTTACCAATTCTTCGGAACGAGTAAACTGTTTTTCGTTATTAGCTTTTTGCTCTATTTGTACTTTCAAATTTTCTTTGTTAAAAAGCACTTGCAAAAAAGCATTAGCCACATTTAAGGCTACATCTTCTTTCATTTTTGTCAGTTGATATTTAGCCGCAATAATCGAAAGGTTAGCTCTACGGAGCGTGTTTTGATGCTGCAATCCTTTGTAAATATCAATACCAACCCCAGCTCCGGCAGATGTGAATTGTGTGGTTTGATTTCGCAAAAGCCCTGTTGTGATATCTTGATTTAAACCGACATTCCAAGAATGAGAGGCATTGGCATTAAGCGAAGGTAAAAAATTCCCTTGAGCACCTCTTTTGTCAATCGCTGCCGTTTTAGTGTCTAATTCGGTTAGTTTGATAGTGATGTTTTTGTCAATGGCGTATTTAACACATTCTTCTAATGTCCATTTTTTGGTTTGCGCTTGGATAGACAAACCAAACAGCAGAATAATTACGAGCGGGATATATTTAGTTTTTTTCATATTTTCTGAATGAAAGCGTAGCAAAGATACTACACAAATTTTATATTTTTTTTAAAATCGAATTTCTTTTTAATAGGCAAGTTTATGACTTTGGCTCTTCAGTTTTCAAGCCTTGGTTCCAAATTTTTATTTTATCTGAAGATTTTAATCCACTTTTTATTTGCACATAAATACCGTCGCTAACACCCAAAACTATGTTTTTTCTAACGAATTTTTGAGTTGTTGTTTGCACTTCTACAAATGGTTTTTGCGTCTTAGCATCAAACTGAATTAAGGCTTCTTTAATTGCCATAACCTTATCAGCTTTGTCTAAAATAATGGAAGCATTAGCGCTCAAACCTGCTCTAATAAAGGTATCGTCTCTATTGGACAACGATGCTTTTATTTCGAATTGAATAGCTCCGTTATCCGTTTTTCCTTTTGGAGCAATATCCGTTAGAACGGCATCAAATTTTTTGTTTTCGATGGCTCCAACAGTGATTTCGATTGGTAAGTTTACTTTTATTTTTCCTACTTCAGACTCGTCAATTTTTCCAACAAATATCATTTTCCCAACATCGGCAACACTGGCAATAGTCGTTCCTTCGTTAAAATTATTACTTTCGATAACTTGATTTCCAACTTTCACAGGCACCTCAAGTACCATTCCGTTTACGGTAGACCGAATTAAAGTGTTGGCATAATTTCCCAATCCCGAAGTTGTTCCTGTTTTTACAATATCATATCCTTGTTTTGACGCGGTGTAATTCTGTTTTGCCTGTTTGTAAGCTAATTGTGCTGCATCGAAATCATTGGCAGAAATAACGCCTTTATCGAACAATGTTTTTTGTCTTTGGAATGATTTTTCTTGATTATCTAAGTTTATTTTTGCCGATTGAACCTGATTTTGAGTGCTGCTTAAATTGGAAACATTGGCAACTACTTTTATTTTAGCAATTAAATCACCCGCTTTTATCGTTTGACCCGCTTTAATATATATTTCCTCTATAATCCCAGAAATATTTGGTTTGATTAGAACTTCTTCGTCTGGAACAATATTTCCGGTTGCAATTGTATTTTTGATAATGGTTTTAATTTCGGTTTTATCAGTTTCAAAAACCACTGGTGATTCCTGATTTTTAGCATACAAATAATACAGTGCACCAAAAAATAAAATGGCTATTAAAATTAAAATTGTTATGGTTACTCCTTTTTTCATTGTAATGGTTTTTAATTTGATTTCTATTTGATTGATACTTTATTCTGTTCTTAATGCGTCAACTGGTTTGACTTTTATGGCGGTTTGTGCAGGGATAAATCCGGCCAACAATCCAGAACCCACCAATATTAGTAAAGCAAAAAATACTACCCGCAAATCGACGCTTGGGTTCGCAAACATAGATGGTTCCGTTGGCATGGAATCTAAAATTTTATTGACCAAAATCAAAACTCCTGTGGCTGCTGCAATGCCTAACATTCCGGATGAAATGGTTAAAAATATGGCTTCTAACAATATTTGAGACCTGATTGCTGCAGGTGTTGCGCCTAAAGCTCGTCGAATTCCAATCTCCTTGGTGCGTTCTTTCACTACGATCAGCATAATATTTGAAATCCCAATAACTCCTGAAAGCAAAACTAAAGTTCCAACAAAATAGGCGATGAATCTTAGAATGGTAAATAATCCAAGCACTTTACTAAACTCTTCATACAAATCAAAATTTCCAATAGCTCGTTCATCATCAGGACTTATGGAATGTCTAGATTTCATAAATTCTAGAATTTGTGGTTTTATATCGGTAATTGATGCATTGTCCTTTGCGGTAATTGCCATCCAACCCACATTGTTCCCGAAATTAAAAGCTTGTTGAAAAGCTGTAAATGGTGTAAAAATATTTTTTTGATCTTCCTCAGCATCACCATTGTTGCCATTTGATTTTTTCTTATAAATCCCAACAACCATAAAATTAACTCCGTTGACTTTTATATATGTACCAATAACCTCCTCTGTTTTTTCATACAATCCATCAATCACACCTTGACCAATTACAGCTACTTTGCGTCTCAATTCTATATCTTGATAGTTCACAAAACGCCCTTTGACGATATCCATCGATTCCTGCTTTGCATATTCTGGATAATCTCCATAAACACCAAAAGCCGCTGTTTTGGTTCCTCTAACCACGTTATTTCCACCTCGAAAACCTCCCAATTGATTTCTTGGAGAAACATACAAAAGATCTGGAAATTTTTCTTTTAAAGCGGGAACATCACTATTTTCAAAAGTAAACCTTCTTGATTTTGGCAGCCCTTTATAGGGTTTTGAAGTGGTTTGTGTCCACATAAACATCGTGTTTGTCGCCATTCCGGAGAAACCTTTTTTTACCCCATTCTCCAAGCCATTTCCAGCCGCAAGCAATATTACCAATATGAATATTCCCCAGAAAACTCCAAAGGCAGTCAGAATTGTCCGAAAAGTGTTTGCGGTCAATGCTTCTAAAATTTCCAACCATTTATCTCTATCAAACATAATTATTCGTCTCTAAGTGCTACAATCGGTTTTATCTTTGCTGCGCGATAAGCTGGAAAAAATCCTGCTAAAGCTCCGGCAAATATTAGCAAACCTAATGTGGTTAATGCAATACTAAAATCGACTTCTGGATTTAAGAAATAGTCGCTTTTGATTTGTGGTCCAACCAGTTCTAAAAGTGCCAAACTAGACAAAAGCCCAACAAATCCAGCTATTGTGGTTATAAAAATAGATTCGTGCAAAATCATTCCAACAATAGAAAGTGGTGTTGCTCCCAGCGCTTTTCGGATTCCAATTTCCTTAGTTCGTTCCTTTACGATGATCAACATAATATTACTAACTCCCACAACTCCTGCGATGATTGTGCAAATTCCAACCCACCAAAAAAACAATCTGATATACAAATTCAAATCATAAAACTGCTTTATATCTTCTACCGTACTGCGAATTCCTATAGCACTTGTATCATCTGGCGCAACGGAATTTTTGCCTTTCAGCATTTGACTAATTCCTTCAGTAAATTTTTTTGATTCGGCAAGCGCATCGTCATAGTTGTTCTTTTTACGCAGCGTGAAAGACATATTATTTATTTTATCCCCTCCACTTCCAAACACTTGTTGTGTTGTTGAAATAGGCAAATAGGCTCTCGACTCTTCTCGCTCCCCACCTGGATCTGTAAAAACGCCAACTACTTCAAATTTGACATTGTTAATTGCAACTTGTTCTCCGATAGGATTTTTTTCTTTAAACAAATCTTGTTTTACTTTTTGCCCAATTACAACTATTTTCCTGTTCGTCTGCAAATCAATGTTATTAACAAATCTGCCATCCACAATAGTCACTTTTTCTATAGTTTGAAAATCTGGAAAAACTCCTTGACAATCATAGTTTCCAGTTTCTTTTCCATAGACGATATTTCCATCGCGAACACCATATCTCGAACTTTTTTTATCTATTTGACCTTCAAATTTTTGTTTCGATAAGTCAAAATCACTGTTGCGCAACTGAATGCGTCTTCCAGGATTCAGTCCTTTATATTCTTTAGAGGTAGCTCCTGTCCAAATCCAAATAACGCCATCAGCATCGTTTTCGAATTGTTTGGCAATTCCGTTCTCGAGACCTTTTCCAGCTCCTAGCAAAATCACTAAAATAAAAATACCTGAGGCAACAGAAGTTCCCGTTAGAAAAGTTCTCATCTTATTTTTTGCAATTGCATCAAATATTTCCTGCCAACGTTCTATATTAAACATACGATGACGCTCTTACTTGTTCTACATATTTATCATCAATGATAAGTCCATCTTTCAAAACCACATTTCTCTTGCACATTGCGGCAATATCCGGTTCGTGTGTAACTATCAAAATAGTTTTTCCTTCGTCATTGATTCCTTGAATCAGTTCCATCACTTCATAGGAAGTGGCAGTATCCAAAGCGCCCGTTGGTTCATCGGCAAGAAGTACTTTTGGGTTTGATGCCAATGCACGAGCAATTGCAACACGTTGTTTTTGTCCACCCGAAAGTTCACTTGGCAAATGATGCGAATGTGAAGCAAGACCCACTTTTTCAAGATAACTCATCGCAATTTCGTTGCGTTCTTTTCTTTTAATTCCTTTATAATATAGCGGCATTGCTACATTATCCAGAGCAGATTTATAATTTATTAAATTAAAGGATTGGAAAACAAAACCTAGAAATTGGTTTCGATATTTGGACGCAATTGTTTCATTTAGATTTTTGACCGGCATTTTATCTAAAATATAAGCTCCAGAATCGGCTTCATCCAGAATTCCAAGAATATTAAGAAGTGTTGACTTTCCTGAACCAGACGAACCCATAATGGCAACTAATTCTCCTTCTTTGATATTGAAATTGATTCCTTTTAAAACATGCAATTCAGAACCTCCTACTTTATACGATTTATGTAAGTCTTTAATTTCAATCATTTTAGGTGTTTTAAACAAATTTAAGAATTCTTTAAGCAAGATTTTAACAAGAAAACGTTAAACGTTGCAAGCTGTTTTGTTATAAGACCTATTTTCTATAAATATGTTACATCCTAAAGCCGAAAAATATATTTGTTTTATTAATTTTGTTTCTTCAAACAAAAAAACTAATGTTAAAACATCATAAGATTCTAATCTCAATTCTACTTGTTTTACTACTTTCAAGCTGTTCTACCTCCAATAAAATAGCAGCACTAAAACCAGAACCAGACGATGCCAGTCCATTGGTTTATGAAACTGCTCCTTCCTTTATAAATTTACCCATCAATGTAAAATTAAAAGACATTGAACATCAAACTAACGCCCTTTTAAATGGTTTAATTTACGAAGACAACAACATGGTTGATGACAATATCGAGATGAAAATCTGGAAATTGGCTCCCATAACTATAGCAAACGACAAAGAAAGTTCCGGCGCAAAAATAAAAACAATTCTACCTTTGAGAGCTTGGATAAAATACCGAATTGGCACCAAAACCTTGGGCGTCGAAATGTACAACTACAAAGAATTCAACTTAGATGGAATCCTAACTTTAACAAGCGAAGTGGGTTTGTCAAACTGGAAACTCAGCACTAAAACAGAACTCAAATCACTGGATTGGAACGAAAGTCCTACGATGCTGGTTTTTGGTAAATATGTTCCTGTAACTTATTTAATCAATCCTGCTGTAAAACTTTTTAGATCAAAAATTGAAAGTAAAATTGATGCTGCAATAGAAAAATCGATGGATTTCAAACCCAACGTTTTAGCGGCTTTGGAGAAAATTTGCACGCCTTTTCAAATGAGTGAAGCCTATGAAAGCTGGTTGCGAATAGTTCCTATCGAAATTTATTCGACCAATGCTGTTCTCAAGAACGATGCTTTTGTGATGGATATGGGGATGAAATGTACCATGACCACATTGGTCGGAAGCAAACCTGATTCAAAATTTGATGCGTCCAAAATCATATTGAAGCCAGTATCTAAAATTCCAAACCAAATTACTGCCAATATCGCAGCCGTTTCTACATTTGCAGAAGCTTCAAAAATTATGACCAAGAATTTTTCTAATCAAGAATTTGGCTCTGGAAGCAAGAAAGTAACCGTTCAAAAAGTGACTATTTGGCATAAAAACGACAAAATGGTTATTGCTTTAGACGTTTTAGGCAGTGTAAATGGCACCATTTATTTAACTGGATTTCCGCAATACAATGACCAAACAAAGGAAATATTTTTTGATAAATTGGATTATGCATTGGATACCAAAAACAAATTGATGCGAACTGCCAATTGGTTGGCACAAGGTTTGGTTTTAAGAAAAATACAACAAAGTTGTCGCTATTCTATCGTTCCTAATTTAGAAGAAGGCAAACAAACTATGGCAGCGTATTTAAAAAATTATTCGCCAATGCCAGGTGTTTTTGTCAACGGGAAAATGGATAATTTACAGTTTCAGAAAATTCAATTGACTAACAAAGCCATTATAGCTTTTATAAAAGTAAATGGAACGGTCAATGTTTCGGTGGATGGTTTGAAATAAAAAATAGACTGCAGATTTTTGATTAACGATTTTTGATTGCAGACGGCAAAAATTAGAAGGCAGAATTTAGATTGAAATTGTAATTGTTATTCTTTTTTATTTTTTCGCATTCGATAAATATAATATCCAATCCCTGCAACAAGTAGATAAGGAATCACCATCAAATAAACGATGCCATCATTTACAGCTTGGGCTTGAACCTTATTGCCTTCTCCTTGTAAAGCGGCGCGACACATGGCACATTGAGCGTAGGAAGAAATTCCAATAAACAAAAAACAAATTCCAAATAGAACAGCTTTAACTTTGAAATTTGGAATTTGGAATTTGGAGTTTTCCATTTTAATTAACATAATAAGGGGATATCATTAAATAAACCACAACTCCAGTAACTGCGACGTACAACCAAATTGGAAATGTAATTCTAGCGATTTTTTTATGTTTATCAAATTTTTCAGCTAAAGCCCGAACATAAGTGATCAAAACTAAGGGAATCACCACAATTGAAAGGACGATGTGTGATATTAAAATTAAGAAATAAACCAATCTTATCGAACCTTCACCTCCAAATTTAGTCGAATCTGTAGTTAAATGATAAGCAACATACATCACTAAAAAAACAACTGACAGCGATATTGCCGTGGTCATCAATCGTTTGTGCAATTGTCTTTTTTTGTTTTTGATAGCAATAACTCCAGCAATTAAAACAACCGCGGTTATGCCATTTATAGTCGCATAAATAGGTGGTAGAAAATGAAGTGGGGCTACATTAATTCCAAAATCTTTTAGTCTAACACTAAGAAGAACCGCAACAACAAAGGGAATTAAGATTGAAATAAATATAATAAACTTGCTGAATTTTTTTTCCAATGATTTGTCTTCCATCTTTATTCTTTTAGTAAAATGGCAATGTCTTGCTGAATATCTCTAACGCCTTTTTTATCCAAACCATCATAATACAAAATAGGATTTCCATAATCGTCTTTTCGGCAACGAATGAGACCGTTTTTATCAATTAGGGCAAATAATCCTGAATGTTCAAAACCGCCTTTCGCTTTATTATTTTGTCCTGCATAAAGATTAAACCCTTTATTAGACAAATCAAAAATATAGGCTTTATCGCCTGTTAAGAAATTCCAATTGGATGATTTTACACCCAATAATTCTCTATGTGCTTTCAAAACAGCAGCCGTATCGTGTTCCGGATCAATAGAAATAGAAACCAATCCGAAATTAGGATTGCCAAAGAATGTTTTTTCAATTTGCAACATACTTTGATTCATTTTTGGGCAAATAGAAGGGCAAGTCGAGAAGAAAAACTCTAAAACATATACTTTCCCCTTGTAGGTTTGATTACTTATCTTAACGTTATCTTGATTGATTAATTCGAATTTAGGAACAGGTCCAATTTTCTCTAGTTTTGAATTATCAACAGTTACTTTCGAAACTTTGTCTAATCGATCGCCTTTTACAATTTCATTATTTTGAAAACGATCCACAATCTTAGGAACAGCATAAATTCCGAAAATCAAAATAATAAACGAAATCCCGATGTATGATTTATTTTTAAGCATTATTTCTAAAATTTAAAGCTGTTTTGTAGCATTATGATTTTTCTTGAGTGCCGCACGATATTCGTAGAGAATCACTTTGAAATCATCAAGCATTTCGTTACTCAATTCTGATGGATGAAAAGTGTTATAGCCTTCCTTGTATCCTTTTTTTTCTTTCCTGCCTCTAAGGTTTCTTTCTTTATCCAGAATATAAACGTTAGGAGTCCCTAAGTCTGCATCTAATTTTCCAACCAATTTTAATTGGTTATAGAAACTATTAACTTCTTCGGGTGTCGCAAATATGAAATGCCATTGGCTTACATCAGTAAAATCATCCAAAGTATTTATCAGTTTTTCAGCTTGAAGTTCGGTTCCTAAAGGACATACCACCACAAATTGCAAATCTTTGAACGTGTGGTATCGCTGATAAATTTTTTCGTTTAAATTGAAATAATTTCCTCTATTTCTCAAGAGGTTAGTTCCCGAAAAGCCGAGAATTGTAATCTTTTCATTTAATGTAACTTTTTCGTTTTTTAAAGTTTTCCAGTTACCAAAATCAGCAACTTTAGGAGTAATGATAGGCAATTTTGTAAAGCTGTTTATTCCAGATGCGAAAAAAAGATAAGCCACAATGGGTAAAATAAAAAGAATGAAGAGAACAATATTTTTTTTCATAATTGTGCCGAAGTATAGTGTACAAAAATAAAAAAAGGCACGCAAAGCGCACCTTTTTTTTGAATTAATATTTTGTTAAAAATTCCACTTTATGGTAGAGTTTTTAAAAACCTCGAATATATAATGACCTTCTATCAATAAAATGAAAAGCAAATAAGCAACTAAAAATATAAGCGGCCAAATTACAGCGTTTTGCAACCCTGGCTTCTCTCCTTCCATATGCATAAACGCATATACAATATAATAAGCTTTCACCCCAGTTAAAATGATGAATAGGTAGTTCAACAAGTTCAATCCTAATAAGCTATTGTTGTGCAAAAATCCAGGTTTTGTTATACCAAAAGCTACTTCAACAATGGTTATTATGGATAATAAACCAAAAACAGTCCAAATTCTTTTTGTGTTAGAAACGTGTGCGTGTGACATACTATTATTTTTTTTATTAAACTAGATAGAAAACTGTGAAAACAAATACCCAAACTAAATCAACAAAGTGCCAATAGAGCCCGACTTTTTCAACCATTTCATAACTTTTTCTTTTCTCGTAGGTTCCAAGTAACACATTAAAGAAGATGATAATATTAATAATCACACCTGAAAATACGTGAAAACCGTGGAAACCAGTAATAAAGAAAAAGAAATCACCAAACAACTTGCTACCATATTCATTTCTGGTCAGGTTTGCGCCTTCAACTACAAGATGGGCATCTTTGAGTCGTAGTTCTGATTCTGTTCTAGAAAGAACCGTTTTTTTCTTATTGGCATCAATATGTTCTGTTCTTACTAAAATGTTGGGATGCGCCTTAAAACCCGCTTGAACTTCGGCTACTGAAAAAGAGGGTAAGGAAGCTTCTTCCATGAACCATTTTCCTTTATCTCTTGTCAATTGTTCTCTATCTTCTGGCAATGTGGCAGCAAAATCAGCAAGTGCTACTCGATGGCCTTGTGTGTCAACGAACTGAAGCAAACTTCCTCCTTTGGTTTCAACCGCTCCATATTCACCTTTAATGAAGTTTTTCCATTCCCAAGCTTGTGAACCAACGAATATTAAACCTCCAATAATGGTTAAAAATAGATAAATGACTACTTTATCCCTTTTTAATTGATGACCCGCATCAACAGCAAGAACCATAGTTACCGATGAAAAAATCAATACAAATGTCATAAAAGCGACATATAACATTGGTTGAGGGTTTCCATGCATGAACGGAACGTGAGTAAAAACCTCATCGGCTATTGGCCAAGTCTCAATGAATTTAAATCTTGAAAACCCATAAGCAGCAAGGAATCCTGAAAAGGTTAGAGCATCTGACACGATAAAAAACCACATCATTAATTTGCCATAACTTGCTCCTAGTGGCTGAGTATCTCCGCCTCCCCATACTTTTTCTCCACTATTTGAAGTTGTAACTGTGTCCATAAAAAAATTTAGTTAAAAGTTTTCAAATCTACAATTTTTCTTATTCAAAGAAAAATAAAAATAAAAATAAATAAATCCACAATAAATCTAGGAAGTGCCAATACATTGCACCTAGTTCAATCCCAAGAGTTTGAGTTGAATTGTATTTGTGTTTCAATTGCTTGAAAATGATAATAAATAGCGCAATTAATCCGCCAGCTAAATGCAATAAATGCACTACGGTAACAATATATAAAAATGTTGTTGTGATGGAACTTTCGGCTCCTGTAAAGTAGTAACCACTAGCTACAATTTGTCCGAAACCCATAAATTGTAATACTACAAATAAAATTCCTAATGCTAATGTTGCCAATAGAAATGATGTTGTGGCTTTTTGATTGTCTTTTTGGATGGCTTTTTTGGCCAAATGAAACGTGATACTGCAACACATTATTACAGCAGTACTAAAATAAAACGCTGTTGGCAATTGAAAATCTTTTAACCAATCGGCTCTGGATTTACTCACTACAAAAGCACTTGTAAGTCCTGCAAACATCATAATCATACTGATCATAGCAAACAATAGTAGCAATTTATAGGATCTTGCTGTTCTTGATTTATGCTCTTCGGCGGTCATTGTCGTTGTCATATCTATCTTAAAATTTTGTCAAATATATAAATTAATTGCAATAAAGTGATGTATGAAACACTTACTAGCATTAATGTTCTTGCCGCTTTTGCTGTTCTCAATTGATACAATTTTACCGAATAAAAAAGCATCCAAAGTCCAAGCAAAAAGACAAAAACTGCTGCAACTGGCGAAATAAATAATTGCCCTGTATAACCCAAAGAAGGCAAAAGCGACGCTATAATAAGCCAAATGGTATATAATATTATTTGTAAAGCGGTTCCTTTATCTTTTTTTCCTGTAGGCAACATAAAGAAACCTGCCTTTTCGTAATCTTCATATAAAAACCAACCTATTGCCCAAAAATGGGGAAATTGCCAGAAAAACTGAATCAGAAATAATGTTCCAGCTTCGATGCCAAAATTGCCTGTTGCGGCAACCCAACCCAACATAAAAGGAATTGCTCCTGGAATTGCACCCACAAAAACCGACAAAGAAGTCACTGTTTTCAATGGTGTATAAAAACTAGTATATAAAAATATTGAAATAGCACCAAACATTGCTGTTTTAGGATTGATGGTATAAAGCAATATAATGCCGATAAGAGTAAGAATGCTAGCGACAATTAAAGCCACATTCGGAGCCATCCTTCCCGCAGGAACTGGGCGATTTTTAGTCCTATCCATCAAGGCGTCAAGATCTTTTTCGATTACTTGATTATAAGCATTAGATGCGCCAACCATACAATAGCCACCAACGGCAAGCTTTAATAAAACAAACCAATGCAAAGAATGAAAATCAGGAACACCCAACAAAAATCCTGCTATTGACGAAAAAACAACACTGATAGCCAATCCAGCTTTAGTAATTGCTTTGAAATCAATGTAAATCGATTTTATGGAAATTGTATTTGGTATTGTATTCAATGAAATTATAATTTGATTTTTAAACTTTTGCAAAAGTAGTTTATCAAAAGGGAATAGACAAAAAACAATTCATAAAAAATTCTTGAGTACAGAAAGCTCATAAATATCTGCTTTACTATAATTAAATCCTCCTGTTTTTAAGCATTAGAATACTTAGCCTTACTTTACGCATAACTTGATCTATGAAAAATAAATAACTTTTATTTTGACTTTATAACAATCTCCTCAGCGATATTGAATAAATAAGATTTAAAAATCTAACTGTCTAATTTAGAACTACTCTACTTGTTTAAGAAGTTTTTAGGTCGTAACTTTAAGACAACGTCTTTACGTTAAAACGGATTTAACTTCTAACCAAATTCTAAGGTCATGAAAACAAAATTACTTTTCCTTTCGGCTCTTTTTACCACTCTTTTATCGGCTCAAACTTTTATTATTAACGACACGTTTGAAACCGATATTTTAGGCTCGTTTCCAACAGGTTGGAATCTGAGATATAATGGAACCGGGAATGCAAATCAGAAAGTTGTAGATAATCCTGTTCATAATGGCACCCAATCTTTTCAAATGGAAGGCGCCTGACAATGCGCTGGCGCTGAAAATACCGATTCGACCCGAT
>JBBQSZ010000007.1:0-79798 GCA_038234745.1 Flavobacteriales bacterium | reverse complement strand
CTTGCATTTGGGTCCATATGTTGGTGCCGAAACCGATCATACAGTAATTCCATTTGGAAAAGGTATTTGTGGGCAAGTGGCGGTTTCTAATGCCAATTTTGTAGTTCCAGATGTTGCGGCACAGGACAATTATATTGCTTGTAGTTTTACCGTAAAGTCCGAAATTGTGGTGCCGCTTTTTGTAAATGGAGAAAATATTGGGCAAATTGATATTGATAGCCACGTTCTGAACCCCTTTACCGAAGCTGACGAACATTTTCTAGAATTTGTGAATGAAGAAATAGCATTGTTGTATTAAAAGTAGTACATTTGGGTTTTAAAACAACCTGTCTTTTTATGAAACCAATTCTATTTTCAATTCTATTTATTTTAATTCCCAAAGTTGCTATTTCTCAGAACTCTATAAATAATATAATAAATTTTTCTGACAATGATAAGTTAATTTATCTTGACTCAACTTACCAAGAAACTAAATCGCACGATTTTATATATTTTAGAATAATTAAAGATTACAAGTTAGAAAAAGATAGTTACGACATTCTCGAATATTACAAATCGGGAGTTATGAAAATGGAGGGAAAGTCAAAAACCAAAGATGGTTTCTCAAAGGAAGGGGCTTTTATTTATTATTACGATAACGGTAATAAAAAAGCAGTTACAAATTATGTAAAATCACGACCTAACGGAAAAAACCTAGAATGGTATGAAAATGGCGATAAAAAATCAGACAGAGATTTTTATGAGGATAAAAAAAACATTAAAATTAATGCTAAAAACAAATCAATTTTGGGATGAAAATGGCATCCAAAAAGTAGTCGATGGCAATGGTTTTTTTGAGGAAAAAGGAGAAAACGAATCTTCAAAAGGAGAATTTAAAAATGGATTTAAAGACGGAGATTGGGAAGGTTCATTTAATAAATTAAAATGGAAATATAAAGAAACCTATAAAGACGAAAAATTAATTTCAGGAGAAAGTTTTGATGAAAATAATGTGTCTTATAAATATACTGAAGTCGAAATTAGACCTGAACCCAAAAATGGGATTAAAGAATTTTACAGATACGTTGGCAAAAACTTTAGAACGCCTGATGTGCGAGGATTGTCGGGAAAAATTTTCCTAACATTTGTAGTAGATAAAGAGGGAAAAGTTATAGAGCCTAGAGTTTTAAGAGATATTGGCTTCGGAACAGGTGCAGAAGCTTTGCGAATCTTAACAAATTATGATGGTTTCAAACCTGGCGAACAAAGAGGGCAAAAAGTGAAATGTACTTTTTCTTTACCAATTTCAATTCAAAGTTCCAACTAAAATAATTTCAAATTCAAGCAACTTTTCAATCAAAAAGCATTTTATGAAACCAATTCTATTTTCTATTTTATTTATTTTACTGCCAAAAATGGGTATCTCACAAGTTTCTAATAACGAAATTGTACTTTCTCCAAATGATACTTGTGTTTTTCTAGACTCTACTAATGTGGTTACCAAATCAATGGATTATGCTTATATTAGAGTAGTCAAAGACTCTAAATTAGTCAAAGAAAGTTATGCTGTTCAGGAATACTATCGATCAGGAGTAGTGCGAATGGAAGGTGCTTCGAAAACTAATAATGGCTACTCTTATGATGGAGAGGTAGTGAATTATTATAAAAATGGCGTTAAAAAATCAACAACTAATTATGTCAAAGGGCTTAAAAATGGTAAAGACTTTGAATGGTATGAAAATGGCAGTAAAAAATTAGAAGGAGAATATGTAGAGGATGATAAAAAAGGAAATTCAAAACATAAAACAAATCAATTTTGGGACGAGAATGGCGTTCAGAAAGTGGTTGATGGCAATGGCTTTTTAGAAGAAAAAGGAGAAAAAGAATCTTCAAAAGGAGACATAAAAAACGGTTTTAAAGAAGGAATTTGGGAATATACAGTTCGTAAGGATAGATTTGTTGAGACCTACAAAGGTGGAAAATTTATTTCCGGAGAACATTTTGATGAAAATAATGTGTCTAATCAGTACACCGAATTGGAAACAAAACCAAAGCCTAAAAACGGGATGGACGGATTTTACAGGTATATCGGAAAGAGTTTTAATCTTTCTCAAGAAGCGAGTAGAAATAATCTCACGGGTAAAATTTACGTCACTTTCATCGTAGATATAGATGGAAAAATAGTGGAGCCCAAAGTTCTCAGAGATATAGGATACGGAACAGGCGAAGAAGCTTTACGGGTTCTGAAAAATTGCGATAATTGGACACCTGGCGAACAAAGAGGACGAAAAGTGAGGTGTAGATTTTCCTTGCCAATATCAGTACAAAGCAGGCCGCAAGAGCAAGTTTATCAATCACCTTTTAAAAGGTCAAATGGTTTTTAGAATTTCATAAAGGTAATTTGCTAGATTATTTTAGTAGATACAAGGATTCAATTAATAGCTAATTTGTATTGCATTTTCAAAAATAAAAATTACCTTTGCACCCGTCTTACAATAGATGTGAGACATACATAATAATCATTTAAATAATATTGGAATGTATTTAACGAAAGAAGTTAAAGAAGAAATCTTCGCAAAACACGGAGAAAAAACAAACACTGGAAAATCAGAAGCTCAAATCGCTTTGTTCACTTTCAGAATCAGTCACCTTACCGAGCACTTGAAAAAAAATCGTCACGATTATAATACTGAGCGTTCATTGGTACTGTTAGTAGGTAAAAGAAGATCGTTGCTAGATTACTTGAAAAAGACAGAAATCAACAGGTATCGTGAAATTATCAAAGTATTGGGTATTAGAAAATAATCAATATAGTAAAGAGGTGCGAAAGTGCCTCTTTTTGTTTTTATACGTTTTAAAAAAGTTTGGTTTTTCATTGGGTTTTAGGCATTAACTACGCAACAACTACAACACTACAACACAACTAAAACCCATTGTATAATCAATTAGAAAAAAAATTATGATTCCACAATTATTTGTAGAAAGCATCGATTTAGGTGATGGAAGAAACATCACAATCGAGACAGGCCGTTTGGCTAAACAAGCTGACGGAGCTGTAGTAGTAAGAATTGGGAAAACTGTTATTTTAGGTACAGTTGTTTCCTCGAGAAAAGCAAGTCCAGGTATCGATTTCTTACCTTTAACGGTAGATTATCGCGAAAAATTTGCAGCAGCAGGTCGTTTTCCAGGTGGTTTCTTCAAAAGAGAAGCGCGTCCAAGTGACAACGAAGTATTAACAATGAGATTAGTTGACCGTGTTTTGCGTCCGCTTTTCCCAGATGATTACCACGCTGAAGTTCAAGTTATGATTCAGTTAATGTCTTATGATGAAGATGTTATGCCAGATGCCTTAGCCGGTTTAGCAGCATCAGCAGCATTAGCATTGTCTGACATTCCTTTTGAAACTTTAATCTCTGAAGCTAGAGTTGGAAGAATTGATGGAAAATTCATCATTAATCCATCTCGTGCGCAATTAGAATTATCTGACATCGATATGATGATTGGAGCTTCTATGGATTCTATCGCAATGGTAGAAGGAGAAATGAAAGAAATCTCAGAAGCAGAAATGTTAGAAGCCATTAAATTTGCACACGAACACATCAAAAATCAAATTTCAGCTCAAGAAAGATTGCAAGCTGCTTTTGGTAAAAAAGAAGTTCGTACTTATGAAACTGAAAGAACAGATGATGCTATTTACGCTAAAGTAAAAGCTGCAGCTTATGATAAAATTTATGCTATTGCTAGTAAAGGTTCTGCTAAACACGAACGTTCAGCTGCATTTGACGCTGTAAAAGAAGAAGTAAAAGGGTTGTTTACTGCTGAAGAATTGGCTGAAAACGGTGATTTAGTGGGTAAATATTTTTACAAAACTAATAAAGAAGCCGTTCGTAACGTAACTCTAGATTTAGGAACTCGTTTAGACGGTAGAAAAACTACAGAAATCAGACCAATCTGGAGTGAAGTAAATTATTTGCCATCGGTTCACGGATCGGCATTGTTTACTCGTGGAGAAACTCAAGCATTGGCGACAGCCACTTTAGGAACATCTAGAGAAGCTAACCAAATTGATTCCCCATCTGAACAAGGAGAAGAAAAATTCTATTTGCATTATAATTTTCCTCCATTCTCAACTGGTGAAGCGCGTCCTTTAAGAGGAACTTCAAGAAGAGAAGTAGGTCACGGAAACTTGGCGCAAAGAGCTTTGAAAAATATGATTCCTGCTGATTGTCCTTACACCATTCGTGTAGTGTCAGAAATTTTAGAATCGAACGGTTCGTCTTCAATGGCAACAGTTTGTGCTGGAACATTATCTTTGATGGATGCTGGTATTCAAATGATTCGTCCTGTTTCTGGAATTGCAATGGGATTAATTACAGACGGAGATCGTTTTGCTGTTTTATCTGATATTTTGGGTGACGAAGATCACTTAGGAGATATGGATTTCAAAGTAACTGGAACTTCTGAAGGGATTACAGCTTGTCAAATGGACATCAAAATCGACGGATTAAAATACGAAATCATGGAGCAAGCTTTAGCTCAAGCTCGTGATGGACGTTTGCACATTCTTGGTAAAATATTGGAAACATTAGACAAACCAAATGCAGATGTTAAAGCACATTCTCCTAAGATCATTACCAGAAGAATTCCAAATGCATTCATTGGTGCATTGATTGGACCTGGTGGAAAAGTAATTCAAGAATTACAAAAAGCTACAGGAACAACAATTGTTATCAATGAAGATCCAATTACGGAAGAAGGAATTATAGAAATTTTAGGAACCGATCCTGCTGGAATTGAAGCGGTATTGGCTAAAATTAAATCCATCACTTTCAAGCCTCAAATGAATGAGTCTTATGAAGTGAAAGTAATCAAAATGCTTGATTTTGGTGCGGTTGTAGAATATACATCAGCTCCAGGAAACGAAGTTTTATTACACGTATCTGAGTTAGCATGGGAACGCACAGAAAACGTTTCGGATGTAGTGAAAATGGGTGATGTTTTTCAAGTGAAATACTTAGGTATGGATCCAAAAACAAGAAAAGAAAAAGTGTCCAGAAAAGCACTTTTGCCAAGACCTCCGCGTGAGTCATAAAGTAGAGTAATCAAATCTTAGTTTACTAAAGGTTCATTTATAGAGAAACCCGTTTCATTAGTTTGAAACGGGTTTTTTATATTATTTCATGTTTTTTAATTTTTTTTTAAGCAAAATTATTATCATCAAATAATTATTCTAGGAATAAGTATTTTTGATTGGAACGATGTTCTTTTCTTATACTCATTAAATGGTGAGATCATAGAATCAACACTATTTGTTTGCTAAAAATAGAACAGGTTTCAAAAATCAATGAACTAGTATTTTTATAGTTGAATATTGCTATATATTTGTTGAAAAAACACAGCCAAAAAATGGGGCGCGATTACATTGAATTATCAATTAAAAACTTAATTTCTACTAGCGGAATAAAGCTAATTGAAATGTATTTCAAAGGATTGGAAGGGGTTGATATTCACTATATAAGACTCGGACAATTAGCGCTGTTTTACAATAAAGAACTCATTTCTGTAGATGATATTACGAATAAACTCCATAACGAATTAGATTTTTCGATTATAGAAAACAAGGATTTGATTATTGTTGAAAAAATAAAAATCGCAGCCATAGAACTCATTCATTACTCAAACAACACCAATTCCTTAATTAGAAACTCCGACTACATTAGTCAAAAACTACAATTGCCTTACGAAAAGTTGAGTAAAATTTTTTCTACAAACACGAAAAGAACTCTCGAGCAGTATATCCTAGCTTTGAAAATAGAGAAAATAAAAAATTTGATTTTATCGAATGATTATAGCGCTAGCGAAATAGCCTATATGATGGAGTATAGCAGTGTGCAATATATGAGTAATCAATTCAAGAAACAGACTGGTTTAACCATTTCCGAATTCAAAGAAAATCCGTATCCTAACCTTATTTCATTGGAAGAAATATAAATATCGTTCTTGCTGTTTAACCTTTCCTTTTTGCAGATTGCAAAATAAAATTTCTTTATTTCGCCTTCACACAAAATGTTACACCATTTTTTGGTAATTGTGTAAAGATGGATTTTTACTACTACACTATTTTTGTTGGTATAAAATAAACCAACATGCAGCTAAAAAAAAACATTGCTATAAGTGAAACTGGATTTTTATTTAATCCTACTTCAGGAGATTCTTATTCATTGAATCCTATTGGAAAATATATTCTGGACTTATTACAAGAAGGTAAGGATTATGAAACTATAAAAAGGGAGATTTTAGAGGACTACATTACAGATGAAGACACATTCGAAAAAGACTATTACGACTTCATCAATATGCTAAAAAGCTTTAAATTAATTGAAAATGGGCAGTAATCAAAAACCAACCTACACCATTGCGGTAACTGGGCTTAATGCGGTTGATTCTCCAGGACCCGGTTTTGCTGTAATCCGAAGTTTGAAAGATGCTGAATCCTTTAATGTTCGCATTATTGGACTGGCTTATGAAGCTTTGGAACCTGTTATATACTTGCGAGAATACGTAGATAAAGTCTATCAAATTCCGTATCCAACAGCGGGACAAGAAGTGCTTTTTGATCGAATTCGACACATTAACGAAATAGAAAATATAGATTTTCTCTTCCCAAATTTTGATGCGGAGTTGTTTAGTTTTATTCGATTGGAAAATAAATTTCTATTTGAATTAAATATTAAAATGGCACTCCCTACCTTGGAGCAATTTGAGGCTCGACACAAAGTTAGTTTGTATGAATATGGAATACGAAACGGCTTGAATGTTCCGAAAGCACAGCAGGTTTATAATTCCAAAGAAATCTCATCACATGTAGACCAAATCGGGTTTCCAATGGTCATAAAAGGAAAGTTTTATGATGCGAAAATCGCTTATAACTTAGAGCAAGCCAATCAGTATTTTAATAAAATATCATCGGAATGGGGACTGCCTATTTTGCTTCAAGAATTTGTTAGAGGAGTGGAAGTAAATGTCTGTGGAATTGGCGACGGAAAAGGAAATCTTTTGGGTGCGGTTCCAATGCGAAAGCTATACATTACCGACAAAGGAAAAGCGTGGTCTGGCATTACTCTTGACGATAAAGAATTGCTGGAAATTACCGAAAAAATGGTTCGTAAAACCAAATGGAATGGGCCTTTTGAATTAGAATTTATCAAATGTAGCGAAGATAAAGAAGAGGTTTATAAATTAATTGAAATCAATCCAAGATTCCCAGCTTGGTGCTATTTAACCACCGGCTCAGGACAAAATCAAGTAGAGACTTTAGTAAATATGGCTTTTAATCAGCCATATAAAAAATACGATTCCTATCAAGTAGGAAAAATGTTTATCCGCTATTCTTTTGATCAAATTGTCGATTTAAAAGATTTTGAAACCATAAGCACAACAGGAGAATTATAATATTTTCCAATATAAAATAAAAAACCCAATGAACAAAAAATCATACGAAAGACCTATAATCAAGCCATTAAATACTGGCTTGATGAACAAATTTGGAAGTCGCACTGAATTGCAACCAAAAACGCATATTGATGGTGTGGCGGTAAAAGACATCATTAGCCAATACGGTTCTCCCGTTTTTGTCTATTCTGAACGAAAAATCAGAGACAATTATCAAAATGCCAAAAGAGCATTTGAAACACGATATCCAAAAGTACAGTTTGCTTGGAGTTATAAAACGTGTTACCTAAATGCAATTTGCAACATTTACCATCAAGAGGGTAGTTGGGCGGAAGTAGTAAGCCGATTTGAATATGACAAAGCGGTAAATAATGGTGTGAATCCAAAACAAATCATTTTTAACGGACCCGATAAAAACGAAGATGATCTTGAAACTGCTATTCACAACGATAGTTTAATTCACATTGACCACCTTGATGAATTGTATAAACTGACTGCTATTGCAATTCGTTTAGAAATCAAACCTAGAGTGGCTATTCGTGTGAATATGGATACGGGAATTTATCCGTTATGGGATCGTTTTGGATTTAATTTTGAAAACGGACAAGCTTGGGATGCCATCAACAAAATTTTATCAATGGATAAATTGAATTTGGTCGGATTGCATACACATATTGGTACGTATATGTTGAGTCCAAATGCCTATGGAATAGCTGCCAAAAAAATGTCGGAATTGGCAATAAGTGTTCGAAATAAATTCAACAAAACAATCGAATATATTGACCTTGGTGGTGGATTTGCATCCAAAAACACACTCAAAGGAAGCTTCCTACAAGGTTCTGATTATATTCCTGAAATAAGCGAATATGCCGAAATAATTTGTAGCACTTTGTTGAATTCTGGATTTTTACCTGATGAATTGCCTTATTTGTATCTTGAATCAGGGCGTGCATTAATTGATGATGCTGGATTTTTGCTTGGAAGTGTGATTGCAAATAAACGATTGAGCGACGGAAGAAAAGCGACCATTATGGATTTTGGTGTTAATTTAATGTTTACCGCTTTTTGGTATGACCATAAAATTAGTCCTGCCCAAGAGTTTGGATATCATAATGAAGACACGGTTTTATACGGGCCATTGTGTATGAATATTGATGTAGTGAGAGATTGCATTTCTTTGCCACCATTGAATTCTGGCGACCAAGTGGTTGTTCATCATACCGGTGCGTATTGTGTTACCCAAAGTATGCAGTTTATTTCGCTTCGTCCAAATGTGGTTTTAATTGATTTGAACAACAAAGTTCACGTCATCAAAAAAGGCGATACATTATCGGATTTGGAACAATGTGAATTAATTCCAGAACACTTAGGCGTTAAATAAAAAGATATGCCACTAGAGGAATAATAATTTAGTGGCATTATAAAAAACAAGAATGCAAGAAACAAAAAAAATAGTAAAATATCTATTAGATGGAGTCGCTTTTAGTTACTCTCAAATTTTCTTTTCAGACAAAAAATGGTTTGGGATGTTGATGTTGCTTTTTACATTAATCAATCCCATAAAAACGATAGTTGGTGTTAGTTCTGTTGTCATTGCATTAGGCGTTGGAATGTTGTTTAATTTCAACAAAGAGTTGTTGAAATCTGGAGTTTATACCTACAACGGATTGTTGGTAGGACTCGGTATTGCAAGTCTTTATGATTTTACACCCAAAATTATAATTGTAATTACATTTTACTCCGTTTTAAGTTTATTTTTAAGCGTTTGGTCGCACAGTTTGCTTAAAAAAAGAAACCTTCCTTTTCTAACCATTCCTTTTTTATTGTGTATTTGGTTGATACATATGAGTAGCTCTGCTTACGGTCAGATTACTCACAATACCAATATAGAATTGATTTTTAATTTTGTAAAACCTGTTTCTGATGGTTTTTCAAACTTTGTCGATCTATTCTATTTTAAAGATTTTCTGCACATTTTATTCAAGTGCATTTCGGCTATTTTCTTTATTTACAATGATTTAGTTGGATTCTTGATATTAGTTGCTTTGTTGTTCTATTCCAGAATTTCATTTTCTTTGGCTATAATTGGTTTTACAGTTGGATTCTTTTTCTTTTGGATCTTTTTAGAAGATTACAAAGTGTTAGTTATTAATCACGTGGGATTTAACTTTGTATTGATTTCTATTGCTCTAGGTGGATTTTTTATTGTTCCATCGGTAAAAAGTTATTTACTGCAAATTTTTAGCACTTCGTTGAGTTGCATTCTTTTAGGAGCACTAACTCCTGTTTT
Source organism: Flavobacteriales bacterium (assembly GCA_038234745.1). Taxonomy (GTDB): domain Bacteria; phylum Bacteroidota; class Bacteroidia; order Flavobacteriales; family Flavobacteriaceae; genus Flavobacterium. The sequence continues at coordinate 70,077 of JBBQSZ010000007.1, read as the reverse complement.
TGCTCTTTACTTAAATGCGCCTGTTTATTCTTTGCCATTTGTGATGGTGGTGATTATTGTACTATCGGCTTTACAACAAAGAACGGTTGCAAACGGAATTGAAATTGTGACCAACCAACAATCCCAACCCGAACTCAATCTCTATAAAAACTATTACGACAAATTGCGTTTCAAGGCAAACACCTATTATCACGTCTATTTGCCAGTTATGGGCGAATGGACTATTAGCCAAGGAATCGATGGCGGAATTACCCATTTGAATCAATGGAAATATGCTTGGGATTTTGATGTTAGAAATCAGGAAAACAAAACCTATTTGAACGAAGGTATAAACCTGAAAGATTTTCTTTGTTATGATTTGCCTGTAACAGCTCCAGTTTCAGGTTATGTGGTTGCTGTTTTAGACAATGTAGTAGACAATCATATTGGCGAAATCAACACGGTTCAAAACTGGGGAAATACGATTGTTATAAAAATTGAAAATTATTTTTACGTACAATTATCGCATTTCAAACCCGAGTCTATTTTGGTAAATGTGGGCGATTATGTAACAGTTGGGCAAACCCTTGGAAGTTGTGGCAGCAGCGGAAGATCGCCAGAGCCTCATATTCATTTTCAATTTCAAACCACGCCAGCTATTGGTTCTAAAACGATTCCCTATCCAATTGCCTATTATTTAAGTAAAACAGAGGACAATCAATTGGAATTTCATTCTTTCGATTATCCAAAGGAAAATCAAAAGGTGCTAAATGTGGTTGCCAACAAAGGAATGCAAAATGCATTTGCCTTTTTTCCGAATCACACATTGGAATTAGAAATTGAACGAAACAACAAAGTTTTTGAAACCCAATGGACCATTCATATTGATGGATTCAATCGGTCTTATTTTTATGATGCTGCTTCAAAATCTTGTGCTTACTTCAATAATGATGGGGTGTTATTCTATTTTTATGATTTTATTGGAGATAAAAAATCGGAATTATTTTTGTTTTATTTGGCTTTGCAAAAAATCATTTTAGCACCTAATTTAAATTGCATCATAAAAGATTGGATAATGCCTACTTATGTTTTGAATACTGCACAAATTTGGCTTCAAGATTTTATAGCACCATTTTACCAACCTGTAAAAGGAAAATACCACTCGAGAATTACCGCTGTAGACCAAATACATTATCCGAAAGAAATTGAAATAGAAAGCATTGTTTATAGTCATTTTCTAAAATCAAACAAAGAATTTCTGAAATGCAAAACAACGATTTCAAATCAAAATATTACCTCATTAGAAATAGAAAAAAACAACGCTAAAACCATCATTAAATGCAAAAAAATATTGCCCTTTTATTAATTCTTGGTTTTTTTGGAACACTTAATGCCCAAGACAAAACCGAAACACTTTCGGTGAAAGGCATCAATTTCCTAACCGATTTTTATTACAACCAATCCAATTGGGTAGCACTTAAAACGTTAGAACCGGCTATTAAAGCCAATGATTCCTTACAACCTCATGTTTACAGTCGCTTGGGACAGTCGTTCTATTTTTCGAATGATTTTGTCACAGCCGAAAAATATTTAAAAAAAGCCAATTCCCTAAATTCAGACGAAACAACTTTGTATTTCTATTATTATGCTATTTATTTTCAAGGATATTCACAAGAAGCCAATCAGTTGAAAAACAAGATGAGTCCAAAAATGGTGCAACAAATAGAAGGATACACGCCAGTTTCGACACTAGAATCGGTTTCTTTTGAAGGAGGAATTAAGTCATTGAAAGAAAAAGATATAGGAGGAAATTTGAATTATGTTTCCATCAGCACTTCATGGAATTTGAATCATAGTCTAAAATTAAATTTAGGATTTAATTATTTAAGTCAGGAAATAAATTCGGCAAGTTATACACAGCCCGAGTATTATATTTCCCTTCCTTGGGCTCTTGGAAATGGATGGACGTTTACTTCCGTTTTTCACGGATTGACTAATGATGATAAATACATTTCTGATCCAGAAAATAAAATTGTATCCAACAAATTAGGATTTATTCAAGGAGGAATCAACAAACGAATCAATCAATTAAATCTAGGCATTAATATTGGAACACATTTTCTAAACTCGACTCTTTCTTCTACAACTAAGAATGAAACGACCAAAGAAAATACGCTTCAACTCGGATTTTCAGGTTCCTATCTTTTTCAATTTGGACCAGAGTTTTATTATTTATTAAACCCGAATTTTGCAGTATTAACACAAAATGCATATGGAATTATAACAAACGGAAATGCGCTAAACATCAGTAATTCCTTCTTTTGGGGAAAATGGTCGCTCCTAACTTCCTATTTGACCAAAGACGAACAATTATATGCGGATAATTTGGGCTCCTACTATTTTAATGCCGAAGGTTCCATAAAAAACCGTTATAGCATTTCAATTGGCGCAAATTTAAGCACTCATTTTGAAACTTTAATTACCTATCAAAAGGAATTACAAGCAACAACTACATATCCAACAATTAATTACAACTCCATTTTTTTAACCTTAAAATACAAACTTTAAATCTACTTTAAAATGAAAAAAAACCTTTTTTACATCATTCTTTTTTTGACAATTTCCAATTTTGCAATAGCTCAAACTGCTTTAGAAAAAGCTTTTTCGGCTAGTTATACAAAGGAATACGAAAAAAATTATACAGAAGCCATTGCTGCCATTAAAAACAATTATAATGCTGATAATTATTTTATAAACTTACGTATTGGTTGGTTGTATTATTATTCCGAAAATTACCAAAGTGCGGCACAATATTATGAGATTGCTTCAAAATTAAAACCCACAAGTGTCGAAGCATTATTAGGATTAGCCAAATCTAATTATGAATTAAAAAAATGGGATTCTCTTTATGCTAATTATAAAAGAATTCTCAGTATTGACACTAATAATACCACTGCAAATTATGGTTTAGGATTAAGTGCTTACTATAAAAAACAATTTACTGAGGCAGAAACCTATGCTGCAAAAGTATTGAAATTATATCCTTTTGATTATGATTCCAATTTATTAATGGCGGGTTCAAAATTGAGTTTGGCAAAAATTGAAGAGGCAAAAGTTTTTTACAATAATGTACTTCTTATAAGACCAAATGATGCCACGGCAAAACAAGTCTTAAATTCTTTAAAATAAGCATTATTAATCAAATTCTTTAAACCATAAAATTCTGTTCCAGTTGACGAAAAGAATATTTTATTTAAATTTATTTTTATCTTTTTGTAACTTTTTTGAAACTTCAAACGTATAACCATTCGTACACTTAAAAATTGAGGAGACAAAAACATGAGACAACTAAAAATCACCAAGCAGGTAACCAATCGTGAAACTGCATCATTAGACAAATACTTACAGGAAATTGGAAAAGTGGATCTTATCACTGCCGATGAAGAAGTAGAATTAGCTCAGAAGATTAAAGCCGGTGATCAAAAAGCCCTAGAGAAATTAACAAAAGCCAATTTACGTTTTGTGGTTTCGGTGGCGAAACAATACCAAAACCAAGGATTAACACTTCCCGATTTGATTAACGAAGGAAATTTAGGTTTGATCAAGGCAGCACAACGTTTTGATGAAACTCGTGGTTTTAAATTCATTTCATACGCCGTTTGGTGGATTCGTCAATCTATTTTGCAAGCTTTGGCAGAGCAATCTCGTATCGTTCGTTTACCATTGAACAAAATTGGTTCCATCAATAAAATTAATAAAATGTATGCTTTGTTAGAGCAATCTAACGAAAGACCGCCAACAGCTGAGGAAATTGCCAAGGAATTGGATATGACCGTAAATGATGTTAGAGAATCTATGAAAAACTCAGGTCGCCACCTTTCTATGGATGCGCCACTTGTTGAAGGAGAAGATTCCAATCTTTACGATGTATTGCGTTCTGGTGAATCTCCAAATCCTGATAGAAATTTAATTCAAGAATCATTGCGCACAGAAATTGAGCGTTCGTTAGAAACCTTGACACCAAGAGAAGCGGATGTGGTTCGTTTGTATTTTGGACTTGGCGATCAACACCCAATGACATTAGAAGAAATAGGGGAGACTTTCGACCTGACTCGCGAACGTGTGCGTCAGATTAAAGAAAAAGCAATCCGAAGATTGAAACATACTTCAAGAAGTAAAATCTTGAAAACCTATTTAGGATAAATTCCAAAAATAAAAATTCCAAATTCCAACTTTATTCTTTTGGACTTTAGAATTTCAAAGTTAACGACGGTCTGATTAACTGTTCGTTTTTTGATTGATGATTGAAACCTCGGCTGATTACCGAGGTTTTATTTTTTATGTTACCTTTGCAAAAAAAACAACACACAACATAATGAAAAATACAATTATCGCCCCGTCGGTTCTTGCCGCTGATTTTGCCAATTTGCAACGCGACATCGAAATGATCAACAATTCTCAAGCCGATTGGTTTCATATTGATATTATGGATGGTGTTTTTGTTCCTAATATTTCTTTTGGAATGCCTGTTTTGGCTGCAATTACAAAACACGCCAAGAAAACCATAGATGTCCATTTAATGATTGTAGATCCAGATCGATATATTAAAACTTTTGCCAATTTGGGAGCCAATATTTTATGCGTTCATTATGAAGTTTGTCCGCATCTTCACAGAACTATTCAAGCCATCAAAGCAGAAGAGATGAAAGCAGGAGTTGCCTTAAATCCACATACTAATGTAGATTTATTAGAAGATGTAATCAAAGACATCGATCTCGTTCTAGTAATGAGTGTCAATCCAGGATTTGGAGGACAATCTTTTATTGAAAACACCTACGAAAAAGTTAGAAAATTAAAAGCGCTAATCGACAGAAAAGGCGCTTCAACAATTATTGAAATCGATGGCGGAGTGACTAATAAAAATGCAGTTCAGTTAGTAGAATGTGGAGCTGACGTCCTTGTTGCAGGAAGTTATGTTTTCAATGCGGAAAATCCAACTGCAACAATTGCCGATTTGAAGAAATTGACAACTTTTTAAATAAAATAAAAATTGCATCTGATATAAAATAAAAAAACCAAAGAGAATGTCTTTGGTTTTTTTGTGACCGCGGCAGGGTTCGAACCTGCAACCTTCAGAGCCGAAATCTGAAATTCTATCCAGTTGAACTACGCAGCCAATTTGATTTTAGATTGTTGATTAACGATTGTAGATTTGTGATTTAAAACCTTAAAACAACAACTTTTTTAATTAAACCAATAATTTTTTAACTATCGTAGAAATGGTTTTTCCTTCTGCAGTTCCGCCTAATTGTGCTGAGGCAATTCCCATTACTTTTCCCATAGAAGCAATTCCGGATGCTCCGGTATCAGCAATAATTTTTGCAATAATAGCTTCTACTTCGGATTCCGATAATTGAGCAGGTAAGAATTTTTCGATTACAGCAATTTGAGCCAATTCTGGTTCAGCTAAATCCATACGGTTTTGCTCTGTGAAAATTTTGGCACTGTCTTTACGAGTCTTTACCAATTTTTGAAGTAATTTTACTTCATCTTCTTCAGAGATTTCTTCCTTTGATCCAGTGGCAGTTTGAGCTAAAAGAATTTCAGATTTAATAGCTCTTAAAGCTTCTAATGCTACAGTATCTTTGGCTCTCATGGCAGTTTTTAAATCCTCCATGATTTTTGTTGATAAGCTCATAATAATTTATGATTTTAATTTATGATTTCAGATTGCTTTTAACCAAATTTTTTCAGTCGCAATCGGGAGCACAAATTTATGGTAATTTAATCGAATTAGCAACAAGTTGTGGTATCGTTCCTTATCATAAAGGCAAAAAATAACCCGAAAACGCAATGAATTTTCGGGTTAGTCAATCTTGGTTTGAATTAGTTAGTCAACATTATCGTGTAAGAATGAATTGTTCGATCTTAACTGAAGATCATCATTGCTGTCTGTTCCAACAGAAATTCTCGAATTTGAACCAAATTGTTGTGATTTAGAAATGTCTACGCCATGTCTTTTGTAGGCAGGTTCTCTTTCTAATTCGTCAATTCTAGAAACATTATCGTGAAATTTATAGTTGAATTCTTTTAATTTTTTTCTTCTTTCATCGGTTCTTAATTTCATCGATTCTTGAATAGTCATATCCATTGGTGAAATATTTTCGAAGGCCGAAGGTATATTTTCAACCGCATCTATTTGTTTCATTGTGATATTCAACTCTTCTGGAATTACTTCCTCAACAACTGCTACTGGTTTAGAGTCTATAAAAACATTTTCCAACTCGGTATATTCTTCGAGCGAATAGCGAATGATTCCTTTATCTGTCAATTCCGTAACAGGAACAAATTGAACCGCTTCATTGACTTTTATATCACGAGTTTCGTTGTTCAATTCGAAAAGTACTTTTGTTTCATCCGTTTTTACTGGTTCCGATTTAAAAAGAGGTAAATCAAATGAAAATGAAGCTTGTTCTTCTTTTTGGAAAGTTTTTGGTTCAACAGCTTTTATCTGTTTTACTTCTGGTGATGAAATAGTATAATTTAGGTCTTGTATCGGCGAAACGATTTCGAATGTAACATCTAAATTTTTAATAAATTCATTCATTCCCATTAGCTCTTCGCTTTGGAGTGACACTTTTGCTGGTTCCGCTACTATTGCTGTTTTTTCTTCTTCGTCTAATAATTCAAAAACGATTCTCTCTTCTGTTTTTGTTATCGGTGAATCCATTGGATTATTAAATGGAGTAACGGTTTTTTGAGTTAAATCATAGACATTTTTTTGATCGTCTTCAAGTGTGTGTATAATTTTTGTTGGTTCAACATTTACAATTTCATGTTGTTGTTCGATGTCAAATCCAGTAGCAATAATAGTCACGGATATTGATTCTCCTAGAGATTCGTCTTCGCCAACTCCCATAATAATATTGGCATTGTGTCCTGCCTCAACTTGAATATAATCGTTGATTTCACCAATTTCGTCAATTGTGATTTCATCAGATCCAGAAACGATGAGCAACAATACGTTTTTGGCTCCTGTAATTTTATTATCGTTTAATAAAGGAGAATCTAAGGCCGAGATTATTCCTTCTTTGGCTCTATTTACACCCGTAGATACAGCAGATCCCATAATGGCTGTTCCGCTATTAGCTAAAACTGTTTTCGCATCTTTTAAATCGATATTTTGAGTATAGTGATGCGTAATTACTTCTGCAATTCCTCTTGAGGCTGTTGCCAAAACTTCGTCTGCTTTTGAAAATCCAGCTTTAAAACCTAGATTACCATACACTTCTCTTAATTTGTTGTTGTTGATTACAATAAGTGAATCGACTTGTTTGCGTAATTTTTGTATTCCAATATGAGCTTGTTCCATACGAACTTTTCCTTCGAAAGCGAATGGTAAAGTTACTATTCCAACAGTCAAAATGTCTCTCTCTTTGGCCAACTGAGCAATAACTGGCGCAGCACCTGTTCCAGTTCCTCCACCCATTCCTGCCGTGATAAAAACCATTTTAGTGTTTGTGTCAAGCATTTTTTCAATTTCAGAAATACTTTCAATGGCTGATTGTTGTCCAACATCAGGATTTGCACCTGCTCCAAGACCTTCGGTTAAATTCACGCCTAGTTGAATTTTATTAGGCACAGAACTATTGTCCAAAGCTTGTGAATCGGTGTTACAAACGATAAAATCGACACCTTTGATTCCTTGTTTGAACATGTGGTTGATAGCATTGCTTCCGCCGCCTCCAACACCTATAACTTTTATTACATTTGATTGGTTTTTTGGTAAATCAAATGAAATACTTCCAAATTCTGAGTTGCTCATCATCTTATGGTTTTTATTGTTTTTATTGTATTTTTTTGTTCTTTATTCTGCATTGTCTAAGAATTCTTTGATTCTTCCTAAGTATCCACTTAAATCAAAAAAGTTCTTTTTGGTCGAAGCTTCTTCTGTTCTTTTATTAATTTTTGGAATTTTTAAATCCTCAATTTTTTCGGGTACAAATTGTTCTTCTTCAACTCGAATTATAGGTTTTGAAATTATTTTCGCTGCTATTTCTTTTTCAATTTTAATAGCACTCTGTGTTTTGTTTTCGATGCTATTCATTACTAATCCAACTACAGTTGCATATAATGGGCATGAAATCTCTTCGTCTGAATTTCCAGCCAAATGTTCGTTTGGATAACCAATTCTGGTATCCATTCCGGTAATGAATTCCACTAATTGTTTGATGTGTTTCAGTTGTGCACCGCCACCTGTCAATACAATTCCAGCAATCAGTTTTTTGCGAGGATCATCGTGTCCGTAATCTTTTATTTCTGTAAAAACTTGTTCGATTATTTCAACCACACGAGCGTGAATTATTTTGGACAAGTTTTTCAGCGAAATTTCTTTAGGTTCTCTTCCTCTCAATCCGGGAATAGAAACAATTTCGATGTCTTTATTTTCTCCAGGCCAAGCTGATCCGAATTTAACTTTCAATAATTCGGCTTGCTTTTCGATGATCGAACAGCCTTCTTTTATGTCATCCGTGATTACATTTCCTCCAAAAGGAATTACTGCTGTATGGCGAATAATTCCATCTTTAAAAATGGCCAAATCTGTTGTTCCGCCGCCAATATCAATCAGGGCAACTCCTGCTTCTTTCTCTTCTTGGCTCAAAACTGCATTTGCCGATGCCAAAGGTTCTAAGGTTAAACCTGATAATTCGATGGACGAACTCTGAATACATCTTGCCACATTTCGAATGGAAGAAGCTTGTCCTACAACGACGTGAAAGCTAGATTCTAATCTTCCGCCATACATCCCAATAGGTTCTTTGATGTCCGATTGTCCATCTATTTTATATTCTTGTGGCAAAACGTGGATGATTTCTTCTCCAGGTAACATCGCCAATTTGTTTACTTGTTCTATAAGTAGTTGAATGTCATGATCGCTAATTACTTCTTCAGCATTTTTTCTAATAATATAATCACTATGTTGAATGCTACGAATGTGTTGACCTGCAATCCCAACAACCACATCATTGATTTTATATCCTGATTTTGTTTCTGCTTCTAGAACAGCTTGTTGAATGGATTGAATAGTTTGTGTAATATTATTTACAACACCTCTAGCCACACCTAAACTTTTGGCTTTTCCAACACCTAAGATTTCCAGTTTTCCGTACTCGTTTTTCTTGCCAATCATGGCAACTATTTTTGTTGTCCCAATATCTAGACCTACTGCAATATTTTCTTTTTCCATTATCTATTATTTAGTACATACTACTTGCTGCGCAAATCTTAGGTCAATTTTATTGTATTTATTTAACGAACTGTCAATAACTGCTTTTTGAAAAAAAGCTTTGTAATTATTAAATTTCGCTTGCATTCTAACTGTTCCGCCAAAATCTATTTGATAACTATAATTTCTATTCATCATTTTTAAGCTTCCATTCGGCATAATCTGAACACCAATGATGTTTTTTTTCAAAAAGTCATCGTCATAGATTATCCGAAATAATTCGGCTAATTTTTCGCTATTTTTTTTATTTATTTCCCCTGAAACAAGCGGAACTCTAGCCGTATAATTTGGCGACAATGGCATCGTACTTCCTTTATAATCAATATAGAACGAACTGTCCCCGTTAAAAATCCTGGCTATGGGAGTTTTTTGTTTCACTACTGCTTTCAAAACGCCGTCAATGCTTACAAACACATCAGATTTTTCAATCATTTCGTGTGCGTTTAACTCTTTTTCCAGTTTATTCAAATCTAATTTATCTTTACCTATACTTTTAGCGTCTTTGTTATTTTCTATTAACAATTTATTAACCGTTTCTTCAGTTACATATGGAGTGTTTTCTCCTACAAATACAACCATAGATTTAGTTAATTTTCTATCATTATTTCGCTTTGAAGTAAACGAGTACAGAAAAATCACTAAGGAAAACATTAGTATCAATCGAATATTTGTCCAATTAAATAGTTTCATTTAATGCTTTTTTAATTGAGGTTACCATTTCTCCAATATCTCCTGCGCCAATTGTTACAATTACGGTTGCATCACTTTGTAAAATTGCAGGAATTAAATCTTTTTTTGTAACTAATTTCTTGTGTGAATTATCAATTTTTTCCAGTAGCCAACTTGATGTAATTCCTTCCATCGGCAATTCTCTTGCGGGATAAATATCTAACAAAATTACTTCGTCAAAAGTGGCTAAACTTTTAGCAAAATCATCTGCAAAATCTTTGGTTCTACTAAACAAATGAGGTTGAAATATTGCCAAAACTTTTTGGTTTGGATACAATTCTCTAACTGCTTGATGCACGGCATTTATTTCAGTTGGATGATGGGCATAATCATCAATATAAACTAACTTTTCGCTTTTAATCTGATACGAAAATCGTCTTTTTATTCCTTTAAACGAATGCAGAGCACTAGCAATGTCTTCGGTTGGGAGGCCGAAAGTTTTTGCCATTGCTAATGCCATTAAAGCATTCATTAAATTATGTTTTCCCGGTAAACCAAATTCAAGATTATGTAGTGTTTCTGTTGGCGTTTTTACATCAAATACGTATTGACCACTGATTATTCGGATATTGAAAGCAGTGAAATTTGCCTCTTCATTTACGGCACAAGTCACGCCTTTTATAGGCAATTCTTTTGTAATGAAAAGGTTGGATTTGTCTGTTACTTTATCTGCAAATTCCCGAAAGGATTCTTCGATTGCCGATTTGTCGCCGTAAATATCCAGATGGTCTGCATCCATTGAAGTTACACAAGCAATGTTGGGATGCAAGTGTAAAAAGGAACGATCAAATTCATCAGCTTCAACAACGGTAATTGTTTTTCCAGTTCCTATTAAATTAGAATTATAATTTTCGACAATTCCACCAACAAAAGCCGTTACGTCAACACCACTTTCGAATAAAATATGTCCCAAAATACTGGACGTTGTGGTTTTTCCGTGTGTTCCCGCAACTGCAAAACAAAAAGTATCCTTTGTTATGATTCCTAATACTTCGGCTCTTTTTAAAACTTCATAATCACGTTCTAAAAAATAATTCCATTCTGAGTGATCAACAGGAACGGCAGGAGTGATGATTACAAGTGTATTTTCGGCATAATAATCCGTTGGAATTAAATCTATTTTATCTTCAAAATGAATTTCAATTCCTATTTGATTGAGGTCTTTTGTAAGTTCGGTTTCTGTTTTATCATAACCAGACACATTTTTCCCAATGGCTTTGAAATAACGTGCCAAAGCACTCATTCCAATTCCTCCAATTCCTATAAAATAGACGTTATGTATTTGATTTAGATTCATTTTTAATTTCAATTCCAATAGCAATTTCAATTTTCAAAAAAATTAAAATTCGTATTGCATTACTACTTTTTTTTTACATTTACTAATGGTCACTGCAATTGTCATTGCAATTGATTTTGTTATTTTATCAATTTTATTATTTCGTCTACAATTTTCTTTGTTGCGTTTGGCAAAGCCAATTGTTTGATGTTTTTGCTCAACAACTCTTGTTTTCCATTATCCTTCAAAAGCGCTTCAAAAACGATCGAAAATTGTGATTCCAATTCGGATTCTTTCAACATTAATGCTCCTTTTCTATCCACAATGGATTTCGCATTTTTGGTTTGATGGTCCTCAGCAACATTTGGAGATGGAATAAATATCACTGGTTTTCCCACAATACATAACTCTGAAACTGATGACGCTCCAGCTCTTGAAATCACAATATCTGCGGCAGCATAAACCAAATCCATCCGGTCAACAAATGCTAAAACCTGTACGTTTTCTGAGTTATATTTTTTATAATCTTCAAAATACAATTTTCCGCACTGCCAAATGACCTGAACATCTAATGACTGGAAATTAGCTAATTCTTTTTCAATTAATTGGTTGACTCTTCTTGCTCCAAGGCTTCCTCCAAGGACTAACAACGTTTTTTTATTGACATCCAAATTAAAAAACTGAATTGCTTCTGCTCTTTTGCTTTCGATGGCAATTAAATCTTGACGAACAGGGTTTCCAGTTAAAATCATTTTTTCTTTTGGAAAAAAACGTTCTAAGTTTTCATAAGCCACACATATTTTGTTAGCTTTTTTGCTCAATAACTTATTAGTTATTCCAGGAAAAGAATTTTGTTCTTGAATTACCGTTGGAATATTCAACATATTTGCCATTTGTAATAATGGTCCCGAAGCAAAACCTCCAGTTCCGATAACCACATTTGGCTTGAAGTCTTTTAGTATTTGTCTGGATTTCCATAAACTATCCGCTAATTTGAATGGAAACATTGCATTTTGTAAAGTCAATTTTCGTTGTAAACCAGCAATCCAAAGCCCTTTGATATTAAAGCCTGATTGAGGAACTTTTTGCATTTCCATTTTGTCTTTCGCACCTACAAAAAGAAATTCGGCATTTGGAAATCTTGATTTTAGTTCATTAGCGATAGCGACCGCAGGATAAATATGTCCTCCAGTTCCGCCACCACTTAATATGAATTTTAATTTGTCCATTTTTCCTAAATTTATTTTATTCTAGTAGAAACTATTTATTTAAAACCGCGTTCATCGGATTGTTCGTATTATCTTGAATAGAATAGTTTTCATTTGCTTCTAATTCTTCTTTGTTTTCTTCTTCTAGTTGTTGGTCAATCAATTTTTGCAAGGCCGCATCTCTTCTTGCTTTATCACTTATTTCTTCTGCAATTTCTTCTTCTTTTTTTGTCACATTAATGATAATTCCTATCGCAATACAAGTCATCCAGATGGAACTTCCGCCGCTACTAATTAGAGGCAAGGTTTGTCCAGTTACGGGCAATAATTCGACAGCCACTGCCATATTGATTAGTGCTTGAAAAATCATTGGAAATCCGAGTCCGACTACTAAAAGTTTTCCAAATAATGTGTTGGCTTTGTGCGCTGCAATAACGAATCTAAAAAATAATAATAAGTATAAAAGTAATATGCCTAATCCACCAATTAGTCCCCATTCTTCAACAATGATGGCATAAATAAAATCGGAAGAGGATTGTGGTAAAAAGTTTTTTTGAACGCTTTTTCCTGGTCCAAGTCCATAAATTCCGCCTGAGGCAATTGCAATTTTTGCTTTTTCGATTTGGTAATCATCTTCCCCAGGTTTGCTGTGATTGTAATTTTCAATTCTGCTTTCCCAAGTGTCAACTCTACTAAAAAAATGGGAGTCAGGAAAAGCTTTGGCAAGCAAAATAAATAATGATAGAGCTAAAATTCCTGCCCCAATAATAAATCCGATATATTTCAATGGATATTTACCTACAAATGCCAACATCAAAACCATGGAAAAAATCAGTGCCGCGGTTGAAAAGTTAGAGGGTAAAATAAGTCCTAAAGTGATAAAAACTGAAAGCCAAAGTTCTATAAGTGATTCCTTGAATGAAGGTTCTTGTTCTCGTTTTTTGGATAAATATCGTGCTACAAACAACATTAAAACAATAGATGCCAAAGTTGATGTTTGGAACGTTATTCCAGTAAACGGAACTTGAATCCAGCGACTTGCATTAGCTCCAGCGATAACCGTTCCCTTGAACATAGTGTAACCTAAAAGGATCCAAACAACCGGCAAACCCAGTTTAGAAATCCCTTTGTAGTAATGATATGGAACTTTGTGAATGATGTATATAATAAAAAATCCAACTAATATGTGCGACAAATGTTTCAACAAATAACTAATTGTATTTCCAGTTCCTCGACCAATATAAGCCAAATTACTGCTTGCACTAAAAACAGGCATAAACGAAAACAAGGCTAATAAAGCCACGAATGACCATATTACTTTGTCTCCTTTTAAATTGTTTACTAGTTCTTTCATTACTGGTTTTGTTTGAAGCTTTTTTTATTTTAATTTTTTGCAGCTTGAAATCTGCAATCTTAAATTACAAATGTTTAACAGCTTGTTTAAACTGATTTCCTCTGTCTTCGTAGTTTTCGAATAAATCGAAACTAGCGCAAGCAGGTGATAATAAAACCGTATCTCCTTTTTCAGCTAATCTTTGAGCCATTTTTACTGCATCTTCCATCGTGTTGACTTCGATCATCATATCGACAACATTGCCAAAAATGTCAATTATTTTTTTGTTGTCGACTCCCAAACAAATGATGGCTTTTACTTTTTCACGAACCATTGACATTAATTCATTGTAATCATTCCCTTTGTCAACGCCACCCACAATCCAAACTGTTGGTGTAGTCATGCTATCCAAAGCAAAGAAAGTTGCATTCACATTGGTTGCTTTCGAATCGTTGATGTATTGTACATTTTGAATTTTCAGCACTTTTTCTAAACGATGTTCTACACCTTGAAAATTGGATAGGCTTTCTCTAATGGTTGCATTTCTAATTTTCATCAATTTTGCCACAGAAGTTGCTGCCATTGCATTTTTCATATTATGTTGTCCTTCAAGTGCCATAGTTTCGGTTTCCATTGTGAATTCTTCTTCGTTGATGATGTTTACTTCCATTGTTTTTTCTTTTATAAAGGCTCCTATTTCGAATGTTTTTGTCAACGAAAATGGAATTAATTGTGCTTTTGTTTTATTGTTTTTTAACCATTCTGCGATTGCTTCATCATCTGCGTCATAAATGAGGTAATCTTCCTCGGTTTGATTCATTGTTATTCGAAATTTCGAAGCAATGTAATTTTCATATTTGTAATCATAACGATCTAAATGATCTGGACTAATATTGGTAATTATTGCAATATGTGGCTTGTAATCTATGATTCCGTCCAGCTGAAAACTGCTCAGTTCCAATACATAACTGTCAAATTTATCGTCGACAATTTGCCACGCAAAACTCTTTCCAATATTACCGCCCAATCCCACATTTAATCCAGCTGATTTTAGTAAATGATAGGTCAACATTGTTGTGGTTGTCTTTCCATTACTTCCTGTTATTCCTATTGTGATTGCTTTTGTAAAAGGTGCTGCAAACTCAATTTCTGAAATTACTGTAACTCCTTTTTCGACCAATTTTTTCACAATTGGCGATTTTTTTTCGGGAATTCCTGGACTTTTCATCACCACATTGGCATTCAAAATCAGTTCTTCTGTGTGCTTTTCTTCTTCCCAAGCAATGTTATTCTGGATAAGAACTTCCTTGTATTTTTCTTTTATTTTCCCATAATCAGAGACAAA
This sequence comes from Flavobacteriales bacterium, assembly GCA_038234745.1. Taxonomy (GTDB): domain Bacteria; phylum Bacteroidota; class Bacteroidia; order Flavobacteriales; family Flavobacteriaceae; genus Flavobacterium. The sequence goes on along the minus strand of JBBQSZ010000007.1, from coordinate 54,921 downwards.
AACATCATATCCTTTTTCCTTACCAAGTATTGCTGTTCCAACACCACTTTCGCCTCCGCCTAAAACTACCAATCTCATTATCTTAATTTTAAGGTTACAATTGATAAAATGGCAAGCATTATGGCAACAATCCAAAAACGGGTTACGATTTTACTTTCGTGATATCCTTTCTTTTGATAATGATGGTGCAAAGGCGCCATCAAAAAGATTCTTCGGCCTACGCCAAAACGTTTTTTGGTGTATTTAAAATAGCCAACTTGCAAAACGACTGACAGATTTTCGACTAAAAATATTCCGCACAATAAGGGAATTAATAATTCTTTTCGAACGGCAATTGCTAAAACAGCAATTACGCCTCCAATAGTTAAGCTTCCTGTATCACCCATAAAAACAGTTGCTGGATAGGAATTGTACCATAAAAACCCAATCAAAGCACCAACAAATGCTGAAATAAAAACCGTCATTTCACCAGAGGAAGGGATGTACATAATGTTTAAATAATTGGAAAAAATTATATTTCCAGACACAAATGTGAAAATTCCTAAAGCCAGTACCGAGACAGCCGAAGTTCCAGCAGCTAAACCATCAATTCCATCCGTTAAGTTGGCTCCGTTTGAAACTGCTGTGATAATAAAAATCACCATTGGAATAAAAATTAACCAAGCCCATTTTTCGTAACCTTCTCCTGTCCAGGCTAATAATTCGGCATAGTTGAAGGAGTTGTTTTTAAAGAAAGGAACAGTTGTTGCTGTTGATTTTTCGTAAACTGGCGCTTGTTTTATTTCGTTTGTAGTTGATACTTTTGTGATATTGTTCCTGCCAATTTCAGTTTTTATGGTAACAATGGGACTGAAATAAAGCACCGAACCTACAATTAAACCTAAGCCGACTTGACCAAAAACTTTAAAAATTCCTTTTAGTCCTTCTTTGTCTTTTTTGAATATTTTGATGTAATCATCAATAAACCCAATCGTTCCCATCCATAAAGTGGTTACAATTAATAAAACAATATAAATATTGTACAATCTGGCAAACAATACAACGGGAATCAAAGTGGCAAAAATGATAATTAATCCTCCCATTGTTGGAGTTCCCGCTTTTTCGTTTTGACCCGCTAAACCTAGTTCGCGAACGGATTCGCCAATTTGTTGTTTTCTTAAAAAGGCAACTACTCTTTTTCCATAAATTGTTGAAAGTAGTAAGGAAAGCATAAAGGCCAATGCCGATCTAAACGTGATGTATTGAAAAACTCCCGTGCCAGGAATATCCATATTTTTGTCTAAATATTCAAATAAGTAGTATAGCATATTGGATTAGGTGTTTATTTGGTTATTTACTAAGTAATTCTAAAAATTCTTGTACAGTTTCCATATCGTCAAAATGCTGGCGAACGCCATTTACTTCTTGATAGGTTTCATGTCCTTTTCCTGCAATTAGAATTATATCATTTGGTTGCGCCAGTTGACAAGCGGTTTTAATGGCTTGCTTTCTATCTGTAATCGACAAAGATTTTTTGAAATTTTGAGGCGCAATACCTTCTTCCATTTCGTTAATAATTACCTCTGGAATTTCATTTCTAGGATTATCTGATGTTAAAATAGTTTTATCGCTAAGTTCAGTAGCAATGTTGGCCATTATTGGACGTTTATCCTTGTCTCTATTGCCGCCACAACCTACAACTGTTATCAACTGTTCGTTTTTAGTTCTAATGTCATTAATGGTTTTTAACACATTTTCTAAAGCATCTGGAGTGTGTGCATAATCAACAATAGCCGTGATATTCGAAGGAGAAACAATAAATTGGAAACGTCCTGAAACGCTTTCTAAATCGGATAATAATCGAAGAACTTCGATGCTTTCCAGACCTAATTCAATTGCAGTTCCATAGATTGCCAAAAGATTGTAGGCATTGAAAGTTCCAATTAATTTTACCCAAACTTCATTCCCGTTTATCTTCAGCAATAAGCCCGATAATTGATTTTCTAATATCAATGCTTTGTAATCGGCATAGGATTTTAGTGCATAAGTCAATTTTCTGGCAACTGTATTTTGTAACATCACTTGACCATTTTTGTCATCTATATTGGATAATGCAAAAGCTGTTTTTGGTAAATTATCGAAAAATGATTTTTTTACATCGCGATATTCTGCAAACGTAGGATGGTAATCTAAATGGTCGTGTGATAGATTCGTAAAAATACCACCAACAAAATTTAAGGCTTCTGTGCGTTTTTGATGAATTCCGTGTGAACTTACTTCCATAAAACAGAATTCAACACCTGTTTCTACCATTTCTGTTAAGTAATGATTGATGGTAATCGAATCGGGAGTGGTGTGCGTTGCTTTGTATTCTACATTGTCTACCAAAATTTTCACAGTGGATAACAATCCTACTTTGAAACCTGCTTTTTTAAATAATTGATACAATAATGACGCAACAGTTGTTTTGCCATTCGTTCCCGTGATGCCAACTAATTTTAAGTTTTCAGATGGATTTCCAAAATAATTGGCAGCCATAAAAGCCATTGCTGTATTCGTGTCTGCTACTTGAATGTAGGTAATTCCGATACTAATTTTGTCTGGAAAAGTTTCGCATATAACTGCAATTGCTCCTTGACCGATTGCTTTTTCAATATAGTCATGACCATCTGAAATGGTACCACGAATTGCCACAAAAACGTCATTAGCTTCGATTTTTCTAGAATCGAAATCTATTTTACGAATAGCGATATCCGTCGAACCTTTTACAGCTTCGATGGCGACTTTGTAGATGATTTCTTTTAAACTAATCACGATAATTCTAATGTTATAGTTGAATTTTTATCTAAAGGTTCTCCAGCTTGAATGGATTGTTTTTTTACTTTTCCAACACCTATTATTTTTACTTTTAAACCCAAATTGCCAAATAAAGTAACAGCATCCATTCCAGCCATTCCTTTTACATTTGGAATTTTTGATGAATCTTGTTTTTGGGATTTAGCATAATACGTATTGTATTCTGTCTCCTGTTTTTTTATTTTTTTATCGATGTTTTTTATTTCGTTTGTCGAAGGGGCATCGGTAAAAATCTTTTGTGCAATTCGTTTAAATACGGGACCAGCAACATCCGCTCCATAATAATTGTTGTTAATTGTACTTGGTTTGTGAACTACAACGATGCAAGAATATTTAGGATTCTCTGCTGGAAAATAACCTACAAACGAAGAAGCATAATATTTATCAGAACCGCCGTTTTTAGCATAATTAACTTGTGCGGTTCCTGTTTTTCCTGCCATCGAAAAATCTTTGGAATACAGCCCTTTGCCAGTTCCTTTTTTCACAACATTAAGCATTACCGCTTTTAATTTCGAGATAGTTTCTTTAGAGCATATTCTCGGATTCAGTACCACTTTATCATATTTTTTGATGGTTGTGTCCCATTGTTTAATTTCCGAAACAAGTTGGGGTTTTACCATTTCACCATTATTGGCAACGGCATTATAAAAAGTAAGCGTTTGCAAAGGTGTAACTGAAACACCATATCCAAATGCCATCCAGGGAAGCGAAAGATTAGACCAGTTTTTGTCGCTAGGTTGTGGAATAATAGGTCTGCCTTCACCTTCAAATTCTAATCCTAATTTTTTATTCAAACCAAATTTGTTGATGTGGTTGACAAATTGCGATGGATTATTTTTGTAATTGTTATAAACTGCTTGCACCATCACTGTATTCGACGAAACTTCAAAGCCACGTGCTAATGATATTTTTCCATAACCACCTTGATGTGAATCTCTTACGGATCTTCCTGAATATTTAATAATACCATCGTAAGTGTTAAAAATAGCACTTGTGTCAATTTTTTTGTCGTCCAAAAGGATCATTAAATCCACTAGTTTAAAAGTGGAACCAGGTTCGTGAGATTCCGTATAAGCATAATTTGTAGTTTCGTAATAAGAACCATCCGTGTCTCGTCCTAAGTTTGATATGGCTTTTATTTTTCCAGTATGAGTTTCCATCACTACCACACATCCGTGGTCTGCTTGATACAATTCCAATTGTTTTAGTAAAGCATGATGCGCAATATCTTGAATGTAGACATCAATTGTTGACACGACATCATATCCGTCTTGTGGGTCAATTTGGTTGGCATCACTGATGGGTTTCCATTGTCCTTTGGCAATTTTTTGCTTTAAAATTTTTCCGTCTTTTCCGTTTAGATATTTTCTATAAGCCCATTCAATTCCTTTTCCATCGGCTGCACCTGCTGGAGTTCTTCTTTCATATCCAATGGTTCTCTCGGCAATTTTCCCTATTGGATGCTCTCTGACTGTTTCTTGCTCAACGATGATTCCCCCTTTGTAAGCTCCTAATTTGAATAATGGAAATCCTTTTATTTTTATAAAATCGGTATAACTTAGTTTTCGAGCCACCAGAAAATAACGATTTTTATTCGCTCTAGCTTTTCGAAATTCGTTTAGAAAATAACCATTTGGTTTTTTCAAAAGAAGTGACAAAGAATCAGTTAATGATTTGATGTTTTTTTCGAATGCTTCCGTTTTTGGAGCAACCGCATCAAAACGTATTTCATAGCTTGGAATAGAAGTGGCAAGCAAGCTTCCATCTGTCGAATAAATATTTCCTTTATTGGCGGGAATAACAAAATTTTTAACAGTTCGGTCTTTGGCTAATTTTCGATAATAATCGCCTTCGACCCATTGAATATTAGTCAATTTTATGGTTATAGCAATAGCCATCACAAAGATGAAGACTGCTACTATATAAATTCTGTAGGATATATTTTTATCTTCTACTGCCATAATTTTTGAAAGAAATTTTTATCTTCTACTACTTTTTTGACTTTAATTTTGGTTGGAGGAACTGTTGATGGAAAAATTTGTTTTACTGCCATTTTATCGGAAACAGTCGACTCCATTTTTAATTTCATTAATTCGGAACGTCTGTCTACAAATTCCGAACGAAGTTCTTTTACTTTATTGGTTAGTTCCGCTATTTTAAATATTTTTTGTTCAAAACGTTGTGTATTGGCAATCATGAATATCGCGAGAATAATTAAAAAGACAATAAAACGCCAGTTTTTTATTGAATCATCTTCAATAAGAAATCGTGCTTTCAATATGCCGTAAACTCCGTTTTTCATTATTCTACGAATCCCAAAAGGGAAATTTATTTTGATTTATAATAGCTTTTCTAAATCTTAAAACTGCTTTTTATTTTTTCTCGGCAATTCTTAATTTAGCACTTCTAGCTCTATTGTTGATTTTGATTTCTGTATTGTCTGGAACAATTAGTTTTCCAATAGTGTTGAAAGGAACTGAGAAATTTCCAAAAAAATCGCGTTCTGGCTCTCCTTCGAACATTCCGTTTTTGATGTATCTTTTTACCAATCGATCTTCTAATGAATGATAGGAAATCACACTTAGTCTTCCTCCGGGATTTAATATTTCTAAGGATTGTTCTAAAAATTCTTTCAAAACATCCATTTCTTGATTTACCTCAATTCGAATAGCTTGATAAATTTGTGCCAGTATTTTATTGCGAATTCTTTCGGGTAAAAATTTTGCCAAAACGGCTTTCAGTTCATCGGTTGTTTTTATAGGTTGATGCGTTCTCGCTTCTACAATTGTTCTTGCTAAAACTGGAGCATTTTTTAATTCACCGTAATCCAAAAACACTCTTTTAAGATTTGCTTCGTCATATTCATTGACAATTCGATAAGCATTTAAGTCGTTTTTTTGACTCATTCTCATATCTAAGTCCGCATCAAAACGAGTAGAAAATCCTCTTTCTGGAACATCAAATTGATGAGAAGAAACTCCTAAGTCTGCCAAGATTCCATCCACACTTTTTATACCATAAAAACGTAAAAACCTTTTTATAAACCTGAAATTCTCATTAATAAGAGTAAATCGTTCATCTGGTAAAGCATTTGCCAAAGCATCTTCATCTTGGTCGAAAGCAAACAATTTTCCGTTTGACCCCAGCCTTTTTAAAATTTCTGCCGAATGTCCGCCACCGCCAAAAGTGACGTCAACATAAATGCCGTCTGGCTTGATATTCAAGCCGTCAACTGTTGGATGAAGCAAAACAGGATTATGATATTCCATGGTCGTCATTTGTGTTACCCATTACCTCTTCGGCCAAATCTGCAAAATCTACATCTTCACCATTTATTGATTTTTCGTATAAATCTTTATCCCAAATTTCTACAATATTTACTGCAGACGAAAACACGACGTCTTTCGAAATATGAGCAAAACCAATCAAATCTTTCGGAACTAATAATCGTCCCAAAGTGTCGATTTCGACCATTTTTACTCCCGCTGTAAAACGACGAATAAAGTCATTGTTTTTCTTCACAAACCGATTGAGTTTGTTGATTTTTTGCATCATCAAATCCCATTCTTCCATCGGATATAATTCTAAACAAGGTTGAAATACGGAACGCTTCAAAACAAAACCGTTTTGAAGAGAAGTAGCCAATTGCTTTTTTAAAGGGGCAGGCATCAAGATCCTTCCTTTAGCATCGACTTTACATTCGTATGTTCCGACAATTGTATTCAATTTATTTTTATTAGAATGATGTAGAGCAAAAATATAAAAATTATTACCACAATTTACCACTATCTACCACATTGTTAATAAGTTTTACCACTTTGGAGCATAAATCAGTGGTTTTTAATCAATCAGAATGGTTACTGATTTTTTGATTGATGATTTGGAAATACAGATTTTCGTAAAAAATAACTTCGGTAAAATATCCTAACTGTTTATTCAAAAATAGTTTCAATTGTAATTTAAAGTCACATTGTTGACGTATCAAATTTTTGATTGGGTAGAAAAAATGTATAAAATTTGATTCTAAGAATTTTTTTTAAGGTAGAAAACCTATCTTTGTGGCAATTGAAAATTCGCATTAAAACGTATGGAAAAATACTTTAAAAAAGAAGGCAGATACAGCTATTACGAAGCTGGCGAGGGAACTCCAATAGTTGTCTTGCACGGATTAATGGGAGGTTTAAGTAATTTTGATGCCGTTGCTAGTTATTTTTCTGAAAAAGGATACAAAATTGTCATTCCAGATTTGCCTATTTACACCCAAAATATTTTGAAAACAAATGTTAAAGCTTTTGCAAAATATGTAAAAGATTTTATCACTTTCAAAGGATTTGATAGAGTGATTTTGTTAGGTAACTCACTCGGTGGTCATATCGCATTATACCATACCAAAATGTATCCTGAAAAAGTGGCTGGTCTTGTATTAACGGGTAGTTCAGGTCTTTATGAAAGTGCAATGGGCGACAGTTATCCAAAAAGAGGAGATTATGAATACATCAAGAAAAAAGCCGAAGGAGTTTTTTATGACCCTGCAATGGCTACTAAAGAGCTAGTTGACGAAGTGTATGCTTCTGTAAATGATAGAATAAAATTGATCAAAACCTTGACAATTGCTAAGAGTGCCATTCGACATAATATGGCAAAAGATTTACCAAAAATGCACGTTCAAACCTGTTTGATTTGGGGAAAAAATGATAGCGTTACTCCTCCATCTGTTGCCGAAGAATTTGACAAATTATTGCCAAATGCCACTTTATATTGGATTGACAAATGCGGTCACGCAGCAATGATGGAGCATCCCGATGAATTCAATCGTTTGCTCGATGTTTGGTTGAAACAAACCCATTTAAAGGCGCATTAAATTTTTAATGATGATTTTTACAACTCAAAAAAATGAAAATTAACACAGCCGAATTTATTGTAAGCAACTCTGAAGTTGACAAATGTCCGAAAGAATTTTTGCCAGAATATGCTTTTATAGGGCGATCTAATGTTGGGAAATCATCATTGATTAATATGCTTACGAATCATAAAAATTTAGCCAAAACATCAGGAAGACCAGGAAAAACACAGCTTATTAATCACTTTTTGATTAACAACAATTGGTTTTTGGTCGATTTACCAGGTTATGGTTATGCCAAAGTTTCGAAGAAAACCAAATCCGTTTTTCAACAATTCATCACCGATTATTTTGAAACACGCGAACAATTAGTTTGTGCTTTTGTTTTGATTGATATTCGTCACGAAGCTCAAAATATTGATATCGAATTTATGGCTTATATGGGCGAAAGTGAAATTCCGTTTTGTATCGTTTTTACCAAAGCTGATAAAATTAGTAAAGTAAAAATAGACTCTCATATTGCCGCTTACAAAAAGAAAATGTTTGCCAATAATTGGGCCGAAATGCCAAACTATTTTGTCACATCAGCGACAGAATCTACTGGAAAAGAAGAACTTCTAAATTATATTGAAGAAGTAAATCAGGAAGTTTTCAAGAATAATAGCTAGATTTTAAAGAAAAATTACAGAAACATAAAATCCCAAATTCCAATGAATAACATGGAATTTGGAATTAATTATTTTATTCTATTTTGCTTTCAACTCTAATTTCTCGGCAAAATAATCGCAAAAATCTTGCATGGTTGCTGTCATTTTTTCGTCTCCAGTAGCTCTTTGAAAAGTTTCAGTCATCGACAGAAGCGTTTGGTGAAAAAATATTTTCATTTCATCGACAGACATATCTTTAGTCCACAACTCAATACATTTTGTGGCTTTTTCGTCGCTGTTCCAAACTGAAAGCATAAAAGCTTTTGCTTCTTCTAATTCTACGCCGCCTTCAACTGCTGCCCACGATAATTTTTCGGGAATTCGATTTTCGTCTAATGTTATGTTTATTTTAATTTCGGACGTGTTTTTATTCTGCATTTTTTTTTGGTTTATATTTAGATTTTTCAAATAATTCTTTAGCATTCATTTTTAGCATTTCTTTTAGGGAAACATCGTTATTTTTCATAAACGATCGCACCATTTGCCAGCCTATCCAAGTGCCAACTCTTCCTGGTGATTCGTTATCAATTTCTAGATAAAATTTAGAAAAAGGAGCTGGATTTATGAAACGATTGTTTAATTTTTGATCATCACTATACAGCATTTGTTGTTCTAGAAAATACCGCCACATATAACTTTCGTTTTCTTCGCACCATTTATTTTGCTCGGCTGAATATCCTATTTTGTCGGCATTGCTGTAGTCAGGCAAAAGTAAATCTTTTAGATACAATTGTTTTCCAAAATAAATCATTTGACTTATAAAATTCTTCTCCGTAATTGGAGCAATTTTTTGCTTTGAAAAACTTGTCACAACATCTGGTAGAATCTGTTTTTGCTCGAAGTTTTGTTTCAAATACTTCGGAAATTGATAAAATTTATGGTCTTTCCCTAAATATAATTCTAGAGAAATCAGGACTAAACTATCCGCATAAATAACCTTATTGTTGTAATCCATTTCGGAAATAACAGTGATTACTTTTGGTGTTTTAGTTTCTGGAAAATAAAATTTAATGTGTTTAAAAAGCGAATTTAGTTCTTTTTTGACCGGTTCAAAAGTGGAATATTTTTTTTGAACCTCGGTATATAATTCTCTCCACAAAGGATTTTTGATTTTTTCTAGCCAAATGTTGTCGTCTGTTCCTGGTGGAAAAAAGAAAGGAAATCGGTTTTTTAATTGCCCTAAATTCTTTGGATCTGTTTCGAAAAATAGTTTGTCAAAACGTTCTACTTTGATGTCAACTGAAATTTTTTCGACCTCTTTTTCTACTTTTGTTTTCTTGTCGCAAGAAACGAAAGCGAATAGTACCGTAATTATTAGAATGAATTGCCTCATTTTTATTTTTTTAGCCCCGATAATAGTGGAAATCCTTTTCTTTTTTTTTCTTTAAAAAAAAGAAAAGATTGTAACGGATAGCGGGAAATAGCTCCTGAAAATTATTATTTTTGCAAATATACAATACCTACATTTTAAAAACCCAAACTATTATGTCTAAAATAAGTACACTTCAGGTTGAAAAAGCAAATTTGCATATTGTCAATTGGTTAAAAACATATGCTGAAAACGCAAAAGTGAATGGTTTTGTTGTGGGGATTTCTGGCGGCGTCGATTCGGCGGTAACTTCTACGCTTTGTGCACAAACGGGTTTACCTACTTTGTGTGTCGAAATGCCTATTCATCAAGCAGCAAGTCACGTAAGTCGAGGGCGCGAGCATATTGAACAGTTGAAAAATAGATTCTCAAATGTTACAAATATTGAAGCTGATTTGACCGATGTTTTTGAAAATTTTAAAACTATTGTTCCCATTGTTTCTGATTTCGATAAAGTGAATTTATCTTTAGCCAATACTCGTGCTCGTCTTCGAATGACTACTTTGTATTATTTTGCTGGAATTCACGGACTTTTAGTTGCTGGAACTGGAAATAAAGTGGAGGATTTTGGGGTTGGTTTTTATACGAAATATGGTGATGGTGGAGTCGATTTGAGTCCAATTGCCGATTTAATGAAGTCGGATGTTTTCGCTTTGGGCAGGTATTTAAAAATTCCAAATTCCATTTTAGACGCTTCGCCAACTGATGGATTATTTGGTGATGACAGAACAGATGAAGATCAACTTGGCGCGAGTTATGATGAGCTAGAGTGGGCAATGTTGGAGGGTGAGCAAGGAAAAGTCGCTGAAAATTTTGCAGGTAGAGAAAGAAAAGTGTTTGAAATCTTCAAAAAATTAAATACTTTAAATCAACATAAAATGACTGAAATCCCAGTTTGTAGTATTCCTAAAGAATTTAAGTAGTATTTTTCTAATATTTTTCTAGACTTTAATGTTTTTTTAGTAACTTTACATATTCAATTACTATAGACAATTCTAAAATTTAATATTATGATAAAAGTTTGTTTAGCAAATAATCATCCCGTAGTGCATTTTGGGGTAAAATCGTACTTTAAAGGTCACGATGATATTTCAATAGTTGCCAACGTAGGGAATTTTTTAATGGTAAGAGACATCCTCCTAACAAAGGAGATTGATGTGTTGATCTTAGATCTAGAATTGGAAGGTCTTTCCAGTATTTTTGAGGTAAAAAATATTTTGAAAAATTTCCCAAAAACTAAAATTATCATTTTTAGCGATCTTTCTGAACAAATTTATGCGCCAAATGCTATTAAAGCTGGTGTTTCTGGATTTGTTTCTCAAAAAGAAAAATTAGAAACTTTGGGTCAAGCCATTATCAAAGTGAATCAAGGTAAGATAATTATTGATGAAGCTGTTAAGAAAAATATTGCACTAATTGCAAAACAAAATAAAAGTGAGCGTTTGTATCGCAAACTTTCAAACCGAGAAGTTGAGGTTTTGCGTTATTTAAGTGCAGGCAAGAAAAACAATGAGATTTCTAGAATTTTGGGACTTAACGAAAAAACAATAAGTACTTATAAATTGAGATTATTGCAAAAATTAAACGTTACAAATTTGGTGGATTTGGTAAACAAAGCCAAAACACTAGAAATAGTTTAATTACTATAGCGAGACATCACTCTACCTAATTTATTCGAAAAAGAATGTATTAACTTGTAGTATCCATCGCCATAGACAAAGGCTCAGTATTATCAGAATCAGCTTCTGATGATATTGAGCTTTTTACTATAAGTATATTGATCTTATTCGTCCAATATTTGCAGTTAAAACAACTTTTAACTTATTGTAATCATTTATAGATGATTTAATTTCTTCAATATCTATTTCTGGATTACTAATATAATTATTTATTAAATCAGCAATTAATTTATTTATTAAATATTCTCTAATGGAAATAATAACTTCGTTAGTTAGCATACCTATAGTTTTGTCTTTTGTCTTTGGAAAAATGTTTTGTCCTTCCCAATTGTGCAGAAAGACTCTTTCATCTGACATTAAAATGTCCGTAACTTCTTGAGCAAAATCCGGATTTAGGTGCATTAAATACTGTTCGATGCTGAAGTTTTCGTTTTGATGAAAATAAGTAATCAAATTGTTGTAAATATCCCTAAATAAAGGATTTGCAAGTTCTACCTCGTCTTCTTGTAAACTTAAATAAATCCTGTTAAATACTTTGTATTTTTGTTTTTCGGTGACATTTTCGATTTCGCCAGCTTCATTTGTTTTCAAAAGTACGTCTTCAAATTCCTCTGTTTTGTTTCCGTAAAGCAATAAAATTTCGATAATCTTTCGTTCCAATCCATAAAGAATGTCAATTTTTTGGACAGCAACGGGCATTTCATTTTTAACAACTTCAAATGCTTTTTGTTCTTGTTTTTGTTTTTTTCCAATTTCTGAAATGTCTTTCTGAACCAATTGTGCCAATGTACTCACCAAAACTTGCTCTGAAATTTCCATAATTCGAGAACATTCTTGGATGTAAATTTCGCGTTGAATTCGATCTGGAATTTTAGAAATACTCACCACCATATCCCGAATTAAATCCGCTTTTTTGATAGGATCATTTTTGGCTTCATTCATCAAAAGCGAGGCTTTGAACTGAATAAAATCTTTAGCATTTTCGTCTAAATATTTGACTAATTCTTCATAAGGTGTTTTTTTGGAAAAACTATCTGGATCTTCGCCATCGGGAAAAGAGCAAACTTTCACGTTCATTCCTTCTTCCAGAATCAGGTCGATACCTCGAATAGAAGCGCGTAAACCTGCAGCATCTCCGTCAAAAAGCACGGTAATATTTTTGGTCAATCGATTGATTAATCGGATTTGATCGGGAGTCAAAGCCGTTCCTGAAGATGATACTACATTTTCAATTCCAGCTTGATGAAATTGAATAACATCGGTATAACCTTCGACCAAATAACAGTTATTTTCTTTAGCAATGGACTGTTTAGCTTGATAAATTCCGTACAAGACTTTGCTTTTATGATAGATTTCACTTTCGGGCGAATTGAGGTATTTTGCCGCTTTTTTATCATTGGTCAAAATTCTTCCTCCAAACCCTAGAATTCTTCCTGACATACTTTGAATTGGAAACATGACGCGTCCTTTAAAACGGTCAAATGGTCTGTCATCTCTAGGAATGGTCAATCCCGTACTTTCTAAAAACTCTAATTTATAGCCTTTTCCCAAAGCTTCTTTGGTTAAAGCATCCCATGTTTCGGGGGAATATCCAAGTACAAATTTCTTAATGGTTTCGCCTGTAAATCCTCTTTCTTTGAAGTAAGATAGACCTATAGCTTTGCCTTCTTCTGAATGTAAAAGGGTGTTGTGGAAATAATCTTTGGCAAATTCAGAAACCAGATACATACTTTCTCGAACATCGGTATTGGCCTTTTCTTCGTCAGTTTGCTCGGTTTCTTCTATTTCGATATTGTATTTTTTGGCCAAAAAACGAATGGCTTCTGGATAGGTAAATTGAGAATGCTCCATCAAGAATTTAACAGAATTCCCTCCTTTTCCAGTACTAAAATCTTTCCAAATTCCTTTGGCTGGTGACACCATAAACGAAGGAGAACGTTCATCCGAGAATGGACTCAATCCTTTAAAATTACTTCCAGCTCGTTTTAATTGTACAAAATCGCCAATAACTTCCTCAACTCGAGCAGTTTCGAAAACAGTATCTATGGTGGCTTTTGAAATCAATTTTTTTAAAGTTGCTGAGTTTCTAAGTTGCTAAGGTACTAAGTTTTTTTCTTTAAAAAACGCTGTCAGGGTTCAAAACCCTGACAGCGTTGAAAAAAAAGTTCAAATTTTAATTGAAGTCGAAACGTAGTCCTAATGAAATATTATTTTGTTCAACAGTATTGTTTTTAAACAAAGGATTTAAATCATATTTCAAATACAAACTTGTTTCTTTGTAACCAAGATAGGTGCTCACGCCATAAATAAAATCATTGGCATTGAAATCTCCTTTGGTTTTTATCCTTATTTTATCATCATCGATATTGTACTGCATTTTTTGTTTTGATTTGACATGGAAACCTCCGTAGCTGCCAATTCCTAGGCGAACTCCTTTGTGTGTCGAAAAGCTAGTACTTCCGTTTTTGTATTTATTTCCAGAAAAATCGAATTCTAAATGTAATGGAGCAACTAAATAAACATTTTTAAAACGAGAATTTTCTAATTCATAAGGGAAAACCTGAAGGTTAGTTTGGCTATTAGTGCTTGGAACAAAATAGCGATTATCGTTTGGGCAAATGTTATTGTACATTACTGAAAATCCATATTTCAAATGTAATAAATTATCATTTTTGAGAATCCTCGTGTTATAGGTAAACCCCCACTCGAAGAAACGAGATTGCCAATAATTGAAATCAGAATTGGCGACCGAACCATCTGTAACTAAATTATTTGCCCCAAAAGCAAGTACAAATTGCGAAGTACTTCTTTTTTTATTTTTGTCATCGCTATTTATTACTTTCATTGCTGGAATAACGAAAGTTTTTCTGCCAGTCGAATCTACTACGGTAATATTTCCATCCACTTTCTTTTGAACTAAAACTGCAAGTTTTTCTTGCTCTTTGGCAACTCTTGTCTCAATGTTTTTTGCCCTCACTTGTGCCAATGCTTCTTTTTTACGATCTGCTTCTTCCTTAGTTATTTGGTTAGAATCTAACTGAATGTTTATTGCTTCCACTTCAGTTTTTAATGCTGATTTTTCTTCTTTGGTGATGTTTTCAATCTTTGTAGCGATTGATTTCGCTTGTGATTCAAATGATTCTTGAGCGTTAATTTTGCTAAAGCAAAGTAGAAAAAACACGGTAATGTAAAAGATAATTTTTGTCATGATTTAAAGTTTTTAATTGTTCGTTTTTTGATTATTGATGATGATTATTGATTATTTCTGTTGGCCAAAGCTTCTCTTGCTTGTTTGTATTTTTTAGTTATAGTATTTAATGCTTTTTCTCGAAACGAAACTTGCAATTCACCATCCACTTGATTTAGTAATGTGGTTGAGTTGATATTTACAGTTGAATTTTTTGTGATAGATATTGATTTGTTTGATACAGAAGCAAGTAAACTATCGATGTTTACTGGGATTGAATTGTTGTTTACAACTAGAGTTTCATTCTGAGTTTGAGGTTGATTTTCAGCTGCAATTTGTATGTTAGTTTTGATTATGTGATTTTCTAAATTATTTTCAACCTTTCTTGGTATTTGAACTAAAAGATTTGTTTTCTCTTTTAATATAATTTTCGAAAAAACAGATACTTTTTTTTGTGACTTAATTGCTTTTTTTAAACTGTCTTTGTGGATTGCTTGTTCAATTATAACTATATTATTTTTTGGTATAAGAAAATTTTCTTTAGTGTTAAAAAAAATTATTCCAACCAACAAAAAACCTATAAAACTAGCGGCAACATAAAACCAAGTAAATCTTTGTTTTTGCTTCGCAAGTTCGCTATCGCTCGAGTCGGCAACAGATAACATTGCATCCAATTGATCCCAAGCAGCTTCCGAAGGATTAATTTCCCGTCTGTTTAGTTTTTCTTTAAATTGATTTTCAAGTTTATTCGGTTCCATTTTCGTAATTTTTTAACTTGTTTATTTGGTTTTGCAGCATTTTCCTTGCGTGCGAAAATTGTGATTTTGATGTTCCTTCGTTTATTCCCAACATAGTTGCAATTTCACGATGTTTATAGCCTTCGATGGCAAAAAGATTAAAAACCATTTTGTAGCCATCTGGCAAACTATCAATTAGAAATTGAATGTCATCCAAAGAGTATTGGCTTTCGATATTGTTAAAACCTTCTTCAAAATAATTTTCGTCTTCAATAAAACTTACCTTTTTTCGAACTCGGATATGCGAAATACATTCGTTAACCATAATTCGTCTAATCCAACCTTCGAAACTTCCTTTATTTTCAAAACTTTTTAAATTAGTAAAAACTTTCATAAAGGCTGTAATCATAACATCTTCGGCTCGATGAATATCCTTGATATATTGCCGACAAACGCCTAACATTTTTGGAGAAAATTGTGTGTAAATTTTTCGTTGAGCTTGTCGATTGTTTTCGACTGCCAATTGAATTAAGTTATTTTCGTCTTGATGTAAGTGGATTACGGTCATTTTAGTATTAGGATTTCAACTATTAGATTTTCTAATAACAGCCTTCTATTAGCATAGACGAGAATAGTTATGAAATGGTTGTATGAGGTTGTAATTAATTAAAAAAATTTTGTTTGATGAGATTGCTTCGCCAGCTCTGGCAAGCCCTCAGGTCTTCCTTTGTTAGATTGATAAAGAAGAACTATTTTTTTCTTTCAATAACATAATTGACCATCAAAATTAAAGCGTCTTTGAATTCGCTTTTGGGATAAATATTTAAAAGCAGTAAGGCTTCTTGCTGAAATTGAGCCATTTTTTGTTCGGCATAAAGGAGTCCGTTATTGTCTTTTACAAAAGCGATCACTTCTTTGACGCGTTTTTTATCTTTGTTGTGGTTTTTGATGGAATTAATCACCCAAGATTTTTCTTTGGGAGTACAATTATTTAAAACATGAATTAAGGGCAAAGTCATTTTTTGTTCCTTTATGTCAATTCCTGTTGGTTTGCCAATGGCTTCTTCAGAATAATCGAATAAATCGTCTTTGATTTGAAAAGCCATTCCGATGAGTTCGCCAAATTTTCGCATATTCTCAACTTGAATTTCATCTACATCAACTGATTTTGCTCCTAAAGCGCAACAAGCAGCAATTAGAGTTGCCGTTTTTTTGCGGATGATTTCATAGTAAACGTCTTCGGTAATATCCAGTCTTCGTGCTTTTTCTATTTGCAACAATTCGCCTTCACTCATTTCGCGAACAGCGACAGAAATAATTCTAAGCAAATCGAAATCGCCATTGTCTATGGATAATAGCAAGCCTTTTGACAGTAAATAATCGCCAACAAGAACAGCAATTTTGTTTTTCCAAAGGGCATTGATGGAGAAAAAACCTCTCCGACGATTGCTGTCATCTACTACATCATCGTGAACTAAGGTTGCCGTGTGAATTAATTCAATAACTGATGCGCCTCGATATGTTCGCTCGTTTACAATCCCAGCAGATACCATTTTGGCAGTCAAGAAAACAAACATTGGTCGCATTTGTTTTCCTTTCCGATTAACAATATAATAAGTAATTCTGTTAAGCAATGCCACTTGCGAAGTCATCGATTCATAGAACTTTTTTTCAAAAAGTTCCATCTCGTTCAAAATGGGCTGCTTTATTTGAGAAGTGATATTCATTTAGGATTCAAATATACTATTTTCGACTTATAAAACGTTATCTAAATGATGTTATTGAATTTGTTTTTTGAAAGATTTTCTTTCACTAGATAATGAAATAAATTAAAGTCTCTTTTCGTTCTAGATATCCTATAGCATTTGAATTGAGAATCCTTTTTTGCGATTATTATTCTTATATAATTGATATTTAGTTATATAAAAATGCTATGTAGGGTGTATTTCATCGAATATTGGCAAGATTGTAGTTGGTATTGCATTTGTTTACGTAATTTTAATATCCTAAATTAAACCTTTTACTGTTTTTTTTATCATAGAAATAAACCATTAAAAAATAATAATATGAAAAACAAAATTTTATTATTCGTTACAATGATGTCCATGGCGTTTTTTGTTGGTTGTAATTCAACCGAACCTGTAGATGGAGGGACAACTTCAACGACAATTAATACAGATGAAGTGGTTGCAAATGCGGAAATTGACGCTACAGTAGATGATGTTTCTATGATTGTAGAAGACCAATATGACATGCAAAAAAGTGCATCTCCTACAGCAAGAACAACTGCTGCACCAATGAGTAGTATGTTGCCACTTTGCGCAACAATTACTTCCGTTTTAACAAGTGACACGTGGACAAGAACTATTGATTTTGGAACTCTAGGTTGTGCATTACCGAACGGGAATATTGTGAAAGGAAAAATCATCATTAGTTTTTCTAAAAATTTCACAACTCCAATAAGAACGATTTCCTATACTTTGGTTGGATTTTATCATAATGATAAATTAATCGAGGGAAATAAAACAATTACCCACGAACTAAAAACTTCAGATTTGTTGGCAACTGCGCATCCCGTTACAACGCATTCAATTAATGTGAAAATTACTTTTCCTGACGGTAAAGTTTATACCAAAATTGGGACACGAGTAAGAGAAATGGTTGAGGGATTTGAAACAATAGCCAATTGGGAAGACAATGTTTATAAAGTGTGGGGATACAATATTACAACTTTTCCTAATGGTTCAAAATATACATTTATCGTAAAAGATACGCCACTACTGTTTAAAATGAGTTGTAAAATGCCATTCCCAGTTTCAGGTGTTATGGAAATTTCGAAAAACGATCTCAAAGCTACTTTAGATTACGGTAACGGAGATTGCGATAAACTGGCAACCATTACCATTAACGGTATTTCAAAAGTTATAGAACTTAGAAAATAAAGAATAAAAAGACTTGATAAAAACTAAAAAAACGTCCTGAAACAATTTTCAGGACGTTTTTTATGCTTCTTTATTGGCTAATTGACCACAAGCAGCATCAATATCTTTGCCACGACTTCTTCTTACTTTTACCACGATTCCTGTGGCTTCTAATGCTTTTATATAGGCATTAATTGATTCTTCCGAAGCTTGTTGAAACTCACCGTCATCGATTGGGTTGTACTCGATTAAATTGACTTTGCACGGAACGTATTTGCAAAATTTCACTAAAGCATCTACAGATTCCTTATTGTCGTTGATTCCTTTCCAAATCACGTATTCATAGGAAATTTTACTTTTCGTTTTCTTGTACCAATATTCCAATGATTCTCTCAATTCTTCTAATGGGAAATTTGCGCTAAAAGGCATAATTCGAGAACGAATTTCATCAATTGCAGAATGCAAAGAAACCGCTAAATTGAATTTTACCTCATCATCGGCCAATTTTTTAATCATTTTTGGAACACCAGAAGTCGAAACTGTAATTCGTTTTGGCGACATTCCCAAGCCTTCGTTGGATGTAATCATTTCAATAGCTTTCATCACATTGTTGTAATTCATCAAGGGTTCGCCCATTCCCATAAAAACAATATTCGACAAAGGATGATTATAATACAAGCGACTTTCTTTGTCTATAGCAATTACTTGGTCGTAAATTTCGGCTGGTTCCAGATTTCTCATTCTTTTTAAACGCGCTGTGGCGCAAAAATTACAATCTAAACTACAACCCACTTGACTTGAAACACAAGCTGTTGTTCGAGTATTGGTTGGAATCAAAACACTTTCCACCACCAAACCATCGTGCAAACGAACCGCATTTTTGACTGTTCCATCTTCACTCCGTTGCATTTTATCCACTTTGATATGATTGATGACAAAGTGATTTTCTAGCATTTCGCGAGTGGATTTTGACACGTTGGTCATATCTTCAAAACTATGTGCACCTTTGCTCCATAACCATTCGTAAACTTGATTTCCACGAAAAGATTTATCACCATTGGTTACAAAAAATTCGCGTAATTCTTCCTTTGATAATGCTCTTATGTCTTTTTTCTCGATTTGCATGCTGCAAAGTTAAGTACAATTTTGAATTATAAGGAATTTTTCTAACCTTCAAAATTATATTTTGTAACTTTGTTTTTGTAAAAAATCAATTATGGGACTTCCAGAATTAAAACAAAAAATTCATATGCAGATTGAAAATGCTGACGAACGATTATTGCGAATTGTTTCTTCAGTTTTTGATAATTATTTGAATGAAGAAATATCAGAGGATTCGTTTGTAAATTCGATAACATCTCACGAAAGAAAAGGCTTGGAGGAAGCTCTTAAACAAGTTAAGAACAAGCAAACTGTCTCACACCATTTAGTGATGGAAGAAACTCAAAAAAGGTATCCAAAATATTTTAAGGATGAAAATTGAATGGACTTTATTATCCAAAAATTATTATTGGCAAAATATTGAATATCTAGAAACACAATGGACAGAGAAGGAAGTTTTAAATTTTATTCAGAAAGTAGAATATTCTTTAAATTTACTAGCAAAAGGAAATATGATTTTTGCAAAATCTGATTATGAAAATACATATAAAATGGTCATTCTAAGGCAAATTACCATTTATTATTCTATTGAAAATGAAACTATTTACTTGTTGCGTTTTTGGAATACCTTTCAAGATTTGAGTAATTTTAAACTAAAATAATGCACTTTATTTCTCAAGAATTAGAAAATTACATCGAGCAACATTCTGAAAAAGAGCCCGAATTACTAGCGGCTTTAAATAGAGAAACCTATCAAAAAATTTTATTGCCTCGAATGTTGAGCGGACATTTTCAAGGACGTGTTTTGAGTATGTTGTCTAAATTGATTCGGCCAATAAATATTTTAGAAATTGGTACTTACACCGGTTATTCTGCTTTGTGTTTGTGCGAAGGAATGCAAGAAAACGGCTCACTTCATACAATTGATATAAAGGAAGAATTGATTGATTTTCAGCGCAAACATTTCAAAAAATCGGCTTGGGGAAATCAGATTGTGCAACATCTTGGCGAAGCTTTGGCTATTATTCCAACCATAGATTTAAAATTTGATTTGGTTTTTATTGATGCTGATAAGGAAAATTACATTAACTATTTCGAGCTAATTGTTCCAAAAATGAATAAAGGCGGCATTATTCTTTCGGACAATGTGTTGTGGAGCGGAAAAGTTCTTGAACCCTTAAATCCTAAAGATATTAGCACCAAAATTTTATTAGAATACAATCTTTTGTTGAAAAACGACCCAAGAGTAGAAACGGTTTTATTACCTATTCGAGATGGTTTGACGGTTTCTAGAGTTTTGTAACAATCAAAATGTCATGGTTTAAACCAATTTCCTAGTTCTGATTGATCAATTGTTCTCGTAATTTCCTTTTTTTTCTTTAAAAAAAAGGGAAGATATAGTGCGCAGCAGGACACGGGCGACGCGAACTGACGAAGTAAAAAGCGCCTAGTTATTGAACTGGAAAATTTCTCTTTTGTGCGATTTGATACAATTTGAAAATCAAAAATCCTGAAAAAGCGCCAAATAAATAACCGGCGAGAATATCTCCAGGATAGTGTAAGCCCAAATAAATTCGGCTATAAGCGAAGATTATTGGCCAGCAAAATATAAATCCAAAGTGTTTTACTTTGTCTTTGAGTATTAGATACAAAAATGTAGCAACGGCCATAGTATTGGCAGCGTGACCAGAGAAAAAACTAAAGGAAGATCTGGACTGAACTACTCGAATAAAAGTATTTATTTCGGGGTTATTGCAAGGGCGAGGTCTTTGAAATCCGTTTTTGAAAAAATTGGTGATTTGGTCAGTAAAAACAAGTAAAATTGCCACAAAGAACAACAAATAAAGGCTTTGCTTAGTTCCTAATTTTTTAAAAATAACATAAAATAAAAGTAAAATAAGCGGAGCCCAGTTGACTTGTTTGGTAATCATTAACCAGAGCCCGTCATAAGGTTCTGAGCCTAGACTATTTAGATAAATAAATAATTGAGTGTCAAGCGATAGTATTTTTTCCAACATTATTTGCTGCGTTTTATTGGGCCAGTAGTTTCTTCAATTTTCTCGTTCTTTGGAGATGATTCTGAGGTTGAAATTTCTTTAGTTTCTCCGGTTTCTGTTGCCAGCTCAGTAGCATTTTCTATTATTGTCGTTGAATTGTCGTTGACTACGCTGCCTTTAACTTTTTCAATTTCTGATGAAAAATTATCTGAAATTCCTCTCAAAGGATTTGTGTCGCCAAGCAAATTTCCTTTTGCATTGTTGATTTCTGAAGTGATATTGTTAGTCAAATCACTGAGCATATTTTGGTCAAAACCATTTGATTCCGCGCCTTTTTGAATTTCGTTTTTGATATCGTTTGTGGCATTTTTTAATTGCGCCATCGCTTTTCCCATTGTGCGAGCGATTTCTGGTACTTTGTCCGAACCAAAAAGCATTAGGACCACAAAAAGTATAAATATTAATTCACCGCCACCAATTCCAAACATAATCTATTTATTTAAGTTGCAAAGTTACAAAGATGAAATGTAATTAAAAATTAATTAATTAAACGTATTTTTATTTTTCACTCAAAATCATTTCGTTGTATTTTTCAGCCATTTGCCCCATTAAAAATTCAATTGTTGTTTTGTTTTTAGTATCTAATATTGTTGTAAATCTTTTATTTTCAACAATATAATATTTAAATCCTTTTACATAAATCGAAGGTATTTTTAAAATGTTTACAAAATGATTTTGATCAAACATATTGTCTATTAGTTGAAGAAATTTTTCTTTCTTTTCTACTTCTATTTCTTTTTTTAGCATAGCGGTTCTGCCAGAAATCAAATTCAGTAATGGATCCAAACCCATCGGATTTAAATTTCCAGAAGTGGCAGTGGCATATTTTCTTTCGGCTGGAGTCAAATGTTTAATTCCACTTGGTGAAATTCCTAGTGAAACTGAATTTATGAAATCAGATCGTTTTACAACAACCTCGTTCAAGGTGTATAAAGCAGATTCCATTTTTACAAAAAATAATTCTTTTTGAAAATCTTCTTTTGTTAATAATACTCGATGTTTTTTTAATTGAATTGCCGAAAAAAGAAGAGAGTCGCCAGGCATTGCTTGAATTGTGAAGTACCCTTCTTTTTCGGTAATTGTCGATTTTTCAGTTCTTAAATTGATGACATAAATTCCATCAAGGTCCATTGTATTGGCATTGATTTTACCATTTAATACTGTTTTAGGTGATTCTTGTGCCAAAACAGAGTAGGCAATCAAAACAAAAAACATAGAGATTCCTAATTTCATTAATGGTTTAAATTAAATATTTTAATGGTGTAAAATTATCCTAATGTCTTCCAAATTAAATATTAATAACTTGGTAAGAATATGTTAATTAAAATTCTCCAAAACGCAACTTTAGTAAGGCGATTTCATATCTTTAACCCAAACTTATTTTTTTAACAAAAATGAAAAATATAATTATTGCCAGTACATCTACGCTCCACGGTGGTGATTATTTAGAGTATTTGTCACCTGAATTAAAATTCCATTTCGAACATTGTAAAACGATTTTGTTTATTCCTTTTGCTCGGCCAAGTGGTATATTGCACGAGGAATACACAACAAAAGTAGCTTTGGCTTTCAGTAAAATAGGAAAAACAATAAAAGGAATTCATGAGTTTGATGACTATTCAGAAGCCATCAAAACTGCTGAAGGAATTTTCACTGGTGGCGGAAATACTTTTTTATTGGTTAGTCAGTTGTATAAAAATAATTGTATGCGTGTGCTGTCCGAAGTTGTCAAAAGCGGAACTCCCTATTTAGGAACTAGTGCAGGCAGTAATATTTGCGGATTGACAATGCAAACTACTAATGATATGCCTATTGTTTATCCGCCAAGTTTTAAAACATTAGGATTGATTCCTTTCAACTTGAACCCTCATTATCTTGATGCTGATTTGGAATCAAAACACATGGGAGAAACCCGAGAAACTAGAATTGCTGAGTTTCATGCATTCAATACTATTCCAGTTTTAGGATTGCGAGAAGGAAGTTGGCTGGCAGTAAAAGGAGACAAAATAATTTTAAAAGGAAATTTGACCGCTCGGCTTTTTAGACAAAACCAAATTCCAGTTGAGTTGGAAAGCGGAACAAACCTTAGTTTTTTGAAATAAAAAAAAACCTCAAACTTTCGTTTGAGGTTTTAGAGCGAAAGACGAGGCTCGAACTCGCGACAACCAGCTTGGAAGGCTGGAGCTCTACCAACTGAGCTACTTTCGCATTACAACGGTGCAAATATAATTAATTAGTTGGCTTCTTTGCAAGTTTTTTTTTGAAATTCGTATAAAAAGCGTTTGTTTTTTTTATAACCGTTTTAAAACTAATTCATTATAATTACATTATTTTTTTATTATTATGGTAAACATTAAAGAAATTGCGACTTCAGATACTTATTTGGTTAGACATCCCGTACTTCGAGCAGGCAAACCTTTTGAAAGTTGTTATTTTGATGGCGATGATTTAGAAGCAACGCATCATTTTGGACTTTATCTGAATTCGGAATTAGTTGGTATTCTTTCTTTATTTGAAAAGAATAATCCTGTTTTTGTTGCACAAAAGCAATATCAAATTCGAGGAATGGCAGTTTTACAGCAACAGCAAAAAGCAGGTTTTGGCAAATCACTAATAAATCATAGCGAAGAGTTTGCGATATCTCAAAATATTAGCTTAATTTGGTTTAATGCGAGGGTAGAGGCGGTAGGTTTCTACGAAAAAATGGGTTATCAAAAAAAGGGAGTTACTTTTGAAATTCCAAATGTTGGACCGCATATTGTAATGTTTAAAAAAACTAAAAATGAATAAAATTTTTATTTTACTATTGATTTTGTTAGCTTTTGGCTGCAAAAAGGAACCAATAAAAAAGGGAGTAACGCCAATTTCTGTCTCGGTTCCAGTTATTCAAGCTGAAGGCAAATCAGTGATTATAGACAGTGTTTTGCTTAATTCTTATAGCAGTAGTCTTCTGAAAGAGTTTTATATGGCTACTGGCTTTAAATCGGTTTGGCAATCTAATAAAGAAAGGAAAATTATCTTGGAACAACTTTTAAATTCCGATGAGGACGGGCTAAATCCAGATGCTTTTAGTATAAATAAATTGAAAAAATTCGAAAAAAAATATAGTGCGCTAAAAGATGAAGAACGAGCTAGCTATGATATTTTGCTTACGCACAGTCTTCAAAAATATATTTCGCAATTGAGTAACGGTCAAGTAAGTCCTAAAGGACTATATAAAGATTGGGATTTGAAAAAAAACAGTGTGGATGTTAACGGATTGATTGCTTTACTATTAAAAAGTGATTCGTTACAGTATAAAATTGAGCAATTGAAACCCAATCATATGGTTTATAAAAGTTTGAAAAAAGCACTTAAAATAATTAATTCCTTTCCGAATGATGATTTAAAACTGATTGAAACTACAAAAAAAATAGTTTTGAATGATACAAACTCTTCATTGATAGCAATTAAAAAAAGACTAATTTATTGGAAAGATATGAAGCCAAAAGATAGTTTGACTGCTATTTATGATGAAGAAACCAATGTAGCCACAAAAAAATTCCAAACTCGTCACGGATTAGCTGCCGACGGAGTAATCGGAAAAGGAACTATTGACGCCCTTAATTTTTCAAAAAGAAGGCGAAAAGAACAAATTCTTGCCAATCTGGAGCGATGGAAATGGTTTCCAAAAGAGATGGGCAAAGAATATGTTATTGTTAATATTCCAGATTATAAATTGAGCTTGGTTAAAGACAATGATACACTACGGACTCATAAAGTTGTTGTAGGAAGGGATAAAAGACCAACTCCAATTCTTTCATCAACTATAAATCAGATAATTTTGAATCCTACTTGGACAGTGCCGCCAACTATATTGAAAGAAGATATGATTCCTGCTATTTCAAGAAATCGAAACTACTTGGCGCAAACCAATATTAAAGTATATGACAGCGGCGGAAATGAAGTTTCGGCCAATAATTGGAATCCTAGTATTGCTAAAAGTTATCGTTATGTGCAAAGTCCTGGAATGTCTAATTCGTTGGGAATGGTCAAAATCAATTTTCCAAATAGGTTTTCGGTTTATTTACACGATACCAATCATAGAGATTTTTTTGGAAAACAAAAACGTTCGTTGAGTTCGGGTTGTGTAAGAGTTGAAAATCCTTTAAAATTGGCTCAAACTTTATTGAATGACGAAGAGAACTGGAATTTAGAAAAAATAACCGAAATCCTTAATAGCGAAAAGACAAAGTACATTAAAATGAAGGACAATGTAAAAGTTCACATTTTATATTGGACCGCCTGGAGCGAGGGAAATACACTTATTTTCCGGGATGATATCTATAATTTAGATGCTGATTTGTATCGAAAATTAGGAAAATAAGGGTTTTAAGCTTTCTAAAGTTCGCGATGGATGATAAATAAAAAGACAAGATTTATTCTTTATTGTGTTGACAATGTCTTTAAGTAAAGCTTCTGGAATGGCTGGACAGCCTTGACTTCTTCCTAATCTTTTGTTGCATTTAATGAACGAATCCGACACATAATTAGCTGAATGCATCACTACTCCTCTTTCTCTAGCGTTATCATTAATTCCTTTTTCTAATCCGTCAAGTTTGAGCGACATGCCATGTTTGCCGTTATAAGTTTCGCCAGTCAAATAAAAGCCCAAACTGCTTTTAAAAGAGCTATTAGAATTTGAAAAACTGTTGGCATATTCCTCGCCAGTATTTCTGCCGTGAGCAACCAAAGAATTGTATAGAATAGTGTTCGTGTCCAAATCGATTACCCACAATCTCTTAACGTTTGATGATAAACTAAAATCTACCAAAGTCAAAATGTCTTTTTGGACTAATCCTTTCTCTTTAAGCGAATAAAAGCCTTTCAAGGCTTCTTTAAAACTTTCGATATTAGGCAAGGAAAATTGATTGGAAATCAAGTTGTTATATTTAGTTTCGATACCTAAATCGGAACTAGGATTCAAAACACTTGCAACTACTGGTTTGTGTGATTCTACAGAATCAGTATTATTTATTTTAGTTATAAATAATGAAAGTAGTAAAAATATAGTGACAGGAAATATATTATAAATCATTGATTGCGTATAGGTTAGACTTAAGACTTGGGGCTGCAAATATACAACAGGATTATGTATTTTTTTGGATTTTAAGAAAAAAATATGATTAGGATGCTTTTTTGGATGTAAATGATACCGAAAAATACTATGCATAACTTGTTTTTTGTGTTAATTTTACTATTTTTGCTTAAACATTATCACAATTTATGCCTAAGTTTTACTCCAATGTTATGTATTTTTTTGTTTTTATAAGTTTCTGTACTTATGGCCAAAAAAAGTCACTTATGGCTAAATCTACTACAGAAAGCATCACGATTGATGGAAAAATAAATGAAGAAGCTTGGAAAACCGCTCCAATAGCTACTGATTTTATTATGTTTGAGCCAGATAATGGAAAGCCTATTAGCGAAGATAAAAAAACAGAGGTTAAAGTTTTGTATGATAATGCTGCTATTTATATTTCGGCAGTTTTATATGATAATCAGCCTGATAAAATTTCAAGAGAATTAACCAATAGAGATGATTTTGGTGTTTCGGATGTTTTTTCGGT
This sequence comes from Flavobacteriales bacterium, assembly GCA_038234745.1. GTDB lineage: Bacteria > Bacteroidota > Bacteroidia > Flavobacteriales > Flavobacteriaceae > Flavobacterium. Next base: position 27,879 of record JBBQSZ010000007.1, on the reverse strand, counting down.
TTCTATCAACGGAAATAATGATGGACAACAAGATTTTCGTTTTTTTGTTACCGCAGCCGGAGTTCAATTAGATTGTTTGGCAACCGAGGATAATGAAGATTATAATTGGGATGCGATTTGGGATAGTCAAGTGACTATGACTAATTTTGGTTGGATTGTCGAGATGAAAATTCCTTATGCTGCGCTTCGGTTTTCGAAAGCAGTTAAACAAACTTGGGGTTTAAATTTTAGGCGGGAACTAAAACGCGATGCTAAAGATCAAATTTATACTTGGAATTTTGTGGACACAAAAATCGGTTCCGTAATTACGCAAGAAGGAATTCTAGAAGGAATTGAAAACATACAAACACCAACTCGGCTTTTCTTAATTCCTTACACATCTGCTTATTATCAAAAAGATGATTTTACTTCTGATAAAACCTTAAAAGCAGGTTTGGATATAAAATACGGAATAAACGATGCTTTTACACTCGATGCGATTTTAGTTCCAGATTTTGGACAAACAAAATTTGATAATGCTATTCTAAACCTGGAACCTTTCGAACAACAGTTTGCCGAAAATAGAGCTTTTTTTACGGAAGCATCTGATTTATTTTCGAAAGGGAATCTTTTTTATTCCCGAAGGATTGGTGGTGCGCCAACAATGGAGCCAAATACTGCCGCAAACGAAGTGGTTACCGTTTATCCTAGTTCTACGGACTTGTTAAATGCCGTGAAAATTTCTGGTCGAACAGAGAAAGGACTTGGGATTGGATTTTTAAATGCCATAACCGAGAAAACGGATGCTACAGTAAAAGATACTGTTTCAGGAGCAACTCGAAAAGAAATTATTGAACCCTTAGTTAATTACAATGTTTTGGTTTTAGACCAACGCTTTAACCAAAACTCATCCGTTACTTTGGTGAATACCAATACTCAAAGAAATGGAAATTTTCGTGATGCCAATGTTTCAGCTTTGTTATTTAATTTGAACGCAAAAGCAAACACCTATAATTTGTCGGGGGATTTTAAATATAGTACTGTAAAAGATAGTGATATAAATTACGGCTCCAACTACGGATTATCAAATTACGATGGTTTCAAAACGGCAGTGTCTTTTGCTAAAACAAGCGGAAAATTTAGATATTTGTTTTCAGGGAAATATTTATCTGAGTTGTACGATACCAATGATTTAGGGATCCTTTTTGTTAATAATTACCATTCTGGTTATGGAGAAACGACTTATCGAATAATCAATCCTAACAATACTTTCAACTCCTTAAAAGTTTCTCAAAACATAAATGTAGAAATTCAAAATACAACCGGAAAAACTCAGGAAGCTTGGTATCAAGCAAAACTAGCGGCCACAACCTTAAAAAACAATTATATTGAAGGCTTGATACAAATAAATGCAGTTGATCGATATAATTTTTATGAGCCAAGGATTTATGGAAGATATGTTTATGTTCCTAAAAGTATTTCGGGCTATCTTCTTTTTACAACGAATCAAAACAATAAATTTAGTTTAGATATTGATGGTTCCATCGAAAGATTTGATGAACAAGGAAGAATGATATATGCCATTTCTCCAGGTATAAAAAACAGATTCAGCGATAGGTTCTCCTTGTCCTATAACCTTGTCTATACTCGAAAAGTGAACGACAGAGGATGGGTAGATTTTGATACAAACAACATCATCTTTGCAGAACGCAATCGCGAAATTGTAGATCAGTATTTTACTGGAAAATATTCCCTAACAAACAAGATGTCTTTAAATCTAATAGCACGGTATTATTGGTCTTATGCTGATAATCACGAGTTTTTCACCCTTCAAGATGATGGGCATTTAACCACTAATTCGATTTATTCAAAAAACAAAAACAGAAATTTCAACTCTTGGAATTTAGACTTTTCTTATTCTTGGTGGTTTGCTCCAGGAAGCGAAATTTCGCTTTTATATCGAAACTATGGCTTAGAAAGCACAAACCAAGTGCAGAAAAAAATGTCTACCAATCTTAGCAATGTTTTTGACACGAATTTAACCTCAATTTTTTCAATTAGTATTCGTTATTACATTGACTATAATTCCTTGAAAAAGAAGTAGTAGCCTATAAATCTTTTGAGTCACTTTATTTTCCCAGAGTCATTATTATTTTTTTATAGTCTAAATAAAAAAATGAATAATAGTAAGTTAAACACAAACCTTCATTTTTAGAAATACTTTATCTTTGCAAAAAATTAAATAAAATGAGCAAGAAAGTAATCCTTATGATTCTTGACGGTTGGGGAAATTCGCCTGATCCAAAAGTTTCCGCAATTGACAATGCAAATATCCCTTTTATCAAAAGTTTATATACAAAATATCCAGTAGCGCAGCTGCGCACCGATGGTTTAAACGTAGGTTTACCGGAGGGGCAAATGGGAAATTCTGAAGTGGGACACATGAATCTGGGAGCAGGAAGAATTGTATATCAAGATTTAGCCAAAATTAATTTGGCCGTTCAAAATAATTCTATAGCAAAAGAGCAAGTCCTTATTGATGCTTTTCAATATGCTAAAGACAAAAATGTAGATTTACACCTTGTAGGACTCGTTTCTGATGGCGGCGTACATTCGCACACCTCACATTTGCGTGGTTTGATTGATGCGACTCAAGCTTTTGGATTGGAAAAAGTTTTCGTTCACGCTTTTACAGACGGGCGAGATGTAGATCCGAAATCAGCACAAACAGACATCCAAAATTTAGAAAATTATATTGCCAATACTTCTACCAAAATTGCTTCGGTTGTAGGAAGATATTATGCAATGGATCGTGATAAGCGCTGGGAAAGAGTCAAAATCGCCTACGATTTATTAGTGAATGGAACTGGAACTCATTCTGAAAATGTTGTAAAAAGCATCAAAGAAAGTTATGCCGATAATGTAACCGACGAATTTATTAACCCAATAATTCTAGTTGACGAAAAAGACAAACCATTGGCCACAATAAAAGAAGGTGATGTTGTTGTTTTCTTTAATTTCAGAACCGATAGAGGTCGTGAACTAACCGAAGCACTTTCGCAAAAAGATTTTCACGAACAAAACATGCACAAACTCAATTTGTACTATGTTACTCTGACCAATTATGATGAGACTTATGTAAATGTAAAAGTCGTGTACAATAAAGATAACGTTACCGAAACTCTTGGTGAAGTATTAGAAAAAGCAAACAAAAAACAAATCAGAATTGCTGAAACGGAGAAATATCCGCACGTAACATTCTTCTTCTCTGGTGGTAGAGAATTGCCTTTTGCAGGTGAATCAAGAATCTTGAAAAACTCTCCAAAAGTAGCGACATACGATTTACAACCTGAGATGAGTGCTTTTGAATTAGCCGATGCATTGGTTCCAGAATTGAATAAAGGAGAAGTTGATTTTGTTTGTTTGAATTTTGCCAATGGCGATATGGTTGGGCATACAGGAGTGATGAGTGCTGCAATTCAAGCCTGTGAAGCGGTAGATAAATGTGTAGAAAAAGTAATTACAGCGGCTTTGGCCAATGATTACACTACCTTAATTATTGCCGATCACGGAAACTGTGAAACGATGATCAATCCTGATGGATCTCCGAATACAGCGCACACGACAAATCCAGTGCCAATTATCTTGGTTGACAAGGAATTAAAATCAATTCACGATGGCGTTTTGGGCGATATTGCTCCAACTATTCTAGAATTAATGGAAATTCAAAAACCAGCAGTTATGACTAGACATTCGTTATTGTAAATATTTAATATTCAGATTTTTAAAAGAGAAACAAATTTGTTTCTCTTTTTTTTGTCTAAAAAAATGTTAAAATTTGCAAATGCGATAGTAATACTATTATATTTGCAAATGTAATAGTAAATCATAAAAAATGAAGTTTTCCGTTTTTGTTCTCTTAGTATTTTTTAATCTCAATACTTTATTTAGTCAAAACACATCTAAAAATGACTTAGGAGCGTGGTACATGTATTTTTATACTACAAAATTCACAAACAGTTCTTTTGGTTTACAGGGAGATGTGCAATTCAGAAATTTTAATGGTTTTGGAGATTTAGAACAGTTATTAATAAGAAGTGGAATAAGTTATAATCCCAAAAATACCAATATCTCTTTTATACTTGGTGCTGCAAATATAACCACAGGAACTATTGGCGAAAGCAATGTCACAACAAATGAGAATAGAATTTATCAAGAAATAATTATGCCGACAAAAGTAGGCGAACGATTTTATTTTACTAATCGATTTAGATACGAACAACGCTTTGTAGAAAATCAAGATTTTAGAAGTAGATTTCGGTATGCGCTGCTATTGAATACTCCATTAAATAAAAAAACCCTTTCTAAAAACGCTGTTTATCTTGCTCTTTATAACGAAATCTTTATTAATGGCGAAAAAAATATAGGAAACAATAAAACCGTTTCTGTATTTGATAGAAATCGTTTTTATACGGGTTTAGGATATGGAATTACAGATAAAATCAGGGTACAAGTGGGTTTTATGAACCAATCGACCGAGCTCCAAGGAAAAGATCAATTGCAATTTAGTTTACATCATAATTTTTAATTTATAATCCTTTAACAAATACTATCATGAAAAACAATTATTTAAAATTAGCATTAGTTTGTCTTGCCGTTACAATGGTAAGTTGTAAATCTATCAAAGAAAAATCAGATCAATCTAGTTCAGAATCTACAAAAACAGTTACAGTTCAAAAATCACTTCCAAATCAAATAGTAACTGCTGATGCACAGTCTAAATTGACTGCAGATTTAGTGCTAGCAGATTTTAAAGCTGGAAACGAACGGTTTCGAAATAACAATTTAACTATAAGAGACAACAAAGAACAAATCAAAAAATCGGCAGAAGGTCAATATCCAAAAGCTTTTGTACTTAGCTGTGTAGACAGTAGAGTTCCTGTGGAAGAGGTTTTTGATCAAGGAATTGGAGATATTTTTGTGGGTCGAGTAGCTGGAAACTTTGTAAACGAAGACATGCTAGGAAGTATGGAATTTGCTTGTAAGGTTGCAGGCGCAAAAGTTATAGTTGTGATGGCGCATCAACATTGTGGTGCCGTAAAAGCAACAATTGATGATGTTAATTTAGGAAATATAACATCTTTAGTAAACAACATAAAGCCTGCTATAGCAATGTCATCAAAATTTGAGGGTGACAAAAAATCGAAAAACGGAAATTATGTAAAAGTAGTTGCCGAAAATAATGTACTACATACTATTGCTACAATTCGTCAAAAAAGTCCAATTTTGAAAGAAATGGAAAGCAAAGGCGAAATCAAAATTGTCGGCGTCTATTATAGTTTAGAAACATGTAAGCTAAATTTTTTAGAATAATTGCCTGATTTTCAATAATAAAATATGAATTAAAAAAATAATGGTTCTTCTAAAAAAACGGTTAACATTTAGCTTATTTTCAAACAATTAAGACTTTTTTGGCGAATGAAATCTTAATTTTCTTAATGATTTCTTAATGGGTTATTTATGAGCTACGTACGGGATTGGCTATATTAATTTAATTGTTTGAGATTTTCATCAAAACTCAGCGGAACAAAAAAATAAATTGTAATAAAAGTCTATTTGTCAAATTGATAAATAGATTTTTATCTTTTTTGATATTCATTCTTTACTCGAAATTTAGGTTAGATTAAGAAGTAGTATTATTAAAAGACTTGATAACCAGAAAAGGAGTGTTTTTAAATAATTGGTAGATTACCAATTGTTAAAATTGCTAAAGAAATTAATAAAAAAAGTGAAGTTTTAGGGGCTAAAATTTCGATATAACGCTATGACTATATTTTGAAGTTTTTGCCCTTTGTTTCTTAAATATGATAGGTGTATCTTTATACGCTGAACCACTTCAATTTTAAATCCCCAGAAGGCTTATTTATTTTGCGATGACGTTCGCTTTTCGGGTCGATATAAAACAAATTAAAATTGAACCACAAAATTCCAGCTAATTATGTTAGATTTATTATCAAGTGTAAAAATTCAGGTCAATCCAAAACTGTTTGTAAAAGATCCTGAAACATCCGCTTTAGGCAAAAAAATAATCAAAGAAAGTATTATTCTTATTGACGAAATTGGATTCGAAAATTTTACATTCAAAAAATTGGGGGAAGTTATAGGCTCAAACGAAAGCTCCATTTACCGTTATTTTGAAAGTAAGCACAAAATCATGTTATATTTATCAATATGGTATTGGAGCTGGATTGAATATAAATTGATTTTAGCTACTAATAACGTTTCAGATTCTTTAGAAAAATTAAAAAAAGGAATTACAATTGTAACTGAAAAAATTGAAGATGATTCAGCTACATTGCATATCAACGAAGCGATTTTAAATAAAATTATTATCGCAGAGTTTACTAAAACTATATCAACGAAAGAAATAGATGAAGAAAATAGAGAAGGTTTTTTTATGGTTTATAAAAGAATAATTTTTCGGTTTGTACAAATGATAGAAGATATTAATCCAAATTACAAGTTTTCCAAAAGTTTGGCTTCAAGTATTGTCGAAGGAGCATTACATCAACATTTTTTAAAAGATCATTTAAAAACAATTACCACCTGTAATGAAGAAATTTCACCCACTGATTTCTTTATAAATCTAGTAGAAAATGTTACGAAATAGATAGTTCTAGCAATTTAAATCTAAAATAAAGTTGTTGCAGTTTGATTTTGCAGCCGTAAGATTCTAATAATCTATCTGTTTTTCAAGCTATTATAGTATTCTCTATCAATCCACTCCTGATGGTTGGGATGCGCAATTTTTACCATTTCGGCTACCCGTTGTCGCAATGTTTTTCCGTATAAATCGGCAATGCCATTTTCGGTAATTATATATTGAATGTGAGAACGTGTGGTAACAACTCCTGCACCTTGTTTTAGGAAAGGAACTATTCTGCTATCTCCGGTTTTAGTTATAGAAGGCAATGCAATAATGGCTTTTCCACCTTCGCTTAATGACGCTCCGCGAATAAAATCCATTTGGCCACCAACCCCCGAATACATTCTTGCACCAATAGAATCCGCACAAACCTGACCCGTTACATCTACTTCAATGGCAGAATTTATGGCTATCATTTTTGGGTTTTTTCGTATTCTTGCTGTATCGTTTACATAGCTTGATTCCTTCATTTCGACAAAGGGATTGTCGTTTACAAAATCATACAATCGTTGCGAACCAATTACAAAAGTGGCTAAAGCTCTGCCTCGAGACGTACCTTTGTAATTCCCATTGATGACATCACTTTCGATTAAATCAATCACACCGTCGGAAAACATTTCGGTGTGTAAACCCAAATTTTTGTGACCAGACAATTTAGATAAAGCCGCATTTGGAATAGAACCAATTCCCATTTGGAGTGTACTTTCGTCTTCAATTAGTGAAGCAATATAGTAACCAATTTTGTCTTCTAATGGTGAAGATTTATCCATTGTGTGACAATAAATAGGCATGTCGACCTCCACCATAAAATCAATTTCGGAAACGTGAAGAATACCGTCTCCAAAAGTTCGAGGCATTTGTGGATTCACTTGTGCAATAACTGTTTTTGCACTTTCGATAGCTGCTAATATGGCTTCTACTGAAACTCCCAGAGAGCAATATCCGTGGCTATCTGGTGGTGAAACATGAATGAAAACTACATCAAGTGGCAGTACTTTTTTTCTGAATAAATTGGGCAATTCGCTCAAAAATACGGGAGTGTAGGAACCGTTTCCTGCTGTCAAAGTATGTCTGACATTGGAACCAATAAAAAAAGAATTCACGTGAAAACTATCGCGCAGTTCAGGATTAGCATATCGGGCTTCTCCTTCAATGTGTAAGTGACAAATCTCTACGCCCCTTAATTCAGAAGCTCTTTCGGTTAATGCGTTTGCAAGAATTGTTGGAGCCGCTGCTGCTGCATGAAGATAGATTCTATCGCCAGATTTTACAATTTTTACTGCTTCTTGAGCGGTAATATACTTTTCCATAGGTATCGAATTTACAACAAATGTACAGAAATATTGAACAATATATTATGACAAAACTCATATTATAAAAACACAAATAAAAGTTAAAATCTCAAAATCAATAGTATTACTATTATATTTGCGCTTAAATATTTTAAGATGGAACAACTTTTATCAAATATCAAAATTCAAGTCCACGAAAAGCTCTTTGTCAAAGATCCTGAGACTTCTGCATTAGGAAAAAAAATTATTCAAGAAAGTATTCTACTAATTGACGATATTGGTTTTGAAGATTTTACGTTTAAAAAATTAGGCGAAAAAATGGGTTCCAATGAGAGTTCTGTTTATCGCTATTTCAAAAACAAACACAAATTATTAGTTTTTTTGTCTTCGTGGTATTGGAGCTGGATGGAATATCGATTGGTATTTGCGACTTCAAATTTTGCTAATCCTTTAGATAAATTAAAAAAAGCAATTGCAATAGTTGCTGGAGCAGTAGAAGATGATCATAAATCGGTACACATCAATTCTATTTTGAATAAAATTATTATTGCTGAGTTTGCCAGAGTCTTACTTACAAAAGAAGTTGAACAAGAAAATAAAAAAGGCTTTTACTCTATTTTATAAGAGTGGTTAATAGATTATCAGTCATAATTTCGGAGGTAAATCCAGTATATTTGTATCCAAAAAGTTTAGCGTCTAGCATTGTTGAAGGAGCAATGCATCAGCACTTCTTGAAAGATCACATGCCGGGAATTACGGATTGTAATGAAACAACAAGTCCAACAGATTTTTACATTTATTTAATTGAAACAACATTAACATAAAATATGACAACAATTAAGCCTTTAGAAAGATTTATCAATTTGTTAAAATTAGATAAGAGAGACATTTCTCAAATTATATTTTACGCCATTTTTGCAGGATTAATTAGCCTGTCGTTACCGTTAGGAATTCAAGCAATTACAAATCTTATTCAATCTGGAAGAGTAAGTATATCCTGGGTTTTGCTTGTGATTATTGTAGTAATTGGGGTTGTTCTAGTTGGAATCTTGTCGCTGATGCAGTTAAGAATCACTGAAAATTTGCAACAAAAAATATTTGTTCGTTCTTCTTTCGAATTTGCTTATCGATTGCCTAAAATAAATTTCGAAGAATTATACAATCACTATCCACCCGAATTGGCGAATCGTTTTTTCGACACCCTAACCATTCAAAAAGGAACTTCAAAATTATTAATCGATATTCCAACGGCTTTACTACAAATTCTTTTTGGAATTTTACTGTTATCGCTTTATCATCCCTTTTTTATACTTTTTGGCATTTTATTAAGCATTTTATTATACTCCATTTTAAAATTTTCTTTTAATCCTGGTATAGAAACGAGTATAAAAGAGTCTAGTTACAAATATAAAGTTGCGAGTTGGCTTCAAGAAATAGCAAGAAATAATTTTAGTTTTAGAAAAAGAGAAAACTTCGAATTTTCGCTTAACAAAAATAATCTGTTAGTAGAAGAATATTTAAAGTACAGAGAAGAACATTTTAAAGTTATTAAAAGTCAGTATATTCAACTAATTGGTTTTAAAACCCTAATAACAGCAAGTTTATTATTTATAGGAGGGTTTTTAGTTTTGAGCGAAAAGATGAATATAGGACAGTTTGTTGCCGCCGAAATTATTATTCTATTGGTAATTAATTCTGTCGAAAAACTTATTATTAGTTTAGAAAGTATTTATGATGTATTAACTTCTGTGGAAAAAATAGGTCAAATAGTTGATTTGAATATAGAGCAAGCCAGCACAAATAAACCTGGTTTTTGTTTTACAAACATTACTATCGAAGCTGAAAATTTATCCTATAAATTTCCTACTTCATCAGATTTGTCATTAAAAGAACTAAATTTTAAAATCGAACCATCAGAAAAAATTTATTTAGAAGGCGATAATGGTTCAGGAAAAACGACCTTACTTAGAATACTTTCAGGATTTATGCAGCCAACAATGGGTTCCTTTTATATCAATGATGATACTTATCGGAAAATAGATATAAATCATTATCGAACGCAAATTGGAACTGTAATTAATGGAGAGACACCATTTGAAGGAACAATTTTAGAAAATATTACCTTCAATAATCCATTAATTTCTAATGAAGATTTAAAATGGGTTATTGATAGTGTAAAGCTGGGGTCTTTCATCAAGTCTTTGCCAGAGGGTTTAGAAACTAAAATATTCCCTGACGGAAGACAATTATCATCATCAAATGCGCAAAAAATACTTTTGGCTAGAAGTATTGCAAACAAGCCTAAAATTTTATTTTATGAAGATCCTCTTGATAAAATGGACGAAGAAGCGACTAAAGAAATTATTGATTTTTTAACGGATAATAAAAATGAATGGACACTAATTGTTTCCGCAAAAAATGATTACTGGAAACAAAAATGTTCGAGAAAAATTACAATGAAAGAAGGAAAAATAATAGCCGATACTAAAAACTAAATTCGATGTTAAATATATCTAAGCAAAACTCAATTAGCGAAAACATTGCCCAATATAGCATGGTCAAAAATCTCTCGAATCGACCACAATACAAGGTTTTAAATAAAATTATCTTGTATGTTTCGATACTTGGATTTGTATTTCTTTTTCTTCCTTGGACACAAAACATTTCGGGTTCAGGAGCAGTTACAACCCTAAAACTAAATCAAAGACCACAAACAATTCAATCAGCAATTGCAGGTAGAATTGAAAAGTGGTTTGTTCAAGAAGGTGATTTTGTAAAAAAAGGGGATACTATTTTATTCATTTCTGAGATTAAAGAAGATTATTTTGATCCTAATTTGATTCAAAACACCAAAAGTCAAGTTGATGCAAAAAAAATGGCGGGAGTTTCTTATGGGAATAAAGTAACGACACTTTCTACGCAAATACGCGCTATTGAAACCGAAAGACTGCTGAAATTACAACAAGCTCAAAATAAAATACGTCAATCTGAACTTAAAGTAAAAAGTGATAGTATGGATTTAGAGGCGGTAAAAACACAAATAAAAATTGCGAACACACAATTTAATCGTTCAGTAAATCTCCACAACGAAGGGCTAAAAGCATTGACCGATGTAGAAGAGAAAAGATTAAAATTGCAAGAAGTAGAAGCTAAAATTATTACACAAGAAAACAAACTCCTTGCAAGTAAAAACGAATTGATAAATACCAAAGTGGAGATTAATAGAATAAGTGCAGAATATGCTGAAAAATCTTCTAAAGCAACGAGCGATCAATATACCGCATTAAGTAATCAATATGATACTGAAGCTCAGGTTAATAAACTAGAAAATCAATATGTAAATTATCAAATTAGAAATGGGATGTACTATATAAAAGCGCCACAAGATGGTTATATTAATCGTGCTATTCAATCAGGGATTGGTGAAACCATCAAAGAAGGTAGTCAAATTGTAAGCATTATGCCTGCAAATTTTGATGTTGCTGTAGAAACTTATGTTTTACCGGCCGATATGCCTTTAATTAGTAAAGGTGAAAAAGTTAGTGTGTGGTTTGATGGCTGGCCTTCAATCGTTTTCTCTGGTTGGCCTGATATGAGTTATGGCACTTTTAGCGGAAAAATTGTAGCCATAGAAAAGTTTATTTCTACTAACGGAAAATTTAGAGTTTTGATAGCGCCTGATGAAAAAGAAGGAGCTTGGCCAAAGCAGATAAGCATTGGTTCTGGAGTGCAAACGTTAGCTTTGTTGGAAAAAGTTCCAATATGGTTTGAGATATGGCGAACATTAAATGGTTTTCCGCCAAATTATTATCAATCTCAAACCGAAATTACAAAAGAAAAGAAATAATGAAAAAACTTCTTTTATTGCTAATATTAGTAGAAACGACGGTTTATAGTCAGTTCAATACAAATTCTTCTTTCCAGTCTAATCTTCAGGAAATGAGTTACAATGAGTATTTGGGTTTTGTGAAAAAGTATCATCCATTAGTAAAAAATGCCAACTTGGAAATCAGCAAAGCGCAAGCCAATTTAATGATGGCTCGCGGTGGATTTGACCCAAAATTAGAACTGGATTATAGCAAAAAACAATTTCAAGGCACTGATTATTATTCTATAATGAATAGCAGTTTCAAAATCCCAATTTGGTATGGCATTGACATAAAAGCAGGCTTTGACGAAAACGATGGGTATTACCTGAACCCGCAAAATAAAACACCTACCAATGGTTTGACTTCAGTGGGTATTAGCTTGCCACTAGGACAAGGCTTGCTTATAAATCAAAGAATGGCCGACTTGCAAAAGGCAAAAATTCAAGTGAAATTAAGCAAATCGGAGCAAAAACTAATGGCAATTACCGTTTTGTATGAGGCATCTATTGCTTATTTTAATTGGAAAAAAACCTACGAGGAATATTTACTTTACGAAAATTATAGTAGCAATGCTCAAAAACGATATGTTGGAATTGAAACTTTAATAAAACAAGGTGACAAACCCGCAATTGACAGTATCGAAGCTGGAATTGTTGTGAAAAACAGATTATTAGGACTCGAAGATTCACTATTAAAATTGACAAAAGCCAAATTAGAGTTATCCAACTTTTTATGGCTTGAAAATAACATCCCATTAGAACTAGCAGATGCTATTATTCCTGAAAAAAAATTAGGTCAAACTATTCAAGAAACATTGAATATTACCGATTCTGTCAATCCAGAATTTTCAGTTTTGAATCATCCAAAAATTGAAGCTTTACAAAGTAAAATCGATTTATTAACTGTAGAGAAACGGATGAAAGCCAATATGCTTTTGCCTAAAATAGATGTGGGTTATTCTTATTTGGCTCAGCCAAACCCAACTATTCCTAATAATTCCGACAATTACAAAGTGGGAATCGATTTTTATTTCCCTTTGTTTTTGCGAAAAGAAAGAGGCAGTTTGAAATTAGCGCAATATAAAATTCAGGAATCGGAGTTTACTCGTGATCTAGAAAAAGTGCAATTGACCAACAAAATTAGCGCTCAAAAAACAGAAATTCAGTCTTTGACCAAACAACAAAAATTAATCAACAATTTGGTAAATGATTACAGCAAAATGCTAAAATCCGAAGAGCGATTGTTCGCTTTAGGAGAAAGCTCACTTTTTCTAATTAATACTCGTGAAAATAATTTAGTTAGTGCTCAGCTGTCGCAAATTGCTTTAGAAAACCGTTTTTACACTTCAAATTCTGAACTGTACAAAATTATGGCGAATCCAAATTAAATAATTTTAAAAGTGTATTTTTGCACTCTGAAAATTAATAAAATGATTATCCAAAAAACGAGAGAAGAAATTGAATTAATGCGCGAAAGTGCCTTAATTGTTTCGAAAACATTAGGAATGATAGCTTCCGAAATCAAGGAGGGTGTTACTACTTTATATTTAGACAAAAGAGCCGAAGAATTTATAAGAGATCACGGCGCAGTTCCCAGTTTTCTTGGATTATACGGTTTTCCAAACTCCCTTTGTATGAGTCCGAATTCGCAAGTTGTTCACGGAATCCCGAACAATAAACCCTTAGAAAGTGGTGATGTCATTTCAGTAGATTGTGGTGCTTTCAAAAATGGATACCACGGTGATCACGCTTATTCCTTCGAAATTGGAGAAGTCGCTCCAGAAGTTAAAAAATTATTACAAGTTACAAAAGAATCTTTATACGTTGGAATCCGGGAATTTAAAGCTGGAAATCGAGTGGAAGATGTGGGTAATGCCATTCAAAAATATACTGAAAGTCACGGTTATGGCGTAGTTCGGGAATTAGTAGGTCACGGTGTAGGTCAAAAAATGCACGAAGACCCTGAAATGCCAAACTATGGAAAACGCGGTCGTGGAAAATTATTAATCGAAGGAATGGTTGTCGCCATCGAACCAATGATTAATATGGGAACCAAAAACATCAAGCAACACAAAGACGGCTGGACAATAACTACTGCCGACGGAAAACCATCTGCCCATTTTGAGCACGATGTGGCTATTATCGACGGAAAACCTGAAATATTATCCACTTTTTCCTATGTTTATCAGGCTTTAGGAATCGTGAGTAATGAGGAAGATGAGTTTAGAAAAGTGCCTTTGGTATTATAATTATTTCAACACAGATTTCACAGATTTTCACAAATTATTACTGAATGGAAGAATTTTATTTAAAAGAAGAAACCTATAAAATTATTGGAATCTGTATGGAAGTTCATAGGATTCTGGGCAAAGGTCATAGCGAAATAATTTATGGAGATGCATTGGAATATGAATTCAAAAAAAACAATATTCCTTACGAAAGGGAGAAAAAATTTAACATAACATACAAGGATGTTATTCTACCACATCATTATTTTTCAGATTTTGTGGTTTTCGATGAAATTATTCTCGAATTAAAAGCTATTCAAGAACTTTCAAGTAGTGAAATAAAACAAACCTTAAATTATCTTGCTGCTTCAAAAAACAAAATTGGTTTACTAGTTAATTTTGGAGAAGACAACCTAAAATACAAAAGAATAATTTTATAATTAAATCTGTGAAAATCTGTGAAATCTGTGTTTAAACTCATCCTCAATACAATTCCTCGTCCGCTATTAATTCGTTTAAGTTATGTGGCTCGTCCGCTCATTGCTTTTATTTTAAAAGGAGATAAATTCACTGATCCAATTGACGGGAGAAGTTTCAAGTCGATGTTGCCTTATGGTTACGTAAAACAGAGAAACAACGCGCTTTCGCCAAGCACACTTTCGCTCGAGAGACACCGTTTGTTATGGTTGTACTTAAAAAATGAAACCGATTTTTTTACGTCTGAAGAAATAAAGAAAGTGTTGCATTTTGCACCCGAACAAGCCTTTTATAAATTGTTTCGAAATCAAAAAAATATCGATTATACCACAACCGATCTATTTTCGCCTCTAGCTGATGTAAAAGCTGATATTTGCAACTTGCCTTTTGATGATAATTCATATGACATTATTTTTTGCAATCACGTTTTAGAACACATTCCGGATGATACAAAAGCTATGCAGGAGTTATTTCGTGTTTTGAAAAAAGGAGGAATGGCAATTCTTCAAATTCCGCAAGACTTGAACAGAACGGTGACTTTTGCCGATGATTCCATCACAGACCAAAAAGAGCGTGCCGAAATTTTTGGTCAATACGATCACGTTCGCATTTATGGACGGGATTATTTTGAGAAATTAAGAAGCATTGGTTATACTGTAATTGAAGAAGATTACACCCAAAAAATCGCCCCCGAATTAGTAGAAAAATATTGTTTGGCCAAAGGCGAAATTATTCCGGTTTGCTTTAAATAATTCAATAAAACAGATATTTTATTTCATTTTGTATTTTCCTTCAAATACGAAATCATCTCCTTTTTATTCGTATCTTTAATAATTAATTGTTTTTTTAAATTAATAACCCGTGAAGATAGTTAAATATTCTGGAGACATTGTTGATTTTAATCCAACTAAACTTAAAGATTCACTTTTGAAATCTGGAGCTAGTCAGTTCGTCGTGGAAACTATTTTGAAAACGATTCAAAAAGAAATTTACGAAGGTATTTCGACCAAGCAAATCTACAAAATGGCCTTTGATTTGCTAAAAAAAACAGCCAATTCTCATGCTGCAAGATACAATCTAAAAGAAGGTATTCGACTCTTAGGCCCAGCAGGTTTTTTCTTCGAAAAATATATAGCTCGCCTTTTTGCATCAGAACAGTATCAAACTAAAACCAATTTGATTTTGCAAGGCAAATGTGTTTCTCATGAAGTAGATATATTGGTCAAAAAAGAACGAGTTATTTCGATGGTGGAATGTAAATTTCATATGGGAAAAGACGCCAATTCAGATGTGAAAGTTCCCATGTATATTTTGTCTCGTTTTAATGATTTGAAAGAAAAAAAACACACTATTTTCTCTGGAAAAGAAATGATTTCGAAATGTTGGATTGTTACTAACAATCGGTTTACATCCGATGCAATTACTTTTGCAAAATGCATGGGTTTGAATTTATTGAGTTGGAATTATCCAGAAAAAAATAATATAAGTACCAAAAACGCAGATAATTTTCTTTATCCAATAACATGTTTGACCACTTTGGCATTGGTTGAAAAGGAAAAATTATTAATTTTAGATGTCATTTTAGTTAAAGAAATAATTAATAATTCAGAATGTTTAGAGAAAATTGGATTGAGTTCCAATCGTATTAAAAACGTCTTAAAAGAAGCTTCAGAACTGTGTGAATATATCTAACATTTCGACAAAACAAGTTTTAAAATTATATATATTTTGAATTTAAATAATTGAAATCATGAAAATCAAATTTATTGGCGGAGCCGGAACGGTCACAGGTTCAAAAACAGTAGTAGAAAGCAATGGTGTACGAATTTTGATTGATTGTGGACTGTTTCAAGGAATCAAACCTTTGAGAGAACTTAATTGGGAACCCTTGCCAATCTTGCCATCCACAATAGATTTTGTCTTGTTAACGCACGGTCATTTAGACCATTGCGGTTGGTTGCCAAGATTAGTCGACCAAGGTTTCAATGGAAAGATATATTGTACAAGTCCAACAGCATCAATAGCAAAACTCATCCTTTTAGATAGTGCAAAAATTCAAGAAGAAGATGCAGAACGAGCAAATAAAGAGCATTCAAGTAAACACGAAATAGCTCAACCACTTTATACTGTGGCTCAAGCCGAAAAAGTTTTTCCGCTTTTTAAAGTGATTAATCCAAACGAAACAGTGGCTTTAGACGCAGAAATTGAAGCTGTTTTTACCAATGCGGGACATATTATTGGTGCTTGTAGCATTGCTCTAACTTTAGAAAATAAAACATTGGTTTTCTCTGGCGATATTGGTCAAGATGATGACGTTTTAATGTTTGCACCAATAAAACCCAAAAAAGCCGATTATATTTTCCTCGAAAGTACTTATGGAAATAGAATTCATCCCAATTCGGACCCCAAAGACGAACTCGAAAAGTATATAAATGATACGGTTCAAAAAGGAGGGACAATCATCATTCCTAGTTTTGCAGTAGAACGAGCACAAAGTGTAATGTATTTATTATGGCAACTCAAACAAGAAAATAAAATTCCTAATATTCCTTATGTGATCGATACTCCAATGGGAATTAGTGTGCTTGATATTTTCAAAAATAATCAAAAATGGCATAAACTACCCGAAGCTGTTTTTGTTTCTATGTGTAAAATGTTTACTATGATTTCGGAGTATAAAGATACTATCGAAATGATTTATAACAAGCAACCTAAAGTAATTATTGCCGCAAGCGGAATGCTGACTGGAGGACGAGTTTTGAGTTATTTAGAACGATATATCGACAAACCAGAAACGAGAATTATAATTATTGGCTATCAAGGCGAGGGAACAAGAGGAAGAAAATTACTCGAAGGAGCCAAAGACATCAAAATGTATGGTAAATATTATGAGGTAAAAGCTTCGATTGTAGAAATCGAAGGACTCTCTGCTCACGGTGATCAAAACGATTTGTTAAACTGGCTATCAGCTTTAGAAAACAAACCTAAAAAAGTATTTTTAGTTCATGGTGAAAATCAACCGGCTGACGAACTACGTGTCAAAATTCAGGAAAGATATGGCTTTGATTGCGTTATTGCTCAGATGAATCAAGAGTTTGAATTATAATGATTTCTATTTAACATAAATTTAATTTCCTGAAATGAATTATTGCGTAATTTTGCATTTATGAATTTTAAAAAGCACATCAGTTTTTTATTGGCTATTTTCCTATTGGTTTCCAATGTGGGATTTGCCGTTGATGTGCATTACTGTGGCGAAAAAATTGCATCCATCAAACCCAATTATTGGAAAAATTCTGAGGAAGTAAATTCAAAAGAAAAAAGTTGCTGTCCTCCAAAAAGCAATACTATTGCCGGCAAAAAAGACCATTGTTGCAAGGATAAAGTAGTTCATTTTCAAAAAAAATCTGGAAAAATAACGTTCAGTTCGATTTCTTTTCAGCCTTTTTTCATCGTTCTAATAGAGGAATGGAAACCCATAATTTTCCCTGAACATTCAGGTTCTCATAGTGGTAGCATTACTACCTATTATTGTGATTCCAATGCGCCGCCACTTTTCAAATTGTACCAACAGTATATTTTCTACGCCTGATTTTAATGTTTTTTATAAATCAAACCTTCTTTTGGTTTGAAATTTCTTATTACAAAACATTAAAATTAATTTTATGAAAAAACAAATTTCAATACTTTTATTGAGCTTGTTCTGTGCGATTACATCCTATTCTCAGGACACATTACAAGTCGTAAAAGTAGTTTCTAAAAACAAAGGCTTACAAAAATCCTCCAAGATTACCGCCAATACGACCTTGGTGACAAGCAAGGAATTACTGAAAGCCGCGTGTTGCAATCTCGCCGAAAGTTTCGAGACCAATCCATCAATAGACGTCAATTTTTCGGACGCACTTACAGGTACCAAACAAATCAAAATGTTGGGTTTGACCAGTCCTTACTTATTAATAGCCGAAGAAAACATTCCTTCTGTTCGAGGGGCTTCACAAGCTTATGGACTGTCGTTTACGCCGGGAACTTGGATTGAAAGTATCCAAATCACAAAAGGAGCAGGGAGTGTTGTCAATGGATATGAAAGTATTTCGGGACAAATCAACACCGAATTAATTAAACCCATCAACAATATTCCTTTTTTCTTGAATGCCTACGGTTCTTCGGATTCACGGTTTGAATTAAACACCCATTTCAACGCTAAATTATCCGATAAATGGACAAGCGCATTGTTTCTTCATGGCAACACAAGAACGAATAAAAAAGACATGAATAATGATGGTTTTCTCGATAATCCATTGGCAAAGCAAATTAATATTTTGAATCGCTATCAATATTATAATGCGGAAAAAGGTTGGGTGAGTTTTATCAATTTCAGATATATGAATGATAAAAAACAAACAGGACAAACTGATTTTGACCCTAAAACAGATAAAGGAACAACTAATTTTTGGGGTTCTGAAATCAATACGGAACGAATTGATGTTTCGTCGAAAGTAGGTTATGTTTTCAAAGATATGCCGTATCAAAGTATTGGTTTTCAAAATGCTTTTGACAGTCACAATCAGGAATCTTATTTTGGATTAAACCAATATAATATCAAGCAAAATAGTTTTTATTCGAATTTAATTTTCAACTCGATTATCAATAATACAATGCATAAATTTGCCACAGGTTTGAATTTTACTTTTGACAAATACCAAGAATATGTAAACGTTAATGATTATAGTAGAATTGATAATTCGGTTGGTGCATTCTTTGAATACACCTATGATAATGACTCTAATTTCAGTTTAATTGCTGGAGGTAGAATTGATAATCACAATCGATTAGGAACTTTTTTGACACCACGATTGCACGTTCGTTATAATCCTTGGGACAAAGCAACTTTGAGAGTTTCGGCTGGAAGAGGAAAGCGAAGTGCCAACATTTTTGCCGAAAATCAATCGCTTTTTGCGAGTTCGAGAGCATTTGATATTTTGAATACCAACGGAAAAATTTATGGTTTAGATCCTGAAATTGCATGGAATTACGGACTGAGTTTTAATCAAAAATTTTCCCTTTTTGGACTTAATTCTGATGCTGGTTTTGATTTGTATCGAACTGATTTTACCAAGCAAGTAATAGTCGATTTATACACAGCTCCCGCAATTCCGGGAACGCATCAGGTTTTGTTTTATAATTTGAATGGAAAATCATTTGCTAATAGCTTGCAAGTTGATTTTAATGTTGAATTAGTGAAACATCTGGATATTCGAACGGCTTATAAATATTATGACATTCAAACGGATTATTTAAGCGGAAGAAGTGAAAGACCTTTGCAAGCCAAGCATCGGTTTTTTGCGAATTTAGGCTATGAAACACATATTGATGATAATGGAAAGCAATGGAAATTTGATTTCACGTATAATTGGATGGGACAACAAAAATTACCAGAAACTGCGTCAAATGCAGTAAAGGATAGACTTCCTATTTATTCACCTTCCTTTTCGTTGATGAATTTACAAATTACTCGAACATTTTCTTCTAGTTTTGAAATGTATATTGGTGGAGAAAATATTGGAAATTACAAACAAGAAAAAGCAATTTTAGGTGCTGAAAATCCTTTTGGCTCGGCATTTGATGGATCTATTGTTTATGCACCCGTTTTTGGACAAATGTATTATGCAGGGCTTCGGTTTAAAATTAAATAAAGCAATTTCTATTGCGAAAATCAAATTTAAGAATAATAAAAAAAATCAAATTATGAAAAATCTATTTTTAGGAATGTTGTTATTAATGGTAACACTTTCTACACAAGCTCAGGTTAAAAAAAATAAAAACGCAAAATATACTGTTGAAGTAAATGGTAATTGTGAACAATGTCAAAAGCGAATTCAAAAAGCAGCATTTTCTGTTCCTGGTGTAAAAATGGCAAGTTGGAATTTAGATTCGCATCAACTGACGGTGACTTTAAATGAGGAAAAATCATCGATTTCTGAAGTTAAAAAAGCAATCGCAAAAGTGGGTCATGATACAGATGAGGCAAAAGCCACACAAGATATTTATGCTAAACTTCCAGACTGTTGTCAATATGATAGACAAGAAGCTAAAAAATAAAGTCGACAAAAAATAAAAAACAGGATTTTGAACTTTCTAATAAGATCTTTAATTGAATGGTATTTTTATTAAATTTTTATTAAAAAACCGCAAATCCATTTTGTTGATAGTGCTGCTTTGCTAAATTATAATTACTTTCACGACCAAGAATTTTTAAAATACTTTTATGAATCATTTTGATTGGAAACAGCTAATAAATCCTGAATTTTACATTTTAATGGAATTTGGCGGAATAAAAATAGGATTATTAGTCATCCTCTTTATCATTTTTGCAGAGACAGGTTTGTTTGCTGGGTTTTTTCTCCCTGGAGACAGTTTGTTATTTTTAGCTGGAATTTATAGCGAGTTACTGATGCGAGAAATATCAGTGGGAAGTGATTTTGCCAATGTAGTTTTGTTGGCCTCGTTCGTATCTATTGCTGGAATTTTTGGAAATATGATGGGGTATTGGTTTGGAGTAAAAGGCGGTACTTATTTGTACAACAAAGAAGATACCTTTTGGTTTAAAGAAAAGTACCTCTTACAGTCCAGAGATTTCTTTGATAAATATGGAGGAAAAGCAATAATATTTGCTAGATTCTTACCTATTTTTAGAACCTTCGCTCCTATAGTTGCAGGAATTGCAGCTATGGACAAAAAGAAGTTTATGTTTTTTAATATCATAAGTTCTGTGCTTTGGTCCTTTAGTATGATTCTTTCGGGACATTATCTATCTGCTTTCTTTTTGGATAAATTTGGCATCGATTTAAAGAAGCATATCGAATACATCGTAATCATAATTGTGCTAATCACAACAATTCCTGTATTGTTCAAGCTTTTGAAGAAAAGAGTTCATTTGTAAGACCAGAATAGGTAACAAAAAAGTCCGAAGTTTTTAAGCTTCGGACTTTTTTTTTATTGCAATTTGCAATTTTATTTTTGGAATTAAAATGATTACATCATTCCTGGCATTCCACCACCCATATGGTTTCCACCACCTGCATTCTCTTCTTTAATGTCAACCAAAGCACATTCGGTAGTTAAGATCATTCCTGCAACAGAAGCAGCATTTTCCAAAGCCACACGAGTTACTTTTTTAGGATCGATGATTCCTGCTTTTAGCATATCTACATATTCGTCGGTTTTGGCATTATAACCAAAATCTCCAGTTCCTTCGGCTACTTTTGCCACAACTACCGACCCTTCTAGTCCAGCGTTTTCAACAATAGTTCTCAAAGGAGATTCAATGGCTCTTGAAATAATTTTTATTCCAGTAGCTTCATCAGGATTATCTGCTTTTAAGTTTGCAAGTGCATTTTTAGCTCTCAATAAAGCAACACCTCCACCAGCAACAATTCCTTCTTCAACAGCAGCGCGAGTAGCATGAAGTGCATCGTCAACTCTGTCTTTTTTCTCTTTCATTTCTACTTCAGAAGCAGCACCAACATAAAGAACGGCAACTCCGCCAGCTAATTTAGCCAAACGTTCTTGCAATTTTTCTTTGTCATAATCAGAAGTGGTAGCTTCCATTTGACCTTTAATTTGGTTCACACGATTTTTAATCATATCCGCCTCTCCAGCGCCACTTACAATCGTCGTATTGTCTTTGTCAATAGAAACTCTTTTGGCAGTTCCCAACATTTCGATAGTGGTGTTTTCTAAAGTATAACCTCTTTCTTCTGAAATTACAGTTCCACCAGTTAAAATGGCAATATCTTCTAACATTGCTTTTCTTCTGTCTCCAAAACCTGGTGCTTTTACGGCAGCGATTTTCAAGGCTCCACGCAATTTATTTACAACCAAAGTAGATAGCGCTTCACCATCTACATCTTCTGCAATAATCAATAATGGTTTTCCTGATTGTGCAACTGGTTCTAGAACTGGCAACAATTCTTTTAATGAAGAAACTTTTTTGTCGTACAAAAGAATGTAAGGATTCTCTAATTCCGCTTCCATTTTTTCTGGATTTGTAACGAAATATGGAGATAAATATCCTCTGTCAAATTGCATTCCTTCCACAACATCCACATAAGTGTCCGTTCCTTTAGCTTCTTCAACAGTGATTACACCTTCTTTTCCAACTTTAGCGAAAGCATTAGCAATCAATTCGCCAATTACTTCGTCATTATTAGCCGAAATAGAAGCAATTTGTTTTATTTTTTCAGAATCACTTCCTACTACTTTAGCTTGTTTTGCAAGGTCTGCAACAATAGCTTCAACAGCTTTGTCGATTCCACGTTTCAAATCCATTGGATTTGCTCCAGCAGCTACGTTTTTCAAGCCTTCTTTTACGATAGCTTGTGCCAAAACGGTTGCAGTAGTTGTTCCGTCACCCGCTAAATCATTGGTTTTAGAAGCCACTTCTTTTACCATTTGAGCACCCATATTTTCTAATGGATCTTTCAATTCTATTTCTTTTGCAACGGTAACACCATCTTTAGTAACAGTTGGTCCACCAAAAGATTTTCCAATAATTACATTGCGACCTTTTGGTCCAAGGGTTACTTTTACTGCGTTTGCCAAAGCGTCAACACCACGTTTTAATCCGTCACGTGCTTCAATATCAAATTTAATATCTTTTGCCATCCTAATTTTTTGTTTAATGTTTTTTTGTTTAAAGTTTCGAAAGTCTTAATCCTCTCTCCTTAATACTTTTTAGATTATCGCTAGAATATCATCTTCACGCATAATCAAATAATCTTTTCCTTCTAATTTTAATTCTGTTCCAGCATATTTTCCGTAAAGAACAGTATCGCCAACTTTTACAGTCATTTCGTGATCTTTTGTTCCGTTTCCAACAGCAACAACAGTTCCTTTTTGTGGTTTTTCTTTTGCGGTGTCTGGAATAAAAATTCCTGAAGCCGTTTTTGTTTCAGCAGCTACAGGTTCAATAAGAACGCGGTCTGAAAGTGGTTTAATATTTAAAGCCATAATGATATAGTATAAATTAGTATTAATTTCGTTTTATGAATCTTTCAGAAATTATGCCAACCCCTTAAAACTGACATTTTTTCCTAAAAAAAATGCCAGCTTTGACAGGCTGGCATTTTCTATATTTTGATAAATAACTATTTTTTTGCTGGAGTGGCAGGAGTCATTGGAGCAGGCGTTGCTGCTTTTGGTGTAACTGCTTCTGTTTTATCGATAACTTTAGATTCATTTCCTGCAGGACCTCCAAAACTTAGACTAGAAAGTAATATTAATAAAATTAATATCGTTCCTAATGTCCATGTGCTTTTGTCTAAAAAGTCGGTAGTATTTTGTACACCACCTATTTGTGTTGATCCTCCTAATGAAGAAGAAAGTCCACCACCTTTAGGGTTTTGAACCATTATTACTACAACTAGTAGAAAGCAAACTATTGTTATTAAAACTAAAAAAATTGAAAATGTGCTCATTGTTTAATTATTATTTTGTTGTAAAATCTTAATATCCGATATTCGGTCTGCAAAGAAACTACTTTTTTCTGGATATTTCAAAATTAATATCTCATAAGCTTGAATTGCTTTTTGATATTTTTTTTGCTCCAAATAGACTCTTGCTAAAGTCTCGGTCATTAAGTAGGAATTATCTGTTTTATTGATGTCAATGTGAAAAGAAGATTCTGAGTTTTGTTTTACTGGAGAAATTTTCGGACTGGTTTCAATAAATTTATCAATCAGTTCCGCTTTTTTCTTTTTTTCTTCTTCTAATGGAGTTGTTTTTGTCGCTTCTTCTTTTTCTCTATTGATGGGTTGAATCCTGGATAGTTGAAGCCACTCTTGAAAAGAATGTTTTTCGTCTTTTGAAAATCCTATAGGTTTTCCAATTTCTAGATTTTCTTCGGCTACTTTAGTATTTGATTTTTCTTCAATTCCCGAAGCTTCTTTTATGGTAGTCAGAATAGATTGTTCTAAGGTATTTATTTTTGGCTCTAGCCGAACTTCGGGTTTAATTATTTCAAAATCAACTACACTAATATCAAGAAGTTCAAGAATTTTTTTGTCGTAATATCCTTTTTGGATGGCAACAAAAGTATCTGACGTAATAAAATCAAACAATACTGTTCGATCTGTAGTATGTGAAGCGGTAACTTTTAAGGCATAATTATATCGGAAACTATTTTGATTAAAAAGTCCTTTCAATCGAAGTGCCCGTGCGCTTTGGAAATAGGGAAATTCATCCAACACTTTCCCCAAAGCATCAGTTTGCTTTTCGTTGATAGTATCGGGTTTGTTAATTAAATAGGTATAATCGGTTACGTTCATTTTATGTTTAATCGCTTAATTGTTTAATCGTGAATTTGGTTAACCGTTTAATCAAATAACTTTGTTACCATTTTGCTAACGATTCGTTGAATATATCTTGTGTAATTCTTTCGTAAATTATTTTTATTGCATTGTCTAAAGTTGCTCCAGTAAGTTGTTGCGCTGCGGGATAATCATAAAAGAAATCGAATGTTTTATCGAAATTGTCCGCTTCTTTATTTTTGTTGGTAAATTGAACACTAACTCTAATTGTCAATCTGTTTTGCGCTGCTTGAATATCGGCAGTTGCCATCATTGGAGTAATTCGGTAATCGGTAATTTCTCCTTCATAGGTTAAATCGCCGCCATTTTTTACCAAGTTCAAGTTGGTTTGGTTTTGAATTAAATCTTGCAAAGTCAAGGTAAAAGTTCTGTCAATTCCTGGCTGAACTAACTCGGCTGAATTTGGAAAAAAATTAACTTGAAATGTTTTCGCATCAATTTTGCCCGTTCCTGTGAAATTGTAAACTCCGCATCCACTGAAAGTGAAAAGAATCGCTAACGCTATAATGTACTGAATGTGCTTCATTTTATATGTAAAAAGGTCAAAGATATTCAATTTTTAAAGATCAAATTGTTTTATTTTTCGATACAAAGTTCTTTCGGAAATTCCCAATTCATCAGCGGCAGCTTTTCGTTTGCCTTTGTTTTTTTCTAATGATTTCTTAATCATTTCGATTTCTCTTTGTTCTAATTTTAGAATTTCTTCTTCTTCAACCGTTTCGGCAAATTGAAAATCTTCTTCGTTTTCATCAAAATTATTTTCGCCAATTTGTCCTGTTCCGAAACTTCTAGGTTCGGAAGAAAAAACTGCGTTAGAAGGTTCTTCTTCAAACGAAATTTCACTTTCTGTTTCTTTAGACCCGTATATTTTTTGAATCAAGTTGGTGTTGATATCTTGCACTTTTGCCGAACCATTTTTCATTAATTCCAAGGTTAGCTTTTTTAAATCGTGCAAATCTCCTTTCATGTCAAAAAGCACTTTGTACAGAATATCTCTTTCGGTCGAAAAGTCGCTTTCTGCTTTTTTATCTTTGATAACGGATGGTAAATTGCTTGCTTCGGTTGGCAAATAGGATTGCAGTGTTGTTGAAGTTATTTCTCTATTGGTTTCTAATACGGATATTTGTTCCGCCACATTTCGCAACTGTCGAATGTTTCCACTCCAACGAAATTTTTGCAATAAAACAATAGCATTTTCGTCCAATTTGATAGGAGGCATCTTGTATTTATAGGCAAAATCAGCTGCAAATTTTCGAAACAATAAATGAATGTCGTCTTTTCTGTCGCGCAAAGGCGGCAACATTATATCAACGGTGCTCAGTCTATAATACAAATCTTCACGGAATTTCCCTTTTTCGATGGCATCAAACAAATTGACATTTGTAGCGGCAACGATTCGCACATCGGTTTTTTGTACTTGCGACGAACCTACTTTTAGGAATTCCCCGTTTTCAAGAATTCTTAACAATCGCACTTGGGTCGTCAAAGGCAGTTCGCCCACTTCGTCCAAGAAAATGGTTCCGCCGCTGGCTACTTCAAAATAACCTTCACGGGTTGATGTTGCGCCCGTAAAAGAGCCTTTTTCGTGTCCAAAGAGTTCGCTGTCAATGGTTCCTTCTGGAATGGCACCACAGTTTACAGCGATGTATTTTCCGTGTTTTCGATGCGAAAGCGAATGAATTATTTTGGGAATACTTTCTTTTCCAACGCCACTTTCACCCACAACCAATACCGAAATATCTGTTGGAGCAACCTGAATGGCTTTTTCTATGGCACGATTGAGTTTCGGGTCATTTCCGATAATCTCGAATCGTTGTTTTATGTTTTGAACTGTTTCCATATTGTTTATTTCTCAGCTTTTGCAGAAGTTGTTTTTTCTACTTTTTGTTTTGGAAAATAAGTTCTAATAATATAGAAAGTGGTACCAAATCCAATGATGAAAGTAAGTATGGCGATAATTATATTTTTTTTGGTCATTTTGTTTTTTCTTTAACCACAAATTACACAAATTTTAAATCTGTGAAAATCTGTGAAATCTGTGTTTTAATTCATCTCACTCAATCCAACTGCTTCTCCAATTAAAGTCCCACTGGTGCAACTCGCGATTTTTACATTCACAAAATCGCCAATTTTATAATTTTCTTTTGGAAAAACGACCACAATACTTTGTGAATTTCTTCCTGCCCAATCTTTATCCGATTTTTTGGATGCTTTTTCTACTAAAACCTCTACAGTTTGTCCAACGAATTCCTGGGTTCGAATGGCACTGTGATTTCTTTGCAAATCGACAATTTCTTGCAATCTTCTCAATTTGGTTAGTTCAGGAACGTCGTCTTCCATTTTGCGTTCTGCCAGTGTTCCTGGACGTTCGGAATAGGCATACATATATCCAAAACTATATTTTACGTGTTCCATTAAACTCAAAGTATCTTGATGATCTTCTTCAGTTTCGGTTGGAAATCCCGAAATAAGGTCTTGTGTGACGGAACAATTTGGAATTATAGTTCTGATTTTATCAATCAAATTCTTGTATTCTATTCGGGTATGCAAACGGTTCATTGCCTTCAGAATTCTATCGCTTCCCGATTGAACTGGTAAGTGAATGTGTTTGCAAATATTATCGTGTTTGGCAATCACGTGCAGCACACTTTCGTGCATATCTTGAGGATTGGAAGTCGAAAATCGGATGCGCATTTTTGGGAAACCAACGGCTGCCATTTCGAGTAATTGATCGAAATCTACTGCGGTTGCTTTTTGTATTTCGGAAACATTTTCAAAATCTTTTTTCAGTCCGCCGCCATACCAAAGATAGCTATCTACATTTTGTCCTAAAAGCGTAATTTCCTTAAAACCTCTGTCCCACAAATCCTGAATTTCCTTCATAATACTTTGTGGCTCACGACTACGTTCTCGACCGCGAGTAAAAGGCACCACACAAAAAGTACACATATTATCACAACCC
>JBBQSZ010000006.1:0-80986 GCA_038234745.1 Flavobacteriales bacterium | reverse complement strand
TTTTTGTGATGGTCCAAGCAAGTAACTGGCTTCTGCCCAAAGTCCAAATTTGTTTGTAAACATATAGGTTAATCTGGCTTTTGGTATAAATCCTAATCCGTTGGTTTTAGTTTCTGTTTGCGATATTAAATCATATTTTCTCGTATAATTTGGTAGGGCAAAACCTTGAATCAAAGTACTTTGAGTTGCTTTAAATTCGCTTTGAGTTACGCCTAAATAACCTACTTGAAAAATAGGACTAAAAACGAAACGGTCCGCTATGCGAAGATTAATCTGAGGTCCAATCCCAGCAAAATAGCCAGCGGTTTTTGTATTTCCTGAACCAGAAACTTCAGTTGTAATTTGAGTAGTAATTGGAAAAGCACTTGGCAAAGAAGCAGAAAAAGGAGCACTTGCGCCAAACATATATTGACCACCAACATTAAAACCCCAAGAAAAATATTCTTTAACGGCTATTGGATGAAAATAATCTAGCCCAAAATTAGATAGTTTACTAGTTGACATATTGGCAGACGAACTGCTTGCCTTACTTAAACCATAATTTACAGACAATCTACCTGATGTTACACCACATTTACCGCATTGTTTTACCCCATTATCTTTAATTCCTCTCGCATTTTGTTGTGCAAAAGTGGTGGCGGCGATTACCAATAATAGAACTGTGATTAATTTTTTCAAAGTTTTTGGTTTTAAAGATTATGAAGTAAATCAACTACAAAATAAATTACTAACCAAAACTATTTAGAATACGGTAGGTTTCATCTAGAAAACGGTAAAAAAGTGTGATTTTTGAGCAAAAAAGAGTATTTAAAATTTCTCTGTTATATAAATAAAACCGAAAAAATTAAACTTTAGAAAACCGTATTGAAGTTTTAAAAAATTGTACCCAAAGGATTAAAATCACTATCAATTGCCTTCCAATAATTACTTAAATTTTAAAAATAGAAGTAAAACAACCACTAAAATAATTCCCAACCAAAACCATTTAGAATACGGTAGGTTTCATTTAGAAAACGGTAAAAAAACTGAAATTTAATCTAAAATTGTAGTGACAATAACCACTTTATGTCCTTTTCTATCTGGATTTGAAAAAGCAAAATCTTGTGTTATAGAAAACACTTTGGTAGGATTGGATTTTTGCATAATGAACATTCGTTCTTCAATAATAGCAATTCCTTTAGAGATGTGATTGTCGTTTTTTGGTTTGTTTTCGTCTATTCCAAAACCGTTATCTATGATTTCTATTGTAATAACATCATTGGTTAGACCAAATTTCAACTCAATTTTTCCATCCGTTATTTTAGGGTTTGAAACTCCGTGAAGAATAGCATTTTCAATAAATGGTTGCACTATCATATTTGGGATTTTTGTTTCCAAAACATTTATTTTTTCATCAATTTGCAATTCAAATTTAAAATTGTTGAAACGCACCTGTTCCAATTCAACATACAATTGCAACCGTTTTATTTCGTCAGAAATGCTGATAAATGATTGTGATGATTGAGATAAAAACAACCGAACCAGCCGAGCTAATTTGCCAATGTGTTCGCTACTTTTTTCTTGCTGATTGCTGTTAATAAAATACTGTCCCGCACTTAACGAATTGAAAATAAAATGGGGATTCATCATTGCCGAAAGCGCATTTTGTCGTAGTTCGATTATTTGATTGTTAACTGCAATTTCTTGTTGTTTTTTCTTGTTGATTTTCCTAATTTGATTGCGATATAAAACCATCAAAATCAAGCCCAAAACCACAGCCGAAAGCACAAAAAACCACCATTTTAGATAAAAAGGATAGGCTCGATAAATTTCAAAATTCTTAATTTCCCAATTTGAATTTATATCTTTTATTCTAATAGCGACTATATGTTTCCCATAAGAAATCGATTGAAAATTAATTCCTTTATTTTTAGTTTGCAGCCAATTGGATTTATCAACTTTGTATTGAATTATTTGGTTCTCTACTGCGCTAAAATTCTGAATTTTTAACTGTATGGAAGCAAATTGTTGATTGGATTCTAATTTAATAGCAGAAAATGATTTTTCATTAAATACAATTTCAAATTTTGGTGTTTTAGATTTTTCATTGAAAATTTCTTGGTCAATTTTTGCTAAGCCATTATTGGTTGCTACAAAGAAATTGTTTTTAAAAACGAGGACATTATACACGTCATTACTGGGCAAAAAATTAAATTTATTGAAAACTAAATTTCCTTTTATTCCTATTTTAAACAATCCGTTTCCAGCACAAAGGAAAACATCATTTTTTATTTGTTTTATTTTTCTAATGTTGTCTAATGGTACATTATTAATTTCGGTAATGCTATCCACAATTTTTTCATTGGCAACCTTGTAAATAGAATTGTTTGAGGCAATCCACATCGTGTCCTTTATAAAGGCAAAATCTGCAATAAAACCATTTATTTTGAATTTTAATTTGCGTTTTTTATAAATAAATTTTGCGTCAAAGTCTCTAACATCTATTTCTTGACCAGTATTAAAATAATATTCATTTTTATATTTTAAAACACTTCTTATTCTTTCATTATTTGGAATCTTATTTGGGATTTGAGTAGTGTTTATTTTCCCATTTTCAACTTTAGAGGCACAAAGCGCATTGTTTCCAAGCAAGGAAAGATAGCTATTATTGTCTATTTTTTCGATGATTCTATTTCCTCTTATGTTCAGCAAATGAAGCGACTTATTCCAAAAAAGCGACTGTTCTTTAATAGAATATAAAACAGGTGTTGTTTCAAAATTATATAATTTAATTTCAGTTTTTGATTTTTGTAATAGTTTAATTTCGGTATTTTCAGTATAAGAATACAACTTAAATTTCGATGAAAAAAGCATTGTTTTTTCATCTAAAGTGGTTGCAAAACCATTAAAATAATTGTCAGAATTTTTAAAAATAATTGCTTCATTTAAACTGCTCGGAATACAAAAAAGACCTTTTTCGTTTGTTGCGATCCAAATTCTACCTGATTTGTCACAAAATAAAAAATTAACATTGTCTTCTTTATTCAATCCGATACTTTCTCCTAATGCAATCCAATTGTTGTTTTTTAAAATAAATAATCCTTGATTTTGAATACTTAACCAACAATTTTCTTGTTTATCAACCACAAAATCAAATTTATAAACAGGATTTTCAGAAAGGTTTTTAGGCAATTTTATTTTCGAAACAGTGACACCTTTAAAATTTAAAATAGAAAGAAAATCATCTTCTAAAATGCAAACATCATTTTTTCTAAAGACAACTTTATGGATGAATTTTATATCTTTTGGAAGCTGAATTTTATGAGTATTAAATTCTAAAAAATCGGTAGAAACTTTAATTTCTTCATTATCTTGAAGTAAAATTGGGGCCGCAATTCTATTAAATACTTTTGATATTTTCGGTTTAGTTATCCCAAAATTTTGTTTGTCAACAATTGTATAAAAATAGGCTTTATTTAAGTTTCTTATTTGTGAAGTAAATAAATAAATTTTCTTTTTTGTGCTTATAATTTGATTGTAAAACTCAGTATAAATTGGGGTTGAAATGATTTTATTATTTCTAAATTTTTGAACTTTGCCATTATAATTTAAAAGCAAAATAGCGTCATTATCATTACAAACAGAAACAATATAGGGATTAATTAGTCCGTCCTTTACATTATAATTTTCAAAATCATTTCCGTTAAAAACACTCAATCCATTATCCGTTCCAAGAACAATATTTCCGTTTTTGTCTTGAGTTATACTGTAAATTATATTTGATGGCAAACCGTCGTCTGTGGTAAAATGGAAAGATTTGTACTGCATTTGTGCTATCCCTAAAAAGGAATATAAACAAAAAAGCAATCGTACAAATTTCTTCATTTTATTTATTGAAAACGTTGTTTACTTTATTGTAATTCCTTCTCGAAATAGGCAATTGGGTTCCGTCTTCAAGTTCTAAATGAAAGGTTTCTTTGGCTATTATTTTACTGGCATATTTTAGATTAATGAGAAATGATTTGTGTATTCTAATGAAATTTTCGCCTAAAATTTCTTCAAAATGTTTTAGCGTTTTACTAACCGTTATTTTTCGTTTTCCCGACAAATAAACGGTCGAAATATTATCCTCGCCTTTTATATAAATAATTTCTGTTCGCTCCACAATTGATTTTCCTCCTTCATAACTCAGCGTTATTTTAATGTTCGAATCCAATTTTTTACTTTCAGGAAACTGTTTTTTTACACTTTCAATAGCTGTTCTTAATTCAGCAATTAGAATAGGTTTCAAAATATAATCAATGGCTCCCGCACGAATTGCATTTATGGCAAATTCTTCGTGAGCTGTTACAAATACAGTTTGAAAATTTCTTTCTGGAAAATAATTGAGCAAATCAAACCCGTTTTCCACAGGCATCGAAATATCCAGAAACAATAAATCAATTGAATTGCTTTCAATAAATAATTTTGCCTTTTCGACATTTTGAAAAGCACCAATAATTTCAATTTCTGCGAAATTGCTATTCAAGATAAATTCTAAATTTTTAAGATTTAGAATTTCGTCATCGACAAGGATTGTTTTTAATTTCATAAGTTGGTTTAAAAATAGAAAAAAGCGATGAACAAATCACCGCTTTTCTCTAAAATTATTTTTTATAAGTTACTGAATCGCATTGATTGCAGCTACTAATTGTGCTTCGGTGACTACGGTTGTTTCGCTCAAAGTAAAAGTGTAAACATCGCCTGCGGCAACTGTTACTGCTTTGATGGCGTATCTCCAATTACCATTATCTTCGGTGACAAAAATCACGTGACAGGCTAATCCTACTGGAATTTGACCGTAATGTTCGCTGAATTGTTTAGTAATTGGATTATAAGTATCTAATTTGGCCAATGCATTTTGACCTTCACCATCATAAGACAAATAAATAGCACAATTCGTGTTGTCATATCCTGTTGGAACCGACGTTAGAATGGTAGTTTTTGGTCTTGGATCGCTGTAGAACTTATCGACATTTGTCCATCCAAAGTTCCCAAAAGACACATTATAACTGGTCGCATTGAATCCAACATTCCCGTCTTTTTGTCCTCCAGCTCCCGGAGCAGTTCCTGGTCTTACCCAAGCTAAATTTTCAGGATCGGTAGTAATATCTCCCGCCCAGAACAACATTCCTGTGTCGAGTGTTCCCGTTAAATTTGCAGGAACTTGAAGTTGGATTCCGCCATTTGATACTAAATCTACACCACCTTGAGCGGCTTTGATAAAAAATTCTCCGCCTGATTTCAGTAAACTTTTTTTGCCGTCAGGCATCACTCCCATTGTAGGTTTGTTGGTGATCAGCATATTCCCTTTGTCGAAAAGTTCGATAAAAGTGATGTCGATTGCACCGGTTACTGGGTTTCCGTTTTTGGTAAGGGCGTTTCCGTTTAGAGTGATTACCACCCCTTTTGCAGAGGTCAAAGTGATTGTTCCTGTTCCAGCAGTTGCCATAAAATTTTGCGTGTTTTTCTTAATTCCAGCTTGATTTATTCCTTTGAAAGCTGCTGCAGTAGGAGGGATTGGATCTGAATTCTCATTGTCAGTACAACTTGCAAAAATGATTGTAGCTAAAGCTAAAAGGCCGATGTTTTTTAAATTTGATTTCATAATTTCTAATGTTTAATATGTTTAATAATTGTTTTTCTATTTTTATATCAATTCGGGTTTGATATGGTTACCCTTCAATCTGAATTTATTTCAGATTCTTGTTATTATTATCGAGTAATCAATGTCCAGAGTTTCTGAATAAAAGTGATACCTATTTTTTTTAAATTTTCCATAATCTAAAATTTAAATCTTTTTGTTTTCTTTCAAATCATAGCCTGCTTTTTGCGGTTTCCCTTTGGTTAACGAGCTTTTTGGAGGAAACGGATTTCCATCATCTTGACCGTCAGGTTTTGTTGTTCTTTCGTTAGTTTGATTACTTTTGGTTCTTGTTTTTAAACTTTGAACAGGCTCTGTTATTTCGCCAGAAACCATAGTCATTTCACCTTGCATTTTGTTTTCTTGAAAGGCAGGATTGTTTTGTAAGCTTACATTTGACAAATCGCTTTTGGCTTTTACGATTTCTTGAACTGGTTTTTCTGTTTGTGCAAAACCAATTGATGTTGCTAAAACCATTAGAAGAAAAAATGTGCTAATTGTACTTTTTCCTGATTTGTAATTTAAAGTTTTCATAATTTCTAATTTTTAAAGGATTGTTAATTTTTGATTTATACAGTTATATCAAATGTGTTTTAAATTTGTTACCCCTTTTTTTAGTAATTTCGACAAAAAGTTTTTTTATGGCTAACCAAACGACTCATCCCGACCAAATCTATATTGAAGGACTTGCCAATAATAATTCGGCAGTTATCCAATCTATTTACAAGAAATTTGTTCCTAAAGTGGTATCCTATATTAGGAACAATTCTGGTGATCAAGATCAGGCTCACGATGTGGTTCAGGAAATTATGATTTTGCTTTTTAATCAGGCTAAAGCCAATAAGCTACAACTGACTTGCCCGTTTGATGCCTACTTTTTTTTGTTATGTAAAAGAAAATGGTTGAATGAATTGAAAAAATCATCCAATAAAGGGGTAACAATCAACGAAGATTTTACATCTACTAATGAATCCACCGAAGAAATGGTTGCCGAAACCGAAATTTTTGACGAGAAACAACAACTTTTTGATCTGATGTTCCAAAAGCTGGGCGATAAATGCAAAGAAGTTTTGCAATTAAGTTTTTCTTTAAAATCAATGGAAGAAGTTGCCAAAAAACTCAACGTAACATATGGTTATGTTCGCAAGAAAAAATCCTTGTGTACGGGTCAGTTAACGCAATGGATTCAGGAAACAAATCGGTTTAAATCTTTAAAAATTACCTAGCCATGAACGAGGAACGCTACATACTATTCGATCAATATCTTCAAGATGAAATGTCATTTGAAGAAAAATTAAATTTCGAAAAACAACTTTCCGAAAACTCAGAAATGGCTTTGTCATTCGAGATTTACAAGGATTTACAAGATCATTTGGAACGTAAATTTGGACAAAAAAAGGAACGAAATGCGTTCAAAGAAAATCTGAAAAAGATTTCGAAAGCAGAATTTAAAACTTCAAAACCAAAAGTGATTGCCTTTAAACCAATGTACTATGCGGTGGCAGCTTCGGTGGCTGTTTTGATTGGATTATTTTTCTTGAATCAGAATCCAAATTTCGAAGATTTCAACCAACCAGAAAATGCCTCTTTCACCGAAAGAGGTGACGTAAACATCAATTTGAAACAAGCAGAAGTTGCTTTTAATAGTAAAAATTACAAAGAAGCTATTCCGCTTTTTGAGTCCATTTTAAAAGAAAACAAAACACCCGAAATCCAATATTTTTATGGTATTTCATTATTGGAAACTGATAGAGTTCAAGATGCAGAAACTGTTTTCAACGAATTAAAATCAGGGAATTCTATCTATAAAAACAAAGCCATTTGGAATCTAGCTTTATCCAAATTAAAGCAAAAAGACTATGATTCTTGCAAAGCAATTTTAAAAACTATTCCAGACGATTTTGAGGATTATGACCAAGTTCAGGAATTGTTGAACGAGTTGGATTAAGACTTTAAGTTCACAGCCATTCGCAAAGAGTTTTCGCAGCCATTCACGACGATTTTATTATTTTCTTTGTGTGACTTTGCGAATTCTTTGCGAATCTTTGCGTAATAACTGTAATTTTGTAGCCTTAAACTTTACAATTGGAAACAAAAGCCATAATTACCGATACACATACCCATTTATATTCGACTGAATTTGACGAAGATCGCAATGAAATGATTCAGCGCGCTATTGATGCTGGAGTTTCGCGATTTTTTATCCCTGCAATTGATTCGGCTTATACGACATCGATGTATGATTTGGAACAAGCATTTCCCGAAAACATTTTTTTGATGATGGGTTTGCATCCTACACACGTAAAAGACAATTACCTCGAAGAATTACTACATGTTGAAGCCGAATTGTCCCAAAGAAATTTTTATGCCGTTGGTGAAATTGGCATCGATTTGTATTGGGATAAAACGTATTTACCTCAACAGCAAGATGCTTTTAGAAAGCAAATCCAGTTGGCAAAAAAATATAAATTACCCATAGTTATTCATTGTCGCGAAGCTTTTAATGAAATTTTTGAGATTTTAGAAGAAGAAAAATCGGCTGAATTGTTTGGAATTTTTCATTGTTTCTCGGGAACTTATGAGCAAGCACTTCAAGCCATTTCTTATAATATGAAATTGGGAATTGGCGGCGTGGTTACCTTTAAAAATGGAAAAATTGACCAATTTTTAAACCAAATAGAACTCTCCCATATAGTTTTAGAAACCGATTCGCCGTACTTGGCTCCTGTTCCGTTTCGAGGGAAACGCAATGAAAGTAGTTACCTTATCAATGTTGTAGCTAAGTTAGCCGAAATCTATAAGATCTCGCAAGATGAAATTGCTAGGATAACAACTGAAAATTCCAAGATTATATTTGGGATTTAATTTAGATTTCACTACTTTTCAATAAAATTTTTGTTCATTTGCCTTTTAAAAAATAAGTTATATGTCAAAATTTGACGCCATTCGTCCATTTTATGAAACCGAAGTAAATGATGCCATTAAAGGCGTACTTCATCACCCTATGATGAAGGCATTAATGAACTTTACATTTCCAGACACTCCAGATGAAATTTGGAAAGAACAGTTGGTACGAACGCATTCGACGAGAGATTTTCAATGTAATTTCACCTACAAATCACTCAAAAAAATCCTAGAAACAAAATCAGACGGGTTGATCACTTCCGGTTTTGAAAAGCTCCAAAAAAATACGGCTTATTTGTTTATTTCGAATCATCGCGATATTCTTTTAGACACCTCCTTGCTCAATGCCTGTTTGTTCGAGCATCAATTAATCATGACCGCATCGGCTATTGGTGATAATTTGGTTCAAAAATCATTTTTGAGAACACTGGCTCGACTAAATCGAAATTTTTTGGTTCAAAGAGGTTTGTCGCCTCGTGAAATGTTGCAAAGCTCCAAATTATTATCTGAATATATCAGTAAATTATTACAGCATGAAAATCGTTCCGTTTGGATTGCGCAACGAGAAGGAAGAACCAAAGACGGCAATGACGCTACAAATCCGGGTGTTTTGAAAATGCTTTCAATGGCATCTAATGAAGAAAATTTAATGGATTATTTTAAGAAAATTAAAATCGTTCCTGTTTCTATTTCGTATGAATATGACCCAACCGACTTTTTGAAAATGCCACAACTTTTGGCAGAAGCCAAACAAGAAATTTACATCAAAGAAAAAAACGAAGATTTTATAAATCTTATGAGTGGTGTTATGGGTCAAAAAAAACGCATTCATATTCACGTTGGTGATGTTTTAGAACATGAATTAGATAGTATACTTGGCCTGCACGAAAACTCAAACAAGCAAATTCAAGCCTTGGCACAAGTAATAGATGATTCTATTTTAAGTAATTACCACCTTTGGCCTACCAATTATATTGCTTATGATATTTTGAACAAAACCACAACTTATCAGCATTTGTACACTGAAAATGAAAAATCACTTTTTGAGCGCAGATTAGAATTGAGAATAGATCATAGCAATCCAATGGCACTGCAGGGTTTCTTAGCGATGTATGCCAATCCTGTTGTGAACAAATTAAAACACGAGAATGTTAGCTAAAGCCAAAATCCTGTTGATTTATACCGGTGGAACCATTGGTATGATGAAAGATTTTGAAACAGGAGCACTCAAGGCTTTTAATTTCAGCAAACTACTTCAAAAAATTCCGGAATTAAAACAATTGGATTGCGATATCGAGACGTTTTCTTTCGAAAAACCAATCGATTCATCTAATATGAATCCTGAAAAATGGACAGAAATTGCCCAAATAATCGAAAACAATTATGCTGTTTTTGATGGATTTGTAGTACTTCACGGTTCAGATACGATGTCCTATTCGGCATCGGCATTGAGCTTTATGCTCGAAAATTTATCGAAACCTGTTATTTTTACGGGTTCCCAATTGCCTATTGGCGATTTAAGAACAGATGCTAAAGAAAATCTAATCACCGCAATTCAAATTGCTTCATTACAATCTAAAGGCAAACCATTATTAAACGAAGTATGTCTTTACTTTGAATACAAATTGTATCGGGGCAACCGAACTACCAAGATAAACGCCGAAAATTTCAATGCTTTTATTTCACCTAATTATCCAACATTGATTGAATCTGGAGTGAATTTGAAGACTTTTCCTGATTTATTTCTGCCAAAAACCAAGGTAAAAAAACTCAAAATTCATAAAAATTTAGACAATCAAGTAGCCATTATAAAAATGTTTCCGGGAATTAGTGAATCTGTCTTATCAGCAATTTTTGAAATTCCGCAACTCAAAGGAATTGTATTGGAAACTTATGGTTCAGGAAATGCTCCAACCGAAGACTGGTTTTTGAACTTGTTAAAAAAAGTAATTTCTAAGGGAATATATATCGTCAATGTGACACAATGTTCCATCGGGAGTGTAGCAATGGGAAAATATGAAACGAGTGCTGCTTTAAAGAAAATTGGTGTAATCTCAGGAAAAGATATTACAACCGAAGCCGCTATTACAAAGTTGATGTACTTATTGGGACAAAATATTCCGAAAGAAAATTTTAAAATCATTTTTGAGACTTCGTTAAGGGGAGAAATGCTATAAAAATCGATTATTAATTTTCTAAAGTCGAATTTTTTAGTGTTCTTTGCAAACCAAAATAGAGAGGTGGCCGAGTGGCTGAAGGCGCACGCTTGGAAAGCGTGTATATGGCAACATATCGAGGGTTCGAATCCCTTCCTCTCTGCTGAAACAAACTTCAAAATAATTCAAAACCTCGAAAACCTTATGTTTTTCGGGGTTTTTTCTTTTTACGACCTCCAAAATATTCATTCTTTATTATAAATCAAGGTGCATATACTAGTATTTATGTATGACTTAGTTTCAAATGATTTTTCAGAATTACTTTTATCATTTTGGCAAATAAATCTTTTTTTAAAGCAAAAAAAATAAAAATTTAAATGATTAAATCAATTAGCAAAGAGGTATATTTAAGGAACTAAAAACTTAGTGGTTTCTGTTCGTTCTTCCGATTCCACCTTACCGATATAAATTCCTGCTGTTTTAGGTGCTTGTATAGTATCGGTAGTAGACGATTTACTATATATCATTTTTCCTGCTAGATCGTAAATTGTAATTTTACTGTTTTCAGGAGTATTTTGAATGGTAATAAGTCCATCTTTCACAACCCAAGCAATCTTATTTTCCGAAAACTGATTTACAGATAAGTTTGCAGGAAGGGCTATTCCGTGTATTCTAACATCCGAAAGGCAAATTCTTTTACCAGTAGCTGCAGAACTATACCAAGGATAAACACGTATTTTTAAAGTTTGCCCAAAAGCGAGTTTAAGTACTGGTATCTTTGAAACAGCATACATCGTATTAGCTGCCATACTTTGGAATTCTCCAGCTACAAAGCTAGTAACAAAATCATCAAGCGAATAATAAATACGACATCTCATTCCACTACCACCAGCACCACCAATGTACATGCTAATCAAATCAATATTTAATTCTGTTCCTGCTGATGCAGAAATTCCAAACTGAGTATAACGTGTTGATACTTCATCAATCTCTCCTGCTGGCCAACTCCCTCCAGTTACTTCATTTCTTTGTGTTTTTCTTGTTGTAATATAACCGCTTTCTGTTGGCCATACTGTAGTAGTTCCACTAGGTGCGGCATATCCATTAACCGACATCCCTACTAATGATTCATCAACAGCAATAGCTGGACCTTGTAATAAATAGGTGTCATTTGCAGATAAATCCCAAATAAGACTAACTTCAGTTCCTCCTGTTAATTCAATAAAATTAGCTGTTAGCGGAATTGTTTTGGTTATAGTTCCATTAGTAACTGTTAACGTTCCTGTCTTAGTTCCACCAACAGATTGAGTTGCGGAAACATAAAAGGTTCTAAAAGAAAGATTGGCACTTGTATAAGGCATTGCAATTGAAGGACTAAAAGTATCTATTTTAGTAGCCGCTATTTGGAAACCATCAGTCACAGAAAGTGAAAATGTTCCCGATGCTGGTAGAAGATCTAAACCCGTAATTGTTAATTCTTGAATAACATTTTGCCCAGTATAAGCATCACCGAAAACACAGGCTGTAGGATTAATCAAAACGTCTGTTGTAGTATTGATATAAGATGCTAAAATTCCTTGTTTGTACATATTCTGAGCACACAGTCTTGCTACTAGAGTTCCTCCTAAAGCTGTAGGATGGGTACCATCTGTAGCCACGAATATTTGAGCAGTACAAGCGGCTTCACCATAAGATTCAAAAAGAGCCTTAGTCAAAGAAGTTAAATCAATAACTTTTACGTTTTTTTCAACTCCAACTTCTCTCATCGCATAGGCATAATCGTAGGTGTGATCAGTTGTAGGAACAGAAAAAGAATCTCCTAAATCATGTTGTCCAGCACGATTAATAGTAGGAGTACCTTTAAAATAATTTCTGCACATTGAAGTGGCTAAAAGTGGAGTCGCGCCCAAAGCACGAGTTTCATCAATATACTTTCTAAGATAATCTTTGTAGGTTCCTTGTGCTGTTGTACCTCGATAGTCGGTCCCATTTATTGGATTATTAGGATCATTCCCTCCGTCAAGACCCCCGTTTTTCTCGTCGTTATGAGCAAATTGAATGATTACATAATCACCTGGTTTAATTTGTTGTTTTACTGTAGTCCAGTAAGGTGCTTCCAAATAAAAACTTTTACTGCTGGCACCACTTTTTCCACGATTATTAACTGTAACTCCCGATGTAAAAAATTGTTGAAACATCATACCCCATCCTCGAATATCTGAAGTGCTTTGGTCATAAGTAGCCATAGTCGAATCGCCAATGGTGTGCAAGGTTACTTGTGCGTTTACAGAAATAATACTGCAAAAAACAAAAGCACCTAGAAATAATTTTGATACTAAAGATTTCATTTTTTTTAAATTTAACGAAACACTGTTGAATGGAAACATACACTTACTAATTTTTAATTTGTGAAAAAACAATTTTTAGTCCTAAAATTTATAATCTTGATGCTTCATAGCATACCATAAATAATGCTTCAATTTTAAAATCGAAACCTCTTTTTATGAACCAATTCCGTTTATAGAAATATCCTGCGCAACTTAAAACATTTATTTTTTGATGCTTTTTTTGCTTAAAATTACGAGTTCTTTCTACTATTATTCGACTAAAACTTTCACTGCTTTTTGACCATCTTTATCTTTCAAGACTACGATCCAAACACCTGGCACGAAATTAAAAGTAGTATCCGCGGCTATTTCTAATGATTTAACCAAAGCACCATTCAAACCAAAAACAAAAACTTTGGTATTTGATTTTACATTTGAAATTACAATAGAATCTTTAATTGCATAAGCATTTACAGCTGTTTGATGTTGAAATACTTTATTACCCAATGTAACGTCTGCTGATTTTAAAGCTGGAATCGGATCCCAATTATCTGCTCCTTTTGTGAAATTAAAAGTTGTAATTTCGGTTCCATCGGTCAAAGTTGGAAGCGCTAATTTTGTTGCCCAAGTTGCACGACTCGGTTGGTTATCAACGCCTGATGCTTCGATAGTTCCGTATTCGTACATTTTAGCAGATTCACCAGACAAAGAGTTATTCCATCCAAGAGGAACAATTAATGATTGACCAGAAAAACTAGGATTATTTGTTGTTTCGATTGTAGTGTTATAAAAGACAACTTCACTTGTATTAGCAGCCCAAGGACGACCAAAAAAACCTGGTTTAGAACGATATAAAGAGGCTGTTTCTGTTCCTGGAATTGCACTTGTAATTTTACATTCATACATCAAATACCCTCTTCCTGTGGTTTGTTGTGCCGCAGTGATATAAGACACATCTGTACTAGATTCACTTGTGTTCATTGCTAAATCGGTTTGATAAAAAACAGCATTCATTCCTCCAAATAAATAATCTGTTCCGCCCATCATTACTCCCTTGTAAACGACAACTCTAGCTAATGAACCGCCAAAGAAGGAATCTTGACGTCCTACTACTCTACATTTATTTAAGATTACTTTGTCGATTCCGTTTTTGACAGCAAAAGCGGCAGCTCTTTCTACAAAAGTTTTATCTTGAACCGCTACACTTCCCAATGTTGTTGGACGAACTCCTTTGTTTCCAGAAGCTAATACCACAACATCTTGAGATTCTTTTAATGAGATGTATTGATTGTATGAATTTTCGATAATAATATCTTCGGCAGTAAATCCGTTGGCACTAACAAGTAAAGTGGCATTCCAGTATGAATTGTTGGTCGTTCCACTAACATTCGAATAGGGTTGAGAGCCATTATCTTTGTTAATTCTTAATACATCGGCATCCCATTTTTGGTTATTTTTCATACTATAATAGTCGTAACCTATTCCGTAATAAGAAGTGATTCTCACTGCATTCGGATCAATATCTACCCCTTTGTTTAGCAAATTAATGTTTGGTATTGCAGCCGCATTTTTTAACGTCACATTTGGCTGAGTAATATCGATCATTTCTTCATAATTACCTGGATCGATCATCACTGTTACGCGATCAGTAGTTGTACGAGTCATAAAACTGATTGCAGAAAGAGCTGCATTGATAGTTGGATAGTTTTTACCAGCGCCTACGGTAATTATAGGCGAATAAGTTGTAGAACCACCGCCTACTTGAATATTTGTAAAATAAGTAGTTAGCGCAGTTCCTCCCAAAGTTAGCGTAACAAATCCAGGATTAGCTTCTAAACCTGTATAGGTATATTCAACATTTTCAAATAAATTTGTACTGCCACTTGTAGTTGTTATTGCTGCACCACCTTCTATTGAGAAATTAGCTGAATAGTAGTAGGTAATTAAAACTTTATCACCAACATTCTTAACTGGAATTTTAATTATCCCTCCAGTTTTAGCTGTTAAATCTCCATTTGCTAAACGACCTGCAAATGAATTTGCAGTTCCGCCAAACAACATTCCTTTATAGCCAGTAGAAGCGTTGGTTATAGTTCTATCATCAAAAGACCAAACGGTTACGGGTTTAAAATCGATTGCTTTTGAAGTTGGTGCTCCTGTAACTTTTAAATTCGAAATAATTCCACAATCAACTGGATAATTATCTAAACCCGAATAAGCAACACTATAAGTACCGCTTCGCAAAACAATTCCTGAAACGGAATTGAAATTATAAACATAACCACTTTCATTTATATTTGTGAAAGACAGTTTTAGGTTACTCAATTGAGTAGCATCTAATCCTGTAGTATTAATTGTAATTGCATAAGTTGGTTTTGGGGTAAAAGCCACATTTGAAGCAGTTGTTCCTGTTATAGTAATTGTATTGGCTACAATTTCGGAATCATTAACACCAGTCGCAGATACTGTATATTGCGTATTAGCCTCCAGATTGACAGAGTAAGTTGAGTTTGCAGTATTAATAACTGGTTGAGGAATATAAACTTTGGGAGTAACGGGCGTGTAAACCAGAGCTAATTTAGAGATATCAGTTCCTAATCCGGTAATCGAACCACTAACAGTAAATAAATCTACTTGCAAAGCTACAATAGTATAACTTGTTGTAGCCGCTGTAACTGCCAAAGAGTTTCCGTTGCTAATAATGAATCCATTTGCATTTATTAAACTCATTTGATAGGTAAATCCAGCAGGAAGGGTAACATTAAAAGCTCCACCAGTTACTGTAGAAGTCCAAGTTTTTCCAGCAGGATTTGTAAATACGACAGAATATCCACTAATTCCAGGAGCTTGAGTTTCATTAACAGTTCCATTAATTGTGGTGTACGTTGCTGGTTTTCTTAAAATTCTAAAAAAATCTCCTTTGCCAGTCAGACAAGATATTTTGAAATCACCGGCTTGTTTGGCTTGAAACTTTGCCAAGGTA
Source organism: Flavobacteriales bacterium (assembly GCA_038234745.1). Lineage (GTDB taxonomy): Bacteria > Bacteroidota > Bacteroidia > Flavobacteriales > Flavobacteriaceae > Flavobacterium. The sequence continues at coordinate 64,954 of JBBQSZ010000006.1, read as the reverse complement.
ACTGAATTAACCATTGCTAATGGAATTGCTTCTGTTTGACCACTAACTGAATTAATAACTGTTAAATTATTACCCGCAGTTTCATTACTAGAAACTACTGTTACCTCATCATCTTCATTCAATGTTAAAGTAAAGAAACGGGTTGTAGCAGAGGCTGCTCCGTTACAATAATAATTACCTGTATAATTAGTATCAGTTGTTCTAACACTAGTTCCATAGCGAGTAATAGCTGTGTTGGTTGTATACAATCTATCAGAACCTCCTGTTTTGAGTGTCAAAACACCAGAGGTTAATGTCAAAATAGTTGATGAAGGTAAATTTGTAGTATTAGTTCCCGCAGTTACACCAGGATACCAAGCATTAATATCAGCTTCAGTCAATTTATTATTATACAAATTGACATCTAAAACTGCTCCACCAAAATCCCATACATCGGTTTTTTGGGCCTGCACAAACGATATTGAAAGCAATATCGTAAAAAGGAATAATCGTAATTTTGTTTTCATAATTATATGTTTTTTGTTGATATACACATCAAAAAAGGGATACAAAAACAATTGTTAAAGTATCCCGTTTTTTGCATTTGATTTTATTTTATTAAAAAATCGAACTAAAATTGTTATTCCTTAATAACTGTAGTCATTTTTCAATAGTCCATTACTGGAATCGAGATAGTTTTGCCATATTGGCCAAAATTGTCTGTTATTTGGATCAATTCCTGGTTTGTAAAGGGAACTTGATTTAGTAACTGCAGCTGTTCCAGTCCAAGTCCAACTAACATTTAAAGTATATGCTGGTGGTGGAGTTATTTCGCCACGATTTAAACCAAAAATATCTAAAGTAACATTGTCTGCTTGATATTTATAATACAAAACTGTTGGAACATCAGCATATTCACCTGTTCGATCTTGCAAACGAGTCATTTTTGCTTTAGCTTCATCTAATTTTACTTTTAATAAATTCCAACGAATAAGCGCCATTTTACGTTCCATTTCACCGGTGAATTCAAACTTTTGTTCGTCAACAATAGCTTTGAACATCGCATCTTTAGAAGTCAGAGTATTTACATACGCATCTACTTTAACAGGTCGATCAGCAGGTAAAAACGCTCTGTTTCGAATTTCTTTCAAATAAGGAGCAGCTGCAGCAGGTCCTTCAATTTCATTCGCTGTTTCGGCTGCAATGAGTAATACTTCGGCATAACGCATGTATATTTTGTTCACACCATCATCATTAGTTGAAATAACACGACGAGTCATCCATTCGTAACGATATTTACCAAAATACCAAGTATCTAATTTATCTTTTGTTAATTCTTGTTTTGAAGTAGGATAAGGTGATCCAGCTACTGCCGCTCCGTATTTATATGGTACACAAGTAACATTTCTACGAGTATCAGCTTGGTCAAAATCATAAAAAACAGTTGGTAACGGACCCGCTACTCCACCTTTACCAGTTCCGTTCGCTTGAAACTGATCAATTACATCATGACGCACTGCAAAAGTATATAACATTCTTCCTCTACCTTCTGCAAAAGGAATTTCCCATAAGGATTCGCCACCATCTTTTATAACTTCTTTATTGTAGTTTCTCCAAAATGTTTCAAATGAAGTTTCTAAACGAGCTTGACCACTGGTAATCACTTCTCGAGATTCCTTTAATGCCAATGCGTACATAAGTGCAACAGAAAGATCGGGATCAGTACTTCTTCTAACCGCATCAGGATATTGTTGATATCCACTGGCAACTAATGCCAAACGCGCACGAAATCCTTTTACAAAAGCTCTATTAATTTGCTCCACACTACCCGTTGTCCAAGGAACTAATGTAGCTGCTTCGCCTAAATCTGCAATTAATTGTTTGTAAATTACATCCCGATTTGTTTTTGGTAAATATGAAGTTTCATTAGTTATAGGATCTAAACGCAAAGGTACATCACCCCAAGATTTCAATAAATCAGCATAATAAATAGCTCTTAATGTTAGTGCCGAACCTAATAAATAACCCAATTGATTTCCTGGTTGTGGATTGCCATAAGTTCGCAATCCTCTTATACACAAATTAGCACGTTCGATTCCTGAATACATCATAGACCAAACATTATTACTAGTATTCATTTCACTATTAATGGGTTTGGCATCATAGACACATAAATCAGCTTTATCCCCAGCGGTTTGAGAAGCAGCAAGCCATTCTGTATCTGAATTCAATCCATAATAAGGAAGAAAACGACCTCTGTATGAGTTGGTTTCTCCAAACGGTATTTTGATTCCATCCACCGCCGATCTTGCCAAATCTGCAGTCGAAAAAATAACGGATTCGTCTAAAGAGGATTTAGTTTCAACCACTAATAAATCGTCTATTGAATTTTGACAAGAGCTAAAAAGCCCCATTGCAATAATTCCTATTATTACTATTATTCGTTTCATATTTTGATAGGTATTAAAATATATTTAATTAAAAACTAAGATTCAAACCAAAAACAACTTGTCTGCTTCGTGGATATGCTGAGTAATCTACCGCAGGTGTTAGAGGTGTTTTTCTTCTGGTAGAAGCTTCTGGATCTGGTCCTGAATATTTTGTGATAACAAAAACATTACTCATAGTTTGGTAAAATCTTAATTTAGAGATTCCAAATTTAGAAATGATACGATCTGGAAGTGTATATCCTAATGTAAGTGTATTCAGCCTCAAGAAGGAAGCATCTTCTACAGCCCAATCACTAAAAACAAAACGAGGCATATTTGGTGACCACATTGTAGTATTGGCATTCAGTTCTTGTAATCTAGCTGGATCAGTAGTTAAAGCACCAGTTACAGGATCAAGATTTGTCCATCTTTTTCCATCCGCCATGATTGAACTTAAGTTTCGATAACTTCCACTTGGATTATCAGCTGCAGTATTAAATTCAATTTTGTTCGCATTATAAGCATCATTTCCATAACTCCAGTTAAATGCTGTCATTATATCAAAACCATAAACATTGGCATTAATCACCATACCTCCAGTACTTTTGGGATTTGCATTTCCAATGACACTGAGATCCTTTCCATTTACGATACCATCAGCACTTCCATCTGTATTTTTCAATTTCATCATTCCTGGAAGCACTGATCCACTAGATACAATTCCAGCAGCATTAGCAACTCCGGCTTTTAGAACATATTTTCCTCCTACATAATCAAAATCAGATACTTCATATCTTCCATCACTTTGATAGCCATACATTTGTCCTAAGGATTGCCCTACATTGATAGCAAAATCATTCCCAATTGCAGTAGAAGCCCATCCGCTGGATGCTCCAAAATTACTCATAATTCCAAGAGAGTTGACTTTGTTTGTATTCATCCCTATATTGAACGAAATACTTAATCCATAATCTTCTTTTTGAATTGCAGCCCAGTTTACACTTGCCTCAAAACCTGTATTTTGATTTTCTCCCATATTTCTATATTGCGTATCATAACCCGCTCCTGCAACAAGAAAATTAAGCAATAAATCGGAAGTAGTGTTTTTGTACCATTCAAAGGAACCGTTCAAACGACCTTTGAAAAATCCATAATCAAGACCTACGTTTTGGGTTACTGTAGTTTCCCATTTCAAATCTGGGTTAGCCATCACTTTAGAAGCTGCCAATGCGGTAGTTACACCATTAATCCAAGCAGGAAGATTTGGTATTGCACCAAAACTTTGGAACGTTTGCCCTGTTGGAATATTATTGTTTCCAGCTTGACCATAACTTACTCTAACTTTAAGTGAATTAATCCAAGACGCATTTTTCAAAAAGCTTTCTTCTGAAATTTTCCAAGCAGCTGCAACTGATGGAAAATAGCCCCAAACATTATCTCCTAAAAATTTACTTGAACCATCGGCACGAAAAGTACCTGTAAGCAAATAGCGATTTTTATAATCATAATTTAAACGTCCAAAAAAGGACAATAAATTATCATCTGGCGCATAGTAATTATCTACTGTAGCCGTTCCAAGTGAAGTAAGATTCTTTGTTTTTTCGAACGTAAAATCTACTGGATATCCTTGAATGGCACTCGTAACCACATTGGATTTATAGCCGATAATTTCTTCTCCCAAAAGAAGTTTTAAACCATGTTTATCACTTTTAATTAAATCTTTGAAGTCATAGTTAAATGTATTCGCATTTCTAAAACGAGTATCTTTCTCATCAGTCAATATCAATGCAGGTTTTGCCTGATTTATTGGCGGTGGCGTATTGTTTACATAATAAGTAGAGCGACCATAGAAGCGATAATCTAGATAGTTATAGGTATCTAAACCAATATCTGATTTAAATTGAAGATTTTTAATTATTTTCCAAGAAAAACTTCCTAACATATTAAAGTTATTTCTAACCTGATCGCGATTATTATCTGCGACAGCTAGATACGGATTGGTAAGATATCCCGAAACTGCCTCATCTGTGTCATCAGTTATTAAAGCAGGAATATCAATTGGGGAATATTGTACAGAATGTTTCAAACGGGAGTCTGCAGAAGAAGCCTCTTTTTGATCATTAGCACCTGAACCCCCAATTTTAGTATTGGAATAACGCATCGTGAAAGTAAGATCTACTTTATCACTAGCTTTATTTTTCAAATTAAATGACAAGTTATTTCTTGTAAAATCTGAACCAATTTGAATAGCTGATTCATCATAAAGTGCATAATTAAAACTATAACTCAATTTATCTGATCCTCCACGAAGTCCTAAATCGTGACTTTGCACCTGACCTGTACGACCATAAATCCTATCTTGCCAGTTAATTCCTTCTTGACCAGCATACGTTTGATAGGGTGCAAAATACTTACTGTAATTAGTCGGGCTACCCGTTGGGTTTTTTAGCATCGCATATTCATATTGCCACTTGGCATAATCTCCTGAGTTAAGAACATCTATTTTATCAGCAATATTTTTAGATCCAAAAAACAAATTATAAGAAACGGTTAGTTTATTATTTTTACCACTTTTGGTAGTAATAATGATAACTCCATTTGCACCTCTAGAACCATAAATTGCAGTAGAGGAAGCATCTTTTAAAACTGTAATATTTTCCACATCAGAAGGAGATATATCACTCATACTATTCACCGGAAAACCATCTACAATAATTAATGGCGAACTATCTTGTGTCAAAGAACCTCCACCACGAATTCTAATTTTAACTTCGGCATCTGGAGAACCCTCGGAAGATACTACTTGTACTCCAGCAATTCGGCCCGTTAAAGATTCGGCAACACTTGAAACAGCTACTTTTTTCAAATCAGCTCCAGAAATATTTGCAATCGAACCCGTTAAATCAGATTTTTTAGCTGTACCGTATCCAATTACGATGACTTCATCTAATTTAGAAGTGGTACTTTTTAAAGCTACATTAATTGTCTTTTTTTGACCAACAATTTGAGTCGAGTTCTCGTACCCAACATACGTAATAACCAACTCACTTTTAGGGCCAGTAACACGAATCATGTATTTACCTTCAAAGTCAGTACTCACAGCATTCTTTGTTCCTTTTTCTAGAATGTTTGCTCCTGGAATTGGCATCCCCACTTCATCCAAAATAACGCCACTAATACTAGATTTGGTCTGAGCACTTATTTCATTAATCATAAATAAGCTTAGAAATAGCATAATAATATAGCTTATTCTTGGGCTTTTTTTAAATTCTTGTTTCACAATCATAGTTTAAAATTTAATAATTAGTAATTTGATTAGTTTTTTATATTTTAAAGTTTTCTATATTCTCTTTATCAATTACAAATAAGATTTTTTATTTTTTTACTTTATAGTGATAATCCATCCACAATCTATTTTTTTTATTTTCCATTTTTACCTTCAATATTATTTCAAGAAAGCAAAAAAATCCATCAAAAGCAATTACGTAATCGATTACACAAATCTACATAAATATTTTTAGAAAACAGGTATAAAATACATAAGATAATAAAAAGAACAAAAAAATTTAATATCAGCAAAAAAATAACTTAATACTGTTAAATAATTGAGTTTTTCATCGTAATAAAGTGTTAATGATAAGAATCTTAAAACCTAAATTTAACAGTTGAATTAAAACAATACAAAAAGCGCTAAAAAAAAGTAAATGATGCTTCCAGCAAACACAATATTTTTAAATATTCTGCATTAACATCTGATAAATCCAGTGATAAAACATTTAGTAAATTGTTTTTCAAAATAATACATTAACCCGTTGGGTGCAATTATTCACAACGTCAGTTCGAGTGTTTTTTGTGCAGTAAAACGGAAAAAAATGCATCGAGAAACGTTTTTGTTAATAATTTTCTTGATCATTACTTTATGTCTTTTTTTAAGTCTAAATTAGTTTCTTTTAGTTGGGCAACCACAATTTTGGCAATTTCAGTTGCTCCTAATATAGACAAATGTGTGTCGTCATCTTTAGCTTCTTTATAATAAGGATTCTCACCAACTTTAAAATGTAAATGCAATTTTTTTGATTTTTCTGGCCCATAGCGCATTTCTAACTGCTCCGTCTCATATTCTAAATCTATAAATGGAACTTTATACTCTTGCGCGACCAATCTTGTTTCCAAAGGATATTCACCATGGGTACTTACTAAGACACCATTTTCATTGAAATTCCGTCTCGATATGGAGGAAAATAGAACAGGTATAGCTCCTTTTTTGCGACTTTCCGTTACAAACCGAATGAGATTATGGCGATAAGCAGTATGAGGATTGGTATAACGGAGTGAGTCTGTTATTTTTCCATCGTTATGTCCAAATTGAATAAAGACATAATCTCCTTTTTTTAAATTAGTATAAACTGCTTCCCATTTTTTTTCAGCAATAAAACTACGTGTACTTCTGCCATTTACTGCTTTGTTAATGACAATTACATCCGAAGTGAAAAAAGAAGGTAAAACTTGTGCCCAACCATATTCAGGATTTTCACTTGGATTTACTTTATCGGCCATAGTTGAATCACCAATGGTGTATATGGTTACTTTTTGAGCAGTGCAACTAATAGACACTACAATTAATAAGATCAATATCCAATTTTTCATTCTATTTAATTAATGATTAAATTTTTCAAACCAATGTGCGTCTTTTTCACCAGAACCTAAAATATTTTCTTTTGTATATTTGATAGCTTCGGATTTTTTTAATTGGTGCGACCAAGAAACTCTTTTCTCAGGCTGAAATCCCTCTCCTGAGCAATTGTATTCTGCATAAAAAGTAGTATTTGAGATTTCCAGTTTGTCCCAATTAAGCCAGGCTTCCGCTTTAATATGCCTGCCCATTTCACAAGTAATAAAAACAGTTTTAGCAGCTGCGCGCCAAGGTCTTCCCAAATAAACTTCTTTCACTTCTTGATCAGCCGTTATTTGGCAATCTTTAAAAACAAAACCAAATGCAACCCCTTCGGGAGTGGATGCTGCTGTAGTAAAGGAATCACTCAAATTATGAATGTTACAATTTTCGAATAATACCGTCGCTTGTCCAAAGACGAAATCCGTTGTTCCTTCAATATAACAATCTTTGAAATACTGCTTACTTCCTTCTCCTGCTAAATACAATGTGTCTTGATTCCCGAGTAAATTACAATTTTCGATCAAAACTCGATTCGCATCGAGGGATAACGCAATAGCTTGACCTACCTTGCCAGCAGTATTTTGAACGGTTATGTTTTTAGCAAAAAAATCATTGCCCTCAACCAGTAAAGTTGGAGTATAAAACGTACTATTTCTCCCTAAATTTATGGTGCCAAAAGAATCATTATGGGTAATAATCGTTTGCTCTTTGCTCTCTCCTATCAACGAAATCAAATTATTCCATGAATGAACTTTAACTTTTTCATTATAAATTCCGTTTTTTAAATTTATAATTACACGTTGCGAAGGAAAAGACTTTGTTGCATTAATGGCTTCTTGAATACTTGTAAAATCGCCACTTCCATCAAGCGAAACGGTTATATTGTATTCGTCTTTCGGCGTTTTAGTTGCTACTTTTTTTTTGAAATCAATTCCGCTGGGAGTTTTTTTTTCCATTTATCATAGGATTTAAAAACTTCTTTTGGTTCATTCGTGTACCAAGCATACCCATTTCTGCGTTCCGCTCCGATTTCAGTAAGTGCATACTTTTTAATTCCATCTCGATCGCTAAAAAAAGGTCTGTTGTCCTCTAAATCCATAAAACGAGCCCACAATGGAGGAGCAGTAGCATCCGCAATCATTTTTTTATCCACTATTTTTCCATTTTCGACCGTGATATTTTCTCTTAAACCTGTTATTTTAACTTTATCAAACCAAGAAACCGCAGAATTTACCGCATTAATAACTTTCTCAGAAGGATTGTCAATAGACATCAACAACAATAGAATTTTAGCCGATTCTTTTCCACTCAAAGAAGGCAATTCATATGCACGTGCTTTTGCAGGTAAAAATGTATTTTCATCGTGTTGCGCACACCAACTTGTGAGCAGTCCGTTTTGTATGTATTGTGTTTTTAGAATACAATCTATTCCCTTATCAAAAGCAATTTTAGCTTTCATTATTGTTTTGTTATCAGGATGAATCGAAAAATAATCGGTTTTGTCTTTTATTTCTTCGAGTACATTCATGATGTTTACCATCGAATCATCGTTATAAGTAATATGGGTATAATATCCTTTCTTCAACGGATAAAATTGCGGCCATCCACCGCTGTCATATTGTGCTTCCAAAATATAATCTAATCCAGCCAAAAAAGCTTTTTTGTACCTTTCATCTTGAACTTGTCTGTACATTTTAGACAAAAATATCATTTCTTGATAAGTGGCACCATTATCTGTAGTGATATTATGAAGATCCGATTTCAAAGCAATTAATTCCCTTTTCTCAGCATCAGATAGCGGATTTTGCATCTGAATATTCTTGGGCCATCCACCAATATTTCTTTGGTAAAGCAAAACATTTTCAGCGATGGCTTTAGCTTCCTCAGAACCAAACCATTCGCCTTCTTTCATTTCTGTTATTTTTGCCCAAGATTTATTTAAAACTTGTGCGGGAGCATTCAATGCCAGAAAAACAAAAATAACATTCACTATTTTTTTAAAATTTTTCATCTTATATTTATTTATACAATTAATTGCATTTTCTTATTTGGTAATTCTAAACCAATCTATAGCTACATTTCCAGCGTCGTTTGTAGCTCCATTTCGCAATGCCAAAAAACCAATTTTAGCACCAATCCATTTTCCTTCTCTGGCTTTAAAACTTGTTCCTACAGCCTTAAATTCGGTGCCATCTTCGCTATAAAAGAAATTGCAAATTCCTTCTATACTCACTTTCACTTGAAGGTAAAAGGTATTATTTTTTAATTTTATGGATTCTTTTTCTGTTTCTACTCCTTTTTTGTCCACATTTTCACAACTGACCTGCGATAGATAAAGTGCTCCTGCTGCTTGTTTCACTTTCAAATAACTATAATCCAATCCCATGATGACTAATCCTACTTGCTCTTCATCAAACCTGGCATTAAAAGTCATTTTTGTAGTAGCGGTAAAGGTTTCTGCTGGAAATTTTTGTAATAACAAATTTCCAACATTATATAAATTAGCAAAATCAACAGGCTTAGGGCGACAATACATTGTGTAATAACCCATCGCCGACGGAAATCCCCAATATACTTGCGGATTAGCGTGCCACTGCCATTGTAAACCCAATTTTGGTTCATTAAATTCGTCTGAATCTGGCGGTGTTTTGATAGGATATACTTTCCCAACATTTGGTTTTTTAAACCTCATCACAGGTTCACCTATTCCATCACTTTCTTTATCGACTCCCATCACTGGCCAATCATTTATCCATTTCATCGGTTGCAAATGTACAATTCGACCATAAGCTCCTTTGTCTTGAAAATGAAAAAACCAATCCTCGCCTGTTTGTGTGGTTACCCAAGCTCCTTGATGCGGACCATTTATTGTGGTGTTTCCTTGTTCCAAAACTTTTCGTATTTCATAAGGACCATATATGTTTTTGGAACGCATTACCGTTTGCCAGCCAGTAGGAACACCGCCTGCTGGTGCAAAAACATAATAATAGCCATTCCTTTTGTATAATTTTGGCCCTTCAATTGTAGTTTCTCCTTCGTGACCGTCAATAATCATAACATCATCATTATTTGCCAGAGTTCCAGCAACATTCATTGTACAAATAGCTAACAGACTTTTAATACCAGCTCTACTTCCTGCAAATGCATAGCCCAAATACACTTTCCCATTATCATCCCACAGCGGAGTTGGATCTATCAACCCTTTTCCTTCTTTGACTATAATTGGTGTAGACCAAATTCCTTTTGGATTTTTGGTTTTAACCATATAAATTCCATAATCTGGATCAGGATAGTAAATATAAAACTCATTATTGTGATAGCGAATGCAAGGTGCCCACACTCCATTTCCATGTCCTGGTTTGTCATAAACTTCAAATGGGGGTTGCTTTTGTAATGCATAATTGACTAACTCCCAATTGACCAAATCTTTTGAATGTAAGATAGGCAATCCAGGAATACAGTTAAATGAACTTGAAGTCATATAATAATCATAGCCCACTCTAATTACATCAGGATCTGAATAATCTGCATGCAAAACTGGATTTGTATAAGTTCCATCCCCATTATCTGAAACCCATGCTAAGGACTTCTGTTGTATTTGTCCTGTAGCCCATTGGCACAAAACAAAAAAGACAAAAACACTACATTTCAATATATATTTCATCTTAAATTCAATTTAGAAAAATATTTTTCAGCCTTGCCTTATTACCTATTTAATTCCAAAGCTGCCAATATAAACGGACCCGTTGCTTTAGGATCGTTATCTTTTTTTCTTTCGTTTACATAATATTCATACGATCCATCACGATATGGATTTCCTCCAAGACCTGCTACTGCACAGGCTTGGGTAAGAATAACTTCGCCATTATCTCCAATCTTAACTAATTTTTGAGTTAATCCATCAAAAGCTTTATTGGCAATAACCTTAAACTTTGCAGGTAAATAGCCTTTATTAGCTCCTTTTGCTAAAGCATAGGCAAACATTGCACTTCCTGAAGCTTCAAGATAATTTCCTTCTTTTCCGCCCATATCTGTCACTTGATACCACAATCCTGATTTATCTTGAAATTGTGCCAAACTATTAGACACATTGTTTAAATAGCCTACTAATTCTTTTTGTTTTGGATGATTTTTTGGAAAATAATCCAATACATCTACCAAAGCCATTACATACCATCCTATTGACCTAGACCAGAAACTAGGCGAAGTTCCAGTTTGTGGATTAGCCCATGGCATTTTTTTACTTTCATCCCAAGCATGGTACAACAAACCTGTTTTTGGATCTGTTGCGTGCAATTGCATTAATTCAAATTGTTTGGCAATGTCATCCAGATTTTTCCCTTTTTCAAATGTACTGGTGTATTGCGCATAAAAAGGTTCTCCCATATACAATCCATCCAACCACATTTGATTTGGATACACTTTTTTATGCCAGAAACCGCCGCTTGGTGTCCTAGGTTGGTTTTCAATTTGTTTCTTCAAGGTTTGCATGGCAACTAAATAGCGATTGTCTTTGGTTGTCGCATATAAATCAAATAAAATACGACCTGCAACCACCATATCAATGTTGTAGTTTTCAAATTTATACGTCTTAATTAGTCCTTTTTCGTCAATTAAAACATCGGCATAGCTCTTGATATAATTCTGATAGGCCGGATTATTTTTGGTTTTATTCAGTTGCTGAATGGAGGTCAAAACCAAACCATGAACATAATCCCATTTAGGTTCTTTGGCCTCATCAATCATATAAGATTGCTCGTGACTTTTCATGATGGTTTGAGCCATTCTTTCGGACCATTTTAAATCTTTAGAAATATTCATTGTCTTTAAAGCGCCTTGTGACGTTGATTTGCAACTGGTAAAACCTAAAATCACCATCATAGTGATAGCAAACAGATGTCCGTGTTTTATCATTTTCATTGTTTTAAGTATCATTATATTTTATTTTTCTTATTCAGTAAGGCTAGTTTTTCATCTAAATAGTGGATGAATTCCGCTTTATTTTTAATACCCTCTTTTTCTTGTTCCCAAGCACCTAAAAAGTAAAACGTAACCGCATTTGGAGTTGGTTTAAAAACCAGCAAATAATCTAATTCAGTATCAACAACTTCTGAAACAGTATTCACTTCATAAAAAATAGCCAATCCTAATTTATCTGGCACTAAAGATTGACTGCCATAAGTCGCTAAATAAGCCCACTTTTTATTTTCACTAACTTTCTTTACTAGTTCCGTGTTTTTTTGTTTTACTATTCCAGTACAAATCCCTTCAATCGGTTTAGAAGATTGAATCGTATGTTGGGTATAACGTTGATTCGCTTTTATGGTTAATTCAGAACTGAAATCAATTTTATCCGAAGCAGTTTCCCAACCAGTATAATTAACCTTTACCGTAGATTTTGATTTCTCATTAAATACCTTTGCGTTAGTAGCAGCAACCTTATAAAAATGCAATCTTTCTTTATTCATATAACGGTCGATGGAACCGATACCAATTCCTTTTCCTGCTTTCAAAATATCTGCACCCCAATCACTCATTTCGTGATAAGAATCAAAACCATCTTGTCCTACTTGCGGCAAAACCATAGTTTCAGTCTTTTTTCCAAAAACATCAATGGCATTGCGCCAATCTAAATACAGACGATACCCTATTTTGTTGCTTTCCCACCCCGGACCTTCATAACGAATATCAAAAGAGTGATCAGTATGCTCAGGAGCTAATTGCAGTTCTTTTATGTTTTTAAAAGTGCCTCCAATGTATTTTCTTCCTTCCCATTTTCCGCCTTCTTTTACTGATATCTCAGCATAGTTCTTGGCTGAATTAATTTCGTATTTGTCCTGTGCTTTGCAACCAGACAAACTTAAAGCTAGTAGCACTGATAATGATAAAAATGTTTTCATTAATTCTATATTTTTTTAAAAATTGTGTCTAAAAATTGTGTTGTATATTTGACTGTTTGTTCTGCCCACGGTTCAAAAAACCAAAAAGAATGGGGCGAATTTGCTATAGTATGAACTTCATTGTAAATTTTATACTTATTTAAAATTGTAATAACATCATCACGACCTGCGTGAAAACGATCAAAACTACTATTAATAAATAAAATAGGAGGTGTATTTTTGTCTACATGATTTAAAGCTGATGCATTTTCCCAATTTTGCGGATTTTCAATATAAGTTCCGCCCAACCATAAAGCGGCCATTTCCCCTTCTTGTGATTCAGGATGTTTGAAGGCTAAAATACCATCAACATCAATAATAGCTTGTACATTGGCATTTTGATAGCTTTTTGTATTTTCGTTTTCAAACATTGACTCTCCATTTGTTGCTCCTAGTAAAGCTGCCATTTGTCCTCCAGAAGAGCAACCTAAAACTGCTATTTGATTCGGATTCACATGAAATCGTGCCGCATTGTCTTTGATAAACTTTATAGCATTTTTGACATCATAAATTCCCTCTGGAAATTTTGCTTCCAATGATAATCGATATTCAATCGCAAAACAGGAATAACCTTTAAGAGCTATTTTTTGAGCCAAAATATGCATTTGCTCTTTGTTTCCCGATTTCCATCCACCACCATGTATTAATAGTACTGCAGGGTTTCTTTTTTTAATTTTATAGATAAAAGCATCCAAATGCAGTGATCGAATATTTTCTTTAAAATAAACAATGTTATCTAGCTCGGAGACACTTTTTGAGGATAAATAATGCGGAATTATTATCTCTGGATATTTAGTAATCAATTTAGCATAGACACTTTTTACAGTATACGACGTATCTATTCTAAACTGCGTTTGTCCAAAAACATTCGTTACAAAAAATAGTAAATATAGAACTGTTTTTTTCATAGAATACTGCGCTCTTTGAATTCAACAAGAAACTTCATCACCATTTTAAATTTCATTCACAAATTAAAAAATAAATTAGCGGCAGAATATTGCATTCTAATGTTCAAAAAAACCAAAAATAAAAGCTGTTACTTCGGGCTTACCATCAAATTTCCGTTGATATAGGTATTTATAAATTGCAATCCGACCACATTATCTGTCGAATAGTCTTTATCTGCTTTATCAATTGTAACATTGGTAAATTTCACATTTTGTATTGGCAATTCTTTGTAGCCATTAGCCAATATACCAAATTTACCTCCATTTTTCACCTTTACGTTTTCTAGAAAAACATTGCGCACTTCGGGAATATATTTGCCTTCTTGCTTTCCATAAATATCATAAAACATATTGATTTTCAAAACCGCTTCTTTTACTTGTCCTACCTCAAGATTTCTTACGTATACATTTTCTACCAAACCGCCTCGTTTTGAATTGGATTTGATTCGAATGGCACGATCCAAATTTGGACTGTCCATCATACAATCCTCGACAAAAACATTTCTCACTCCAGCTGATATTTCACTGCCCATAACCACGCCTCCGTGACCATCAATCATTTTGCAGTTTCGCACAATAATATTCTCACTCGGAATGGCAACTCTTCTCCCATCCGCATCCCTACCCGATTTGATTGCTATGCAATCATCACCAGTATTAAAGATACAATTTTTAATCATCACATTTTTAGAATATTCTGGATCACAACCATCATTATTAGGACCGTGACTTTTGATCGAAACTCCATCTACTGTGACATTTTTTGATTTAATAGGATGAATAACCCAAAACGGTGCATCAATAATATGAACTCCTTGTAAAAGTACATTGGTACATTCAAAAAATTCAACAAAAGTAGGTCTCAAATAATGTCCTTCACCAAAAACTCTTTCCGAAACAGGAACGCCTTCTTCAGCCATATCCATCAATCGAAATAAATTTAAAGGTTCATTTTGACTTGACATACCTTTTTTCCAGCCATAATCTGCAGAGCCTTTCCAAAACCACCAATTTTCATTTGTGGCTTGACCATTCAAAATCCCTTTGCCTGTTACGGCTATATTTGTTTTTTGGTACGCATATACCAAAGGAGAATAATTCATCACTTCCGTTCCCTCAAACGAGGTATGAACTATGGGATAATCAGCAGGATTTGTGCTAAATAAAATCTCTGATCCTTCTGATAACTGTAAATTCACATTGTTTTGTAAATTGATTGGTCCAGAAAAATATCTACCCGCAGGCACTATAACTTTTCCTCCACCTTCAGTCGAACAAATTAATAGTGCTTTATTGATTGCTTTTGTATTGTTAGTGATTCCATCAGCAATTGCTCCATAATCAATAATATTATAGGTTTTGTTTTTAAAAATCGGAACTTTAATATCGGCTTCGATAGTTTTCATTAGTTCCCAAGGATTAGAAGCGACTTGTGTTTGTTTAGCAACTTTGCATGAAACTAACAAAAGTGTAATCGCCAATAGTATGATTTTGCTTTTCATTATTTATTAAAATTTACTTGTTAAAAACGCTGTTTCTTGCGAAAACTCAGAACAATGCAATCGATTACGCAAACATAGAGATAATTTTATTCATTACCAAAAAAAACTCTACATTATTTGAAATACAAAAGAACAATATGTTCTTAATACAAATCAATTATAAATTCCTTCCAGAAAGGTATACTTTTTGCATTAAATTATACTTTAAATCCCACAGAATAAACTATTCCTCCCCCTATATTTTCGTCTCTGTATTGGCGAATTAATTATAAATTTGTCTAAAATTTTGGGCGCAGTGCAATCTCCTAACTCTTGGTATTTTATTGTAAGTTGTTTGAGAATAGGCTATTCCTTAACGAATTTTATTATTTGTTTTTTATCACTGTAATTTAATTTGCAAATATAGATTCCATTGGGAATTTTATCAACATTAATTTCTAATGAATGATTGGGAATTTCAATTTTATCAGAATTTGATAAAACTTTTTGACCAAGGACGGAATAAACTTCAATATCAATTTTACCAAATGTACCATCGACAATATTAATATGTAATGTTTTATTGCTTGATGAGTAATAGAAATCAAAATTCTTAAGCACAGACTCATTAATTCCTAAAAAAGCACAATCATTTGGAGATATAATTCCAGCTGAAGTAACTTTTAGGCTGGCTCCTGCCCCACAGGTTGTGTCTGTCAAATAATTTTTAACGTCATTTACTGGAATTGGTGTTGTTGTGTAAGTTGGCGGAGAAACAGTCCCAATATTAGAAGTTCCATTTAGGCAATTGTTATAGGAAGTTGCAACTGTGCCACCATCGGTACTAATATAACTGGTGTAAACACTCGTAACATTTGCAAAATTTGAATTTTCTACATAACAAGTAGTGTTATTAATTCCACCACCTAAACCAATTGCTATAGAGCCAGCAACTCCAGTATCATAATAACAACCCAACAGATGCAGTTCTGCATTTCTGGCTCTTGGCATTCTTGCTTTACAACCACTTGCCCAAAAACAATTTTGAAACGTGATACTATAATGTCCATCAGTTGGCACGTCGGTTGCAGAAGAACCTACAAGGTTTGTAAATCTATGGTCGTTTGAACCTCCTGAACCACCTGGAATTGCTGGTTTTAAATAAGTAAATTTGCACCAAGATACAGTTACATTATCAGCAAAACCTTTGTTGTCAAAATTCCCATCCATGCCGTCTTGAAACTCACAATGATCTACCCAAACATTGGTTCCTTCATTGGTTAGATTATCTCTACCATCAACATCATAAGCTCCAGGACCTTCAAAAATTAGATTTCTAATGATAACATTATTAGAACCTGGTTTTACATACAGAATTCCAGAATTACTAGCCGAGGTTACAGAGTTGCCCACTGTAATTTGCAAATTTCTTAACCTTGCACCTGGAAGACCAATTATTGTTTTATTATTTAATAATACGCTAGTATAAACACAATCTATCGTACCGGAAACTAATATTACGGCATTTGCAGCAGCTGTCGATGTTAAAGCGTTTTTAAAAGCAGTATAAGTAGTTACTGTCACAGGAGTTGCATTTCCTCCACCCGTTGCGCTAGCCCCAAATCCTTGGGGAGTTGCCAAATAATAATTCTGACTCTGAATAGGTAAGATACAGAATAAGAAAGTACCAAGTAAGAATATGTTTTTCATTTTGAGTTTTGTTTTAGTAAAAAAAATTCTATTTAATTTGAATAATTATTGATCAACATTCGCTTTTATTACGACGATTCTTATTCTAGCATTCATTTTGAACACAGAATCAATTACCGTTTATGCAATCGATTACCAAAATTAAGTTATCCTTTTTTATAAACCAAATATTTTGAACAAAAAACAAGAAAAATAAAGTAATGTCAATGATTTTCTATGAAATAACCTGTCCCAAATATTAATATCAAGATACTAGATTCTTATTACTACATTTGTATTTTATTTTTACAAATAATGTAATTTTGCATTTTTAATTCCAATTCTTAATGAAAAAGAAGGTTACCATTTATGATATAGCAAAAAATTTAAATATTACTGCTGCTACCGTATCAAGAGCTTTAAATAATAGTCCAAGCATTAGTAAAGCTACAAAAGAATTAGTTTTAAAGGTGGCATCCTCAATGAATTATGAGCAAAACAAACTTGCTCTAGCTCTCAAAAGCGGAAAAAGCAACATCATAGGTATAATTGTTCCTAGAATTGATAGTAATTTTTTTAGCACAATTATTAGAGGTATTGAAGAAGAATTATATCCTAATGGATACCACGTAATTATTTGCCAAACTCATGGAAACCAATCCAAAGAGGTTGAAAATCTTGATGCCATGTTAAATGCTCAAGTAGATGGCATATTAATATCAACTTCAGATGGTGATATCCCAGCATTTGAAAGGGTTTTAAATAAAGGTATTCCTTTAATATTTTTCGATAGAAAGAAAACGATGCCTAACGTTAGTTCTGTAACTATTAATGATTATGAAGGTGGTTACAAAGCGACTCAACATCTTATCGATACTGGTTGCAAAAAAATTGCTCACTTATCTGGAGATAGAAATATTGAGATTTTTAATGACCGATTTTTGGGTTACCAGCAAGCATTATTAGATAACAATATTGACTATGTTGATGAATATGTTATTCAAACAAAAAGTTCGCTAGAAGATGGTAAAAAATCTGTAAAAAAATTATTAAAACTAGAAAATCCACCTGAGGCTATCTTTTCTTCCAGTGATTTTGCGGCTTTAGGAGCAGTTCAGGAACTAAAATCAAGAGATATTAAAATACCAGCTGACTTTTCTATAGTTGGGTTTTCAAATGAACCTTTTACAAAATTTATGGAATTATCCATAAGTACAATTAACCAATTTCCATTAGAAATGGGTAGAATGGCGGCAAAAGTATTTTTAGAACAAGTTGATAGTAAGAATAAAGTAAAGATTGAGAAGAAAGTTGTTTTAGACCCTGAATTAATAATTAGAAAATCTTCAAAAAAATAAACCATTTAAGATTGCTCCTAAATGGTTTTCAACTACTTATTTTAAGAACTTCTATAAAGAAACTCCTCTTTTCCACGGGATAAAATCATTCTGATTTAAAATAGCTGCTTTGGTTTTTACCTCTCCACTGGCTACTTTTATAATAAATTCAAGCATTTCATCTGCCATTTCCTCAATTGACTGATTCCCTTTGATAATTCCTCCTGTATCAATATCTATAATATCCGACATTTTTGCCGCTAGCTCAGAGTTGGATGATACTTTGACAACTGGCGCAATCGGATTTCCTGTTGGAGTCCCTAAACCTGTTGTAAATAACACCATATTAGCACCTGAACCCACCATTGCCGTGGTACATTCTACATCATTTCCGGGTGTACAAAGTAAGTTTAATCCCGGTTTAGAAATATATTCTCCATAATCTGAAACACCAACAATTGGAGAAGTTCCTCCTTTTTTAGAGGCTCCTGCTGATTTCATTGCATCAGTAATCAAACCGTCTTTAATATTTCCTGGCGATGGATTCATATCAAATCCAGAACCTGCATCCACAACCGTTTTCTCATACCATTTCATTAATTCCAAGAACCTTTTGCCGTCTTCATCTTCCACACATCGGTTCACTAATTCTTGTTCTACTCCACACAATTCGGGGAATTCCGAAAGTATTGTAGTTCCGCCTAGAGCCGCTAGTTTATCAGACAAAACTCCAAGTGTTGGATTCGCCGAAATTCCAGAAAATCCATCAGATCCTCCACATTCTAAACCAATTTTTAATTTAGATAATGGTGCTGGAGTTCTTTTTATTTCGTTTGCTTTTTTGATTTCTGCAAAGGTATCTTTCACAACACTACTCAACATCTTTTCGATTGTACCAATAGATTGCTGATCGTAAATCAAAACTGGTTTTGTACTATTTGGATTTATGGCATCTAAAGCATCTTTGAAAATTTGGATCTGTAAATTTTGACACCCTAAGCTCAATACCGTCGCTCCTGCCACATTGGGATTATTGACATAACCCGCTAATAATTTGGCTAAACTATGTGAATCTTGACGAATTCCACCACAACCACCTTGGTGTGTAATGAATTTTACTTCAATGTTTTTGAATAAATCAGTTTCGTTAGATCCACCGCTATTCCCTTCTTTGCCGCTTTCTGAACTCACAAGTGAACGCAATAATAATTGGTAATCGTTTTCTTTTGGCTTCATTAATTCTTTTTCAAAAATATCTTTCAAGATTTCGATATTTCTATTTTCACAGAAAACTAAAGGGAAAAATAACCACACATTTTCAGTTCCTACTTGTCCGTCTTCGCGTACAAATCCATTGAAAGTTCTATTTTTCCATTTATCTACATTGGGCAAATCCCAGCCAATAGTTTCTGTTTTACCGGTAACCTTAGCACTTTCGTGCTTTACATTAGTTATTGTAAGAACGTTTCCTTTTGCAATTTTTTGATTGGCTTTGCCTACAATTACACCATACATAATAATTTTATCGCCAGATTCTAAATCAACCAGTGCGATTTTATGCTTCATTTTAGTATCCGATAACACTAAAATACCGGAACCTTCAAATTCGATAGTTTCTCCAGCAACTAGATTTACTAAAGCTACAGCTACATTATCAGTAGGATCTACCTTTATTAATTTTTTTTGCATGATAATTTATGTATTATACTTTTTGATTACTGTTAACCGATTTTGCAAAATTATCAAAACCATTTTCAATTCCATTAGATTCTATTTCCTCCAAAGCTAAAACTATAGCCTGAGATAAACCATTAATTTTTGTCAAATCTTGATCCCAAAATTCGGTATTTGCTAAAATTTTAGTTACAACTAAATCTAAAGTCGCTAATTCCCACGCATTTTTAAAAGCTTCCACTATTTCTGGAGAATCTTTTACAGGTAAGGCTTCGTTATTCCAAGTTCCTTTATAGAATTGGATTAAACAAGCCAATGAAAAAGTCAAATTAGTGGGTAGTGTTTTATTAGCATTATAATAGTGTACTAAACTAGGTAAAACTCTCACTTTGAATTTTGATATCGAATTTAATGCAATATCAGCGAGCGCATGTTTGATAAATGGATTTTTAAATCGATCCATTACCTCTTCAGTATAGGCTTGAATTTCATTTTTGTCCATATCAAGCGTACCACTAATTTCACTAATAACGCTGTTTACGAATTTGCCAGTAAAACTTCCGTCAACGGTTTCCATTACTAATTTATTACCGTACAAAAGTGAAAAAGGAACCATTGCCGTATGTGCTCCGTTCAAAATACGAACTTTTATCATTTTAAAAGGTCGAATATCGCTAACAATCTTCACGTTCAAATTCGTATTGTGAAAAGGTAACTTTTGTTTTAGATCATTACCACCTTCAATAGCCCAAAGAAAAAATGGTTCAGCAGCAACAATTAAATTATCTTGATAATCTAATTTATTATTATATTCTTCAATTTCCGCTCTTGGATATCCTGGAACAATTCTGTCAACCAATGTGCTGTGATAGGTACAAGCTTGGTTTAACCATGTTTTAAATTTATCCTCTAACTTCCACAAATCAGCATACTGTAAAATGTATTTTTTTAAAGTTTCTGAGTTATAATCAATCAATTCACACGGAATAATAGTTAACCCTTTAGAAGCATCTCCATTGAAATGTTTGAATCTTTCGTATAACAAAACAGTCAACTTTGCAGGAAATGAAACGGGTGGTTGCATATCTGGAGTATCACTTTCAATAAATTCAATTCCAGCTTCAGTGGTATTTGAGACAATAAATTGAAGTTCCTCTTCTTTGGCTAACGCTAAATAATCTGCAAAATCAGTATATGGATTTACACCTTTTACAACATTAGTAATCAACTCAATATCTTGAATTTTTTCTCCTTTTTTGATTCCATTCATAAACAAAGTATAAAGACCATCTTGATCGTTAATCATGTTTACCATACCTTCTTTCAATGGTTGAACAATTGCGATACCAGCATTGAAATTAACTTCTTTATTTAGTCTTTGAAAAGCATAATCTACAAAAGCTCTCAAAAAATTACCTTCACCAAATTGCACGACCTTTATGGGAAACTTTTTTTCTAATCCTAAATTTACTCTATTTAATTTTTTCATTTTTTATACTATATTTTTATTCAGAAATATCTATCTTGAGTTTACTTGTTGAAGGGGTTATTAAAATTTAAAATACGCTTTAGCATTGCCATAACTGATGTCAGAAACCATCTGACCAATCCACTCCATATCATTTGGTAATTCACCTCTTTTAATTTCGTCTCCCAAAAGATTGCAAAGGATACGTCTGAAATATTCGTGCCTTGGAAAAGACAAGAAACTTCTAGAATCTGTTAACATTCCGATAAAACAGCTAATCAATCCCATGTTAGAAAGGGCGTTCAATTGTTTTGTCATTCCGTCTTTTTGATCTAAAAACCACCATCCAGCACCATATTGTACTTTTCCTTTTACACTACCGTCATTGAAGTTGCCAATCATCGTAGCCATTACTTCGTTATCCGCAGGATTTAAGTTGTATATAATAGTTTTAGTTAATTTGTCTTTACTATCCAATGCGTTTAAAAAAGCAGATAGTTTTTGCGCTTGCGGATAATCATTAATAGAATCCCATCCGGTGTCAGGGCCTAAAATACGGTGCATACGAGCATTATTATTCCTCAAAGCACCTAAGTGTAGTTGCTGAACCCACCCAAATTCATGGTAAGTTTCACATAAAAAAATTAATATGGCACTTTGGAATTTTAAAGCCTCTTCATTACTTAAAGTTGCATTTTCTCTTTTCTTTTTGAAAATAGCATTTACTTCATTTTCAGTGTAATTTTCGAAATAAATTTGGTCTAATCCATGGTCACAAAGCTTGCACCCATTTTTATCGAAAAAGTCAATTCTATTTCTTAATGCCGTGCACAAATCAGAATAGGTATTTATTGAAATACCAGCTACTTGCCCAAGGGAATCAACATAATCATTATATCCATCATTCGAAATTAGGATTGCTTTATCAGGTCTAAAAGCAGTTCCAACTTTTACTTCAAAATCACTTTTAATTAATTGTTGGTGAAATTCTAAAGTGTCAATTGGATCTTCGGTAGTACATACAAATTCAGCATTTACTTTTCTGAGCAAATTTCGAGTGCTGTATTCTGGTGAATTTATTTTTGCAGAAGCTTCTTCGTAAATTCTTTCGGCTGATTTTTCGTTTAATAATTCGGTAATATCAAAATAACGAGCTAATTCTATATGAGTCCAGTGGTATAAAGGATTACGCATAGTATAAGGAACTGTTTTTGCCCAGTTCATAAATTTATCTTTATCACATCCATTTCCGGTAATAAATTGTTCATTTACTCCCAATGTACGCATCGCACGCCATTTGTAATGATCGCCATTTATCCAAACTTTAGTAATGTTGTCAAAAACTTTGTCTTCGGCAATAAACTGTGGTGATAAGTGATTGTGATAGTCAATGATTGGCTGATTTTTAGAATAATTATGATACAGTTCCTCAGCGTATTTATTTTCTAATAAAAAGTTATCATGTATAAATTTAGTGCTCATTACAGTTCTATTTTATTTTAATTAATTTTCATTTGAATCAATACCTTCTTTTGCCAATTTTTTGAAAAATTTAGAAAAATATATTTAATTTACCTTTCGCAAGAGCATCAACGGAAACGTTATTTTGCCTGTTTAAATATTTTTTAGTAGTGCAAAAAAAGTAAATCCAAATAGTCCAATGATTGCTTTCAATTGATTCCGTGTTTCTTGGTCATTATAAATTACTATCGAAAGTGAAATAAGCTTGATTCCCTTTGAAATAACAAAATCTCTAAATAATACAAAGCAAAATCTGCTAAATAAAATACTTAATCAAAGTTTTGCCTAGTAGTCGCAGAACAGTCCAACGTACCGTAATCGATTGCGCAAATGTACTTAATAAGTATTTACAATACAAATAAATTAAATAAATAATTGAATTTTCAATGTAAATAAGCACATTTTTTTTAAGACGAGATAATATTAACAAAACTAAAAAAAGTGCTTTAGTATAAATAGCAGATTAATCTCATTACAATTTAACCTGGATAGAAATACCAATGAATTGATCGTGTAAAGTTCAAAACCTTAGTATGAATAAAAGCAAAAACACTGTGGTAAATTGTTCATCATTACAGTCCAACAATTGCTTGCGATATTGAAACTATTTTTTCACAGCATTAAAAAATAAATCAAACCACAAGCGTAGAAATTGTTTACAAACTAATATCATATCTAGAAAACATAAAAAGTTCATTGGTCTTTGAAGCCCGGTAATTGCAGTAAAATTAAATCAAAAAAAAGGATGATTAAATAAACTTTGGTTTATCTAAACACCCTTTTTATGTATTACTGAAAAAGGTTGTTTTTTCAGTGCCAGCCAATCTGATGATGGGTTTCGGGCTTACAGCAATTTTCTATCCAGAAAAAGCTTTATAACGATACTTTCTTAGATTTGAATGCTAAAAAACGTATAAAAACAAGTGCAATTCCAGCTATGGCTAATACTATTAGATAGTTGTCAATTGGTGCTGCAGCAGTGTCGTCTGGTGCGGCTGGTAAATCTTCTTGAGCATTTACCAAAGTCGATAACAGCATAAAAATCATTACTGATAATTTAGCAAAAAAATTCATGTTTATATATTTTTTCATTTTTTTCTGTTTTTTAAATTATTCTACAATCCATTTAGTTGTTGTTGTTTTTCCTTCTAAGG
Source organism: Flavobacteriales bacterium (assembly GCA_038234745.1). GTDB lineage: Bacteria > Bacteroidota > Bacteroidia > Flavobacteriales > Flavobacteriaceae > Flavobacterium. The sequence continues at coordinate 40,661 of JBBQSZ010000006.1, read as the reverse complement.
CTAAGCTTACTAGGTAAACTCCAGCGGTTTTCACATTGCTTACCGTCACATTGACGGTGTTTCCCGATTGTAAATCATTCTGTGAATACAATTTTTGTCCCAACATATTGCTAACGATTAGCGATGCCTTATTCATACTTTGTGGAATTGCAAGACTAAATGAATTCGTTTTGGATGGGTTTGGATACAAAACAAAACTAGTAACTTCATTGTCAATTGTATTCAAGGTTTTGGCATAAATCAATTTAAAACGATCCGCAGCTTTCGATGCAGGAGTAGCAACATCAACAGTGTACCCATAATTCACGCTTCCCTCTTGTGGAATTTCTATCGTCTTGTTGGCAAATTGATCAAACAAATAAGGAGTCGATCCTGTTAGACCAGTACCTTCAGCTTTAATAGTATAAGATGTTCCTCTGTATTTAGTGATATTCAATGGAATTTCATCTGCATCAGTTGGCATCGCTCTTTTCTCGATAGACAATAATTTTCCGTTGTTTGACGAAGCCATAGTTTCGTCAAAATTGATCATTTTCGAAGCATCATTTTGATTTACATCATTAGATTCACTAGCATCAAAAGCGATTTTTAAAACATCCAGGCGAATTGCAGCTGCATCATAAAGGGATAAGCTGATGCTTGGCGTTGCTGTATTTTTAGTTTTGAAAATAGTAGTTTGAGCCGCAGCTTCAGATTTATTAGCTTCAGTAAAAGTAAGTGAAGCAGTTCCCGCAGCTAGTGTTTTTACAAAACAAGCTTGCCCTGGCTGAAGATATTGACTGATATGCGCTGAAGCTACTTCCGTTACATCTACAGGTAAATAAGCTCCTCTAGTGCCCAATGATGGATCTACAACATAGTAGTATAATGTGTTTAGGTTTGTACCAGCAGCTAATACTGCTTGCATATCAACTTGGGCTTGGTAAGGATTACCAACTGCACTAAATCCATCTGCTGTTTCATTTAAACCATTTACCACAACATTTCCTGTTGTTAATGTCCCTGTTGCACTTAAGGTTGTTGCATCGCTAACTATCGAAACTGGCGGGTCAGAGGGAGCAATTAATAGAGATGCAGTTCTACTTCCTCTAATGTAAGTCAAATAAGGAACACCTGAGGTAAGAACTGTAGCATTTGTATTGGTTAAAGCATTCCAAGCTGGTGTTGTATTATTATAGGTAAACATCGATGGATTATTACCCGTTGTAGCATCAAAACCATTAGTTGCTCCTCCTGCTCCAGTAATATGAGTTCCTAGTTGCCAATTGGCATCGATAAAAGTTGAAGTACTAACTGGAGAACTCAGCAAACGATAGGCTCTTTGTCCTGCAGGAATATAACGTTCTGTAGTTACATTCCCTGATATGCTACCGGTCACAACACCAACAACTGCTGTTTTTGTTGCGTTAGACTTTAAGGTTAGTAAACCTCCTGTTGTTAATGTTCCAGAAGTTAATGATAATTTGTTGTTTACCGCAGTAGCTGCAGTTAATATAACTCCACCAACATTATTAATTGTTAAATTATTCACATTCAAAGGAAGATCACTTCCAGTAACCTGAGCTGTCGAACCTGAATAAGTATAATTTGCACCTGCATTAAAGTTACGCGTCGTTGTTCTTATTGGACCAGCAACAGGATCTAAACCTGAACTTGCCGCTACATTGATTGCAGCACCTGATTCTAGTGTAAAGGTGCCAGTTCCTGTAACAGTTGCAGATAAAGTTGCATTTGAAAAATCTGCTAAAGTACTTACTGAAATCAAACCACCACTACCCACTGAAATTACTGGAGCCGTTCCACCTGTTGAACTTGTAACATTTAATCTACCGACATTCAAAGTTCCATTAACATTTAAAGTAGCCGTTTTACCTGAAGCAATTGGCAAGGACAAATAAGAAGTTGATGGTAGACTTAGCGTTCCATTAACATTTATAGTTGTATTTGCGTTACCATTGCTCGAAGTGCTTGAAGAAGTATTAAAATAGGCCATTGGAGCAAATGACAACGTTTTACCCGAATTTATTGTAATTGTAATATCATCGTTCCCACTAATGTCTGTGTAGATCGCCGCTCCACCAGTTCCTGTGCTACCGGCATAAGTCATCTCCATATCAGCATCAATAGTTAAAGTAGCATTTTGCGTACCTGTATTTGGACGAATACGTGCTGGTCTCAATAATCCGCTACCACTAATAGTAAGATCTCCATTGAAATTTATTCCCAATGCACCATCTGCAGAGTCATCAGTAATTTTATCACCTAATGTTCCGTTACAAACTAGTGTAGTACCATAAACCGTTAAATAGGTTAAACTACCTGTAGGTAACGGTGTGTTATTATACACCTTTGCTGTAGCAGGAATTGTCAAATTGTAACAAGATGAAGTACTTGAAATTAATATTTTGTCACCAGCAACAATAGTAACATTATCGGTTGGGCTAGGAGCAACACCTCCAACCCAAGTACTTCCTGTAGTCCAAGCAGCGGGAATAACTGAATTATTTCCATTTGATACAATTTCACCAGGAGAAGTCATTTGAGTTCCTGATGTTGGACTAACCACTAAATAATTTTCTGACCCTCCAGAACCATTAAAATCATATACTTTTACATAGTAAGTTAGTGCTTTCGAAAGACCTGTTACAACTACTGAATTTCCAGTTCCGTTATAAACTACTTTACCACCACCAATTGCAGTTCCAGTACTAAACGCAGCATCGGCAGTATAGCTCGAACCATCTATGGGATCAGTTGATATGGCTGAACCTGCTTTAACTACGACCAAATGATTTGCACCTCCACCTGAAACAGCAGGAGTCCAATTAATAGTGAAACCAGATGAAGAAACCGAAGTAATGCCCAAACCAGTTACTTGTGCTGTTGGCTCTGCTGCATAACTTGGAGCAGTAGTACTACCGTTAATTGTTACTGCCGAAGAATAGTTAAAGGCTTTATCAACTGTATAAATACGATAATAATAAGGTGTTGAAGAGGTAAGCCCTAAATCTGTAAATGAAGTATTAGTTCCAATATATGCAACTGTCTCACCAGTTGCGACAGTATTACCAACCGCATAAATTCCATTTACATTGGGTGTAGTAGTTGGATCGGCTAATCCACGAACAACCATGTAACCTCCTCCATCAACATCTGAAGAAGCACCCCATGAAATTGACTGTTGTGTCGCTGTAGAACTTAATATGGTTGCTGATCCAGGAACTGCTGGTGCAGATGTATCTAAACCCCCTGAGTACATAACAAAATCATCAATATCTAGAGCAACTCCCATCGTAGGAGTATTACAACGAATTGTCGCAATACCTGTATTACCATTAGCAGCCGTAGATACCGTAACTTGTGCATAATATTTATTCCAATTAGGATTTGATGCAGCAAGGATAGTATAAGGTGCACCACTAGGAAAATAGGTAGGCGATGAAGTGCCATTTGGAGATGCGCCTATTTGCATTGACGCAGCTGTCGCTGTATTTGTAGCAGTTCTATAATAATATTGTATAGTATATTGAACATTTGTAATTGCATCAACAGCAGTTGTTGGAGATTGTAATCTTTTTGCTGTCGAACTAGTATAAAAGTTCATAGATTTTGCTCCAGTTCTTACATTAGAATTACCTGGAAGACCAAGTAGATTAGAACTTGTACTCCATAAAGATGAACTCAAAGTGGATAATGTTGTTGTTCCGACTGGTTGTCCTTCAAACCCACCATCCATAGTTGGAAATGATCCAATAACTTGTTGTCCCCAACTCATCTGGGTAGACATCAATACTAATACAAAAAGCGAAAACATTCTCAAGAAAGAGCCTTTGCTTTTGGTTTGATTAAAATTTTGAGTCCTTTTTTTCATAAAAAATAATTTTAAGTTGTTTAAAAATTCAAATTCAAATCATCTGGTTAATAATTTAAATTACGCAATCGATTACGCAAAAATAGATAAATAAGTATTACTTTGTAAAAATAAAACAGATATGTTACTATAAATAAGTAATTTTTATAGTATTACTAAAAATATTTAATTATTAGCAACAAAAGAGCGGCTTATTTTACAGTTTACTGTTGAATATTCAATAAAAAAACAATGGATTACGAAAAAGACGTTAAAATTTCATGTTAAAATTAATTTGTAGTTCTAAGTCTTTAGATAATAAATAATTATAGTAGTAAAGCACACCCTATTTTTAGCTTTTGAGAAATCAATTCCATAAAGTTGTAGCAGCTTAAAAGAGATATGCAAGAATTAATAAAATGTACATGAAAAATATGGTATGAACACGATAGTATAATAATAATCAAGTGAATAAGAATTTATTAATCTAAAACAGACGAATTCCGATCAAGCAAAAATTTGTAACGACCACGTATTCACATTGCAAGTGTTAAAATAGTATGACATAAGAATCCGTTCTTTAAGCTGTATTTCACAATAAAATTAGATTTAATTCAACAAAAACTACCTTTAATTGTATTAAACAAAAAAAACAAAAAAAAAATATTGCTCTAATTAAAATTTATTATACATTTGCGTAATCGATTACATTTCTTTAAAACAAATTAAACTTAATTACCTAAAAGCTTTATTCCAAAAAACATCATTTCCAATCCTTTAAAAATTATGAAAAAAATTTTATTTTACTTTGCATTATTAGTGTCCACTAGCACGATATGGGCACAACCTGTAATTACAGAATCCTCAGGTTGGTTAGAGTCCGCTTTCGCAAAATGGGAGCCAGTTGCTGGTGCAGACTCTTACAATGTGTATTATACAGGCGGCGGAAAAACGGATCAAAAAATTGATAACCAACTTATTCGTAGTTACGGAAGCTATTTCCGTGCAGACGTTCTCGGTTTGTCAGCTGGATCTTATACCCTAAAAATAGCTTCCGTAACTGGAGGCGTAGAAGGAGCTTTTTCGACCACCTCAAGTTTAACAGTTTTGCCACACGACCGCAATGGATTTGCCTTTCAAGGTAGCAGAGTTCCAGGTGCTTATCAAACTGACGGTACGCCAAAAACGGGTGCTGTTATACTTTATATTACACAAAATACAAAGAATACTATAGCAATGAATATAACAGGGGCGAGCAAAAATCCTTGTGTTGGTTTGCAAAATATTTTATATGGTATCAAAAAAGGTAATGATACTCGTCCTTTTATCATTCGTTTGATTGGGAATATTACCGATATGGCTGTAATGGAAGGTGGTGACATCACTATTGAAAATGCCAACAATGCAGCTAGTTACCTTACGCTAGAAGGCGTTGGGGCAGATGCAGTTGTAAACGGAATGGGAGTTCGCCTTAAATCTGCTTCAAATATTGAAGTCCGAAACCTTGGTTTTATGAACTGTAATAGTACTGCTGGAGATGATATTGGAATGCAAGATAAAAACGATCATATTTGGATTCATAATAATGATTTATTTTATGGAGATGCTGGTAGTGATGCTGACCAAGTAAAAGGAGATGGTGCCATGGATAATAAGGGCTCTACCTATTGTACGTTTTCATACAATCACTTTTGGGATAACGGAAAATGTAGCTTATTAGGATTGAGTGAAGATACAACAACTGGTTTGTATGTTACGTATCATCATAACTGGTTTGATCATTCTGATTCTCGACACCCAAGAGTACGTTTTTATTCAGCACACATTTACAACAACTATTTTGATGGTAACTCAAAATATGGATCAGGTTCAACTTTAGGTTCATCATTATTTTTAGAGGCAAATTATTTTCGTAACTCAAAACATCCTATGATGACTTCTTTGCAAGGTACTGATGTATGGAGTAGTGCAAAGCAAGCTAATGATCCAGGAAACCAAGGTACTTTCTCAGGCGAAGCTGGAGGAACTATTAAAGCATTCAATAATATTTTTGATGCTGATATTGCAACTAATGATATGCGTTATGTGAAATATGGCGATACTAATCCTCTTTATAATATTGCAGGGAAAATTAGTTCTACAACAGATTTTGATGCCTATGAAGTAACCAATAGGGGCGATCAAGTTCCAAATACAGTAGTATCAAAAGTAGGCGGAAACATGCATAATAACTTTGATACAGATCCGGCTTTATATGTGAAAAATTTAGTTACAGATACGCCAACAATTGGTAGAGACAATGTGATAAACTATTCAGGCCGCGTAAAGGGTGGCGATTTAAAATTCACTTTTAACAATTCAGTTGATGATACTGCTTATTTAGTGAATACGGTAATAAAAACTGCAATTACCAATTACGCATCTTCTTTGGTTGCAGTACAGGGAGAAACAGCAGTAGTAGTGAGCAGTCAAACCATAACTACATCTACTGATAATAATCAATCTGTAGACAATGGTACAGCTATTACTGATATGGTCTTTACTTGGGGTGGAGATGCAACAGATGCAACTGTAAGCAACTTGCCAGCATCTGGAATTACTGTAACGAAAGATGTTCCAACAAAAACAATAACAATTGCTGGAACTCCAACGGCCAATGTGTCTTTCACAGTAACTACTGTTGGTTCTGCTGGAACACCAGCAACAAGTTCAGGAACAATTACAATTAATGGTACTACACCTCCACCGGCAGGAGATGAGATTCATAATTTTACTTTATCCGGAAAAACGAGTTCTTTTTATGCTATTAGTGGAAACATGAATTCTACTGCTGGATCATTAAGTTATATGGAAGGATCTACAACGCTCGCATTGACAGCTCGTCTAAAAATTGAGACCGCTACAAGAATTGTTTATACAACTACTGCGACATCAACCTTAACTTTAGTTTTTGATAGTACATTCACAGGGAAAATTAAACTTACTTCGGGAACAGATATAACAGTTGCAGCCAATACAACTAGTTATACAGCAATAGCAGGAATTGTAACTATTCCATCAATTCCAGCAGGTACTTATACCATTAACAAAGGCGATACAACTAACCTTTTCTATATGAAAACTTCATATAATTTAGGTTATAATAATGTTGAAGCAGTAAAATTAATTTTATATCCAAATCCTGTAACAAGCAGTCTAAAGCTATCCTCAACTGATGGAGTTGAAACAGTTGAAATTTATAGCTTGTCTGGCTCTTTAGTTAAAAGAATAAATGCAAATATTGAAAGTATTGATATGAGTAATTTGAGCAAGGGAACCTACCTGGTAAAAGTTGCAACCAAAAAAGGTTCAATCACAGAAAAAATAATGAAAAATTAACTTTGTCTAATTCAGCATAATTGAGACAAGTTACTGGACAAAAATAATTAATAAACTATTTGCAAAAACCCTTAAACATTTATTGTTTAGGGGTTTCCTTTTATGAGAAAGTGAGATTTGAACTCACGACCATCCATTACGAATCCTGTCCTAGGTTCTTTATATTATAAATGAGTTGATTTTTCATTTCTTATGTATTCATTATTTTTGGTTTTACTTTTTGTAGGCCGTTTTAATCAATTCTTTTACAACTACAATAATATAATAGGATGCTTTTATAATCTAATTTAGCAAAATAGCTGCCGTTTTAATCAGCACTAAAAATAAAAAACCTCGCAATCAATTGATTACGAGGTTTTTAAGTACCCGGAGCCGGAGTCGAACCGGCACGGTTTCCCACAGGTGTTTGAGACCAGCGCGTCTACCAATTCCGCCATCCGGGCTTAGCAGACAAGAAATAACGACAGTTATTTCAACGCATTAAAAAGACATTATTGTTTAAAAAAACAATCCACTTTTCTTTAACACGGTGCAAATGTAAAAAATAAAATTAAAGATTCTAACAAAATACTCTAATTTTTCCTTTCAGAGTTCGATTTTATTCCTAAATTTGCACCTCGGTAAAACGAAAAACAACTAACTAACTACACTCGAGACATTTATATTTTTTTGGATTGAATCACGTGACAAATCCAAATGATATAGCGTGCATCGGAATTAAAACAACATACTAAATGTCCCACTTAGAGCCAGAAGCTAAAATTTTTGCGTGTTCACAGAGTGTTTATCTTGCAGAAAAAATAGCAAAGGAATATGGCATTCCTTTAGGTAAAATTACAACCTCAAAGTATAGCGATGGAGAATTCCAGCCTTCTTATGAGGAATCGATAAGAGGAATACGTGTTTTTATTGTTTGTTCTACTTTTCCAAACGCCGATAATTTAATGGAATTGTTGTTAATGATTGATGCTGCTAAAAGAGCTTCGGCAAGACACATCACGGCAGTAATACCTTACTTTGGTTGGGCAAGACAAGATAGAAAAGACAAAGCAAGAGTTCCAATTGGAGCCAAATTAGTGGCCAAATTGTTAGAAACCGCTGGCGCAACTAGAATTATGACTATGGATTTGCATGCCGATCAAATTCAAGGATTCTTTGAAAAACCAGTTGACCATCTTTTTGCATCGACAATATTCTTGCCTTATGTAAAAAGCTTAGGACTAGCTAATTTGACAATTGCTTCGCCAGATATGGGTGGTTCAAAAAGAGCTTACGCCTATTCAAAGTTCTTGGAGTCGGATGTGGTTATTTGTTACAAACAAAGAAAAGAAGCCAACATTATTGACACCATGGAATTAATAGGTGATGTGAAAGGAAGAAATGTAATTTTGGTTGATGATATGATTGATACAGGAGGTACATTGGCAAAAGCCGCAGATTTAATGATAGAGAAAGGAGCATTGAGCGTTAGAGCCATTTGTACCCACGCTATTTTATCTGGAAACGCCTACGAAAAGATAGAAAATTCTAAATTATTAGAATTGATAGTTACCGATTCTATTCCGTTGAAGAATAAATCAAATAAAATAAGAGTAGTGAGTTGTGCGCCTCTTTTTGCAGAAGTAATGCAAATGGTACACCACAACAATTCCATTAGTGGAAAGTTTTTGATGTAATGTCATTGCGAGGAACGAAGCAATTTCATAACACCTAAGCCTAAAGCTAATTAAAAACGAGTTTAATAATTAACTATATAAATTTTTTACAATGAAATCGATTACAATTAAAGGATCAGAAAGAGAAAGCGTGGGCAAAGTTGCGACTAAAGCCTTACGTAATGCTGGAGCGGTTCCTTGCGTATTATACGGAGGAAATCAACCAGTGCATTTTTCGGCAGACGAAAGAGCATTTAAAACATTGGTTTACACTCCAAACGCGCACACAGTTGTGATTGAATTGGCAGGTAAATCATTTAATGCAATCTTACAAGACATTCAGGTGCATCCAGTATCTGACAGCATTTTACACATTGACTTCTTTCAATTATTTGATGACAAAGAAATCACAATGGAAGTTCCTGTAAAAGTGGTTGGAGTTTCTCCAGGTGTACTTTTAGGAGGTGTTTTGCGTTTAAACACCCGTAGATTAAAAGTAAAAGCATTACCAAAAAATCTTCCTGATTTTATTGATGCTGACATTTCTGCACTTGAAATGGGTAACAAATTGTATGTAACGAAACTTGTTTCTGACAAATACAAATTATTGCACCCTGACAACACTGTTGTTGCTCAAGTAAGAATATCTCGTGCCGCTATGAAAGCAGCTCAAGAAGCAGCAAAAGCAGCAAAAGCTCCTGCAGGAAAAAAGAAAAAATAATATTTTTTTCAATATTCAAGAAAGCATCAGTTGCAAAACTGGTGCTTTTTTTGTTTTATTTTCTATATTAACCCTGACAGCGTTTGAAACGCTGTCAGGGTTTTGTAAATAAAGTTTACTTTTGCAATATGACAAATTGGTTCAAAACACTGTTTTCGAAAACTAAAACAGACGAAGCTATAGATTATATAAAACCGGAGGTTCACGGATACCAAAAAAACAGTATGCAAAGCATGAGTAATAAATTTTTAATCGTCGGTTTGGGCAACATCGGAGCCGAATATGTCAACACCCGACACAATATAGGTTTTAAAGTAGTCGATTTCTTAGCTCGAAAAGAAGGAATAACTTTCGAAACCGTTAAACTTGGTGCGCTTGCCGAATACAAATTTAAAGGCAAAACTTTTTTACTCTTGAAACCCAATACGTATATGAATTTGAGTGGAAAATCCGTGCACTATTGGATGGAGAAAGAAAAGATTCCACTAGAAAATGTTATGGTAATTACCGATGATTTGAATTTGTCTTTTGGAGCCATTCGAATTAGAAAAAAAGGCAGTGATGGCGGTCACAACGGACTCAAAAGCATACACGCAACCTTAAATACAACCGATTATATTCGGTTTCGTTTTGGTATTAGCGATGAATTCAAAAAAGGAAAACAAGTAGATTATGTTCTTGGCGATTGGGATGATACTGAAAAATTAGCACTCCCAGAACGTTTAGAATTAGCCTCCGAAATTATAAAATCCTTTGGAACAGCAGGAATAGAAAATACCATGACCACATTCAACGGAAAGTAAAATGTGCGATTTTTAGGCAAAATCTTGCTGTTTTGATAGCTTTATTCATTGTTTTTTGCTAATTTTTTCCCAAACCACAAATTCTTTGACAAAATTGTTAACTTTGACAAAAATTTTTACCTAATGAAAACAAATACTCCTCATTCTATACCGTTAATTCTTATGGTTTTTTGTGTGCTAACTTTCGTAAACACGTACGGCCAAGACAAAAAAATATTTGGACAAACGGTCAAAACCTCCTCTATAAATCCTAGCAACGGAAAGATTCGATGTGCCACGACAGAATATGAGCAATTTCTTCAAGAAAAAAATCCTGAGAGAATGTCTAATGAAAAATTCGAGACTTGGCTTTCTCCACTTGTTGAGAAACAAAATAAGCTACGTGCCAATTTTAAAGTGGCAGCAACTATAATAAAAATTCCAGTTGTGGTTCACGTAGTTTGCAATGGTCAAGCCATAGGAACGGCTCCCAATATTACAAATGCTCAAGTGCTATCTCAAATCACTATTTTGAATCAAGATTATAGAAAAATGGTTGGAACTCCGGGGGACAATACAAATCCAGTGGGTGCTGATGTAGAAATAGAGTTTGTTCTTGCCACACAAGACCCTAACGGAAACCCAACAAATGGAATTGATAGAGTAAGTTTTTCACAATCTACTTGGAGTGGAAATGATATTGAAACCATCCTAAAACCTGCCACAATTTGGGATCCTACATTGTACTTAAATATGTGGAGTCTTAAATTTTCTGACACCAAACTTTTGGGGTACGCACAATTTCCTGATGGTTCGGGTTTAGGCGGATTAAGTGCATCGGGTGGTACAGCAAACACCGATGGAGTTGTTTCTAGCTATGATGTATTTGGGAGTAGTACTTATACTGACGGAACTTTTTTACTAGCCTCTAATTATGACAAAGGAAGAACAATGACTCACGAAGTGGGACACTGGCTTGGATTAAGACATATTTGGGGAGATGGAGATGGCGATGAATCTAAAAATATACCAGATTGTAACGCCACTGATTATTGTAATGACACGCCCCAAGCTGCTTGGGAACATTACACTTGCGGCCCTTTCGACAGTTGTCCTGCAAGCCCTGGTAGTGACATGCCGGAAAATTATATGGATTATACTAGGGACGACTGCATGAACATTTTTACACAAGGTCAAAAAAATAGAATTACCACCATTATCAATAATGCCGCACGAAGAAAATCTTTAAAAACTTCTACAAAAGCGGTAGCTATACCCTTATTTGCAAAAGATGCAGAAGTTAAAATTGCAACTTTTAACAGTGGGATTATATATCCTTGCTCCACTCCAGCTCCAGCTCCAACAAACAAACAGATAACTATTTCAAACAGAGGGACTTCGACTTTAACGGCAGCAACTATAAATTACACAATTAATGGAGGTGCAAATCAAACTTATTCTTGGACTGGTTCTTTAGTACAAGATAAATCGGAAATTGTTACGTTACCAAATACAAATGTTTATGGCACTTTAAATGTTAGTATTGCTGCATTTGCAGGAGCAGATGAAAGAGCTAGTAATAATACTGCAACTAAGAATTATTTTGATATTGTACCAATTAATTATAATTATACCAATTACACTTTTAGATTGCAACAAGATTTCTTTGGAAGTGAAACACTTTGGATTTTGAGAGATAGTGCTGGCGCAACTGTATATGAAGGAGGGCCTTATACTGATTCCAATACTTTGCCAGCCTTAATAACACAAAACTGGGTCTTAAAAAATAATGAATGTTATACTTTTACTATAGACGATACACAATCTGACGGAATTTGTTGTGGCGAAGGTGGCGATGGTTATTATAACATAAAAACAAATAATGACGCTATAACAGTTAAATCAGGAGCATCCTTTTTGGGAACTGAGGTAGTATATTTTACAACCAATTCATTGGGAACTAGGGAATTCGCATCATTAGATGAAATCTCTTTGTATCCAAACCCAACCAAAGGAATTTTAAATGTAAATGTTCCAAGTTCTTTAGGTTTGCCAACTAGCTTAACGATTAGCAATACCTTGGGCCAAGTGGTGAGTAAAAAAACAATTTTAAAACAAGCAGACTTATCAGTAAATACTTCCTCGTTGAGCACAGGTGTTTATTTTATAACGGTAACTAAAGAAGGTCAAACTAAAACATTGCAATTCATCAAAAATTAGTTTAGCTCGACATACTTTCAAGAGGATTGATTTCTGTCAATCCTCTTTTTTTTATCTATTTTAAAAGTATAAATTTGCAGAGTTCTAAAAAACAATTGCTTTGACCATTTTCCATTCTATAAACGATTTCGATTGCGCTAAAAAAACAATTCTCACTTTGGGCACTTTTGATGGTGTTCATCTGGGTCATAGAAAAATTCTAGAAAAATTAACGGAAAATACTCAAAATGGAAATTTCGAAAGTCTAGTACTTACTTTTTTTCCCCATCCACGAATGGTATTGCAAGGGCAATCGGATGTGAAGTTACTCAACACTATTGCCGAAAAAATAGATTTATTAGAAACAATAGGCATTCAAAACCTGATTATTCATCCTTTTGACGAAACATTCTCTAAATTATCGGCAGAAGATTTTGTTAAAACCGTACTGGTTGACCGATTCCATATTCAGAAAATAATTATTGGTCACGACCATCGATTTGGAAGAAACCGCACCGCCAATATTGATAATTTAATTGCTTTTGGCAAAAAGTATCAATTTGAAGTTGAACAAATTTCTGTTCAAGAAATCAAAGATGTTTCCATAAGTTCGACCAAGATAAGGAACGCCTTAACCGAGGGAAATATGGCTTTAGCCAATGAATATTTGGGCTATGAATATTTCCTAACCGGAACGGTTATTAAAGGAAAACAACTAGGAAGAACCATTGGATTTCCCACTGCAAACCTTCAAATTGAAGAAAACTACAAACTCATTCCTCGAAATGGCGTTTATGTTGTGAAAAGCATTTTCAACCAAAAAACCATTTTCGGAATGATGAATATTGGATTTAATCCCACCGTTGCCGGTAATCATCTTGCTGTAGAAGTCCACTTTTTTGACTTTGACACTGATTTATACGACCGAAAAATTAGAGCTTCTATGCTAAAATACCTTCGACCGGAACAAAAATTCGAATCGGTAGCATTACTAAAAGAGCAATTAGAAAAAGACAAAAATGCTGCTTTAGCTTTTATCGAAAACCTTTAAAAATTTTATCATTCCTTTTGGAAACTTTCCTTTTCATGTTGATTAGCACCCTTTTTGTCTAAAAATGTTTTAATCATAAAACTCTCTGACATTGAATAAACAGCAAGTGAAAGACAATCAACTTATACCAAACACTTTCAATCGGGGCAAATGCACGCTTTGTTAAAATTAAAAAAAACAGCCACGACCCGAGCGAAAGCGAACAGGCGAAGCAATTACACGAATTGGCACTAATTACAATTTTTGAATTACTCGAATTCCTAAAACAGTGAGAATTAATTTAAAAAAAATAATTACCCCAGCCTTTTTTTAGATTCAAATTTGTGTTGATTTGTGTAATTTGTGGCAAAAAAAAAGTATGCGTTTACCCTGACTTTTCAATACGACAACTTTGTTTGATTGGAACAATTTAACTACTTTTGACGCACTAAAAAATTAGATCGATGAGTACAACAAGACACGACTGGACAAAAGAAGAAATTATTGCCATCTATAACAAACCCTTAATGGAATTGATGTATGAAGCAGCCACTGTTCACAGATTGCATCACGACCCAAATGAGGTTCAAATATCAACTTTAATATCACTCAAAACAGGTGGTTGCTCCGAAGATTGTGGTTATTGCCCTCAAGCTAAACGCTATCATACTAATATAGAAACTAAACCTTTTATGTCAGTTGAAGATGTAACAGTGCAAGCCGTCAAAGCAAAAGAAGGTGGTTCTTCGAGAGTTTGTATGGGAGCGGCTTGGAGAAATGTAAAAGATGGCGAAGAATTTGACCAAGTTTTAGAAATGGTTCGTACCATCAATAAAATGGATATGGAAGTGTGCTGTACACTGGGTATGATTACCGAAAATCAAGCACAACGATTAGCAGAAGCGGGTTTATATGCTTACAACCACAATATCGATACGTCTGAAGAATATTACAAAGAAGTCATTTCGACTCGCGGATTTGAAGACCGTTTGCAAACTATAGAGAATGTTCGTAAAACCAATATCACCGTTTGTAGTGGCGGAATCATTGGAATGGGAGAAAGTATCGAAGACCGTGCTGGAATGCTAAAAGCGCTTTCTACTCTAAATCCAATGCCAGAATCGGTGCCGATAAATGCACTTGTTCCTATTGAAGGAACACCACTTGAATCCGAAAAATTAGTCGAAATCTGGGATATGATTCGAATGATTGCCACCACCCGAATTGTAATGCCTGCGACACAAGTTCGGCTTTCGGCAGGAAGAATCAATTGGAGTCGCGAAGGTCAGGCTTTGTGCTTTTTTGCTGGAGCCAATTCTATCTTTTCAGGCGATAAATTGCTGACTACACCCAATAATGATTTGAACGAAGACATGAAAATGTTCGAATTATTAGGCTTAAAAAACCAACAGCCCTTTGCAAAAACCTATAAAAGAGTTTCTGTAGAAGCAGAAGACTCAAAGTTTGCTCCTCTTGGAGAAAAACCAAAATGGTCACGTCCTGGACATACCATTGAAAGAAATGTTGAGGCAACTGTGAAAGGGAAGTAGAAAACTCACTTGTACAGTATAATCTTCTCGATACTTTTTTTAATTGTAAAGCTGTCGCATTACTATTAAAAAACACTCGAACAGACGAAGAGGTTAAACCCAAAATAAAAACCCCAATAAGTGCACTACTTATTGGGGTTTTCTGTACACATTTAGTTTACTAAGTCTTAGTAGATAATTTTATCCGTAACTATTTTTCCGTTTTGCAAAGTTGTTTTCACAATCAAAGCTTGGTGGCTCGCACTGAAATCAGTGGTTAAGAATTCATTACTCTCTAACTTGTCTTTTAGATAAATTTCTCTTCCTAGCAAGTCGAAAATCGTTACTTTGCTTATCGTTTCGGAATAGGAATTAATTTTTATTTGTTTGTTTTTAACAGAAACCAACACTTTGTTTTCTTGTGCTACAACAGTATTCGTTCCTAAGGTTTTGCCATTGGTATACCGCAACACAAATCGCTCATTGAATGTTCCTGCAACTGTATTAAAAGTATAGTTACCTGTTTTTAAATTAGTGGTTGTATTGGTCATCTTATCCTCAAGAAACACCTCTTGATTGGTCATTGACCCATCTACTTCGTCAATGTTTATCGTAAAAGGCCCTTCGATAGTAGAGCGAAATCCTAGCGGCACTTCATCATTTTCATCAAATGGCAAAGCACGACCCTGAATGGTTAAGTTCTTGTCACTATTTATACTGTAAAAATCGATGAATTCCTGACCATCAAAACTTTCTCCATCATAAGCACTATCCATTTCATTGGTTGCTCCTGTTACGTAACCAATTAATGTTTGTTTGAAAGCACCTTGCGTATTGGTTAAGTTCAACCAAACACGGTTTTTTTCTATTTGAGCCGTTTTGCCGGTTGGGTTTTTGGTTTTGAAAAACTGGGTGTTAGCAATAGGTGCATTTGAAATCATTCGCATACTATTAGTAAATACAATATTTCCTGATGCTGCTATACTTGTTGCAAAAAAACCTTGACCTGCTCCTATTTTACCTGTTGGTCTATTAGCAATTACTTCTTCACCTGGATCAAAAATGCCATTTTTATTGGCATCTATAAAATTTCCTACTCCTGCTCCTCCAGTCAAATTATAAGACGCATAATCGTCAGCAGTATAAGCAAAAGCTCCTGAACCTGGTGAATTAATATTTGTTCTGTCTTGAATAACCGTATTGTGAGTCCAAAAATAAAGTGTTCCGTCTAAAACACCAGAATTATCAGTCAAAAATTTATCCGCACTAATTGCTGATGGATAAGGATTTCCTAGAAGATAAGAAGCATTATTTTTAGCTATTACAACCAGATAATCTCCATTATTTGGCACACCTTTAAACGTAGCTGTTAAAAACCCCATTGGACTTGCAGAGATTGAACCAGGACCTCTAATGCTGTAACCATATCCTGCGGCCATTGCAGTTGTTGCTGTCTCACTTTTCCATCCTTCAGTAGTTGGAGTGACAGAATAGGAATAAAATATGCTACCTGCTAGGGGTGTTGAACTGTATGAAATGCCTCCAGTTCCTGCTAATTTTAATGGCAACACTGGCGTAGCCCAATAAGTATAATCTGTATTACGAACTTGAGTATTGGTTGTTCTATTGTAGATTATATCTCCAGAATTTATGACATTATTGATTTGTACTAAACTGGCGGTGTCATTAAAAGTTAAAGAACCTCCAGTTGTAACTGTAAGTTTGTCTTGAAGTTTTAGAGTCACTCCTGAATTAACAACTGCATTTACACCAGTATTTACTGTACAAGAACATAAATCAACGTTGGAAGCAATAGGTGTATTCGAATTTACAATGCCTATCATCGTTAAATTGGGTGTTGTAGACCACGAACCGTTGTAAGTGGTAGTTACTACAGCGTTTGTCACTGCATTTGCAGAAGCTACTGAAGTACAACTGCCATTAGAAACCGTAAAATTATAGGTTCCTGCATTTAATCCTGAAACCGTATAAGACCCGCTTCCTCCTGTAGTAGAATAAATTGAAGATCCGTTTAGATACAATGTCCAAGAGCCAGAAGTTGGCAAACTATTTAAAACTACACTTCCTGTATTTGTTACACAATTAGGTTGAGTTATAGTTCCTATAGTTGGTGCTGATGGCCCTGAATTTGAAGACCCAATAACTATTGGTGAACTAATAGAACATCCCAAGGCATCTGAATAGTTTAATGTATAAGTGCCTGAATCTAATGAAGTCCTGTTTAAAGTAGTGGCTCCATCTTGCCAAGAAACATCTAAAACATTGACATTTACCGGAATATTAGCTCCTGATTGATACAAATCAACAGTTTTGGAATAAATTACATTACTTGAAGCGTCCATAAGTTCAAGTAACATATTTTGTCCTCGATCTTGACAACAATCTGTACGATTAAAGATTCTTATGTAATCTAAATTTTTAGCTGAAGCTAAATCTACTATTATATATTCATTTATGTTTGTTGAGTTACTATGCCAAAAACTATATCCTGTAGAATCTCCATCTATTGATTTTTGAGGTCCATAATTTGTTGCATCATTCGAATAATTTGAACTAGATGTTGCTGTCCCTCCATTTGATGTTAATGCAACATTAGTTCCAGTAAAAATTTCAAAGGCTTGTATTTCTTCTACTTGTTGCCAACTAGCATATTTTTGGGTTAATTTTATAAATCGAATGTTTGAAAGACCTCCCGAAAGTACTGGCGAAATACTGCCATTATTAGAAATAGGGCAGGTTTCGTCAACTTTGTTAGGTGTGATTATTGGAGAATTTATTGTAACTGTTACATCAAATCGTGTTGTACTTTCGCATCCTGAGGGATTTTGTGTAGCATAATAATGTGTACCATTTGTTAAAATAGTTGTACTTGCCAATGGAGTTCCTCCTGTTGCTGTAGCATACCACTTTACATTACTGCCTGTTGCCGACAAACTAGCCACTGTGGATCCAGAGCAAAATGACTGGAATGAAATTCCTGTTGGAGTGGTAGGAGCATTATATAAATTAACATATAAATATGAAGAACCTGTATTTGGACATGTACCATTGGTAGCATAAACACTAATATTATTACTTTGAGAAGTATTGCCTGTTGTTACTGAAACTGTATTTGTCCCTTGCCCACTAACAATAGACCATCCAGTTCCAACTGCCCAAGTATATGAAGTTGCATTGGCAATTGAAGCAATACTAAATGTCATAGTTGTTGATGTACAATTAGCTGTAGAACCATTTACTGGATAGGCAACACCGTTAATAGAAATTCCTCCTGGGTTAGTCATTGCTCCAACTACTGTCAGTTTTGCAGAGCTAGTATTTAAAACATTACACCCTCCACTTTGAACCACTGCTCTATAATATGTATCTACTGATACATTCGGCGCAGTTATAGGGCTTCCTGTGCTAGCAATTGTTGTAATAGTACCTCCTGCAAAATTATCAGTCGAAGATTCCCACCTCAATATAGAGCCTGTTTGTCCACTCAAACTAAGATTTGTACTATTAGAACCAGAACAAACATTTGTATTGGCTGGAGTAACAGTTCCGGCTACTGTTGGTGTGCTAACAACAACCCATTGGTAAGAAGAACTAGAAGTTCCACAAGCATTAGATGCATTTACAGAAACATTATTTGTAGCACCATTACTTGCAATACTAACTGTAATACTATTTGTTCCTAATCCTGCGGTTATTGTCCAATTTGCAGGTAGTGTCCAATTATAACTAGTTGCATTGGGAACTGCCGCAACACTATAAGTTTGTAATGTGTTGCCAGCACATTGTGTTGCAGAACCACTAATTGATCCTGGAGTAGCTGGGGCAGATGGACTTACATTAATTGCTCCTGAGACAGCACTTGTCAAAGTACATCCATTACTATTTGTAACAACAACATAATAATATAATGTTCCTGCTACTGTGTTAGGCGGAGTATATGTATTTGGAGTAGCAGAACTTACATTTGTTTTTACAAGCGTTCCTCCTGTATTAGAAGCTGTTGTATTACTAAACCAATCATATTGCTTTATTGTTCCGCTACCCGCAGCTGCTGATACTGACAAGGCTGTTGCAGCAGTACCATTTTTACATAAATTTTGAGCAGTTGTTGAAGGTTGTAAACTTATTGTAGGCAAAGCACTTATTGTTTGGTTAACTGTTGTATAAACAGCATTCCCTGGACCAACACCAGCACTAGTATTATTATTTCCAAACCAAGCAACAGCTTCATAAACTACATCAAAGCTAATGTTATTTGTGCCAGCCCCAAGAGGTGTTGTATAGGATCCACTATCATTATTGGATGCTGTTAGCGAAAAATTATATGTTGTAGTTGCTCCTGGAGCTAAATTTGCTGCATCGACCCTTACATTATAATCAGGCCAACTTGTTCCATTTGTATTCCATTTGACGCCAATATTGAAATCTCTTCCTCCTCCGTCTATCCAAGGTTGAGTACCGGTGTTTTTTATAGTGACACTAACAGTTCTTGTTTCTCCAGCACACCAAGTAGCTGATCCAGTATTAGCAGATATAATTTGAGCTTTATAAGTTCCAATTGGCGTAAATTCATAAGATTTTCCAGATGCAATACCCGTAGTTTGAGTACTATTTGGATCACTACCATAAGTTGTTGCATTGGTCGCAGTTGCCATACTAAGCAAGTTGCTAGTAGAAGTAGCAAAACCGATGGAATATCCCGCAGAGGTAAGCATGCCAGAACCATATATAAATTGTATTTTTCCGGTAGATTCTGAAAGTACTACTTGAAAAATCATTCCTGCACTATTTCCTATTGCTCCAGTGCTATATAAATTTGTTTTCCATTCTACAACGAGTGTTCTATTTGGCGCTATTCCATTTATTCCATATTTTACATAACCATCAGAACCTGTAGTTAAATCATCCCAAAAAGGAGCAATTTTAGGAACATCAGCACCATTTGCCAAATTATTTGTGTAAGTTGCTGTTCCAGTTGCTGTAGGAGTAGATCCCAATTTAATATATCCGTTTGCACTAACCCCAAACTGTGTATATAGTGTTCCATTAAACCAAAAATCAAAACCTATATTTGTTAGAGATGAATTAGTATCATCCTGTCCATTTGATATTAAAGTACCCAAGCTTACGTAATTAGCTAAAGCGACTCCTGAGGTTGAAATACTGGGATTGGTAGATGCATTAAAAGTTTGAGCTTTTGAACTATTCGTCGATAAATAAACAAACAAAACCATCAAAAACAATCCAATTGCTTTTGATGGTTTTGATGCTAAAACGTTATTTTGTGCTGAATTTAAGTAGGATACATTCATAAGTTTTTGCTGTGCTCTTTTTAATTAAACTGATTAACTATATTTTAAATTTCATTGGGGCGAACTAAATATAGCTTTTCAGGACGCGAAAGTACTATACCTTAATCAGTATACGAAAAAACTCCGATAAAACGCATATTTAGTCGATAAATTACCGTTTTCTAAAGGGGTTAAATTCCATTATAAATCAAAAAATAAAATAATCCCTAAAACAGGCTTTTTGGTTACTGCAAAACACCTAATCACTTCATTAACAATCCAGAAGAAAATTCCTCAATTAACCTTATCCGAAAACAAAAAGGGGAAATAGTTGACCTAAAAAACTATCGTTTTTCGAATAATTAATCCATTACTAATTATTACAAAAAAAGGCTATTGGAAAACAATAAAGAACAAAGTTTTGGACACGATATTCGCACCAAAAAAGGGAGACACAAATTCATAATGGATAGCAAATTCTTGTCATTAAATCATAAAAATCATTTCAATTCGTAATAATTCGTATCGAGAACCTTTAAATGTAAATTCCCTGAGAGTCGAACAAAAAAAGTACTGTTAAAAATTGCCTACTTTTGTAGCGTAATCAAAGAAAAATGAAACCCGTTTATTCCGTAAAAGAAGCCATTCAAAAGATAGAATATTTTTGTTCCTATCAAGAACGCTGTCACGATGAAGTGATTTCGAAATTGAGGACAATGAAACTGGATTCGGACGAAATAGATCAAATAATGGTTCACTTGTTATCCCAAAATTTCCTAAACGAAGAACGTTTTGCTTGTAGTTTTGCCCGAGGAAAACACCGCATCAAACATTGGGGGAAAATTAGAATTGTCAATGAATTAAAATTCAAAAACATATCACAAACCCTTATCAATAAAGCATTAAAAGAAATTACTCCCGAAGAATATTTAGAAACATTTCACACCTTAGCCGAAAGAAACTGGGAATCCATTCGAGAGAAAAATACTTTAAAAAAACGAAAAAAATTCTGCGATTATATGCTTCGCCGCGGTTTTGAAAGTAATCTTGTTTATGAGAAAGTAAAGGAACTGGAGAAAAGTGGTCAGTGATCAGTTATTGAGTGGTCAGTCGCAGTTTACAGTGAACAGAATTCAGTCGTCAGAGAACAGCACAACAAAACATTTTTAAATATTATAAGAACTAAGTAAGGAGAAATAAATAATGTCATATTTTTTGAACAATATAAGGCATCTAAGGCCATATAAGCAAGACTTAAATGACCTTAAATGCCTCCTATATGATGAATATTTTTTCCATTGTTTAAAATACGACATTAAATTTTTACAACTACTTATATGATCATTTAAGTGGGAGAAAAATCTGTAACAATCCGTTTAACCCAAATTATGCATTAGCTCTAAAAACCTTTGTCAAAGTTATAAAGATGCCAAATATAACTTTGACAAAGGTTGAAAAATAAAAAAAGTAGAATTAAGGTGGAACATTTATTGTGCCTTGACAAAGATATAAAAAGATGCACAAGAATTAAATAAAAGATGTACAGAAAATACTAAAAAGATATACATCTTTAGTATAAAAGATATATATCTTTTTGTTTATTCGTAAAGAAGTTTGAAAAATAAGATCCTGACGACAGTTCGATTTTATCTTTATTGAAAAAAGAAATGCTCCAATATTTAAACAGCCAACAAAACACTCACCGCATTGCCACCAAAACCAACGGCATTGACCAAAACTTTACGGATGGGTTTCTTCACTTTATCAAGGTCAGAATTTGCAACTTTGACAGAGCTAAATGGAACACTAATAAATTCTTGATGCTGCAGCATCAAAATCGCCAATTCCACACTCAAAATTCCCGATGCTCCAAAAGTGTGACCAATTTTCCATTTATTGGTCGTGAGCATAGGCAAATCGGCTTGTACTGAGCCTGTCGAAGTACCAAAAACTTTCTGAATGGCTTTGTATTCGGTTAAATCACCCGCTTTGGTTCCTGGAGCGTGCATCACAACAACATCTACTTCGGATAAATCCGTATTTTCCAAAGCCATTTTCATCGATTTTTGAAAGCAAGTCGCCTCTGCCGAAATGGAAATATTGTGTTCTAAAATTTCAGTCGCATAACCAATACCTTCAATAAAAGCCAAAGCATTTTGTTTTCGACCGATTTCCAAACAACAAATGGCAGCGCCTTCGCCCAAAATCAGAGTATTTTGTTTTTTCTCTAAATCCAAAGCACGATTAGGCCATTCACCAAGCTGGGACTGACTTTCATCTACGTTAGAATAAATTTTCAAAGCCCGCATTTGTCCCACTGTGAAATCAGTCAGAGGAGCTTCGCTTCCGCCAACTAAAAACTTATCTGTCATTCCAGCACGAAGCCACGCCACACCATTCAGCATCGCGTGCAAAGCTGTTGAACAAGTTATAGAATGCGAAATTTCAGGACCCGAACTTTGTAAATCGTGCGCTACCCAAGAAGAAATATTCCCCAAAGTCGTCGTTGGTGATGCCAAAGTTTGTGCTTTGCCAGTTTGCAAATATTCCTGATAATGCTTTTCGAATAAATGAGTCGCACCACGAGAAGAACCAATGTTGATTCCGAAAACATCCTTTGAAGTCCAACCTGCATTTTGAATAGCTTTGCGTGAAGCGACCATTGCATACAAAACCGATTTGTCCAAAAATTTGTATTTGCTATCCGATTGTTTCAATGCTTCGACTTGTGCATTTGAATCATCGTTTAGTTTGGCAACAAGTGTGTTTTTATGATCCAAAAAATGACTCGTAAAACAATGTTTTTTGTTTTGATAATTTTCCCAAATCGTCTTCGGGTCATTGCCCAATGGAGAAATGGAGGCTAGTGCTATTATGGAGATTGTTTTTGACAAGACTTTATAATTTTGACACGAATTAAACGAATTTCCTCAAATAGATACCTCTTGAATTTCACAAATTAGAAAATAATAATTCTTGAAAATTTGTGACCCGAATGCTAAGAAATTAAGTTAAAGACTCGTCAGTTCGAGTGTTTTATTAAAAATGCGATAGCTTTTTTAGTAAAATGTATCGAGAACATGAATTTTCGAAGGCTTCTCGATACAATTTTTAATAGTAAAGCTGTCGCATTACTATTAAAAACCACTCGAAGTGACGATAAAAAGGCTTAATTTAATAACATTGTACTCAAGTGATAGCAAACAAGGAAAATAAATTCGTTTCGTTTCGTTTAGTTTTCTGCAAATTTATACTATTTCTAATGCTTTTTCAACCACTTCATATACTTTTTGCAATTGTTCGTCTGTAATGATATAAGGAGGTAAAATATAAACAATATTTCCAACAGGACGCAAAATCACTCCATTTTCGATAAAGAAATTATAAAGTTTATTGCGCAATGTTCCGTAATAACTAGCATCACTATCCGTTACAATTTCTAAAGCAAAAATGACTCCCAAAACTCGAGTGGTCGTTACTTTTGGATGCGATTGAATGTGTTTTTGAAACTCTAAATGTCTGGCATTTACACGAGCAATATTGTCTTGCATTTCATCCGTTTGCAACAATGCTAAACTCGCCAATGCAGCCGCACAACCTGTTGGATTCGCCGTGAAAGTATGGCCGTGAAACAAGGCTTTATTAATATCTTCATCATAAAAAGCATCGAAAATGTCTTGTGTAAAAGTAGTAATCGCCATTGGGATAGTCCCACCGGTCAGGGCTTTGGACAAACACATCATATCGGGTTTTTCGGTTAGATAATCACAGGCAAAAGTTTTTCCTGTCTTCCCAAAACCCGTCATCACTTCGTCGGCAATAGTTAACACATTATTTTCTTGACAAATTTGAATTAAAGTGTCCAATGTTTCAGGTTCGTACATCACCATTCCGGCAGCTCCTTGCACTAAGGGTTCGAAAATAAATCCAGCACAATTGTAGTTTTGAATCACGTTTTTTAACGCATCAAAACTTTCTTGTTCCTGCCCTTTTATTGGCACTGGAATTCGCACTACATCAATAAACATTCCTTGGAAAGCTTGCGTGTAAAAAGAAATGCCACTAGCAGCCATTGCGGCAAAAGTATCGCCGTGAAAAGCATTCTCGAAAGCGATTATGGTAGTTTTCTTTTCGCCTTTATTGAAAAAATACTGCAAAGCCACTTTAATCGCTACTTCAACAGCGGTCGAACCATTATCGGAGAAAAATAGTTTCTGCTGGTTTTTGGGTAAAATTTGCATCAACTTTTCAGCCAAGATAACTGCTGGTTCGTGTGTGAATCCGCCAAAGAGAACGTGTTCTAAAGTAGTTAATTGTTTGTAAATCGCATCGGCAATAAAAGTGTTGGAATGTCCGAAGGGATTGACCCACCACGAAGCGATAGCGTCAATATATTCTTTATTGTTTTCGTCCCAAAGCAAAGCACCTTTTCCTTTTTTGATAGCAATTGGGAGCGCTGCGGTTTTGTGTTGCGTATACGGATGCCAAATGTGTTTTTGGTCTCTTTCGGTTAAATTCATTTGATTTTTGATTGTAGATTAACGATTTTTGATTTCAGAACTTTATTTGGAATTGATTTTTGAATTTATTATCGAATTTCTAGTAAATTAGCTCGAAACAAATCAGCATATTCTTTAATCACATTTTTATCAAAATACGGTTCTTGTTCTATTCTTCCAATGCATTTTACACCCGTTTTATTCAAAATTATCGATTCAGTAGCTTTGTTTTCATCACCTGAAAAAATAATTCCAGCCACCTCGATTTTTCTGCTTTTTAAAGCTTCAATCGTTAGTAAAGTATGATTGATGCTTCCTAAATAATGACGTGAAACAACAATTACTTTATAGTCGGGCTGAACTAAATCGATGATGCAATCAGTGTTATTTATTGGCACAAGAATACCGCCTGCTCCTTCAATAACGAGATGGTTTTCATCCCGATAGCTTTCGGGATTAGGTTCAATAATTTTTTTTAAATCAATAACAATACCATCCAATTCAGCAGCAAAATGTGGACTTGCCGCTGTGTTGAGTGTATAACTATTTTCGTGGATAACCGTTTTGTCATTTGAAATATAGCTCTTAATTTTATGACTGTCGGAATTATCCAAATCGCCTGCTTGAATGGGTTTCCAATAATCGGCTTGAAGTGCTTCGACAATGATGGATGAGGCAATGGTTTTGCCTACATCTGTTCCGATACCTGTAATGAATAGTTTCATAGATAAATTGAGCCACGGATGACACGGATTTTAACTGATTATCACAGATTTTTAATTTTTTCTGTTGTTCGTAAAATAAGCCTTTTAATCTCAGGTTTTTCTCCAAAGTTTAGCAACAAACCGATTTCAATATTTGTCGCTTTTAAATAATTTAAAGTTTGGACATAATGTGCTTTTACTAAATTATCACAAGCCTTCAATTCTAAAATAATTGTATCATTGATTAATAAATCAGCAAAAAAATCGCCAACAAGTTCATCTTTGTAATACACTTGAATTTGTTTTTGTGCTTCAACTTTAAAACCTTGTGCTTTTAATTCAAGATACATTGCGTTTTGATATACTTTTTCTAAGAATCCATATCCAAGTTCGTTGTAAACTTCATAATATACTTTTAAAATTGCTTCCGATAATTCTTTATGTAAAATTTCAGTCATTTTTTTACCATTTAAATATTAAAAATCCGTTAAAATCTGTGGCATCTGTGGCTAAAAAACAAATGTACTCAACAATCCTAACACTTCCGAGATTTCCTCTTTAGTATTAAAACTATGAATACAAAATCGCAAACGTTCTTGTCCTTCGGGAACAGTTGGGGAAAGTATAGCTTTGACATCAAATCCTTTTTCTTGCAATTGACTGGCAATAGATTTTACTTTTTCGTTTCCAGGAAGTATTGCACTTTGTATCGCTGATTTACTTCGAACAAACATTGGCGTTAATCCTAGTAATTTTTTTTGCTGATTAAAATGAATGATGTTTTCTCGTAGGTTTTCGATAGTTGCTTTTTCATTTTCTAAATGCTGATAGGCAACTAAAATGGTCGCAACGGAATGCGGAGAAAGTCCTGTGGTAAAAATAAAACTTCGAGCAAAATTCACCAAATATTCTTTCAATTCCTGACTTCCCACAATGGCTGCTCCGTGGCAACCTAATCCTTTTCCGAAAGTCATTATTCGGGCGAAAACTCGATTTTGCAAGTTCAACATTTGGAGCAATCCTTCTCCACTTTCGCCAAAAACTCCTAAAGAGTGTGCTTCATCAATAACCAAAAAACAATTGTATTTTTCTGAAAGCTGCTCTAATTCCTCTAAATTAGGAGTATCACCATCCATTGAAAAAACACTTTCCGTAACAACATAAATTGCCGATAGCTGTTGGCTGTTGGCTGTTGGTTGAAACTTCAAAATAAGACGTTCCAAATCTTCAAAATCATTGTGATTGAATTTATAAGATTTGGCATTCGACATTATAATTCCATCTCGAATTGAAGCGTGACACAATTCGTCATATAATATCAAATCGCCTTTTTGAGGAACAGAACTAAAGAATCCAACATTGGCATCATAACCCGAATTGAAAACCAAAGCACTTTCCGACTGATGAAATTGAGCAATTAAAGCTTCTGCTTCTTGATAAACTTGATGATTTCCTGACAACAATCTAGAACCTGTTGCTCCGTTTTGAATACAATCAGTATCTATTAAATACTGGTGCGTTTCTTTGAAAATAGCTTTATTTTGTGAAAAACCAATGTAGTCATTGGAAGAAAAATCGATTAAGGCATTAGGCAAAGTCAGTTTTCTCAAAGCATTGTTTTGCTTGCGAATTTCAAGTTTGGCAGTAAGATTCTTGGGAAAATTCATAAAGGCAAAGTTATCATTTTAAACGTAAAATTCCTCGTTTTATGGATTTTTACCCAGATGGAAACGGCATCCTCTTGTATTGCGACAGCAAATACAAGAGATACATTGGACAACTGACACGAGCGAAGCGAACTGACGAAGTAATTAGCTCCAAAAAAAAAGTCACACATTGCTGTATGACTTTTGGTTTTATTTTGAAATTGTCTTAATCTGCTAACACAATTACTTTATTGTCTTTCATTTCGATAGTTCCTGAAGCAATCGCTAATGTGTAGGTTTGCGCATTTACTTTCTTGAACTTGCTTTCTAGCTCTTCCGAAAAATTGAAATTGGGTGCCACAATTTTCACAAGTCCTTTTCCTAAAATAGAAACAATTGCAGCGTGATTATCCAATATTTGAAAGCTTCCAGTAACTCCAGGTAAGGTTACGGACGTAACTGCTCCTGAAAATAATTTTGCTTCTGGTGATACTATTTCTAAAATCATTTTTTTAGTGATTAGTAATTAGTAATTAGTAATTAGCCTCATTATCTGAATACTGCCAACTGCCAACTGCTAACTGATTATGCTTCTGCCAACATTTTTTCTCCTGCTTCGATAGCGTCTTCAATAGTTCCTTTAAGGTTGAAAGCTGCTTCTGGCAAGTGATCTAATTCTCCATCAATAATCATATTAAATCCTTTGATAGTGTCTTTAATGTCGACTAAAACTCCTTTTAATCCTGTAAATTGCTCTGCAACGTGGAACGGTTGAGACAAGAAACGTTGTACTCGTCTAGCTCTTGAAACCGCCAATTTATCATCTTCAGAAAGTTCTTCCATACCCAAAATCGCGATAATATCTTGCAATTGTTTGTATTTTTGAAGAATTTCTTTTACTCTTTGTGCACAATTATAGTGATCGTCTCCGATAATTTGTGGCGTCAAAATTCTAGAAGTTGAATCTAATGGATCTACCGCTGGATAAATACCTAATTCTGCAATTTTACGAGACAATACTGTTGTTGCATCAAGGTGAGCAAATGTTGTTGCTGGCGCTGGATCCGTTAAATCATCCGCAGGAACGTAAACCGCTTGTACAGATGTAATTGACCCTTTATTTGTTGATGTAATTCTTTCTTGCATAGCACCCATCTCAGTTGCCAATGTTGGTTGGTATCCTACCGCAGATGGCATACGACCTAAAAGTGCCGATACCTCAGAACCTGCTTGTGTAAAACGGAAGATATTATCCACGAAGAAAAGAACATCTTTTCCTTGGTCTGAGCCTGCTCCATCACGGAAATATTCTGCGATAGAAAGTCCAGAAAGTGCTACACGAGCACGAGCTCCAGGAGGCTCATTCATTTGTCCGAAAACGAAAGTAGCTTTAGACTCTCTCATTCCTGGCATATCTACTTTAGACAAATCCCATCCTCCATTTTCCATAGAGTGCATGAATTCGTCACCATATTTTATAATTCCTGACTCTAACATCTCACGAAGCAAGTCATTTCCTTCACGTGTTCTTTCTCCTACTCCTGCGAATACCGAAAGTCCACCGTGACCTTTTGCGATATTGTTGATCAACTCTTGAATCAATACTGTTTTACCAACACCTGCACCACCAAACAATCCAATTTTTCCTCCTTTTGAGTAAGGCTCAATTAAATCGATTACTTTAATACCTGTGAATAAAACTTCTGATGAAGTTGATAAATCTTCAAATCTTGGAGCTTGTCTGTGAATAGACATTCCGTTTGCACCTGTTTTTGGCAAGTTTCCTAAACCATCAATCGCATCACCAATTACGTTGAATAATCGACCGTAAACGTCAGCACCAATAGGCATTTGGATAGGAGCACCTGTTCCAACTACTTCATAACCTCTGCTCAAACCGTCTGTTGAATCCATTGAGATTGTACGAACCGTGTTTTCACCGATGTGAGATTGTACTTCAAGAACCAATAAAGTTCCATCTTTTTTTGTGATTTCTAATGAATCATAAATTTTCGGAAGTTCAACATCTTTTCCGTTGAAAACTACATCGACAACTGGTCCGATGATTTGGGCAACTTTTCCTATTACTTTTGACATTGCTTATGTATTTATTAAATAGCTATTCAGGTTTATAAAAAACAACTAATCGACACTAATCAAGTAGGTTTGTTTTTCAGGTGGCAAAGATAATTTTTTAAAACATAAAAATCAATACTTTTTTTATAAAAAATTACAAGTCTTTCTTGTGCATCTTAAAAGCAAGTTGTTTCAGTAGAAATTTCATTAAAAACCAAAAAACCACCACATTAGATGTGATGGCTCTTATTAATTTATGATTAAATTAGTATTACGGATTCAATGTCCAAGAAACGAAGTATTGTTGACCTATAGAACCTGCTCCTAATACTTGAATATATTCTTTTCCTCCTATATTTGTGGCGCCCAACTTGATTACCGACTTTAATTTTGGCAATCCATAATTGATCTGTGCATCTAGCACTGTTGCTGCAGCTATCATTCCGTCGGCAAAAGTTGACTCCCATAAATATTCACTATTCCATCTGACACTTGCATTAAATCCAAAGTTTTCAAAAAGCTTATCATTTCCAACCGATGCTTTAACTCTGTGCTTTGGCGTGTTGAAACCCGCTTCAAAACCTGGATCTTTTGCTTGATCAAAGTCAAATTGTGCGAAGTTGTAACTAATTCCAAAATTATAGTCACCAAATAATTTTTTGGACAGACCAACACCAATTCCTAAGGAATGTATTTCTATTGGGGTATTGGTAAACAACTGAAATACTCTGTAATTTCCATTTCCAAGAGCGTGCAAAGATTGGACCTCAGGATTAGTTACATACGTAGGTGCTCCGGCTGCAAAATTGAAAGATTCGCTTGCTTTACCATAATAGGGAGTAATTGCATTTACGTTTCCAATAAAATTATTATAAGTATTATAGTAAGCATTAAGATCAATATTAATTTCTTTTATTTGAGAACGATACCCTACCTCAAATGCTTTAACTTCTTCTGGTTTTACATTGCTTACATTCGTCTTTTTTAACAAAGCCGCTGCTCCAGGTGTGTTTCCAGGATTAGCCGCTGCAAATGCTGCAAATGCAGTAACTGAAGCTGCTGTATATGAATTTTGATATGCATTAACTCCTGTTAATACTACAGAAGTACCACCTGCATAAACTTGACCAATTGCAGGAGAACCATTTGCAACCGCCTTTGTTTCAGTATATCTCAATAAGTTATCTGGGGCAGATCCTATTAATACTGCTGGACCAACGTTAAAACCAATGTATTGATCTTGTGTACTTGGATTTCTGAAACCTGTTTGATAAGAAGCTCTAAAATTATGTTGTTTTTTTTCACCACCCGAATAAACTAATGATACTCTTGGGGAATAATTTCCATCAAAATTTTTGGATTTATCATAACGAACAGATCCTGTAAATTTCAGTCTGTCTTCCATAAATTTCTTTTGCAATTGGGTGTAAACACCATATTCATTATAATAAATTGGACCATTAGCATCAGTATAAATTCTTCCATGAGAATTCAATTGATATTGTCTGTAAGAACCCCCAACTTGAATTTCTGCAAATTTAACAATGTCTTTAAAGTTATAATTTGCATCTGAATGGTATATTCTTGAATTATCAACTAATTTCGAACCTGTTAAGATATCTGGATCAGCAATTACAGCATTGAAAGCATTTTGAAAAGCTGGAGTTCCTGGTAGAAATCTTCCAGTATCAGCAACAGAGCGAGCCAGAGCATTTGCGGCTGTTGAATTAGTATAAGTTGGCCCTAATAAGCCTGCAATAGCTTGAGCATAAGTTCCAGCATATTGACCAAACCAGTTGTCATTTGATTTCCATTTATTATTTACATTCCAAGCTGTAAATTGCATATCATATGATTTTCCTCCATCTTCAGTAGTTGTATACCCTCTTACAAAAAAGTTTTTTCCTTGAACTTCTAATTTATGTTGTTGCATAAAAAAATTGTTTAAGTAATATCTATTTCCTCCTTGATATACCGCATTTCCAAATCCAAATTTACTTTGCCAAATAACTTCTAATTTTTCATTCCCCAAAGGTCGTAAATGAAATGAAAAATCTATTTTAGTATTAGACGCTTTATTATTTGTCAAATCTGTCTCATTATAACCAGTTCGAGACACATTTTCTCTTGGCAATAATGCAGCAAGGCTGGCTGGCAAAAGTGATTTTGCAACCATTGACTGCCCCACATTATAAAGATTTGTACTTACTTCATCACCATAAACATTGACACCGTCATAGTTTTTATCACTTCTTGTTATTCCAGCTCGTGTCTTATCATCGTTATTTGTAGCAAACCAATCGGTTCCTTTCATATAAGTCATATTCACTTTTGCAGCAAAATAGTTGTTGAAAGCGTGAGCCATTCTTATTCCAAAATCATGAAATTCATTTGTTCCTGCTGCTTTTTGACTTGTAGCACCATATTTTAAATAGGTTGAGATCCCTTGATAAGTAAAAGGGCTTTTGCTATTCATAAACATAATTCCATTGAAGGCATTTGCACCATACAATGCTGAAGATGCTCCTGGCAATAACTCAACACTTTGAACATCGATGTCCGAAATACCAATCATATTCCCCAAAACAAAATTCAATAACGGCGAGGAATTATCCATACCGTCCACTAATTGCATAAATCGCGTATTATTTACAGTAGCAAAACCACGTGTGTTTATAGATTTAAAAGTTAAACTACTGGTATTCATTTGAACTTCTTTGAGGTTTTCTAAACCATCATAAAATGTAGGTGAAGCAGTTTTTCTGATTTCTTTAAGTCCCATTCTTTCAATAGTTACCGGAGATTCCAAAACTCTTTCAGGAGTTCTTGAAGCAGCAACAACAACTTCATCTAATGTTGTTTCTGAATCGGTAAGCTTTATATTCACATTTTGATTCAATGAAGTAACGCTCACTTTTTTGGTTTGATGTCCCAAACTAGTAATTTCTAAAGTCAAAGGTAGTTTTGCTGACGAAATTAAAGAAAAATTCCCATCAGCATCCGAGACGGTTCCACCTTTGTCTCCAACAACTTTTATATTGGCACCAGGAATAGGTTGACTGTTACTTTCTGTAACTGAACCTGTAATTGTGTTTTGAGCAAAAGAAATGCCACAAAAAAACAACGACAAAACAAGTAAATAGCTTCTCATTTGATTAATTTTTGTTAGTTAATGCAGCCAAAGTACAAATATTTTTGATATTAATAAAAAAACACTAAAATATTTTATTAATATGTAATTTCACTATAGTCAACTATATCCAGAAACATTAAAGTATTTGACGTAATTTAGTTAAAACAATGCGATTTGTTATGCACGCATATAATAATAGGATTTTGAAATTGGATATTTCTCAAAAAAAATCATAAAAAAAGCGAGGTAAAAAACCTCGCTTTAAATAAAAATATGTGCTAAATTACTTACTCAACTGTTACTGATTTAGCCAAGTTACGGGGTTGATCTACATTGCAACCTCGCAAAACAGCAATATGATAAGATAATAATTGCAATGGAATAGTAGTAATCAATGGAGATAAAGCATCTGAAGTTTCAGGAACTTCTATTACATAATCTGCTAATTCCCGTACTTGCGTGTCTCCTTTTGTAACCACAGCGATGATAATGCCACTTCTGGATTTAATTTCTTGAATGTTACTTACAATTTTATCATAATGACCTTGCTTCGGTGCAATTACGATAACTGGCATATGCTCATCTATCAAGGCAATTGGCCCGTGCTTCATTTCGGCAGCGGGATAACCCTCAGCATGAATATAAGAAATTTCTTTGAGTTTTAAGGCGCCTTCTAATGCAACAGGAAAATTATAACCTCTTCCTAAATACAAACAGTTATGGGATTTTTCGAAAATGGTAGCAATCTCTTTAGCTTTATCGTTTGTCTCTAAAGCTTCTTTCACTTTTTCAGGAATTATTTCTAATTCTTGTAAATATCTGTGAAAATCTGTTTTGGACAATGTTCCTTTGGCTTGGGCAAGTCTCAAGGCTAACATTATTAGCACTGTAATTTGTGTGGTAAATGCCTTTGTAGAAGCTACTCCAATTTCTGGACCCGCATGAGTATGCGAACCGGCATGAGTTTCTCTTGAAATAGAAGAACCAACGACATTACAAACGCCATAAACAAAGGCTCCTTTTTCTTTTGCCAACTTTATTGCCGCCATGGTATCGGCAGTTTCTCCCGATTGAGAAATAGCAATTACAACGTCTTTACTGCTAATTATTGGATTTCTATATCTAAATTCTGATGCATATTCTACCTCAACCGGAATTCTTGTAAATTCCTCCAAAATATATTCAGCAACAAGTCCAGCGTGCCAAGAAGTTCCGCAAGCAACAATAATAATTCGCTCTGCGTTTAAGAATTTTTCTAAGTTATCCTCAACACCAGACATTTGAATAATCCCTTCGTTTGCGTGAAGTCTTCCTCGATAGGTATCGGTTATTACACTAGGTTGTTCGAAAATTTCTTTTAACATAAAATGATCGTAACCGCCCTTTTCTATTTGTTCCAAATTCATTTGAAGCTCCTGAATATAAGGATCAACTAAAGAATCGTCTTTAATTTTTCTTACTTTCATTGGCTTATGCAATCGGATATTGGCCATTTCCCCATCTTCTAAATAGACCGCATTCGAGGTATATTCTATAAATGGTGAAGCGTCTGAGGCAACAAAATATTCACCTTCTCCAATTCCTATCGCCAATGGACTCCCCAAACGAGCAACAACAATTTCATCAGGATTTTTTTTATCAAAAACAGCTATTGCATAAGCACCAAACACTTGATTTAAGGCAACTTGAACTGCTTTTCCTAATTTTAAATTTTCGCTTTTTTGAACTTCTTCAATAAGATTTACCAAAACTTCGGTATCGGTATCGGAATGAAAAACATAGCCTCTTTTTATTAATTCTACTTTTAGGGGTCCGTAATTTTCTATAATTCCGTTGTGAATAATCACTAAATCTCCTGAATTAGAAACGTGAGGATGCGAATTCACATCATTTGGCACACCGTGAGTGGCCCAACGCGTATGTCCAATTCCTATTGTTCCGTTAAGTGAAATTTCTTTTGAAGCTTTCGCTTCTAAATCGATAACTTTTCCTTTTGTTTTGCAAAGTTTTATGTCATTGCCATCATACAGCATTACTCCTGCACTATCATAACCTCTGTATTCGAGTCTTTTTAATCCTTTGATGACAATAGGGTAGGCTTCTCTATAGCCAATGTATCCAACAATTCCACACATATATTCGGTTTATTTAGGTTTTGTATAAAAAATTTCGAGTTTTAACTTCTTGTCTTCTGGTAAATTAGTTGAAGTGGCTCCTGTTCCATAAAGTATGGTTCCCAATGGATTCATAACACTTGCTTTTGGTGCTTCTATATTCCGATACTTTAACACTTTTGGCGCTGCCAAAGTATAATAGGGTATTTGTGGTATTGGTGGTGTTGCAGGAGTTCTCCATATATTTGAATTGGCAATATCAATACTTTCTGTTACTGCTATTCCCAACTTCACATTGGTAGAATCTGCATACTTTACGAGATTTCTAATATGATTGGTGATTCTAATTTTATAGGTTAAACCTCTTTTGGGTATTGTTGTTGAGTTTGGATCTCTATTGATGTTTCCATCAAAAACTAATCTTGACATTTTAGGATCTCTAGCAGAAGTTTGATCAACATAATAATCTACGATTGGACGTCTATTATTCAAGTCAAATAAATAAATTCTATTAGGCTCATAGCTACCTGCCATATTAGGAGCATCAATATTAAAAACGAGATTCGCTTCATTGATTAACCATTTGTTTTTTCGAATAATATCTAATTGATCTGCTACGCCATTGGGAGTTCCTGTAATTCCGTCGGCTCCATAAAGATCAGGGCCAAAAAGATTGAGAACTGCAAGTGAACCTTCGCCTCCTTTTAAATACAATCTATCGTCACCTCCGACGCGGTTTGGTGTGCTTGTAGCGTTAGAATAATTTGTATTCGTATTACTTTGTTCTAAGAAACTTGCTGTTGTACCTGACATATTAAGTACTACCATTTTATCTAATCTAGTCGCGTCTGTCAAAGAAGTATCTTCTTTATATTTAATTGTAATAGTTCCCTTTGCAAAATTAATATTAGCCAATGCTCCCTTATCTGACCCCGATTGTTCTACTTTGAAATACAAGCCTTTGAAGTAAGTAGTAAAAACGTCATTGCTCAAACTTCCTGCCGGAGCATTAAGTATTTTGTTTTTAAAAAAGTCTTTGTTTAGTAATAAACGCATACTTGGAGCCGTTCTTGTTGTCACAGCAGCAGCTGTACCCACTGGTGCAGCTACAAATCGGTTTTCTCTATGTTGAAAGAAAAACGCATCATTTTGTTCTGGTTTTGAATCATCATTTAAACGACTCCCTATTTTATAACTGTCAAATTCCGAATTTTGATTGGTATAAAAAGTTTGAGCCAGTCCATTTTGATTTCCCATATAGCGACCTGATTCGTATACACTCAGTTTTATTTTGGCTTTAGGTTCTCCATAAATAGAATCTAATATATACGTACTATTACCAGAAGTTGCATCTGTTGGATTTTTTGGATCCAAGTGACTAAAATACGGTACATCCACATAAACACTATCAATAACAGGATTAGGACCAAAAACAGGATCTGAAGTCGATAATGACAATTGAGTAACAAAACTGGCAATAGTTTTTCCAAACGCATGATTGTCATAAATACCCAACGCATTTATGGGAAGATTATCAGATTCGATAGGCGTTATTTTTTCATTATAAGCCAACACATTTGAAGTATATTTAGATAAATCGAAATGATTATCACCAATTAATGTGTCTCCGACCGAATTATATTCTTTGTCGCACGAAACGAAAAGAAGGATGCTTGCAAGAAATAATAAGGACTTAAAAAAGGAATTTATGTGCATGTTTACAAGAGAATGTTAATTTATAGAACAGAATTTTTATAGAAATTTGAATACGATTCAGCGAATTTATCTTTCGGGGCGAAAGGTAAAAAAGGTTTTCCTGAAGATTCTATAAATTTTGTTAAACTTGAAGATAGGTTTTCTGAAGCAATAATTACAGCATCCGAATGATTAATAGTAGCCTTCATGATGTTTTCATAATCCGGCATTTCTAAGTCTGAAATTGATTCGACCGGGACGCCATCAAACTTGATTTTATTAATCATCTCAATATCTAAGTTTCCTTCGAAAGACTGACTGTAAACCGATGTTACGATCTTCGTATCGGAGAATAAAGCTTCGTTTTTATAAAAATGCTTCATATAAATAGGCAACATTCCTGCCATCCATCCGTGAACATGAATAATATCGGGAACCCAATTTAGTTTTTTAACTGTTTCGACAACTCCTTTGGCAAAGAAAATGGCTCGTTCATCATTATCCGGAAACATCGCTCCATCTTCATCTGTAAATGTGGCTTTTCTTTTAAAATATTCATCATTATCAATAAAATAAACCTGAATTCTTTCTTTTGGAATGGATGCCACTTTTATAATCAAGGGCATATCCAAGTCATTTACAACCAAATTCATCCCAGAAAGTCGAATTACCTCGTGCAATTGATGTCTTCTTTCGTTTATATTTCCATATCTAGGCATGAAAATTCTGATTTGTCCACCTTGATTATTAATCATTTTTGGCACTTCGTAAGACATTGAAGATACCTCATTTTCAGCTAGATAGGGCACCACTTCAGATGATACATATAATATCCTCTTATCTTCCATATTGTAGATTACTTAATTTATTGCTAATAAAAAACATGCAAAATTACGAAATATTATGCAGTTTATAGACTAAAATATTATGTTTGCACATTATTTCAACAAAACACCTATGCATATTTTCTACGGAAAAGCAGCTTTGATAGCATTTTTAAAATCTATTAAAACCAATAAATCCTCGATCGGCTTTGTACCTACAATGGGGGCTTTGCACGAAGGTCATCTTTCGTTAATGCAACAATCATTGTCGGATAACGATAGTACTGTGGTTAGTATTTTTGTAAATCCTACTCAGTTTAATAACCTAGAAGATCTGGCAAAATACCCCCGAACATTAGAAGAAGACATCAAAAAAATAACGGAATTTAATCCAGAAATTATTCTATTCGCACCCACAGTAGAAGAAATTTATGAAGGAGAAACTGTTTCTCAACATTTTGATTTTGATGGTTTAGAAAACCAAATGGAAGGCAAATTCAGACCCGGACATTTTAACGGCGTGGGCACAATTGTAAAGCGCCTTTTTGAAATTGTTCAACCTACGAATGCCTATTTTGGCGAAAAAGATTTTCAACAATTGCAAATTGTGAGGAAAATGGTTTCTAAAAACAAGATGAAAGTCAACATTATTGGATGTCCAATATTTCGAGAGCCAAACCAACTCGCAATGAGTTCTAGGAATGGTCTTTTATCTTCCAAAGAAAAACAAGAAGCTTCCATTATTTATAAAACATTAATCGAATCTAAAGAAATATTTCAAACACATAGCGCGAAAATCACAACTGATTATGTTATAAAATCATTTAAAAAAAACACTCTTTTTACTTTAGAATACTATCAAATTGCCGAAGAAGCAACGCTCTTACCTTGCATCAGAAAAAGCAGTGCTAAGAAATATCGTGCATTTATAGTTGTTTTTATTAACAATGTTAGATTGATAGATACCATTTCATTAAATTAATTTACTTTTGCGCTATGCAAATACAAGTCGTAAAATCAAAAATTCACCGGGTAAAAGTCACTGGAGCCGATCTAAATTATATTGGTAGCATCACTATTGACGAAGCTTTAATGGATGCTTCAAACCTTATTGAAGGAGAAAAAGTGTCGATTGTAAACATCAATAATGGCGAACGTCTTGAAACGTATGTCATCAAAGGCGCAAAAAATTCTGGCGAAATCACACTCAACGGACCCGCAGCTCGGAAAGTACAAAAAGATGATATTATAATTGTCATTTCTTATGCAACTCTGGATTTTGAAGAAGCCAAAACATTCAAACCTTGGATTATATTTCCGAATGAAAAGGATAATTCATTGACTTAAATTTTAAAAATAATCTCCAATAATTTCAATTATTTTTCTTGCTTTAACTTTTTTTAGATGTACTGCTTTTTAAAAATACAACTAAAAAAGTATTATATTGCTGCTCTTTTCGACTCAGAAAATTCGAAAAAAAATTAATTTCAAAAATCCCAGAAATTATGAAGCAGCTACTACTCTTTTTGTTTTTTTCAACTACCGTTTTTTCACAAAAAACTAGCGAAACATTCGTCTCAAACAAATTGGGCGAAAGCCGAAAAATCACCATTGGACTTCCCGAATCTTACGAAAAAAATCCAAATAAAAAATATCCTATACTGGTTTTGCTCGATGGAGATTACTTGTTTGACCCTTTTTATGGCGCTTTAAATTACGGTGCTTATTGGGAAGATATGCCTGAAACTATAGTTGTGGGAATTAGCCAAAACATAAATGAAGAACGTATTGACGATTGCAATTATGACGATTCCACCGATTTGCCTGCTGGAAAAGGCGCGAATTTCTTCAGTTTTATTGGTAGCGAATTGCTACCGTACATCGAAAAAAAATACCGTGTTGCCCCTTTCAGAATTATTGCAGGTCACGATACAACAGCTGGTTATTTAAACTTTTTTCTATATAAAGAGTATTCCATTTTTAACGCCTTTATTTCGTTAAGTCCAGAACTTGTGCCCGAAATGGAAACTAGAATTCCCGAACGATTTACAGCTTTAAAACAACCTCTTTTCTACTATCAATCGACTGGTGATGGAGACATAAAAGACATTTTGGAATCAGTGAAAAAATTGGATGAGAACATCAAAAACGCCAGTAATCCCTTGATTAATTACAAATACGATTCTTTCAAAGGTGCCTCACATTATTCCTCGGTATTGTATTCCATTCCCAATGCTTTGTATCAAATTTTCGACTGTTACAAACCCATTTCAATGACTGAATTTACAGAAAAAATCGCTATTCTTCCAAAGGATCAAACCAAATATTTAACCGACAAATATGATCTTATAACAAAAACGCTGGGTCTTAAAACTTCCGTTAGAATATCCGATTTCAAAGCCATTGAAGCTGCCATTCTAAAAAATAAATCTTATTCTGAATTAGAAAAATTGGCAGAAATTGCTCGAAAAAATTATCCAAAATCAATGTTGGCCGATTATGAAATGGGTTTAATGTATGAAAAAAATGGAGATGCTAAAAAAGCAGCAAAATCGTATCAAAAAGCCACTCAATTAGAAGAAATTGGGGATTTGAACAAAAATATGATGAGCGATAAATTTGACGAAATGCAAAGCCTAACCACTAAAAAATAGCAATGTCTAAAGTAAAAACGACCTTCTTTTGCCAAAATTGTGGCGCCCAATATTCGAAATGGCAAGGACAATGCAATTCCTGCAAAGAATGGAATAGTATCGTAGAAGAAATTATTCAAAAAGAAGAAAAATCAAGTTGGAAACCCTCAAATCCTGATTCAAAAAGAGTCTCAAAACCCTTACTAGTAAACGAAATTGATTCTAGTCAAGAAGTAAGAATGAACACCACAGACGGCGAATTAAATCGCGTCTTGGGTGGTGGTATTGTTCCGGGTTCTTTAATCCTTTTGGGTGGCGAACCCGGTATCGGAAAAAGTACGCTTTTATTGCAAATTTCTTTAAAATTACCTTATAAAACTTTATACGTATCTGGTGAAGAAAGCCAAAAACAAATCAAAATGCGCGCCGAAAGAATCACGCCAAATAGTGCCAATTGTTACATTCTTACGGAAACTAAAACCCAAAATATCTTCAAACAAATTGAAGCAATTGAACCCGAAATTATCATTATTGATTCTATTCAAACGCTTCATACGGATTATATTGAATCAACTCCGGGAAGTATTTCTCAAATTCGAGAAACCACTGCCGAACTCATAAAATTTGCCAAAGAAACCAATATTCCTGTGATTCTAATTGGTCATATTACCAAAGATGGAAATATTGCTGGTCCCAAAATATTGGAACACATGGTCGACACCGTTTTGCAGTTTGAAGGCGATAGAAATCATGTCTATCGCATTTTGCGTTCGCTGAAAAATCGTTTTGGTTCTACTGCCGAAATCGGAATTTATGAAATGCTAGGCAACGGTTTGAGAGAAGTTTCAAATCCATCAGAAATATTGATTTCGCACAAAGAC